>JANPLU010000001.1:0-15712 GCA_031422435.1 Acaryochloridaceae cyanobacterium VAR_48_metabat_390
AAATTCAGAGAAGGATCAATCCCAGTAGCCTGAGCCGTGAGGGCAGAAGGACCGACAACACTCGTCGCCGAACTTGCCAGAACACTGCTAGAGGCTGACAAATTTAACGCGCTTTGGCTAGAAGCGTTAAGCGGGGTACTGGCTCCAGCGCTGGGTAAGGCTGAACCACCGCCAACGGGTGCAGGTGCACACTCAGACGAGGCGCTCGATGGAAAGGACTGCATTTCAGGCACAATGGGCTTTAAGAGTGAGCCTGAATCTACAGACCCGCCTTTGAGAGAAGCACCATAAGCCAACGGTGTCTGAGCGACCTGAAAAGCACATACCATAATGCCTAAGGCAAAAGGTGAGAATTTCTGAATAGCGTTGTGTTTTTTCATGCTTGCCTTTACTAAATAATCCTCCACCGTGTTTAACTTCTAGGCCTTTAGCAGCGCTGAGTTACCACAATCCCCGAATAGGCACAGGTGCAACTGGCATACCGCCCCCCTGAGGCATTGGGGTAGGCGCAGGCACCATTGGGATGGTACTGACTGGTGCGGGGGTTTCGACACAGCAAATTTTGGTCGCCCAAGTCCCTGCATAGGTCGTAACCTTTAGCTCCTTGCTCGGAACAAGACCTAAGCGGGCAATCGTTGCAGTATCAACAGCCGTGGTAAAAGTTTCGCCGCTAGAAGTCAGTAGCGTAACCTGATCTCCGTTAATAGAAGAAATGGTTCCCTGAACTTCGCGCTCAACCGTGGCAGGCTCGATACGTGCCACGCTTCCAGAAGCGTCAGTATCAAACCCTACAAGAGAACCAGGTCGTAGACCACTGGTAGAAGAAGCTAGAGCGCTTGGAATAGTCAACTGCTTGGAGGTTCCGTCTAGTGAACGAACCTCAACCATTCCGTTTGACATGGAACGAACTAGGCCATAGTTGGCAGGTATTTTAGGCTTAGCGGAGGTTGAGTCAGAAGATGTAGAACCAGCGGGCGTAATGGAAGAGTCTGGTTGACTCTGAGCCAGTATAAATTGTGGGGTTGAGCGAGAAAACTTTGACTGAATCTCCTGAGCACTGATAGATTGCGCAGATCCCGCTAACGTAGCTGCGACAACAAGAGAAGGGAAGCTCACAATGGTCAAAAATCTTTTCATCGGATTACTCAAAATGCAATTAGTGTATGTGTCAAATTTTTCATCCCCCGCCGTCACACCATATCTTAACCAGGCTTTCCCTGATTGTCTCTAGTTTCTAAGTTTAATAAGAAAATAGTCAAACTTAACAAACTGATAAGACCTAGGGAGGCGTGCTGACGGTTGACAATAAAATTACCTATAAAGGAAAGAGATGTTTCACTAGACAACGCGTTCTATAAAATCAAGCTGATCTTGCGCTCTGTCTTAAGACTCTGCTCTTATGGACTAGGCGAGTCACAGACCACAGCGCTTCAATTATGTTTTGCCAGACTTCAGCAGTGCTGGCCACTTGCTTGACTCATCGATTCGTTTTTTAGCGATCATTCTCATAACGTGACTTCAACACTAATATAGTACATCGCTATGTCAATTGCTTTTAGGTTCCAAAGGTTTCCTTAAGAGTAGCTTTTAGAGCGGTGTTATGGACAAGTCTTAAAGTCTAGGTCTATGTTCAGAGTACGAAATAGGGAGCTGTTTTTCCCTTGCTCCATAAGGTATGAACCAAAATTAATTTCTCTTAAAGTCTTTACTGTACTGCCAGTGTTCTAGAAAGGTCATTATGCATCCTGAACAAGAATCGGTCGACTTAGAGTTAGCAAAAAGCTATGAAGCTGCGGAATATCTGGGGATAAAAAGCTGGAATGCTAATGATATGCCCCAAAAGCAGGGTCTGACCCTCAATCCGATTAAGCGGCTAGTCCAACGCAATTGGCTACTGATTGCCATTCCTACGCTTTTGGCAGGGGGTATTACAAGTGCATTGGTGCTGCTAAGCCCTCAAAGCTACTCTGGAATGTTTCAGGTGTTAGTAGAACCAATGAGTACAGAAGGAAAGCTGGTACAGCCTGCTGTCCTCTCACCCGATGCTAGTACGGCGGCAGCAGAGCTTGACTATTTAACATTGCTCAGGGTTCTGACTAGCCCAAGTGTCTTGTCAGGGATTCTTCAGAAAATTAAGGTGAAGTATCCTAAGGTGGATTATGCTGACTTAACTGAAAGGTTAGTTGTTGAGCGTATTGAAAAAAATCCGGCTGAAAAAACAAAAATCCTCAGCGTGACCTATGAGAGCGCAGATACTCAAAAAATTCTGTTTATATTGAATGAGTTGGCTGCGGGCTACCTGAAGTTTGGCCTAGAGGATCGCAAGAGCCAAATTGGCGGAGGGGTTGCATTTATTGAGCAGCAGTTGCCAGCATTGAAACAAAGGGTTGAAGCGCTAGAAGCCCAGATGCAGGCCTTACAGCAGCAGAATAGTATTAGCGATCTGGATAGTGAAGGCTCGGCGTTAGCCCAGCAGTCTCGTCAGCTTCAAACGCAGCAGCTTGAGGCTCAGCGAGATTTGGCTGCCCAAAAAAGTCTTTATGGCAATCTCCAGCAGCAGTTGGGAGGCTTGACACCAAAGGATGTGATTAATGCATCTTCTCTAAGTGAGAATCCTCGTTACCAGGCGCTGCTGTCTCAACTGAAGCAGCTTGAGGCTCAAATTGCGCTTCAGTCTGCTCAATTCCAGCCTGAGTTTCCGGGACTGCAGACGCTGCAAGAGCAGCGTAAAGGTTTACTAACGCTGCTGCAGCAAGAGTCGCAAAAGCTGGTGGGCAGCAATTCTGTCCCGCAGTTTCAGGCTTCAATCCAAAAGACCATGAGTCAGCAGTTGGTCGATGCGCTCAATCAAACACAGGTTTTGGAGGTTCGTAATCAGGCTTTGATTCAAGCAAGTGCGGCGATTGAGCAAAAAACAAAGCAATTTCCTGAAATTAAAAGACGTGCTAACGACCTACAGGCTCAGCTTGAAATTGCCCAAAATACCCTGAAGCAGCTTCAGCTTAAGCGCGAAAGCTTGCGGGTTGAAGCGGCTCAAAAAGAGGTGCCTTGGCGCTTGCTCTCTAAGCCAGACTTGCTTAGAGATTCTCAGGGGCAGCCTATTTCGTCTTCGCGCAAGGGATTGCAAAAGGTTTTGCTGGGCATTTTAGGGGGCTTTTTACTGGGGCTGGGTCTTGCAATTCTTCGAGAAAAGCGCCGAGATATTTTCTATTCTTTGGAGGATTTACAGGAAGATGTAAAATCTCCTGTGGTTGGCGTCTTTCCTGTAGAGGTCAAATCAACTTCGGTTTTGCCTAGCAGCCAGTTGGCAAACGAACCCTGGACAGATCATCCCTCTCCGTTACTAAAGGCGGCAGAGTCGCTTTACACAAACCTGAGGTTTTTGCCCCTCGAAACGGGACTTAAATCGCTGGTGATTGCATCTGCTAGTCCCCGAGATGGCAAAACGACAGTCATCACCTATTTGGCGAAGGCTGCTGCCAGTATGGGGCAGCGGGTGTTAGTGGTAGATGCCAATATGGTGACCCCACAGATTCATTCTTGGCTAGATGTGCCAAATTTTGAGGGGCTTAATGAGGTGTTGACCAAAAGCATTGACCCCAATCAGCTCATCCAGCGATCGCCGCAGCAGACTAATCTCTTTGTGCTAACTTCGGGACAGGTTTCAGCCGCCTCTCGTAAGCTTGTTGCTTCTCAGCAAATGCAGCACTTAATGGCGCAGCTTCAAACGATGTTTGATTTGGTGTTGTACGACACGCTGCCGCTCCAGAGCTACGCAGATGCCAATTTTCTTTCGCGCAATGCCGATGGAATGCTGATGGTCGTGAGCGTCAAGAAAACGCGGCGATCACTGGTTTTAAGGCTTTTGAAAAAGATCCAAGGCGTTCAGATCCCACTATTGGGTATTGTGGCGAATCAGGTTAAGTTAATGCCTGAGCGTGAGGTCAGCAATAGAGATTCTCTAGATCATTTTGAAGATGAATTTGAGATGTTTCGCATTGCGCCTTCACAAGAGTGAGCAAAATGGGAATACTAGAGGCTAACCTACGCTAGATGTTGAGTTTTATGTGCTGTTTTTATGCACCTTAGTGCCGCCGCTCTCGTCCTGGGGCTGAGTTGGATCCCAATGATAGGCTTGGGAGGGCTGGGGTTAATCTTTTTAATTGAGGTTTGGTCGGCTCAACCTCGTTTAGAGAGTGTCCAGGGGGCAACAGTCTTCACCGCTTCACCACGCACTACGATTTTGGTTCCTGCCCACAACGAAGAGGCAGACATTGGGGTCACGGTTCAGTCTCTTTTAGGAGATTTGCAGCCTTGCGATCGCCTGATTGTGATTGCAGATAACTGTAGCGATCGCACGGCTGAAGCCGCCCGACGGGCAGGTGCATTTGTGTTAGAGCGCACCGATCTTGTGCAGAAGGGTAAGGGGTACGCCCTGGACTATGGACTCAAGTTTTTGGCAAAAGATCCGCCAGAGATGGTGGTGTTTATGGATGCAGACTGCACTGTAAAACCAGGAAGTATTGGAATTTTGGTACAAACGGCCTGGGATCTTCAGTGTCCAGTTCAAAGCACCTACTTAATGGAGCAACCCGCAGAAGCGACGCTTCGCGATCAGATTTCGGCGTTTGCCATCACCCTTAAAAACCTGGTGCGTCCCCTTGGCATGAAAGCATTGGGATGGCCTTGCCTATTAACGGGTTCGGGCATGGCTTTACCCTGGAGCTTACTGGTGCCAATTTCTTTGGCAGGCAATCGAAATGCAGACGATATGCAGCTTACGGTGGATCTGTCGCTTCAGGATGTATCGCCTGTGTATGAGCCGCGATCGCAGGTGATGGGTCGGCTGATGCAAGCAGAGGACGCCTATAGCCAGCGCACCCGATGGGAACACGGTCATCTCAGAATGATTTTGACCCAGGTGCCTCGACTGCTGAAAGCCATGGTGGTTCAGCGACGCTTTGATTTACTCATTTTGGCCTGCGATATGGCCATTCCGCCACTCTCTCTATTTATATTGCTGTGGATAGGAACTGCGGTTTTAAATTTAGGGGCGCTTAGTCTTGGCGTGGGGAATCCCTGGAGCTTCATGTTTAGCCTTTTGATAGGGTTGCCCATTATTTTGGGCGTTTGGACGGCCTGGCATCGATTTGGGCGCACTCTTCTGCCGAGCCAAAACTGGAAGGAAATTCCTCGCTATCTACTCTGGAAAGCACCCATCTATCTAAAATTTATGACCCGTCCACAGACCCGCTGGCTCAAAACCGAACGGGATGGAGATAGAAGGGCTGATCGGTCTGATTAACTGTGCTGTTTAACCCATGCCATCATAGGGAAACGGTTTGAAGCAGAAGGACTATCCTCAACGCTGCCAACGCCTAAACCCACTGAATGGATAAGTGATCGGAATGGATAAAATGCAGGGATTTGCTTGGAAAACACTCCAAAATGGGTCAGATATCCGAGGCGTTGCACTAGAGGGGGTTGTAGATGAGGCCGTCAATCTAACGCCTGAAGTGGTCAGTATTTTAGGCAAAGCATTTGTGCGGTGGCTTGAGCAAAAGCTAGAGACAGCCGCTGCTGCTCTAACCATAGCCCTAGGGCGAGATAGTCGTCTATCTGGGGAACTGCTGATACAGGCTGCTATTGATGGCATTTCATCTTTAGGCGTTACTGTCTATGACTTTGACATTGCTTCTACCCCCGCAATGTTTATGAGTACGGTGACGGCTGGGTTTAACTGCTGTGGAGCCATTATGTTGACTGCCAGTCATTTACCCTTTAATCGCAATGGACTCAAGTTTTTTACAGCGCAGGGTGGCCTTGGAAAGCAAGATATTACAGACATCTTAAAGCTGGCGCAGCAAAATGACTTTGGCAGTGCCGCAAAAAGGGGTGAAGTGACAAAGCGCGACTTTATTTCTATCTATGCCAATCATCTTGTGCAGACTATTCGGCAGGGGGTTAATCATCCCCATTGCTACGAGCAGCCCCTGAAAGGATTTAAAATTATTGTAGACGCTGGGAATGGGGCTGGAGGTTTTTTTGCTAGCAAAGTGCTTGAGCCACTGGGTGCCGACACTAGAGGGAGTCAATTTCTAGAGCCGGATGGCACATTCCCGAACCATATCCCGAACCCTGAAGATAAAGTCGCCATGGTAGCCATCTCTCAGGCGGTGATTAACCATAAGGCGGATCTTGGCATCATTTTTGATACCGATGTTGATCGTGGCGCTGCGGTTGATCGCCTAGGTCAACCGCTTAACCGCAATCATCTGATTGCGCTGCTGTCAGCGATTGTCCTGCGGGAGCATCCTGGAAGCACGATTGTGACTGATTCTGCCACCTCTGATGGCTTAACTCAGTTTATTGAGGAAGATTTGCAGGGCATTCACCATCGTTTTAAGCGTGGCTACAAGAACGTCATTGACGAAGCGATTCGCCTCAATGAGATTGGACAGAAATGCTATCTGGCGATCGAAACTTCCGGCCATGGAGCGGTGAAGGAAAACTACTTTCTCGATGACGGAGCCTATTTAGTCAGCAAGCTTTTGATTGAACTCGCTCGCTTAAGTCTGGCCGGAAAGTCGCTGTCAGATCTGATTGCTACGCTAAAGGTGCCACAGGAAAGTGAAGAATTTCGGATTAGGCTGCTGGAAAATGACTTTAAATCCTATGGAAAAAACGTTATTGATCAGCTTCAGGCCTTTACCCAATCTCAACCAAGCTGGGAAGTTGTTCCCAATAACTATGAGGGGTTAAGGGTTTCTTGCACTGCATCGAACCAGGTGGGCTGGTTTTTACTGCGCTTATCGCTCCATGACCCCGTGATGCCGATTAATATCGAGTCAGATGTCCAAGGTGGTGTGGCACAAATTAAGGCGATGCTAGCGCAATTTTTACGACAATTCGAGAGCTTAGATGTGTCAGCGCTTTCCTCTGACTAAAATATGAAAATCAAACAGCATCTAGGTTGTGTAAGGGCGGACTTTGCAGATGAATCATAGAATTTTCCACTGCGAGATCGGCTAAACTCGCCCTTACATCTTCAGTATCATTCGCGTGTAAGTTGAATGGGGCCGTTGAAGTCGAGGGTTACAGCATCGCTGGTAAGAGACACCGTAACCACACTTTTAAGCGTAGGTGGAGCTGTAGGTTGTCCCCCAAGAAAGGTAAAGGTCAGGGTACTGTTGCCATTATCTTTGAAGGGAGATTGAGTGGCTGGTCCATACATTGAGGTCTCTGCCCGATAGTTATTGAGTCCGCCATTTGCGCGTTCTGCAGCTTGCCGAGCTAAATTCATGGCGCGTGTTTGCGCCCCGTCTGGGTAGACGGGCGATGTTTTGGCAGGCTCCCCTAAAAAGCCATCTATAATGCCGCGAATTTTAGAAGGAATTTCTTGCGAATTTGCAGTAGACACGCCCTGAAGTAGGGTTGCGCTGATCAAGCTAAGGACAATCAGTATTTTATTCATGGTGCTATTACTCTCCCGTTATCTCAAGTGCTACAAGCCTTTCCATGCCTAAATTTCTCGCAATAGCCCCATTATTTCAGTAATCTTCGTCATCCATCAAAGGTGAGTTTGATCACAGGTGTCTGTCGGTTGCGTAGCGCTTCGTGAGGTTATCTGAACAGCTCAACCCATGAGGTTCTAAACCACCTTTTATAATGGAAAAGAGGCTGGTTAATTCTTTCGCAACATTATGTTCTTAAACCCTAAAGTTATTGCGGCAGTCGAGCAGCTTAATTATCGCGTGACGGTGGGCGATGTAGCGATTAAATCTGGGCTAGAGCTACAGGTGGCTCAGCAGGCGCTCATGACTTTAGCGTCTGAAGCTGGCGGACATCTTCAGGTGACAGAAACGGGAGAGGTTGCCTACCTATTCTCTAAAAATCTTCGGTCTGTGCTTCAGGCTAAATTTTTGAAATTACGCCTATTGGCTGGGTGGCAAAAAATTTGGAAGGTGCTGTTTTATCTCATTCGCATTTCCTTCGGTATTCTGCTCATTGCCTCTATTTGCATTATTGCGATCGCCATCATAGCCATCATTATTGCTACTACCTTAAGCAACAAAGATTCTGAGGGCAGCGACTCAGACGATGACGTTGGGTTTGGCGGGTTTCCCATTGGCTGGATCTTTACGGACTGGCACTACTTTTTTCTGCCCGATCCCTATGCTGGTTCTGCTAATATTTCCCCTGCCAAGCAGGGATCAATGAACTTTCTAGAAGCGGTGTTTTCGTTTCTGTTTGGGGATGGAAACCCCAACTCTCATTTGGAAGAGCGACGCTGGCAAGAGGTTGGCAAAGTTTTGAGACAGCATGGCGGGGCTGTTGCGGCAGAGCAGGTGATTCCCTTTCTTGAGCCGCCTAGCGCAGGGCAGTCCGTTGATGATGCAATGCTAGCGGTGCTGCTGCGCTTTAATGGACAGCCTGAAGTTAGCCCTGATGGCGAAATTGTTTATTACTTCCCCGATCTACAAACCTCTGTTGAAGCGAATCGCAGTGCCCCTGCTGCACCTTTTTTGAGAGAATCCCTCTGGAAATTTAGCCATGCATCCTTCTCTCAAGTTTTAGGGGCGATTGGGTTGGGAAGCGCAAATCTGATTGGTGCGGTTATCCTGGGCAAGCTTCTCGGCGAGATCGGCTCTACAACTGGGTTCTTAAGCTTTGTTCAGGCAATATATGGGGGGTTGCTCGCCTACGGCATCGGCTTTTTAGTGATTCCGCTAGGTCGCTATTTTTGGATTCAGTGGCAAAATCAACGCATTGCGGCTCGAAACCAAGCCCGCGCACAATGGGCAGAACAGCTGCTTTACGAACCCTCTCAGACGCTGACGCAAAAGCTAACCTTTGCCCGTCAGTTTGCGCGCTCAACCTTGGTAGACGATCTTGACTTGGTGTACACCACCGAAACAGATCTGCTGGAGCAAGAGTCTGAAAACCAGGCCAAAATTAATGCAGATTGGGAAAAGCGCTTAGGTTCCTCTGCCTAAGAGACTCAATGACTCGGGTAAGCCTTAGCTATGCTTGTGCTGAATGATTCTTTACCCTTTGACCTCGATGGTTCCTGCCATGCCTGCCTCAGCATGGCCTGGAATGGTGCAGCGTAGGCTGTAGATCCCTGCCCGTAGCGGAATAAAAACCCAATCGGCTGTCGACCCAGGCCGTAGCTCTAGCTCATGAATCGCCCCTTTGACTTCTACATTGCCAGCATCCACTTTTTGAGACCAAATTGCGTCAGCAAAATCTTTGGCGGTAAAGTAGTGCTTCTGAGAGCTTGGGTTTTGCAGCACTAGCTTATAGCGACTCCCTGCCTCAAACACAAGTCGATTCGGGATAAAGCTGAGTTCTCCTGCTTCGCTACCTAAGCTTACTGACTTGACAATAGGTGGCTGCTTAGACAGAGGCACGGATGCCGCGAAGGCAGGCTGAGCCTGGAGACCAACGCTTAAAACAAACGCGAGGGCAAAAACTCCAGCTACACAAAAACGATGCCAGTGATGACAGATCTCTAAAATGGAAGACGTGAGTTGAGTGGGGAGCTTAGGCATAAAGGGTGCCCTACAACACGACCATTAAGTTCTTGAGAACCCCTATGATACGCACTTTCCTCCTATTTTTGGGCGTTATTACATTCGTTTACGCGGTGCTGTGTGCTGCTCTATTTAGATTTCAGCGTTCATTTATCTACTTTCCGCAACCGCGATCGCTGGGGGACAGCACGAACCTAATCACACTGCCTGTAGAGGGTGCTACCGTAAACGTAACCATTCGTCCCTACAGTGGCTCAAAGGCGCTCCTCTACTTTGGCGGCAACTCAGAAGATGTCTCCCGAAGGCTACCTACTTTTTCAACTGCGTTTCCTGGCTATGCCCTTTACCTACAGCATTATCGAGGTTATGGGGGCAGCTCCGGTAAGCCTTCAGAGGCCGCACTCTTTGCTGATGCGATCGCACTGTTCGACAAGATTTATGCAGAGTACCCAAGCATCACGGTTGTGGGTCGTAGTTTAGGCAGCGGCGTTGCGGCTTACTTAGCGAGTCAGCGACCTATCGCTCGTCTTGTGCTTGTAACGCCCTATAGCAGTATTCAAGAACTGGCTGCTCAGCGTTTTCCCTACTTTCCGGTGCGGTGGCTGCTGGTGGATAAGTTTGAGTCTTGGAAGTACGTCAAGCGGATTGACGCGCCAGCGCTCATCATCGCCGCCGAACACGATGAAGTTATACCGCGTGCAAGCACTGCATCACTTTTTAACCGCTTTCGTGCCGGAACTGCATTTCTTAAAATTATTTCTGGTACAAGCCACAACACGATCTCCGACAGCCCTGAGTACATTTCGCTCCTTAAAGGATAATGATGAATAGGCGTAGGGGATGAACGGAAGTGAATCGAAATACTGGCGACTATCAGAACCCTAATCGTCAACGCGATCACCAGGCCAATGAGCGCACCTTTCTCGCTTGGCTGCGCACGGCGATCGCCCTAATTGGCTTTGGGTTTGCGATCGCGCGGTTTGGGCTATTCACGCGCCAGCTTCAGGCGACCCTGACGACTCAACCGCTCCCAGAGCAGCCCGGACTAACCTCAGAAAGCCTGGGAATTGGACTAGTGTTGTTGGGGGTATTGTCCATTGCGATCGCAGCTTGGCGACACAATCAGATCTTTCGGCAAATTGAGCGGCAAACCTATCAGCCCAATCCGGTTTTGGTATGGTTGATGACGGCGGCAGTCATGATTCTTGGAACCCTCAGTCTCCCCCTCATTATTTGGCGAGTAGAGAACTCAGCGCCGTCATCACCCCCTCAACTTAAACGAAGCCCTTAAAGAATTGACCACCATCGTCCCATGATTGACCTATAAGCCTTTGGAGTTTGTATGGAACCGATTCGGATTTTTTACTTTTCAGATATTCTCTGCATTTGGGCGTACATTGCACAGATTCGTCTAGATGAGCTGCAATCGACCTTTCAAGACCAGATCGCAATTCAATATCACTTTGTACCTGTGTTTGGCAATGCGCAGGAAAAGCTTAAGCATGGATGGCGCGATCGCGGGGGCTTACCTGGCTACAGTCAGCACGTAAAGGACGTAACCCAAAAATTCAGCCACATCACGCTTCATCCCGAGATTTGGATGCATGTTGTTCCGGCATCCTCTACTGCCTGTCATTTGTTTCTGCACGCCATTCAGCTTTTAGAACAAAAGGGTATCTTTGAGTCTTCCGAGCGGATGTTTGAAAAAGCAGTTTGGGCATTTCGAGAAGCCTTCTTTACAAAACTGGCAAATGTGGGCGATCGCAAAGTGCAGTTTGAAATTGCGGAAGAATTGGGTTTGCCCGTGACCGCCATTCAGGCACAAATCGACAGCGGTGAAGCCTACGCTCAGCTCTCGAAAGATTTTGAATTGGTTAAAGAGCATACCGTAACGGTTAGCCCTACGCTCATTTTTAATGAAGGACGGCAGCGGCTCCATGGCAATGTGGGGTATCGGGTGATAGAAGCTAACATTCGTGAACTGCTTCACAACCCATCTGGCGAACAGTCGTGGTGCTAACTCAGGCGGTACCACCGCAAAGGTTTGACGGCAAGGCAAGCGATTATTAGGATAAGACTTATGTCCAGAAAGACGGGGTTAGCTAATACCGCATTTAAAAATCTCAAATCTATCGACAACACCCGCTCTTACAAGATCTGGATGTTATTGACTTCACAATCTTAAACTTTCTCAAGACCCATCCCTTTTAGGTAGACGATGACTGTTTTTCTTACGGCTGCGCTGTATAAATTTGTGGAGCTACCCGATTTTGAGGCGCTTCAATCACCTTTGTTAGCCTGCTGTCAAAAAAACGCCATCAAAGGAACCATTCTGCTGGCAGCAGAAGGGATAAATGGCACCATCGCAGGCGCTCCGGAGCAGGTTCATCAATTGCTGGCGTTTCTGCGCCAAGATCCGCGATTGGCAGATTTGGTTCACAAAGAATCCTACGGAGAGCAGGCACCCTTCTACCGGATAAAGGTGCGGCTGAAGCAGGAAATTGTGAAGATGGGGGTTCCTGGCATCAATCCAACCCAAATGGCGGGGCAGTATGTCAAACCCGAAGACTGGAACGCGCTCATTGCCGACCCCAGCGTGGTGGTGATTGATGTGCGTAATGACTATGAGATCGGCGTAGGCACCTTTAAGGGGGCAATTAATCCTCAAACTAAGTGCTTTTCTGAATTGCCAGACTGGGTGAGACAAGAAGCCCTTCTCGAAAATAAACCCAAGGTGGCGATGTTTTGTACAGGGGGCATTCGCTGCGAGAAATCCACCGCCTTTTTACGAAGCCAAGGATTTGAGGAGGTCTACCATCTAGAGGGCGGCATCTTAAAGTATTTAGAAACGGTGCCCGAGACCGAAAGCCTATGGGAAGGGGAGTGTTTTGTCTTCGACGAGCGCGTGACGGTTCGTCATGGGCTAAAGCCTGGACACTATGAACTGTGCCGCGCCTGCCGCCAGCCCATGAGCGAAGCGGATAAGGCATCTGAACTGTATGTGCTGGGCATGAGCTGTCCCCACTGCTACGGGCAAAAAACCGAGGCGCAGCAGAAGGCGTTGATGGAGCGTCAGAGACAAATTGAGTTGGCAAAGGCGCGCAACCAAGCTCATATGGGAGCGGTTTACAAATCTAAGCAAGAGACGCAGGCCAAGAACGCGCTGCCAATTTTGTATTCTTTTCGGCGCTGCCCTTTTGCAATGCGATCGCGGTTGGCACTAGCCGTCAGTGGGCAGGTCTGTGAACTGCGAGAGGTTGTGCTGCGCGACAAGCCCCAGGCATTGCTGGATGCTTCTCCCAAGGGGACAGTTCCGGTATTGATTGATGGCGAAGGGAAGGTGTTAGAGCAAAGTCTGGATATTATGCTTTGGGCACTAGAGCGTAACGACCCCCAAGGCTGGCTAACCCCAGAGCAAGGCACGGTAGAGGATATGCGGCGGCTGATTGCCCAGTTTGACGAAGGGTTTAAGTATCACCTTGACCGCTACAAGTATCCAGAACGTTACGCAGATGTTGACGCTCAAGTTCACCGCGCTGAAGGTGCGCAGTATTTAGAGCGGCTTAACACTCAGCTCAGTGAAACACCATACCTATTTGGGCAGCGTGCAGCACTGGCAGATATGGCGATCGCCCCTTTTGTGCGTCAGTTTGCGATCGCCGATTTAGATTGGTTTAATGCTCAGCCTTGGCCTCATCTACAGACATGGTTGTCAATCTGGCTAAATTCAGATCTCTACACTCGCATTATGCAGAAATATCCCCAGTGGGTTCCTGGTCAAGATAAGGTTATTTTCGACTAGATTTTCAGACTTCCACAATTTTATAGGCTGAATACAGGTGGCTGGGGCATCGGGTTGGGTTCTGGCATAGGAGGCTCTGGAAAAGGCGGCTCTGGCATCGGCGCAGGTTCTGGCGTGGGTGGCTCTGGCATGGGGAATCCTGGCTGAGGGGTAGGTTCTGGCGGCGTAAAAATTGCTTTTCGATTGATAGCAGTAGTATTCATAAAAAAGCCCAGCTTAGTACTGCCTCTAAAGTATCCATGACTGCCCTGCCTTTGTCTCTGTCATCGGGGAGGTTTTAGGCGCAATGACACCTCAAAGCTTTATCCCTTTAGAATAGCCACTAGACCGTTTTACATTACTGGCCTAACCCTGCTACGCTCCCAGGGCTAGAGAACTGCAAAGGCTATGACATTTTCCGCACTCGTTCGCTCCCTAAGCCGATCGCGCCTCACAGAAGAACTCCTCACTAAACTGACCCAAACGCAAGACCTGCACCTGAGCGGATTGGCAAGATTGCCCAAGGGACTTGTAGCCTCGGCGATCGCCCAAGTCCGCAATCAACACCTGTGCATCATTACCGCCACTCTAGAAGAAGCAGGTCGCTGGGCGGCACAGCTAGAAGCAATGGGCTGGGCAACCGTGCAGTTTTACCCCACCGCAGAATCTTCACCCTACGAAGCCTTTGACCTCGAAGCCGAAATGACCTGGGGACAGCTCCAGGTTTTGGCAGAACTGCTCAACCCCAGCCAGCCGATCGCATTGGTTGCCACCGAGCGATCGCTCCAGCCCCATCTGCCCCCCGTTGAAGCATTCCGCCCCTACTGCCTGACCCTCCATAAAGGGATGGAATACAACCTAGAAACCCTCAGCCGTCAGCTTGCCACCCAGGGGTACGAACGGGTTTCCCTTGTTGAAACTGAAGGCCAATGGAGTCGGCGCGGGGACATTATCGACGTGTTTCCGGTTTCGGCAGAGCTGCCCGTGCGGTTGGAATGGTTTGGGGATGAGCTGGATAAGCTACGGGAATTCGATCCGGCATCCCAGCGATCGCTTGAAAGCATCACCCAGCTCACCCTTACCCCCACCAGTTTTCAGCCCATCACCATTGCCCACCTTACCGACGCCCAGCGGCAGCAAATCCAGACGCATCTTTCTCCCGAAGCCCAAGACCAGCTTGAAAACGGCACCCTAGAAGGCGCGCGTCGTTTTTTAGGCATTGCCTTTGGACAGCCTGCCTCTTTGCTTGATTACCTACCTGAAAATACCCTGATTGCCCTTGACGAACCGGAGCAGTGCCAAGCCCACTGCGATCGCTGGGTCGAACACGCCGAAGAACATTGGCAGAGCCTTGACCAAACCGAACTAGTGCTGCCTAAAATTCATCAGTCTTTCGCGGAAGGGCTAGACCAGATGGGCACCTTTGAACGGCTGCGGCTCAATGAGCTAGCGGTAGAAAACCAGGGTTTAAATCTTGCCAGTCGGCCTGTACCTGCCCTGCCTCATCAGTTTGGAAAATTAGCAGAGACGCTGAGGACAGAACGCGATCGCAAGTTCCAGATTTGGCTCGTTTCTGCCCAACCCTCACGGTCAGTCTCACTGCTGCAAGAGCATGACTGTCCGGCACAGTTTGTGCCTAACCCTAGGGATTTTCCGGCGATCGACAAGCTTCATGAGTACAAAACGCCCGTGGCGCTGAAGTATTCGGGACTGGCAGAGCTAGAAGGCTTTATTCTGCCCACGTTCCGCGTGGTGCTGGTAACGGATCGGGAGTTTTTTGGGCAGCATACCCTTACTACGCCCAGCTATATTCGCAAGCGTCGTCGCGCGGCTTCAAAGCAGGTTGACCCCAATAAGCTTCAGCCAGGAGATTATGTGGTACATCGCAACCACGGAGTGGGGCGCTTCATCAAGTTAGAAAGTCTCACCATTAATCAAGAAACCCGCGAGTATCTGGTGATTCAGTACGGCGACGGCTTACTGCGGGTGGCGGCAGATCAGTTGGGGGCGCTGTCTCGATTACGGGCAACCAGCAGCCAGCCCCCCGAACTCAACAAAATGTCTGGCAAAGCCTGGGAAAAAACCAAGAGCAAAGTCCGCAAGGCGATCAAAAAGCTGGCGGTGGATTTGCTTCAGCTTTACGCCCAGCGATCGCAGCAGCAGGGCTTCACCTACCCGACGGATCTCCCCTGGCAGGCCGAAATGGAAGATTCCTTCCCCTACCAGGCCACCCCCGACCAGCTCAAGGCGACGCAAGATGTGAAGCGAGATATGGAAGGCGATCGCCCAATGGATCGACTGGTCTGTGGAGATGTGGGCTTTGGCAAAACCGAGGTTGCCATCCGCGCCATCTTTAAGGCGGTGACAGCAGGCAAACAGGTCGCCCTTTTAGCCC
>JANPLU010000002.1:0-9180 GCA_031422435.1 Acaryochloridaceae cyanobacterium VAR_48_metabat_390
TCCCTTTAGAGACCTTAATGGCTTTGCTTATGACAACCACTGGCTCAAAAATCTCCTCATTGCCTCCTCCCTCAATGGCAGAGGCATGGGCAAATTCCTTGAACACAAACTAACTTAGAATCAGGTTCATTGGATTTTAGGATACAAAGATAAGAACTTGAGTTTCAAATTGTTAAAGTGGACTAAAGCGTATCAGATTTATCAGATAAATTAGAAAGAGAAGGAGCGAGGTTTAGCTCAAGTCGTAACTTTTTTTAATTTTTTGAGAAAAGGGTCACTCAGTGATTGAGAACCATGAAAATTCAATTAGAGCGTAAACTCAGCGCTTGCCCCGACCAAATGACCTGTATTACTTGTCACGAATCCTTTTGGGTTCGCAATATTCGGACATTGCTGTGTAGCGACAACAACCTAATTCAGGGAGACGTTTGTCCTGAATGTACGAAACTCAGCGCCTCCAAGTTTCAGCAGAAGCTCAGAAACCAAGCCAGCCGACTTGTTCAAATCGCTAGTACTCACCCTGAACGCCACGATATTATTCAGGCGCGTGCGGTAGAGCTATTAGAAACCTCTGAAGAAAAGATTCGGTTCCCTACAGTTTTGCAATGGCTGGTTAAAAAAATTCAGATTTTCTCTGAAGAAAGCCGAGAGTTAGAAGCGGCAAGATTAGACATAGAGCAGTGCCGCTGGGGTAGGCGATCGCCGCGCTTAGATCAAAAGTTTTTATGAGATGGTGCTGATTGATAATGGCTACCAGACAGTAGCGACTATCAGAAGATTAAATAACTTCTGGTAGTCGCTACTGTCTGGTTTGTTGTAACTATCGCTCAATGCGACGGCGTCTTAAGGCCCAGCATCAGAGTCTTCTTGGTCAGACCAGCCACAGGTCGGACATAAACATTGTCCAGGCGTACGCGCAACCAGAGAAAGCTTTTGCTTGCACTGGGGGCACTGACCCGTAAAAAATGGATGAGTCGTAATGACCTGAATTTGCTCAATGTAGTTGAGCTGCGAAAGCAGATAAATCTTTGAGGCCAGAAAATGTGGCTTCAGTGGTTCAGTCACGATGTTCATTGATTGGGCTGTGGAAGGACAAAATAGGCAAGGTGTTCCCCGCCTTACTAAGCTGTCAGAACAGACTAGAAAGCGTCAATCGGGGAAACTACGGAATTCAGTAGATGTAGGCGTGAGTAATGGCCTGTAGGGTTAAAAGGGATGCGAAGGATCGTGAATAAACCTGCCAATCTTGGCAGCAGGCGATTAGCATTGCGGATAAGCGCTCAAGGGCTTACGCTCTCTTCACTTTGGGGCTGAGAGCCTGATTAAAATGACTTGCTTCAACTGAGGATTCTCACCGTATGGCTACGCTGTCTTTGCCAGAAACCATTCACCAATTTAAAACCCTCCAGGCTAACCTGAGTGATCGCTGGCAGTCGATGGAGACAGACGAACAGGGGGATGCCGATATTTTGGTGGTGCCTTCGTTCAGCGTCGATCAGCACGAGCTACAAAAAATTGATGGGTTTCTGCACTACGAAGAACGGCTGCTGTTTTCGCTCATTCGTCTACGCAACCCGCGTACTCGGCTGATTTATGTCACATCTCAGCCGCTGCCGCCTATTGTCATTGACTACTACCTTCAGCTTTTACCAGGCATTCCGTTTTCCCACGCCCGCGATCGCCTGCTGCTCGTCCCCATCTATGACCAGTCCCTTAAGCCCCTGAGCCAAAAAATTCTAGAGCGACCGCGCCTCATGGAGCGCATCCGCAATGCCCTGCGACCAGACCGTGCCTACATGGTGTGCTATAACTCCACGCCTTTGGAGCGATCGCTCTCGGTACAGTTGGGCATTCCGCTGTTGGCCGCCGACCCCGAGCTGCTGTATTGGGGGACTAAAAGCGGGAGCCGCCAAATTTTTGCAGAATGCGGTCTCCCCCACCCTGACGGCAGTGATTTAGTCAAAACCGTAGATGAGCTGGTCAAAGAATCTGCCCTGCTATGGGAGCGACAGCCTCAGCTCCAGCGCATGGTGGTAAAGCTTAACGAAGGGTTTTCTGGAGAGGGCAACGGCATTTTGGATTTGAGTTCGCTTTATCCACAGCTCAGCCCTCAGCCTTCTATTGCGGAGCGGATGGATTTACTCAATGCTCACCTGCCGTCGCTGGCCTTTGAATCCGCCACAGAATCTTGGGCGCATTATGGCGATCGCATTCCCATTTTGGGTGCCATTGTTGAATCTTACATTGAGGGCAAGCCCAAATATTCCCCTAGCTTTCAAGGGCGCGTCACTCCTAATGGTGAGGTAGAAGCCCTCTCCACCCACGACCAAATTTTAGGTGGTCCCAATGGTCAGGTGTATCTAGGCTGTCGCTTCCCTGCTGATGAGCTTTATCGGCTACAGCTTCAGGAACTGGGCTTAAAGGTTGGGCAGAACTTATCAGAGAAAGGGGTGTTTGAGCGCTTTGGCGTAGATTTTGTCGTGGTTCCTCGCTCTGAAGATGGGACAGATTGGGATATCCAGGCAATTGAGATCAACCTGCGCAAAGGAGGCACAACCCATCCCTTTATGACGCTGAAGCTGTTAACCAATGGTGAATACGATACCCAAACGGGACTCTTTACAGTCCAAAAAGGAACGCCGAAATACTATGTCGCGTCAGATAACCTCCAGAAACCTCACTATCGCGGTCTATTACCCAATGATTTGATGGATATCATTGCCTCTCATCATCTGCATTTTGAGTCAGGCAGTGAAACGGGTTCTGTGTTTCATTTAATGGGCTGCCTGTCTGAATTTGGGAAAGTGGGGCTAACCAGCATTGGCAATTCCCCAGAAGAGGCAGATGCCATTTACCGTCATGCGGCTGAGGTGTTGGATGCAGAAACCCAGGCAACGGATTTATCCAATCCTGCGATGCCGCTGGCGTGGTGTTTGGGGCAGTAGGGAGCTATAGCTCACCAATATCTTCGTTCCAGAGCAGCGGATTTTTTTCGATGAAGTCGCGCATAAGCTGTTTACATTCGGTTAGATCCAGATCAATCACCCTAACGCCCTGACTTTCCATAAATTCTTGGGTACCCAGAAAGGTCTTAGATTCGCCCACAATGACGGTCTTAATGCCAAACTGCACGACGGCTCCTGCACATAAATAGCAGGGCATGAGGGTGGAATAAAACACGGTGCCCTGATAGCGCTCAATTCGACCTGCATTTTGCAAACAGTCAATTTCAGCGTGCAGAATGGGATTATTCTGCTGCACGCGTCGGTTATGCCCCCGCCCTACAATTTGGCCTTCTTTGACCAGCACTGACCCGATGGGAATGCCGCCCTCTTGGAGTCCAAGACGGGCTTCGGCGATCGCCGCCTGCATAAATTCATCCATCGCTGCCTCCTCCATGTAAAGCTGTTGAATGTTATCTTATATGGGTGTATTGCGGGTGTAGTTCAGTGGTAGAACGTCAGCTTCCCAAGCTGAATGTCGTGAGTTCGAGTCTCATCACCCGCTTTTGATCATTGCATTACCTTTTCGACCAAGGTTGCTTCCAAGGCTGCCTCTGATTAATAAAAGACGTGGGCTGAAATATTGTCCGATGGTCTGTTAGCTCTCTACGATTATTACTTGCCAAACTATGACTTCTTCTCTTGGCTCCACCCTCACTAGCCCCCTGACCTGCCTTCGATCGCAGTTTGAGCAGGTGCGTCAACTCAGCGAAAGTCTGTGTGCGCCGCTCACGACCGAAGACTATGTGGTTCAGAGTATGCCGGATGTTAGCCCCCCCAAATGGCATCTGGCGCACACAACCTGGTTTTTTGAAACGTTTTTGCTGACGCCCCAGCTCAAGGGCTATGAGGTTTTTCATCCCAAGTTTGGCTATTTGTTTAACTCTTACTACGAGGCCGTGGGCGATCGCCATCCTCGACTTCAGCGCGGCCTGTTGACCCGACCCACCGTCGCGGAAGTTTACCAATATCGAGCCTACGTTGATGATGCAATGCGATCGCTGCTGCTGCTTCAGATTGCTGATGAACCTAAACTCCAAGATCTCATTACCCTAGGGCTGCACCACGAACAGCAGCACCAAGAGCTACTGCTAACCGACATTAAGCATATTTTGGCCTGTAACCCGCTGCGGCCTGCCTATCGAGGCGACCTGCCAGAAATTCATGGGCGCGGCACCCCACCCCAGTGGCTAGAATTTTCGGGTGGGCTGCACACAGTGGGGTATACCGGAAATACCTTTGCTTTTGACAATGAAGCGCCACGGCACCAAGTCTATACACAAGACTACTGCCTCGCCTCCGAGCCTGTAACCAATGGAGAATACTTAGAGTTTATAGCAGCTTCCGGCTACCAAAACCCCGAATACTGGCTCTCTGAGGGTTGGGCCACCGTCCAAAATGAAGGCTGGACGGCGCCCCTCTACTGGGAAAATATTGACGGCAACTGGTGGAATATGACGCTTGGAGGGCTGCGACCGCTAAATATAGACGAACCCGTCTGCCACGTCAGCTTTTTTGAAGCGGACGCCTATGCCCGCTGGGCTGGCAAGCGCCTTCCGACCGAAGCAGAATGGGAAATAGCGGCAGCAGCAAGGCCGCTGAAGGGCAATCTGCTAGAGCAAGGCTATTTCCATCCCATTACATCCTTCGTAGACCCAGACTTTCAACCCTATGGCAACGTGTGGGAGTGGACACAGAGCGCATACCTTCCCTATCCAGGCTTTAAGGCAGGTGCAGGTGCGGTCGGCGAATATAACGGTAAGTTTATGTGCAATCAGATGGTGCTTCGGGGCGGCTCCTGCATTACGCCCCACAGCCATATTCGCGCCACCTACCGCAATTTTTTCCCAACGGCAACCCGTTGGCAGTTTTCGGGCATCCGCTTAGCCCAATAAGATAGCCTTAAATGTATTGATGCAATTCTGAGCCGCCGCAGAAAAAAGGAGGGTTAGAGGCTGCTGCTGCTACTTAGCAGCCTAAGGGATTTGAGCTGTTGACCTGTTCGCAGGCAGCAATACTGACCCAGGTGCTTGCACCATCTTGCCAGTGTTCTTTTTTCCAGATGGGTGCCTGATGCTTCAGAGTATCAATGGCATACTGGCAGGCTTCAAAAGCTTCACGGCGATGGGGGCAGCCAATGGCAACCAAGACACTGATTTCACCAATGGCTAACGTTCCGGTGCGATGGTGAATGACGACGGTATTGACTGCCGCCCAATGCTGCTGAATCTCTTGAGCAATTTTATCAAAGACGTTCAGCACCATTGGCTCATAGGCTTGATATTCTAGATAGGCGACAGAGCGACCGTCGGTTTGGTCGCGTACCGTGCCACTCATCACCACCACCGCGCCATTGCTGGCGTAATCTGCCGCCGCATAGGCATCTGCCAACGACAGTGGCGCAAAGGTAATCTTAAAGTCGGTTTGTGCCACGGCAGTATCTAAAGTAGGAAGCATTTTAGAAACGGTTTCCACCAGAGTTTTATTGTTGTCATCGTAGCGCTGTTGCCCAAAAACAGCCGATTGCTTTTAACCCTTTGGCCTAAGGAGAGCGCTCAAACTGGAGACGATAGCGATAGAGCGTTACAGGCTGTGCTCTGGCCTTAAAGTAGTCTGGATCTTGAGGCGATAGGTAAATAGCCGTAACCTGATCGGCTTCGATCTGCTCTGGATGCGTCGAGATCCAGCGGTAAGCAATCGTATTCTCAACCTGATTGAGATAAATTTGCGTCTCGCTGCGAAAAATCTGCTGATAGAGTTCGCTGCTGACAAATTCGGTGTCTGAGGGCGTTTCAACCCTGCGATCGCTAATTTGCGTTGTCAAACGCTGCCCATTTTTGAATAATGCCAGTTGGCGATTGGGCGATCGCGGGTCAACCTTAATGGACTGAACCACATCCTTCCCTAGAATTGCCGTCGCTAAACTCATACCATTATAGGCGCGGTCTGCCACAATTTTTGGAGAGCCAGTATGTACCGTCCCCACGGGAAAAGGCGATCGCGGCACAGGTAAGGAAACCTGCGAGGGTTCAAACCGTACCGCAAACGTGACGGGCTGCTGGAGCAGTTTTTTGCTGGCTTCAAACCCTGGGGTTAAGACGGCTGGGGAAAGCGGTGCAGCTAAATCAATGAGAGTACTGGTGACTTGCCAGTCTCCTGCCATCCAGTCTGGATAGTAAAGATCATCGTTTGCAGGCTGAAGGGTGGGTGGCGATCGCCAATTTGGGAACTGATCTAGCCGTGCCTGTAGTAGCCCTGCTTCAGCCGTTAGCATCAGCGATCCGCTGAGCCAAAAAAAGATAAAAATTGCACCCAACAAAAATGTCCGCAGCCGTATCGCTGAAATCATAGATTGCCTAAATCGCTTAGCCGCTTTGATTTTCGCATTATGGGCATCTACAGTTTAGGTTATGCGGATTTTGCGTCTTAATCTATTGCTGAGGTTGAGAGGCTGGATGATCAATGACCCAATTGCCACCCACTCGAATCGTAATATCTGATCGTAAATTGCCCGTCGAGTCAGACGTTACCTCACTGCCGCCTAATGTCTGCTGGAGCTTTTGAGCAGCTTCTAAATTTCCCCACTGCGGCACCACTTGGGTAAGCGCCAAAGGTTCCGGCCAATCCTCATCAATCGAAACGTTTGTAAAGCCTGCCTGCTGGAGAAAATCAGCCATGCGCTGTCCTCCATGCGGGTCTTTAGACGCATTTTGAATCACAATCTTGAGGTCTGCGTTGCTGCTGACGGCATCAGCACTTAATGCATCTGTAGAACGGTCATCGGCAGCGGCAGCAGTAGGCTCTACCTCAAAGTAGGTTTTCATGACCCGTGCTGTCGCTACAGGATCCATAAGCCAGTAGCTCAACTCAAACTCATCGGGGCTGCTAAATCGTCCTGGCAGCATTACCATTTGAAACTGATTACTTTGAGTCTGTACCCCAAACTGGGCCAGCGCCAGCATCTCGCCCAAACTCATATTGCTGTCAATATGCTTTTGTAAGACTGAAAATACCTGAGGCAACCGCGCCAGCATCAGCGGATTCTGAAATTTTTTCTGAAGCGCTTTGATCAGTGTCTGCTGCCGCTGGGTGCGACCAATATCGCCTAAATCATCATGTCGAAATCTAACAAAACCCTGCGCCTGTTCACCATTCAAGGTCTGAAGTCCGGGCTGCAGGTCAATATGAAGCTTTTGTGTGAAGTCGTCGTACTTCATGCGTTTAGGGACAAAAACTTCAACGCCGCCCATCACATCCACAAGGTCAATGAAGGCCAGAGTGCTAATGCGAATATAGCGGTCAACTGAGACATTGTTTAGGGTTTTACTTACCACCTGAGAAGCCAGCTCAGCCCCTCCCTTCCAATTGGCGGCATTAATTTTTTCAACCCCCATCCCTGGAATTTCAACCTGAGTATCACGGGGAATGGTGAGGGCTTTTGCTTTATGGGTATCTGGATCGAGCCGAACCAAAAGCATTGTATCGCTCCGACTGCGAAGCATATCGCTAGGACCTTGCGCACCTTTGGTCTCTGCTGAGTCTATGCCCTGATCAATGCCCATGACCAAAATATTGACCGGACGAGAAATACCGTACTGAAACCCATCCTTAAAAAAGTCTGCAAACCCTGATGTTACGCCTCCAGACTGCTGTGAGTTTAGCGGGGTCAGTACAGCGAGGGTTGCTCCTAAGCCGGCAGAAATGGCAGATACGCCTACCAGAACGAGCGTCCAACGGAGGGAGCGAAGCATACGCCTGCCGCTAGGGTGAGGAACCGCGATCACCGCTGACTGCACCCTTGATCGAGATGAATCCGTACCGTTTCTCTTAGAGTTAGGCTGCCGCCCAGCTGCTGAATTAACGCCTCTTACCACTATGACTCCGCTTACCGCAATTGGGATAATTTTGAGGATAACTTGGGGATGAATGGAATGCTTTAACTATTGTTCGCAAAGCAACGCTATGATTCTACACAATTCAACTGTTTCCACAAGCCCTTTGACCTAAAAACATTTGAGCATTACCTATGCAAGCTGTCATTATTGCTGGCGGAAAAGGAACTCGGCTAGCGCCACTGACCCATCGCAGCCCCAAACCTATGTTGCCCCTTTTAGACCGTCCTTTTCTATGCTGGATGGTAGATCGTTGTCGAGACGCTGGCGTAACCGATATTTTGATGAATGTTCAGTACCAAGCGGCTCAAATTCAAGACTTTTTTGGGGATGGCTCAGCCTTTGGCGTCCAGATTCGCTACGTGCTTGAACGTACGCCTTTAGATACAGCAGGGGCAATGAAGCTGGCAGAGCCTTTCTACACTGGCGAACCGCTGATTGTCTTTAATGCCGACATTTTGACTGATCTAGACCTCAAGGCGCTGATTAAAACTCACCTCGAGACCAACGCGGATGCCACTCTTACCCTTACCCGCGTCGAAGACCCAACGGCCTTTGGGTTAGTGGAGCTAAAAGACGACCTTAATTCTTCTGAAGATTGGCCTACACAAGCTAAGCCGATTAAAGCCTTTCGAGAAAAACCGACGGCGCAAGAAGCGGCTCAGCTTGGGATTGACACCGTTAACGCTGGAACCTATGTTCTAAATCCCAATGTGTTTATCGATTACGCCGCCGATCAGCCTCTCAGTTTTGAACGGCGGGTGTTTCCTGATTTGCTGGCGCAGCAAAAGCGCGTCACGGGGTTTATTTGGGACGGCTATTGGATGGATTTAGGTACCCCTGCAAAGTATATGCAGGGACAGCTCGATATGCTGACGGGACACATGCCCTACGCCTTGGCGCAAGAGGCGATCGAAGTGCGGCCTTCGGTATGGGTGTCAAAGTCTGCCAAGGTAGACGAAAACGCTCAGTTGGCAGGACCTTGCTTTATTGGCGCGGGGACATTTTTAGGGTCAAGGGCACAAATTTTACCTAGAACGATTGTGGGGGCACAGTCTCTGATTGACCAGCCACTTGCGCCAGGCTGCTATGCACCAGGCACATTAGTGGTTTAGATGCCTTAGGAGGATCCTGAGTCTGAGAATCCGCGATAGACTCTGATTAAGGTGTGCGCCCAGCGTCTGCACCTCACTCTGATACTGTCTCAAGAATTGCGTTGTTTTAGTATGGCTATGGCGATCGCCCAATCAAACAGCAGCAGCACCGTTACGGCACCCAAAATTGAC
>JANPLU010000003.1:0-3209 GCA_031422435.1 Acaryochloridaceae cyanobacterium VAR_48_metabat_390
CATTTGTGGTTTTGATTCCCGTTATGGATAAAACCATTTTTGACTACATTTTTCGATTTGCAGCTTGGGCAACTTGGCATTTGTAATAAGGAGCTAAAGATGTCTTGACAAT
The DNA here is from genome assembly GCA_031422435.1 of Acaryochloridaceae cyanobacterium VAR_48_metabat_390. Lineage (GTDB taxonomy): Bacteria > Cyanobacteriota > Cyanobacteriia > Thermosynechococcales > Thermosynechococcaceae > JAAURS01. The sequence goes on from JANPLU010000003.1 coordinate 113, forward strand.
CTTATCCTTACATCTGGAGGACTACCCATAAATTAAGCACTAGACCCTGCTGTAGAGCTAAGCGGTTTCTCTAGGGCAGAGTTTTCAAAACTCTCTGGAGGGAACTCTAAACAGTATCCTGCCCCGTAAACCGTCTTAATAAACCTTGGACGGCGTGGGTCGGGTTCTAGCTTTGTGCGCAGGTGACGGACGTGAACCCGAATGGTTTCAATATCGTCATTGGGGTCATAGCCCCAAACCTCCTGCAAAATTTCGCTGGGCGAAACCGTTTGACCGTGGCGCTGCAATAAACAGTGCAGTAGCTCAAACTCAAGCCGCGTCAGCTTAATGACTTTTTCGGCCCACAGAATTTCAAACCGTTCTGGCACCAAGGTCAGCGGCCCATAGCTCAAAATTTCGGTATGCTTTGCCGCTTGGGGAATGCGATCGGTGCGGCGCAGTAGCGCCCTTACCCGCGCCAGCATTTCTTCTAACTCAAAGGGCTTAGTAAGGTAGTCATCTGCCCCTGCGTTAAACCCTTCTACTTTATTTTGGGTTTGACCCAGCGCCGTCAGCATAATCACCAAAACATTTGCAGTACGTTCATCTCGGCGAAGGCGTTGGCAGATGGTAAAGCCATCGACCTTGGGCAACATGAGATCTAGCATGATTAGATCAGGCACCATCTGTACAGCAAGGGCTTGACCCTTGATGCCGTCCGTAACCTGTGTTACATCGTACCCAGCCATCTCTAAATTGATGGCAACCAATTCTGCGATCGCCGGATCGTCATCAATAACCAGTATCCGAGGCTTCATTTATACACTCAACGAGAGGAGAATAGTGCTGTCTTAAAGAGAATGTGAGTATTTAGGGCATTTTTAAGGTTGGATTGATATAAAAAAACACCTGATAGAATTATAGGCTTTAGCTCTAAGTTCTTTTTGCGATCGCCAGACTTTAACCCCATTAACCCATTCAAATTATCGGTCAAGCCAGCGCCCTTACAGAAAACTTAAAAATTCGCTTGCCAAATTCATACTGCTTTCGCTACTATTGTATTTGCTGCAATCCTCAGTAGCTCAGTGGTAGAGCGGTCGGCTGTTAACCGATTGGTCGCAAGTTCGAATCTTGCCTGGGGAGTTTAAAAACACTCTGCTTCTGGATTATGGGCTAAAACAGCTTGACATCCAGAGAAAGCAAAGCTCGGCTGTCCTCAAAACCTGAGTTAATTCTGTCTATAGGGACGCCGATTAAAGGGATTCCCCAGCTCATTTGTAAACTGATGCGATCAGTCCACTCATAGCGCAATCCTAAACCGGGCGAGATCAAAAAGCGATCCTCTGTAGATGACTGCTTACGATAGTTCCATCCATAGCCCAGATCAACAAACGGGGTAAGGTAAAGGCGATGGGAACGATCTTCACTACGAAACAGCGGAATCGAAACTTCTGCGGTGCCCAAGGCTGCTTGGTCAAACAAAAAAAATCCTTCTGGATAGCCCCGTAATGCCCGACTGCCGCCCAGTCCCAGCAGCGACGAGCTGGGCAAAGGTCTGTCTGCAATCTGCACCGCTGATCGCAGGGTGAGGAGGGTATCAGGTCTGAGGGTATACAGCCACTGTACCTGCCCTTGCCATCGCACAAAGCGTCCATCGGGGGCAGACTTATTTTGGGTTGCGCCCACATCTAAACCCATGCCCAGATCTGACCGCAGCGTAAGGGATGCGCGACGATAGCGCTGAGTCCATTCTTGAAAAAGGGTTAGCTCTGTAATTCGGATACGGCCTTGGGCATCGGAGCCAGATTCTGGCAGAGACAGCGGAATGCCCCTCAAAAACGTTAGCTCACTCTCTTGGCGAGCCAGGGCTAACCCTAAGACAAACTGCTGGCTTGGGGTATCAATCATGGGCTGACGGAATGCAATCGTCAAGTTACGAGAACGGCTGGCAATGTCTATAGCCTTGAATGGCATTTGAATGACGCTGCTGTCTGACTGTCCGTAACTAACGCTAAAGGTGCCATCCTTGGCATTGATGGGCAGGGCATAGCTGAGGTTGAAGTCGTTGCTGCCGTCGGCATTGGTGTAGCTGAGGTTGAGGCGATCGCCATAGCCCGTCAGGTTGGTTTGGCGAAATCGAATCTGTCGCGCAAAATCACCGCTGGTCGCAGAGCGAGCGTTGTTAAGCGCAACAGAGGCACTGCGGCTCGGCGCGGGGACAACATTGACGGCTAGAAGGTTTTTGCCCGGTTGGGTTCCGGGCAGAAGCTCCGCAGAAATTCGCTCAATGAGTGGAGACTGCTTGAGGAGCTGAAGTGCCTGGGTAAGACGATTTATGTTGAGGGGCGTTTGAGTAGCAGAACGGAGGCGATCTCGGATATACCGAGGTCGCAAAGACTTTGTGCCCGTCACGCGAATGTCTTCAAGCGCACCTTCTACCACCTGAAGCTTCACAACGCCCTGACTAATATCCTGATCAGCAGGGAGATAGGCTCCTGAGGTCAGATACCCCCGATCAATATAGAGCTGAGTCACTGCAGCACGCGCCTTCAGCAAATCGGTAAATGCTAACGAACGGTTTAAAAATGAGGCTGTTACCGTCTGTAGCTGCGCGGCTGAAAATAGAGTACTTCCCACCACCTCAAAACGCTTTACCGTAATGCTTCCAGGAGGGAGAGCGTCAATTGAGGGCTGAGATGGAGAGACAGTGGACGGCGGCAGTCGTAGAAATTCTTCTGGTGGCGGCAGCAGATCAGAGGGCAGTGGTGCCGGCGGCGTTACTGGGGTTGGATTCGGCGGCAGCTGAGCCACCGCACTGCCTCCTGACCAGGCACTCCCCGTAACGGCGGCTGTTAGTCCTAGAAGTTTACAGAACCACCGGCTGCCCCAACCCGTACTCCGTTCACTCATACCATCAACACATCAAAAGAGAACACGCTTTTGATAGTACAAGAGTCTTGGGAACCGCGTTATCTGCAGCTCAATCAATCGCAGATTTCTGGCGTTGTTGCATAAGTGGAATCTAGGACAGAAATCCCCCTTTATTGAGGTTGGATTAAGCAGCAACTGGAACACTGACAGGCTTACCCAATTGAATCATCCGGTTCAGCATCGCGCA
>JANPLU010000004.1:0-5228 GCA_031422435.1 Acaryochloridaceae cyanobacterium VAR_48_metabat_390
TCGTTGCACAGGGCGATCGCATACTCATAAGCCCCGCCTCGGCCTTGCCAGCCATAGCCTGGTGCGCTTTGGTGCATAGAGTACCAGTTAGGCGTTAACCGTTCTGACCACCGCCGCTGCTGATTGCTGTTGGTTGCCAAAAAATCCATAAAGCGCAGCACTTTGAACCGCCGGAGGCTGTCTTTATAGGGCGTTGTAAACAGTGTAGAAGGTGGGTAAGACTCAAACCCTCCCTCCGTAATGGGGCGCATCAATTTAACGTTGGTAACGCCAGATCCGTTGGGACTTGAGGCAGTCCGCTTCGTATTTTCAAACACTAAGAATAATCCACCCCCATCCGTAGCGGGATAGACCAAAGTGGCGGTAGTGGTATTGGTGCTGGGGTTATAGACCTTGTACTGAATATTGCCAGAACAGCAGCCTACCTTAACATCCGCCTGACCCACAAAGGAAAGACGATAGGCTCCATTCATCCGTGGAATGCCGTGCCAAACGGTGAGGTGTGTATCTTGCAGAGGCCAGCCGTTGGCATCGACTGCCGCAGGGTCTTGGGTATCGGGTTTGCGCCACTCTCGGCTTTGCTTAATGGCGTCTGCAAACATCCGCGTGCCGCTGTAGTCGTTGGGCGAATCTACGTTAATCCCCAAAAGATTGGGTTGAGGGGCTGATGGTTTGGGACGCGGTTTTACCCGCGCGGCTGAAGCAAGGGGCGTGGGCGTAAGGCGTAAGGCAGATGTGATGGGCGTGGGAGTAGAGTTTCCAGCACTCGTGCAGCCCGTCAGGGTGAGCATAAGACCGCAGATGTTTGCGCCGAGCAGAGTAGGATTCATCACGACTGAAGCTTGCACTCAGGTAAATAGGGTTCCTACGCTTAAGCTTTGCTCAGTTAGTTGATTAAATCAAGCCTAGGTCGTCTACTGCTGTGCCTTAAGGATGGCGGAAATCAGGCTTAAAAAGGTTAAAAACCCAATGCCGTCTAGCATCGTGGTCAACAGCGGCCCGCTAATGAGGGCAGGGTCTAGATTCATTCGTTTGAAAGTCATGGGCAAAAGGGTACCTAGGCTGGCGGCAATGATGACGTTCAGCGCCATCACTAACCCTGCCACTAGACCCACCCATCGTTCTGCGGGGGTTGCCCAAATCATCGACAAGAGCGTCACGGTAATCCCTAGAGCAAAAGCGGTGCCGATTCCGGCCAATAGCTCCTTCCGTAAAACCAGCAGCGTCTCTTTGGGAGTAACTTCGCCGACGCCTAGTCCTCTCACCGTAACGGATAGTGCCTGAATGGCGACGGTGCCGCTGGCGTTAGACATAATGGGCATAATGACCGCCAGCACGGGGACGACTTTAATCAGGTACTGGAACGGGGCGATCGCACTGGCTGCCCCAATGTAAAGCCCTAAATTCCCCAATAGCCACGGCAGTCGCTTTTGGAGCGTGGTGAGCGGGGGGGACAGTGCCTGTTCGTCACCACTAATCCCCGCCAGTTTTTGAATATCTTCGGTGGCTTCTTCTTCAATGACGTCTACCACGTCATCAATGGTGACAATGCCTACTAGCCGATCTTCTCGATCAACGACGGGTACCGCCAAGAGGTCATAGCGTTTCATAAGCTGAGCGACTTCTTCTTGAGGTGTGTCGGTATACACCTGAAGCACGCGATCGCTGGCAATATCTTTGACTAGAACATCCTGAATCGAAAATAATAGCTGCCGCAGTGACACCACCTGCTTGAGCCGACGGGAATCGTCAGTGACGTAGGCGTAGTAAACGGTTTCTTTATCTTGGTCGGTTAGCCGAATTTTTTGGATGGCCTCGCTGACTTTTAGCCCTTGCCGAATCTGCACATATTCTGTGGTCATCAGACGGCCTGCGGTGCCCTCTGCGTAGCCCAAAATAGTAGAGGTGGCCTGTCGCTCATTAAAGCTCAGTTCTTTCAACAGCCGCTTTACGACGCGCGCTGGCAGCTCATCAAACAACTCAGCGCGATCATCAGGACTCATAGACTCAATCACCTGCTGCACCTGGGCATCATGAAGTGAGCCAATCAGCTCGGCCTGTACCTCTGGCGGCAGGTATTCAAAGACTTCGGTGGCCTGGTTTTTGTTAAGCAGACGAAAGGCGATCGCCCGTCGGTCTGAGTTCAGTTCTACAATGTAATCGCCCACGTCGATTGGCGGAAGTTCATTCAGCTCAGACTTGAGCTGATTGAGATCTGTGATGTCCTGGAGCGATTGAACCAGATCTAAATTAAGCATTACAACGTCATCTCGGCAGGTTCAGGGCAAGCTAGCCGTCTCAGTCTAACGGTAGTGGCGTCTTCTAGTATGCCCCTCCTTGGGTTGAGATGCAGGGGCAGAGTATGGCAAGGATTTTCGAGCCTCATTAGGGTGTTGAGAGTATCCGCTACAAACTCTGGTTAGACACGCCTCACCGACCCTTTTGCTTTACTTCAAGGCTTCAATCGTAACCGTTCCCCCTTCAATTGTTTGAATCCGCAGATCATAGCCGCGCAATAACCACATCCCAATCAGGGGAACAGTCTCGGACTCATTACAGCGGTTTGCGCGCTGCTGCTACTGTGCCTCATAAGACTGAAAACCGCTGTATCCTGTCAGCTCAATAATCGTTTCATCGATTGCAGCCGTAAAATAGAGCATCGCAGGAGTCAGTTGCAATCCATCAGGGCGCTAATGTCCCCTTGCGCCAGCGCGTTTTCTCATACCACATCGCAACTTCAGGCATCCAAAGCTGGAATTTTTCAAACATTAACTCCGTCATCACGCGAGTTTCGGGCTGCACGTCAAATTTGCCCCGAATGTCTAGTAGATGCATAATAGCGCGCGCATTGCCCGACATGACCCAGTGCTGGCGCACATCAAAGGGGATTAAGCCCCGTGCGTGTTCTTCTGCTAACCCTTGCGCAATACGTTCGGCATAGCGTTTGCATCCCATGCGGCACCATTCGAGGTCTTCTTGCCGCTGCTCTAAGGTGTATTCGTACTTTTTGCCTTGGCGATCGCTATAACTTCCCACAGGACGCAGATAAAATACATCTTCGAGGTCTTCTTTGCCTTCCAAAACCTCTAAAATTCTTTGACCTGTGTACCTAAAACTTTGAACATCAAAGCTGACATTACGATGTGTGCGCACCTGCTGCATCACGCTATGCGGGAAGTAGCCAAAGTTCAAGACAAACTGCGGATGCTCAAACGGCCCATAATGGCCTCGATTGCCCTGGAGCAAATATTTAACGATTAATTCTCCAGCCTTTGCTTCCTCTGGAATTTCCGCTCTTTCGTCGTAGACAAACCCTTCGGCATAGTCTTGGTGCATCCCCATATAAATAATTTGCTGGGGGTTGGGGGTTTGCGAAATGACTTCAACTTTAAAGCGTGGATCCATAGAAAATAATGAGCTAGGGTAATTTATTGGTCTGCACAGCGTAAGTGCTGCATCCCATTTTGTCAGGATACTGCACTTGCTTGCCTAAAGATTCGCTGAAAGCCTGCCCTTAAAGAACAGGCAGCGCGACAGACTTATGCTTAACCTTCAGCACAATCAGCGTCATGTCGTCGTTTTGGATGCCCTGTCGTCCAATAAAGGACTGTACCTGGGCAAAGAGGTAGTCTAGGATGTCCTGCGGGCTTTGGCAGCGGTGACAGGCATCGTAAAACGCCTTCTCTAAGTTTTCTTCTTCAAAGCGATCGCCACTGGGGTTGGCCGCATCGGTAAACCCATCGGTGTAGTAAATAAGGGTATCGCCAGGGTAAAGCTGAACCTCACTCTCGCAGAACTCGGTGTTGATATCGAGTCCAATCAGCATTCCGTCGGTGTCTAGGCGCTCAATGCGGTCAGAGTGCGATCGCCACAATAACGGAGGATGGTGGGCGGCGTTACTGTAAAACAGGGTTTGGGTCTTGGGGTCATACTCTGAGTAAAACAGCGTTACAAACCGATTAGAGGTTTCTAGATCGCCGTACATTACTGAGTTAAGATCCTGCAAAATGCGGGCAGGGGAATGGCGGTTGAGGATGTCTGTGCGCAGCATCCCTCGCGTCATGGTCATAATAAGACCTGCCGGAACGCCCTTGCCCATCACATCGCCAATGACCACACTCCAACGGTCGGCATTGGCATTTTGGTAAGGCTGCTTGGTGGGGTGCGTAAACGAAACCGGAATAAAGTCATAGTAGTCACCACCCACTTGGCTTGCGGTTTTACAAACGGCAGCTATCTCTACCCCGTCTATATCTGGACATTTGTTTGGCAGTAATCGCGCCTGAATTTCAGCACCAATTTCTAACTCGCGGGTGAGTCGCTCTTGCTTACGCACTTGGGCATTGAGATCGTCGTTTTCGATTGCCACAGCGGTCTGGTCTGCGACAAGCTGTGCGAGTTTCTGACGGGTTTCAGTCCATTCATAGTCAAAATTGCGGCTAAACAGATACAGTCGTCCACGCTCTTGGAGTTCAACATGCCGTACTAACACACCCGTGCTAAACCAGCGGTATTCATCCTTTAGCAGTCGGCTTAACTGCTGCTCTAACAACACAGAATATTTGTGGGGCAACACAGGGCTGCCGTTAAGCGACTCAATGGCGGACTCAATGGCGTAGCGAATATTGCGAGACTGGTTGCTCTCATGGAAAAAAAGCTGGTCAATTGAAACCTGACCATTGGGTCGAAATAAGACCAATGCCGCTGCATCTGCATCCGTCACGCGACTGACGATTAGCGGAATGAGTGCCAAAAATTGATTGAGATTATTAAAGCTACGCAGTGAAAAGCTAAGAGAACTGAGTAAGTCTTGAACCTTTCTTTGCTCACGCTGAAGCCGCGCCACCAATTTCTTTAAGGCGGATACAGACGCGGTGGTCGTCATGCCCTGAAGCGTCTGCTCTAGAGTGTCGGGGGATTGACTAGGCGTTGGAACCGCAGTCAAAAAGGGTGGGTGTGCGCCTTCCATTACAAGACCAAAGCGAATTCAGCGAATCTATCAGATGTTCTGAACAGACAGCTTAACACCCTTATCTGCAAAAAAGTGTGCTGCAAGGGAAGTTCTGTTGATTCACCAATCAAACGTCTGTTTATGGTGAACAAAACGAAGGATGCTTTAACGCTCGTTAAGTAAATGGGCGTAATTACATTATCGATGGGGTTTGGGTTTCGACTTCGCTCAACCCGCGCCAATGCGGGATTTGAGGGTTGAGCGAAGCCGAAACCCG
>JANPLU010000005.1:0-12343 GCA_031422435.1 Acaryochloridaceae cyanobacterium VAR_48_metabat_390
CAATGGGGGTCACAGGGCCAAGCCAAGGGGCACCAGTCAGTGCCAACCCATAGAGACTGCCAGAAAAGCACAGCACGCCAGCCATAAAACAGCTACCCGCCGTTGCTAAAAGCAAATTTGATTGTGTTTGCCAAACAGACATCAGCCCAACGCCAAATAGCGCAAGGGAACGATACATCTGGTACCGCGCCCCCGTCTCGACCAGCGCCAGGGCAGACGGCAAAAGAACGCCGCGCAAAGAATGGGCTGCAAACGCGCCAATTAAAACCGATAAGCCTCCCATTAACGCCCCAACCACGATAAATAGCTTACCCATTGACGTTCGTTCCGTTAATATTAATGGCGAGTGCCTGCATCATATTAACGTGAGCTTCTGGCCTTCAGCGCTGCTGCTTTTGCATCCAAAGCACCGACTCATTTTTCTAATGGATAATCTTTATGGTTCAGATCCGCATTGGGAATGGCTACGATATTCATCGCCTTGTCCCAGGCCGTCCCCTAATTTTAGGCGGTATTGCCATAAACCATGAGCTAGGGCTGCTGGGGCATAGTGATGCGGATGTTCTCACCCACGCCATTATGGATGCCCTCTTAGGGGCACTGAGTTTGGGCGATATCGGTCACTATTTCCCCCCTACAGATGATCAATGGAAAAATGCCGATAGTCTCAAGCTATTAGAACAGGTTAATCAGCTCATTGTGTCTAAGGGCTGGCAAGTCAGCAATATTGACTCCGTGGTGGTCGCAGAACGCCCTAAGCTTAAGCCCCATATTGCAGCCATGCGCGATCGCCTTGCCAAAACCCTTGCCATCCCCGCCGATCAGGTTGGGGTAAAGGCGACCACTAACGAGCAGCTAGGGCCAGAAGGACGAGAAGAAGGCATTTCGGCCTATGCAGTGGCGCTACTCACCCCCATTACAGCAGGTTAACCATGACAGAGCAGGTCATTGGGGTAGATTTAGGCGGCACCAACATCAAATTGGGACGATATACCCGAGAAGGAAAGTGTTTAGCTTCTCTCAAAATAGCAACGCCCCAACCGTCATCCCCCGATCCGGTGATTGCAGAAATTGTATCGGCAATTCGTAAGCTTGACCCACAGCAAGCGGCGATCGCCCTTGGAATCGGCACGCCAGGGCCAGCGGATGTGAACGGCCGCATTGCGAAGTTAGCCATTAACCTGCCGGGCTGGGTAGATGTACCCTTAGCTGATCGTCTAGAAGCCCTGATAGGACTGCCTACAACCGTGGGAAATGACGCGAACTGCGCGGGGTTAGGCGAAGCGTGGTTAGGGGCAGGCCGTCACTTTCAAAACTGGATACTGCTGACCCTCGGCACGGGCGTGGGCGGAGCCATTTTTATCAATGGGGAGCTATTTGTGGGGCATAACGGCACTGCGGGGGAGCTAGGGCTAGTAACGGTAGACCTCAATGGCCCCCCGTGCAAAAGTGGCAATCACGGCTCTCTAGAGCAGCACGTTTCTGCTCAGGCGATTCGCCGTCGCACAGGGCTAGAGCCAAGAGAACTGGCAGATAAAGCAGCCGCAGGCGATGGGGAGGCGATCACCTTTTGGCAGCAGTACGGTCGAGAGTTGGCGACTGGCATCACCAGTACGGTCTATGTACTGGCACCCGAAGCCATCATTATTGGGGGCGGCATTTGCGCGGCTTCTGAGTTCTTTTTGCCCACCCTTAAAGCCGAGGTAGAGCGGCGGGTGAAGCCTACGTCGAGAGAAGGGCTACAGATTGTGATCGCAGAGCTTGGAAATCAGGCGGGGATGGTTGGCGCAGCTCGCTTAGCATGGAAGTCTCTCGCCTCCTAACAAAGAATTAAACAGCTTGGTTTTTATAAAAGGAAATGTCTTAAGGTTCTCTTTAAATGAAACTTGAAGAAGTTGTCCCTTGGGGTAGAACACTAAAAGAATACAAGTCGATGTTTAGTCTGTCAGAAACAGATTTAAACACAAAAATTCTTGGATGCGGCGATGGCCCAGCTAGCTTCAATGCTGAGATGACGGAGCTAGGATACTCTGTTGTTTCTATCGACCCGGTTTATCAATTTTCTGCTGAACAAATTGAGCTACGTGTTCTAGCAACTTACGAGACAATCATTTCTCAGGTAAAACAAAATTTTAGTTACTATGTATGGAAAAACTTCCAAGATGCTGATGAGCTTGGCAAGGCGCGTCTTAACGCAATGGAAAATTTTTTATTAGACTATGAATCTGGAAAACTTGTAGATCGGTATTTATCCCAATCTTTGCCAAACTTAAATTTTTTTGATCACCAATTTGAGTTGTGCGTATGCTCTCATCTACTCTTCTTGTATTCAGAACAGTTATCGCTTGATTTTCATCTTACTTCGATTCATGAACTTCTGAGAGTCGCGCCAGAGGTTCGGATTTTTCCCTTGCTTAAACTTGATGGTGAGCCATCCTCATACCTTGAATTGGTTTTGGACGATTTATCAAATAAAGCGTGTAGTGCACAAGTTCAATTGGTTGCTTATGAGTTTCAAAAGGGCGGGAATCAAATGTTGAAGATCAGTCGATAGGCAGTTACCGCTCACACCTCCTTGCAAGGGACGAGCTAAATCATTGGTAGTTATTCACAGGTTAATCGCTACCAATGAAGGGGAACATCAAACATAAATTTCTATAAAACACGCCAACTCGATGCAATCAATTTAAAACAAACTCAATCAATATGGCTTCTCTGTGGCTCTTTAGTGCTATCAAGTAGAGGTCGCACCCTATGGTGACACATTAAACCAGAACGCTTAAATCATTCTTTAGAGAGAACTTAGCGTAAAACTCAGAACATAATATGAGGTAGAGCTTTAGCGTTGAATCTATAACGTTGCGATTCAGCGCAAAAGTGCCTCCAAGTAACCGACACCAGAGGAACATCACGATGGTTCAGCGTGGATCTAAAGTCAGAATTCTTCGACCAGAATCTTACTGGTACCGTGAGGAAGGCACGGTTGCCTCCGTGGATCAAAGCGGCATCAAGTATCCGGTCATTGTGCGCTTTGAAAAAGTTAACTATGCGGGCGTAAATACCAACAACTTTGGCCTACACGAAGTAAAAGAAACCCAGCCCCCATCTAAATCTAGTAGCAAGCCAGCCGCTGCTACCCCTGCGAAGCAGACGCCTATTGAAGCTGCTGCACGGACAACGGGTCAAGCGACTAATACTGAGGTCAGACCAGGCGCAGCACCAGAGGCTGCTGGCGCAGAAGACTCCAGTACACCAGGGGCACCCAATCAAGGAACCGAGTCGAATTAGATTTTTACCCATGTGCGTGGTGATGGCGCTGGCCTTTTCTCCTTATCCATCTTTACAGAAGAGAGTAGAAGGCTTAGCGTCACTATCACGTCTTATTAATTTAAATCGACGTGAGTTCGACGCTAGAAATGTTTCACCAACGTGGTTTAAGACCTGATAAGAGGCGTCGATATTGCAAAAGATTTGGGTCAATTCAAGTCGAGCTAGACTGTTATCCAAGGCTGAGACTGCTTAAACATCAATACTTTGAGCTTAAGGTCTCAGTTCTCCTTATGTCTATCTTTTTTCGTCGAACTCACGTATAAAACGGGTTTTGACTTCGCTCAAGCCTCAAATCTCGTATTAACGTGGGTTGAGCGGAGCCAACACCCAATATCAGCCTGTAACTTCATTTTGTCCGCCTACTTATCACCACCCATTGAATCTGGTCTTCTCATGATCGCCAACCTTTCGATAACCCATGTGATCGCCCCTTCCACATCCGCAACCGTCTCACCCTTTGGCATCACAGGGCGCTGCACCATCACCACCGGAATCTGTAACGTCCGCGCAGCCGCAATTTTGGCGTAGGTTGCATCACCGCCGCTGTTTTTGCTGACCAATACATCAATTTGATAGGTCTGTAGAAGCGATCGCTCTTGCCCTAGGCTAAACGGACCACGAGCCAGCAGCACTTCACCCTTTGGGATTGTCAACATTGGGTCTGGCGGGTCAATAGAGCGCATTAAAAACCAGACATGCTCAAGCAAGGCAAAAGGGGCAAGCTGCTGTCTGCCAATCGTCAAAAACACCCGCCGTGCTTCCGCAGATATTGCGCTGACCGCAGCCTCTATCGTTTCCACTTCAACCCAGCAGTCTCGTGGCTGCTTTTGCCACACAGGTCGCGCGAGCTGAAGGTAGTGCACCCCTGTTGCTTGGGCTGCTTCCACCGCATTCCAAGAAATCTGCTTTGCAAAGGGATGAGTGGCATCAATCAGGGCGTCAATCCGCTGCGCTCTAAGATACGCCACTAATCCGCTAACGCCCCCAAATCCTCCGCTTCGCACTGTTCCAATCAGGTCTAGGGGCTGGCTTGTTCTACCTGCTAAAGAAGAAATAACCTCTACCGACGGAAACACCGCTAGCTTTGCGGCTAGCTTCGATGCATCGCCCGTGCCGCCTAAAATTAAAACCCTTGCCATGTCGAACTCATGGTGGTGGGCCTAGGTTTCACGGGCAGCAGTTGTTTCAGCAGTTGCTTCTGGGGTGGGGTTGTCCCATTGAGCGGCGATCGCCGCCGTCACAATATGAGACAAAAGCCCCATCGGACCTGCAAATAAACACAGCACCAGAGAATGTCGTGTCCAAACGCCCGTCCGCTGCCCTTCCCAATAAATCCAGCGGCCGACAAATAAATCCATCACTAAGTAATGTACCCAACCCGTCGCAGCAGCCTTTTCATCCGAAAACAGCAGCGCAATGTCAGAGAGCGTTGGGTTAGCAAAAGACTGCGCTGAATCTGAAGTAAGCGTCGTCAGCACAAACAGCCCTACATACAGCAGCGCCAGCGCCACAAACGGCAGCAAAGAACTCATTAAGCGACGCGTCCAGTCCCAGTGCGGCAACAGCACCATAAGCGTCCAAAACGGCAAGACAAAAATATTTGCAACCGTAAACCACTGATCAAGAGTCGGCATCAGACAGCCTCATAAGGGAACGTTGGGGTTCAGTACAGAGTCACACCGTATAATAGCGAACTCTTTCACTCAGTTGAGGTTTGAGGAGGGCAAAACGCGGATGCCCCTTCAACCCAGTATGATTGAGTAAAATAAGGCTGCAACTGACTGGCCTGTAGCTTGTCTAAACTAAACTGCCGTAACGTCCCTACGATTGGGCTGAAAAACCTATGTCTCGTCGTCGCTCAACCCCCTGGATTCATCGCTGGTCTCGTATCCTTATTGGTGCTGTTGCCATCCTAGGCATCCTTAATACGGGCTACATCACAGCCACCAAGCTGTTTGATCAAGAAACCATCTGTACCACCGGATGTGCGCAGGTTCTCAATAGCCCCTACGCAACGGTGTTTGGACAGCCCCTTGCTTTATTTGGCCTACTTGCCTACATTGCAATGGCTATTTTTGCCCTTGGCCCTATTCTAGTCAACAGCGAAACGCAGAAATCACTTCGAGCCGATCTTGAAGAAAAAACCTGGCTGCTCTTGTTTCTGGGGGCGACAGCCATGATGAGCTTCAGCGGCTACCTGATGTACATCATGGTGACAGAGTTTGTCATTCCTAATGGCGCTAAAGCTGTCTGTCTCTACTGCATTGCTTCCGCCATATTTGCTACAGCGATGTTTGTCCTCACCATCATTGGAAAAGCCTGGAAAGATATTGGGCAAATTCTGTTTGCAGGGCTAATTGCAGCCATAGTGACATTAGTGGGAACCCTCAGCATCTACGCCCAAGTTAATGCTCCGGCAGCAGCGGGAGCCTACAACATCACAGATGCTGCGGGCAAAGTTTTTTTTACCGTCAAAGAACAGTCAGGATCTGCTGAAATAGCGCTAGCAAAACATCTTAAAGCCATTGATGCAAAGCTGTATAGCGTCTATTGGTGCCCTCACTGCGCTGACCAAAAGAAGGCATTTGGCGTACAGGCAATAGCGGATCTGCCCGCTTTTGAGTGTGATGCAGGAGGCAAAAAGCCCCAGGTTGAAGCCTGTCAGACGGGTCTTGAAAACGCAGCCAAAGAATTTGGAGACAAGAAAAAGGTTGGATACCCGACCTGGGAGATTAACGGTAAGTATTTTTCTGGCGACCAGCCCCTTGTAGAACTTGCGAAAGTCTCTGGCTATCAAGGACCACAGAATTTTAAGGTTACAAAAGAACAGTAAGTGAGTCAGCTCACACTGGTTGAGATTCCCCTTGCGACTGCATGACAGGTACGTATAGGAAAAGACTAGTCTTCATGCTTCAACTTATGTCACTGTAGTTTTTTGTTGCCCTCAGTCGCTCAATATCTCTATGCAGACCTTATCTACTCCCGCTGCCGCCACTCAAACAGACCTCTGGTCTATTACCGACACCACCATTCCTCGCCGTACAACCCGTCCCGTTAGCGTGGGCGACATCACCATTGGGGGCGGTCATCCTGTTGTCGTACAGTCAATGATTAATGAAGACACCCTCGATATTGGGGGTTCCGTTGCGGGGATTCGCCGCCTCCATGAAATTGGCTGCGAAATTGTGCGGGTCACGGTGCCCAGTATGGCTCATGCTAAAGCACTTGCAGAAATTAAGCAGAAGTTAGCTTTAACCTATCAGCCTGTACCTTTGGTCGCAGATGTTCACCACAACGGCATGAAGATTGCCTTAGAAGTGGCAAAGCACGTTGATAAGGTGCGGATTAATCCAGGTCTATACGTGTTTGAAAAGCCTAAAGCTGATCGCACAGAGTATACGCCTGATGAATTTGCTGAAATTGGCGACAAAATCCGTGAGGCGCTAGAGCCGCTGGTGGTTTCCCTGCGGGATCAAAATAAAGCCATGCGGATTGGGGTTAACCACGGCTCCCTGGCAGAGCGGATGCTGTTTACCTACGGTGACACCCCTGAAGGCATGGTGGAATCTGCCGTAGAGTTTCTAAAAATATGTGAATCGCTCAACTTTTACAACCTTGTGGTGTCGATGAAGGCATCTCGAGTACCCGTTATGCTGGCAGCCTATCGCCTGATGGCAAAGCGCATGGATGAGCTAGGGATGGACTACCCCCTACACCTCGGCGTAACTGAAGCAGGGGATGGCGAGTATGGTCGCATTAAATCTACGGCTGGCATTGGGACGCTTTTAGCTGAGGGCATTGGCGATACGATTCGAGTTTCGCTAACCGAAGCGCCAGAGAAAGAAATTCCGGTCTGCTACAGCATTTTGCAGTCACTCGGCCTTCGCAAGACGATGGTAGAGTACGTTGCCTGCCCCTCCTGTGGACGGACGCTGTTTAACTTAGAAGATGTTCTTCATAAGGTTCGGGATGCAACCCATCACCTGACAGGGCTGGATATTGCCGTGATGGGCTGTATTGTCAACGGCCCCGGCGAAATGGCAGATGCAGACTACGGCTATGTAGGCAAACAGCCCGGATATATCTCGCTCTATCGCGGTCGAGATGAGGTCAAAAAAGTGCCAGAAGATCAGGGCGTTGCGGCGTTAATAGATCTGATTAAGGCGGATGGACGATGGGTTGAGCCACCTTCAGAGGATCTGCAAGAATCGATAGCATAACGGCGAGTCATCCTGACCCGTGACCCAAGACAAATTAATCGGCGTTAGGCACCACTCGGCCATACCGAGCCGTCCATTTTTCTCCCTGGGCTTGCTGGCATAGCCACGCCCAAAGCTGGTCCCCTACGCTAAAGTGCCACCATTCGCCAGGATGGCGCTGAAACCCCGCGTGCTCCATAACGGTGTAAAGCAGCAGTCGATGCTGGTGGGCAAGGGCGGCATCAGCACGGGCATCTATGGCAGTATTTGGATCCTGTGCGAGATTGCCGAAATAGTTGGGCTGCGATCGCACTGAAAGCTCATCAATGGGCGACCCCATCCACACCATCTGCTGGCATTGCGTATCAAATAAGGTAATGTCAACCGCCGCACCTGTACTGTGAGGCGGTGGCATCTTCGGGTCTAAATTGGGCGGCGCCCAGAGTTGATACACTTCCTCCCAGAGAGCTTCTATTGTGGCTTGAGAAAGCATAGATTCCTCTAGACCTCGTGCTTGCAGCAGTTCTGTAAAGGTATACTCCACCATAAATTTTTGTACTGCAATAGGGCGGTAGGCATCAAAAATAAAGAGTTTCCAAAGGGGCTGCTCTACATGCAGCATCTGTTGCGCGTTAATGAGCGCAGTTAAAACACCCTCGCGCACGAAAAATGGGGAAACCTCGCCATAGGGTGCACCCAAAGCTGCATAGGGATGTGGGTCGGCATAAATAAACCTATCCTTGGGCATGGGTACCAACGGCTCATGAGATTCAACAATGGGTATATTCCAGTAGGGTTTGATGGGCATAAAAACGAAAGAGACTAAAACGTTGAGGGTATTTTTGACTTCATTTTTGCAGGAGAGTGTCGCATCGCAGATCGCAGAATACCGTTCGATGAGAGACTGAAGAATACATTAACTGCAATCTTCACGACACAGGGCGAATGACCAAAACTGCATGGGTATTTCCGGGACAAGGCTCACAACTGGTTGGCATGGGGGTCGATCTACTTGAGACGGCGATCGCCCAAGAGCGCTACCAGCAGGCCGAAGAAATTTTAGGTTGGTCTATTTTAGACTGCTGTAAAGGCGAACTTGAAGTTTTGTCCCGCACACTGTACACGCAGCCCTGTCTCTACGTCATCTCCGCCATTCTGGCAGACCTACTTCATGACAAAGGTTTACAACCCGCTGTGATGGCAGGCCATAGTTTAGGAGAATATGCCGCCCTCTACGCAGCCGGAAGTATCGACTTTAGGGCAGGCCTAAAGCTGGTTCAGCGGCGCGCAGAGCTAATGGATGAAGCCTCTGGTGGCAAAATGGTGGCCGTGATGGGCTTTGACCGCAGCGCCCTAGACGCTGCGGTAAGCAGCTTACCAGACGTGGTTTTAGCCAATGACAACCATGCAGAACAAATCGTCATTTCCGGTAGTCCCACCGCAGTAGATGCACTGTTGGCAAGCATTAAAATTAAGCGTATGGTTCCCTTAAAAGTCAGCGGCGCATTCCACTCGCCGCTGATGGCACAGGCCGCCAATGAGTTTGGGGAAGTGCTGCAATCAGTCCTGTTTCGAGATGCCCAAGTGCCGGTCATTGCCAACGTGGAACCCACCCCAGCCGCCGATGCCGCGACGCTGCAAAAGCGCCTAATGCAGCAAATGACGGGATCTGTCCGCTGGCGAGAGATCTGTTTGACGCTCCAGTCTATGGGGGTTGAAGAAGTGCTTGAAGTAGGACCTGGCAAAGTGTTGACGGGTTTGATAAAACGGACTTGCCCTGGCATAAAGCTCACCCCAATGGGGACGCTAACAGACATTATGACTCATGCCTCAGCACATTCTTAGGTAGCGGCAGTAATAGCAGCAGCAAAAGCATGACGCAGCAGCGAGAACCGTTTATTAGTTTGGCACTTTATCACTTGTCTAAGTGGTCTGTGGTTAGCCCAGTCCTCCATGTCTACTTTCAGGTACGGATTTATGGCGCTGAAAATGTGCCCCCTCAAGGCAAACTGGTGGTAGTAAGTAATCACGCCAGCGATTTTGATCCTCCCATTGTGTCAAGCTGTGTGGGACGACCTGTCGCCTACATGGCGAAGCAGGAGCTATTTGAGGTTCCTGTTCTATCAACACTGATTCGATGGTATGGGGCATATCCCGTCAATCGAGGCTCCGCAGACCGCAGCGCAATCCGCGCAGCTTTGTCGTCTTTAGAGCAAGGATGGGCAACGGGCATTTTTTTGCAGGGATCTCGCACACCGGATGGTCGCATTACCGAACCGAAGCTAGGGGCAGCGCTGATTGCCCAAAAAGCGCAGGCTCCGCTGCTGCCAGTCTCCCTTTGGGGAACGCATAATATCCTAACAAAAGGAAAATATAAGCCTAAAAGAACGCCCCTCACCATTCGGATTGGGACACCCATTGAACCACCCAAAAGCAGTGATCGCACTGACCTACAGAAAGTCACTCAGCGCTGTGCAGATGCCATTAACGCGATGCACGATTTAGGACGATCTTCTTAAAAGCAACTCCTGCGAAGGGAATCATCTTAAAAATCACTTTAATATTGAGGCATTTGGCATTCATTAAAATATCCAAAATTTTGTCCATGACATTATGGCTCAGTCGGCACTGTCACAGGTCGCGTCTCTAGTCGAAGCTGGCGAATCCAAGTCGTTAGCGACCAAATATAAAGAAAGCAAAAGCCCGAAATAACAGCGCCCAGAAACGTTTTGAGTACGGTTTTTAATAGCTTTAAGCGTTGCTCTAAGCCAGTAGCCTCAGCCTGTTTACGAATGTTTGGTTTTCCCTTATCGATAGTAGCTAACAAATCCCGCTTGAGTTCAGGTAAATCTTGATCCATGAGGATAGACGGAATTGCCTGACCACTCCATCGAGTAAACAAGGCATTCACTTCTGTCTTAGAGATAGCCTGCCGCAGGCGCTGCTGAATCTGCTCTGTTTGGGTCATGCGCTGCTCTACAAAGGTATTGGCTTGTCCAATCAGGATCGTATCAAGGCGAAAACTATTGACGACAAGCAATGGCAGCAGCAGCAGGTAGGCTACCCCCACTCCCAATGCCGCCCACGAAAACCCTCTTAAGAGAACAATCTCTAGCTTGACTCGTAGGCGAAGATCTTGGTAGAAAACCAACGCTAAGCCAATGAGCGGAACGGCGACGCGCTCGACCAGTTCGCTCATAATCTGAACTTCCCACTCAGGATTCATAAAGCGCGCGGGAATAAAAAGGCTGATGATGTCAAAGCAAGAGAGCAGCAGCAAAACATACCCAACCAGCCTCAGCATTCTAATGGTTAAAATTTGGGGCTGAGAGTCAGACTTGTCAAGCATGGTGCAGAAATCCTTTGGTAGCGCAGCAATATCAACTTAAAATGACCGATCACAATTCCTAAACAGAGTAGCAGCAGTAGGTGGGCTGTTGCCGTGCTATGGCTGAGAAATCAGAGACTCATCTGCTTTATTTTGCTCATAAAGGGTCATGACCTGTGAGATCGCCAACCTAGACTGCGCCCCCAACCCTAAGGACGATCGATGCCCCAAGCTTAAATGTTCAGAGGCTGCACAGGCCACCATTGCGGCATTATCTGTACACAACGCAAGTTTAGGGAAAATAACGGTGAGTCCCTGGGCTTCGGCGGCAGTGCGCAAGTGCGATCGCAATCCGCTATTCGCCGCCACTCCACCCCCCACCACAATCGTCTTTAGCCCGTAGCTCAGCGCACAACGCACCGTACGGCGGGTCAGAGACTTGGCGATCGTGTACTGAAAGCTCGCAGCTAAATCTTCAATCGGCAGCGGAGGCACATCAGTCTTGAGCTTGTCTACCAGCCGCAGCATTGCTGTCTTGAGTCCGCTAAAGCTGGTGTCGTAGGGATGATATCCACCCTCTGGGAGCGAAATGTTGCCTTCTGGCAACGGAAATGCAAGCGGATTGCCCTGTTGAGCCGCCTGATCCATCACAGGACCACCTGGATACCCTAACCCCAGCAGGCGTGCAACTTTATCAAATGCCTCTCCCACTGCATCATCGCGGGTTTGGCCTACCGTTTCGTAGACCCCGCACTCTTTTACCAAAATGAGGCTGGTATGCCCCCCAGAGACTAGAAGACACAAAAATGGAGGCTCTAAATCGGGCTGTTCTAGGTAAGATGCATAAATATGACCCTCTAGATGATGCACCCCTAAAAACGGCTTGTTGTAGAGCATTGCCAGAGTTTTTGCTGCCGTCAGCCCTACGAGCAGCGAACCCATTAGACCAGGCGCACAGGTGGAAGCAACGCCATCAATCTCATCCCAGCCTAGCCCAGACTGCAAAACAGCCGCCTCTACTGTGGCGTTAATTGTCTCTACATGCTGGCGAGAGGCGACCTCTGGCACAACGCCGCCAAACGGTTGATGCGTCAAGATCTGAGACGATACGACATTACTTAAGATGTGACGTTTTTTAACAACCGCTGCCGCAGTTTCGTCACAACTCGTTTCAATTGCTAAAACGGTGGTCATTAGCTGGTAGCTTTTTGAATGGGTCTTTGTTAGTAAGTATGCCTATTTTCTCAAATCTTCAGTCTTTACAAGTCACCTTGTAAAGCGTTATGGAGCTTACGAGTATATAGGCTAGGTAACCAATAGCGAAAAATCTTTTTTGCTTTTATGACTGGCTTGTTGTGTAATTTGTTGTCTAAATTAAGGGAAGCAACTCTATGCGTCGATTGTTTGCTCTAGTCTTAGTCTTTACCCTGTGGGTTGGCTTTGCGCCATCAGCATCTGCCGATGTTGCAGGTCTAACCCGATGCAG
>JANPLU010000006.1:0-14005 GCA_031422435.1 Acaryochloridaceae cyanobacterium VAR_48_metabat_390
GGCAAGGCGATCGCCGGAGTCGCTAATCGCCAAGACAGAAAAAGTCTTGGGCTGCGTTTGAAGCGGCTTTTGTAACGTTCCGGTCAATAAATTCCAAACTAAGATTGAGCCATCCCAACTGCCGCTGACCATCACCCGTCCATTTAAGCTCAGAACCAGCGCACTAATCGACTCAAACGATGAACTACTGGGACTGATGCCGCTAGAAAAACTTTTGGTAAGCCGCCCAGTTGCAGTATCCCAAAGCTGAAATTTACCGTCACTACTGCTGCTAATGACCGTTTTACCGTTGGGGAACATCCCCAGAGCCTGTCCCGAAACTAAGGAATTAGACGGAATGGGGATCTTTTTCCCAGACTTAACATCCTGAAGAAAAAGACTGCCGTCCCAACCACTGCTGACAAACATTTGCCCGCGACGATCAGTGGCTGCGGCACGAATGGTGCCCTCAAGCCCCCAAGGGTTGTTAGTCGGCAGCGTTGGCAGTAGCGCCTGGGTTTTTAAGTCCCACACTAAGATTTTGCCGCTGATGCTGCTGGTGACAAGGGTTTGCTTATTATCACTAATGCCAACGGAAACAATTGGCTCATAGTGATCTGCAAACGTCTGCTTCAGTTGTCCTGAAGGAAATTCCCAGAGCTTAATGGTCATATCTTTGCTGCCGCTGATCAAAAGCTGGTTATCAATGCTTAGATCGAGCGCTGTAATGGCATCCCAATGCCCACCGCGAGCCACATCAGCAATGGGCTGAGAGTCCGCCGGAAGAACCAAGGTACTCTTCAGCTTTAAATTAACCTTGCTGGCGGCTGGCGACTGCCCCCCCCGCGTTAGGGCGGTCTGTAGAACCGTCCCACCTCTCTGAATCATCTCTACATTAAGATCCGGAAGGAGTAAAATTGCGAGACCTGCTAGCCCAACGGCAACGCAGGCTGCACCCCACACAACCGGATTAGATCGGTTGATCCAAGATACGGTTGATTGCGACGTTTTCGCCACAATCGGGGGAAGTAACATTGCGGCGGTAGTTTGCAGTGAAGCCGCTCTCTGCTGTCCGCTGCTGCCTATGAGGGATGAGAGGCTCGATGCAGCAGACTGAGGCTGTCGTGGAAAGGCGGCGACGGCTTTTTTGCGCTGGGTAGGCTTGATAACCCGAGGTGTAGCAGAGGTTGGGCTGAAAACGTCTAGGCCAACGGAAGATCGGCGATCGCACCAATAGCACCGACCATAAATGCGGCTGTAGTAGTGGTTATTCTCAAGGTGACACATCCGCAGATCGGGAATGGCTAACTTCAGCGCCTCACTCCAATCCTGCGCCGAGGGGCGAGCTAGGGGGTTATGGTGCCCCTCCGTGAAGCAGCGCTGAAAGCAAACCTGAAGCTGGGGATGAATAATCGAAAGCGGAATTGTATTGGGGCCTGGCTGCACCATGCTATTGGGGGCGTAGGGCCAGTGGCCTTGACGAATCAGTTCGGCAGGTTGGGGAGATTCCCCCCGCCCAATCCATTTACCCTTAAACGGCTGGTCGCCAAACAGCAGCATAAACACCATCACACCCAGCCGAAACCGATCGTGAATCTCAGTTTGATCAATGGTTGATAGCTCCTTGCCCAATAGCTCAACAGGCGTAAACCCTTCAGAGCCAACCGGACAGCGATACAGGGTTTGAGTGCGAGGATCTCGCACCTGAAACGAATCTGCATCAATCACCGAAATCAGCGCGCGGCTGTTTACTAGCAAATTTTGGGGCTTGATGTCTCCTACCACATAGCCTTCATCGTGAAGCGACTTGAGCGACAGGGCAAAATTGAGCGCGGCAGTGTGAAGGTAGTACCAATTGAAGCGCGGAGCCTTGCGATTTCTCAATTTTGCGTTGTAAATGAGCGAAAGCTTAACACCATCTACAATCTCTGGCATTAAAAAGCCGAGACATTGCCCTCGAACATTTTGAAGCAGATCTTGAGGCCACGCAAACGTCACGTGATGATGATGCCGCATGGGATTTTGAGGCGGATGGGCAATCATCACCCTCAGCTTCTCAATGCGATCGGGTGTAGGAGTATGATAGAGCTTGGCTAGAAAACCAGGAAAGTTTGTTGTCCAGACCGTCCCTTCACCACTGCTTGCCAATTTCTTGTCTAGGACAATGGAGCGACCCGAAATGAGCGCCGTTAAGCCTGCGCCCTCCATTGCTGCATCACCCATTGCTACACCACCCATTGTTCTTCAGGCAATTCGGCGCTGTAAAGACAGGCTAGCAGCGTTTTATCATCATCCGTTTTTGCGTTCAGCCGTTCTGACTCGAGGAAGGTTTTGAGATAGCTATAGCGCTCTACCGCGGTGGGCAGTTTGCTCAGACAGTCTTCAAAGGGCTCAAAGAAGGGCGCATAGGGCTGCCAATCTTGGAGTCGAACGGCAACTCGCTCTAGCCCGTCCGTTGCGGCACATAGAAATGGCGACTGTACTGCCTCTACGCACACACCCATGTAGGCTTTAGCGCCAGAAGTTGTAACAAAAATGGTTTCGTTGATAAACTCACCCTTGTCAGGCTCAAACAATAGCTGGCAGGGTGCATCTGGGTGGCTGCGCAACATCATAAAGCCATCCCCAATTTGCATTGCCGCAACCCAGTCTGGAGTTGCCACAAAGGCCAGCAGGGTACACCCTAAATCTCGGAGTTCGCAGCTGCTAGCAACGGTTTCTTGATGCAGCGCGCTCAAAATAGTGTCTAGCGCTTGCTCAAAGAGTTCTGGCGCTGCCTGCTCCATTTCTGACCAGGTTGGCAACTGATCAAATCGATGCGTCACAGCTTGAAAAATCGCTTCTAAGGCAGTTTCGACCGCAATCTGTGCGCCAATCTCCGAATGCTTGGCGCTCCCTGCAC
Source organism: Acaryochloridaceae cyanobacterium VAR_48_metabat_390 (assembly GCA_031422435.1). Lineage (GTDB taxonomy): Bacteria > Cyanobacteriota > Cyanobacteriia > Thermosynechococcales > Thermosynechococcaceae > JAAURS01. The sequence continues at coordinate 2,882 of JANPLU010000006.1, forward strand.
CATCCGATACTGCTCCAAATAAATAAGGCGCTTCAACGCAATAGTTGCCATAGTCTTGGCAGGGTTGACCCCGCCGTTCGTGGCGGGTTCCAATTGCCGAATGAACCATCGCTTTCCAGGTCACGAGTCATCCTCAAGGGGTAATAGGGGTGCTAAAGCAATTCTTAAACGGGATTAGGTTGTAATTTGTCCCCATCCCACAGGTGGTAGCGCCACCATTTCCCCCCCGACCGTGCTGGTTGAAACCCGCACCATTGAATCACTCAGCCACAAAAACATAGATCGAAAATCTAGCCCATTTAGCATTAAGGGCGGACGCATGGGCGGTGCAATTTGGCGCAGAGTATTCATGTCTGCACCCTGAACGCCAACCGCAAAAAATGAAAGTTTACGCTGCTGCTCGGCATCCTGAAGTCTTTGAGCCGCCTGGAGCCACGGTGAACCTGGATTGGGAGCGCCATCGGTGATTAGAAAAACCCAAGGTCGATAATACTGAATGCCGTTGTTGCGATAGGTGGCCTTTCGCGTTTCGAGCAGATCGAGTCCAAAGGAAATGGCTTCACCAATGGGCGATAGGCCATTGGCGACTAGGTGGGGTGGAATCATCTGGTCAATGGTCACAAAATCCTGCACCAGCTCTACGGGGCCAAAGCTGACGACTGCTACGTCTACGCGCAGGGCGGCCTGCTCATCCTGAATAACTGCTTCTCGAAACGTCTTTAACCCTTCGTTGAGCGCATCAATGGGCGCTCCACTCATAGAGCCTGAGGTATCGACCAGTAAGATCACTGGGCAGCGGTTTTCTGGATTTTCAACAAATTCAGGTTGTCCGACAATCATTGAGGGTTCCAGTGATGGAGGCATTTGAAAAAATGAAGCGAGATAGATTTGTTTTAGAGGTGTTTTGCACTCTACCTTGTTGTGTTTCAATACGCTCTCTATTTTGGCAGTCGTCTGCCAAAAGTGCAAAGTATCACCTCAAATTCAGTCTTGAGGTTGGTTGAGGCGACGCAGATTCAGCACATCGCTCATTTTGCGAACTTGGGCAAAGATTTGCTCAAGTTGATTGTAGTGCTCAATGTCTAAGCCTAGATGAATCAGCGCTGGACGGCCTGGGAAGGTCTTAACTTGAGCATTGTGAACATTGACCTTACTGTCGGTGAGGCGAGTCAGAATATCTTTCAGCACACCCACTCGATCCAACACTTCAATCTGAATTTCAACGGGATAGGTGGGTCGGCGTCCTTTATTTTGAGTGCTGGTGTTCCATCGGACGGGGATGAGGCGATCGCCAGGTATCACGTCCACATTTGAGCAGCCCTGACGGTGAACCGAGATGCCGCGACTGCTAAGCGTCACCACGCCAATGATTGGCTCCCCTGGCACAGGCAGGCAGCAGCCTGCAATGTGGTGCATAAGTCCTTCTATCCCTAAAATAGGGGCGTCGCTGGGCGCAGATGGCGGCGGTGTATTTCGGTTAAGAGCATGAGTCGCAGTAGGCAGCAACACGCTATCTGCGGCGATGCCCATCTCGAGTTTGAGATCTTGAGGCTGAAGTTTATGAATGGTTTCGCGCAGGCGATTCACCACCAGATTAAGAGTGACTTCGCCATAGCCTAAGCCTGCCAGCAAATCTTCTGGTGCCTGGTAATTACATCGTTCTGCTACAGACTGCATGGGTTCAGACTTAAGGAGCGCATCAAAGCCGCTCTTGCCCATTTCTTTTTCCAGCATTTCTCGTCCGCGCAGCACATTTTCTTCCCGCCGCGATCGCTTGTACCACTGCCGGATCCGGTTGCGCGCAGACGTGGTGGTGACAAAATTGAGCCAGTCCAAACTCGGATGGGCGTTTTTCTGGGTCATCACCTCTACAATGTCGCCATTTTTGAGGGGGGTGTCGAGCGGCACCATGCGACCGCTCACCCGCGCTCCACAGCAGTGATTCCCCACTTCCGTATGGATGCGATAGGCAAAATCGACGGACGTGGCACCCTGGGCCAAAGAAATGAGATCGCCCTTGGGGGTAAAAACGTACACCTCACTGTCAAACAGATTGGCCTTAATATCGTCCAGATATTCTTGAGCGTCCGTTTCCTTAAGATCGCTCTGCCACTCTAAAAGCTGCCGCAGCCAGGTAAATTTATCGTCCTTGGCATTCCACTGGCTAGGCAATGAATTGCCCGACTCTTTATATTTCCAGTGGGCGGCAATGCCGTACTCAGAAATATGGTGCATCTCTAGGGTGCGGATCTGCACCTCTAAGGGTCGACCATTGGAGCCAATGACGGAGGTGTGTAAAGACTGGTAGCGATTGGGCTTGGGTAGGCCAATATAGTCCTTAAAGCGCCCAGGAATAGGACGGAAGCAGTCATGCACCACTGCTAAGGCGCGATAGCACTCGTCATTCGACTTCACAATCACCCGGACTGCAGACACGTCAAAAATTTCGTGGAATTCTTTTTGCTGACGCGCCATCTTTTGAAAAATGCCGTACAGATGCTTAGGGCGACCGTTTAGCTCTAAATGCCCTAAACCTAGAGGCTCTAGGCGCTGCTGTAAAATTTGAATCACCTCTGCCAAGCTGTCTTCACGGGTCGTCCGCTTTTCGGTGACAAGCTGCTGCATGTGGCGATAGGCATCTGGCTCAAGGTACTTAAACGAGAGATCTTCAAGCTCCCACTTAAACCGCCAAATGCCAAGGCGATTGGCGAGGGGCGCAAACACGTCTCGAGTTTCTTGAGCAATGCGACGGCGCTTTTCGTCGGCAAGGTGCTCTAGGGTGCGCATGTTGTGTAGGCGGTCGGCGAGCTTTACCACGATGACACGGATATCCTTTGCCATCGCCATAAACATGCGGCGAAAGTTCTCGGCCTGACGTTCGGTCTTGGTCGAGAAGTTAAAGGTCGAAAGTTTGGTGACGCCCTCCACTAGCTCTCTCACTTCTGTGCCAAAGGCCGCTTCTAAATCTTCTGAAGTAATGTCAGTATCTTCAACGACATCGTGTAAAAAGCCAGCGGCAATCATTGCGGCACTGCCGCCCAGGTCACGCAGTAACCCTGCCACTGCTACGGGGTGAGCGATGTAGGGTTCTCCAGAGGCACGAACTTGACCTTGATGGAGCTGATACCCAAAGTTGAAGGCTTTACAGATTAGCGCTCGATCTTTCTCTTCAGCACTAGATTGTTCAAATGCGCCAGGCAACAGACAGCGCTGAAGCCAGTCTGGGAGTTCAACGTCTGAAGAAGCGGAATGAGCAGCAGCCGTCACATTCATGGCAGAGCGCAGGGTTTAAGAGGTTGGATGATTTAGAAAAGCAGTGGTGCTGAGAAGATAAGCTTGGCGCGAAGATAAAAACTTAAGGGAACGAAGCATACCAAAATGCTTTGCTTTTTTTATTCTATTAAAACATGGTTAAGTAATGCTGCCCGTCGCCCTATTTTTACTAGTATGCCCAATCCTTCCCTCTTAGGCTGGCAGACCTTTGAGAACCATCTCGAAGTGCTACAGTCTCTTTGCCAAGACAATGCTGAAGAATCTCCATCCTCTGGTCAATGCTTACTGCTGCTAGAGAATTTACGTCAACAGCTTCAGATTCAAATGGGCGATCGCCCAGAAACCCTAAGCCTTACCGCATCGAGTCAGCGCCATGTCACAGAGCTGCACCGTCTCCTGCGTTTATCGCTCACGGACGCGGCGCTTTATCAGTCCGCACGATGTGTAGCGACTCGGCAACAGCGCTTGAACCAACTGTGCGATCGCCTGACTCATTTGCGTCAGCACACGCAGGCCGTCATTCTCAACATTTCCGAAAAATAGGGAATGTTCCACTGTGAAGGGTCACTCAATTTTGGCATCCACTCAAGTCAAAGAAGCCCTCAACGTCTGTCTTTTTCTGTGAGCCGTTCGGCATGACTGCACTGCAAACCTTTGTATTTTTGCGCTCTATCTCACTGTAAGCAATCATTGCATCTTTTAAGTTGGCATAATAGGGGCGACGTTTAGAGCGGCAGCTTGTGAAGCTTCAGGTTGGCTTCTTTTTAATGCTCACGGGATGCTCCTTAGCATTGGGCCTCTGGATGCGCGATCGCCTCATCACCCAGCCGCCCCACGCCCAGCTTTCCATGACGAGCAATGGCGTGGAAAGCCTTCCCGTGGAAGATTACGGCGGGCATCTGTATCTTCAGGGTAAAGTCAACGGTATTTCTACAAAAGACCTGATTTTAGACAGTGGAGCCGCTGATGTCTTTATCAGTGAATCCCAGGCAAAAATCCTAGGGCTTCAGTCTCAAGGCAAAGTCAATATCCCGAGGAGATCCACAACCATTCCAACGACCTATATCCCTAACGTCTCCCTTCAGTTAGGCGGCTCGTTAGTGCTGAAAGATCACACCTCTGTTGTGATTCCCCAGGCTAAGGTCAAAGGGTTAGAGCAATATTTCGGACGGGCAGTCAGCGGAATCATCGGCTATGAGCTATTTGAGCAGACTGTCGTTGAGCTAGACTACCAGCTTCAAACGCTGCGGCTTCACCGCCCTCAAACCTATCAATATCGGGGCAATGGACAGCGTATTCCTTTGATGATTGAGGGCGATCGCCCCTACATTAACGCCACCATTACGCCCTACGGCTACCCAGCCCTGCCCAGCAAGCTCATGGTTGACCTGGGCAGTAATACGGCGCTTTCATTGACGGCAGCCTGCGGTTTAGATCAGCGGCTCATTGCGGCAGTCCCCCGCACCCTGCGGCGGAACCTTGCCACCCTTCAGGGTGTGGACGAAATTGTGTTAGGACGGGTACAAAGCTTAAATATTGGGTCAATTTTGCTAAAGCAGCCCATCGCAATTTTGGGTAGAGCAGGCACAGGAGACTGCGATCGCCTCTTCGGCAAAATTGGCTATCAAATTTTGCGGCAGTTTAAGGTGATTTTAGATTATCCCCATCGTCAGCTTATTCTAGAACCACGTCTCCCGATCCTCTATGACTATGACCTCAGTGGGCTATGGCTAGAGGCGACTGGCGCACAACTCACCCAGTACCGCGTGGGTGCAGTTACAAAAAACACACCTGCCGCAACAGCAGGTGTGGAAATTGGAGATCGGGCTGTAGAGATTAACGGCATCCCTACATCCGCACAAACCTTAGTCAAAATTCGACAGCAGTTAAGTCAGGTTGGACAGACCGTAACGCTACGTCTTGAGCGCCAGAAGAAGCAGTTTTTAGTGTATCTAAAGCTCCAGCCGCTGCTCTAAGCCGATAGCTGTAGAGGCGGTCGAGCCGGAATGGGTTCTGCTAAAACATGGACAGGTCGATCTATGAGCGACCCGACTAGGAGGCGACGATACAAATCACTAAGCTGCGCTGCAACGCCCGTCCAGCTGAAGTTTTCCTTTACCCAGGTGGTAGCCTGCATTCTCACTTGAGCCGACCAGTGAGACTGGGTTAAAACCTGCTCCATCGCTGCGGCAAAACCCTGTATATCTTGAGGTGCTACCAATAGCCCTGTTTCTTCAGGAACCACCGTAAACTTTAAGCCCCCCACGTTTGAGGCAATCACAGGCGTACCGCAGGCCATTGCCTCAATGGCAACTAACCCAAACGGTTCATAGTGACTAGGAATCACGCAAACGTCCGCAGCGGTGTAGTACAACGGCAGACGGTCATGCCCCACTTGACCCGCAAACGTTGTGTTATCAGCAATACCCAGTTCTGCAACCAATGCCTCAATGCGCAATCGCTCATCGGCATCGGCTTGCCCAGGCTGACAGCCCCCCACAATTACAAGCCGGAGTGTTACTTTAAGCGCATCTTCGGTTTGGTCATACAGTTGAGCAAAAGCCCTGACTAGGGTTTCAATGCCCTTACGCGGGTCAAATCGCCCCACGTAGACGACTACTTTTTCATCTGCGCCAAACCCTAGGGTTGATCTTGCGTCTGATTGAGGCATCAGGTGAAACGTTTCTACGTCAGTGCCACAGGGGATGACTTCTACATAGCCGTCTTTTGACACCAGCGATCGCAGATAATCTTGCTCTTGAGGACTGGTCGCCACAACGCAGGCGACCTGCTCTAAAATTTGCTGTTCCATAGCAAGACGAGTCTGAGCAATGGGAGGCCGCGCTAAATTTTGGTACTTTACTGCGCCCAAAGAATGATAGGTGTGCACAAGCTGGATGTTGCTCACCTGCTTAAGCTGAAGCCCCACCCAGCCCGACATCCAGTAGTTGGTATGCACCAGAGGGTAGTTACCGCCGTCCTTCGCCTGAAACTTCAGCAGCGACTCTACAAACTCCGGCATGTGCCGAAACAGCTCATCGCGCGGCACAAAGTGCTCTGGCCCAGCGCTCAGGCGAATAGTGCGACAGTGAGGGGTGTGCTGCACAATGACGGCATCATCTGGTCGCGTCTTGCGCGTAAACATATCCACCTGCCACCCTAAACGCGCGAGGGCTTCGCCGACTTTGCGAACATAGACATTTTGCCCACCCGCTTCTTCTCGACCAATATCAGCAGCAGGATCCCCATGCTCAGAAATGAGGGCGATCGACTGACGAGATGGAATGGAGCGCCGTGAGACGACAAAGGAAGAAGATTTTGATTTTGGACTTTCAAGTCTGGAGCTGTGGCCTATTAATGTTGTTTGCATAACATTCGGTTCCGTTGCTTCACTTCATTGCTTAACGACTAGAATTTGGCTTTTGCCTGAGCCTGACGGCTCCTTTAACCCATTAATGGTTGGTCAACAAAACAGGGGTGCGGCTATGACCATTTTTGGAGGCGACACTAGAAGCCAACTGGCGGTATACGGCTTCATAGCCATCGGTCATCTGCGTCACGCTAAAGCGAGCCGTAACGTGGTCACGACAAGCCACCCGATTAATCTTGTCAATGTCTCTAACGGCCTGGACACATTCTTCAACGGTGTTACACAGGTAGCCTGTTTTACCGTGGGCGATCACCTCTGGCGTAGAGCCAAGGCGCATGGCAACCACAGGCGTACCCGCTGCCATAGATTCAATCATCACTAGGCCGAAGGGTTCGCGCCAGGTAATGGGGAATAGAGTGGCGATCGCCCGTCCCATCAGCTCGTTCTTCTGAACGTGTTTCGCCTCACCTAAAAACTGAATTTGGTGACCATCAATGTGGGGCTTAACCTCACGCTCAAAAAATTCTTCATCTACGGGGTCAACTTTCCCTGCCATTTTTAGCGGCAGTCCGGTTTTTTGGGCAATGGCGATCGCGTGATGCGGCCCCTTCTCTTGCGACATTCTGCCCAAAAACGCGAGATAGGGCGGCTCATCTGCCGTTGGGAAAAACCGATGGCGGTTGACATCAATGGCGTTGTAGACCGTCGCCACACAGTTTAGCCCGAGATGCGAATCAACCTGGGAATTAGAAATACTGACGTAAGGCTGCTCTTTAGCATGGTTAAAAAGCTTAGTGCTATCAGGCGTAAAAATACCGTGCAGCGTATGCACGGTCGGGGTTTTAATCAATTTTGCATAGGGCAGAGCACCAAACCCCATATGAGAGTGAATAATGTCAAACTCCGCAGCGCGCTGATAAACATGGCTCAGCTGAAGCGCTTCGTAAACGCTATATTCTTTGACTGCCGCATCGAGTCGTAAAGCCCTGGGATGAATAGAAGACAGCTTTGCCTCAGTCGTAGAATCTCCAGACGCAAACAGCGTCACATCATGACCCCGATTCACCAGTTCATCAGTGAGTAAACCCACCACCAATTCAATTCCACCGTAGGCAGGAGGGGGAACACTTTCCCATAGGGGCGCAACTTGAGCAATTCTCATGATCTCTCTCCTTGAGCTAAACGCCAGCAAAGAAAAAGTTTGTTGTTTCTCTGGCGTTGCTCGATAAAGTTTACTTAAGATTCAGTAAAAACGTCAGTGCTTACGACATTATAGCTGACCTCAATTCAGGGAGTGTAGTACGGATTTCCGAATTATTCTTTATATTTACAGTTATAAATGATTCAGATTTTGACATAGTTAATACTAGTTAGTTCTTGCCAATATTTTAAATGGGTCTAAAAGCTTATCAAAGAAAGGCTTATGGCTTTCATATCTATTTCAAGATTGGAGAATTTTTGCTATCAGCCAAGCATAATTTGATCCAAGAGTATTAAAGAACTACATTGGATAGATTCTTCAGTAGACCAAAAGGAAGATATAAATCTCTTAAAAATATATTTTTAAGAGATTTATCGTGTTAGCAAGCTTCGATTGATGGTGAGGAACAGAACACCAATACACTTTCGGTTTTACAGGGTAAGTGAAGAATATCTGCCGCCTCTACACAACCCATACAGCAGGCGTTATAGTCTTTGCAGATCCGTCACAAGCCGGAACAAACTACTGGGCTGCTGACCTGTGGGGAACTTCATTCATGGGCGGAGCGTTAACCTCATCTATCTAGCCATCTGAGGAATTATGAACGATACAAGACTGAGCTTTGTGTGCATTTTGGGCGCAACGATGGCAGCAAGCTTTACACTCTCCTATCCGCTTTATGCCCAAGCCTCTGGAGAGGAGGTAAAGCCAATTTCTCCTGGGGGGGTGAAACCTGCCCCTCCTGTGCTGGGAAACCCCAGTCTCGGTACCGCTCCCTCAACGCCCCTTTCGGCATCACCAGCGCAGGGTTTAGAGGCCAAGTTTGATGGGCTAAGAGATTCCCAAGGGCAAGTTTGCGTCAGCCTTTTTTCTGGCGCGAATGGGTTCCCCAGTGATAGCAGCCCTGACTTACTCCTCAAACGCTGTACGCCTATTTCTAATCAGATGGCTTCCATTGTGTTCAGCGATCTGAAGCCTGGAGATTACGCCATGACAGCGTTCCATGATGCTAACAGCGATTCAAAACTAAATAAAGGAGATTTTGGCATTCCAGAAGAAGGCTTTGGATTTTCTAATAATCCTGAAATTAGCTTTAGTGCCCCCAGCTTTGCTGAGACTAAGTTTAAGGTTTTAGGCACACCGTCTGTGGTTCAAATCAAGTTCCGCTACATGAAATAACTCTTACGAGATATGGCGCAGGGGGTCAGATCCTGGTGCGGCTATAGTGAAAGGGGGAGGCGAAATCTTGAATCTACTTGGATAGTTAGTGTATACATGTTTGCGTCAGAGGATCACTATGTTCAAACTTGTGCAAGCTGTACTCCAAAGTGAGGAAAAATCAGACTTTCGGGAGCTGGTGGCCAAGTTTCGCAGCACTGACAGAAAATATCTCCTACGAAACGAGATTTTGCAGGCATTTGAGCAAACATGCCAAGACCTGAATAAGCCTCCCTATTTTTTTCATAGCTCTCGACTGGGGGAATTGATTCACCTTACCCATGAAGTTCTTTTAGAGAACGAAACCCTATGGATCATTTTGCGCCCTCGCATTGCGCGGCAGGTTATTTTGCGGGTATCTGCCGATCTTAGTAGCGTAGACTCAATGCCCACAGAAGCGCTGCTCGATTTACGCGATCGCCTGGTGAATCGCTACGAGCAGGGCATTCTTGAAATTGATGTACAGCCCTTTTATGACCTGGACTTAACTATTCAAGATCCGCGCAGTATTGGAGAAGGACTCGCCTGTCTGCACCGATACCTTGCTACAGCGCTGGGTCAAGACCTCCAACAGTGGATTCAATCTATCTTTGAGGTCTTGCGAGGGCATCACTACGAAGGAATATCTCTGCTCATTAACGACCGCATTAGCAGCGGTGAGCATTTACAGCAGCAGGTCGGAGAGGCAATTTCCCTGCTGCACCATGCCGCACCCAATACCCCCTACGAAAAGATTCATCTCGATCTCCAGTCAGCAGGATTTGAGCCAGGTTGGGGCGGAACTGCCGCTCAAGCACTCGCCGCCTTAGAGCTATTGGCTCGACTCCTCCAAAGTCCAGACGTAGGCGTTTTAGAAGCTTGGATTGCCCGGATACCCACTAGCTTTAAGATTCTTCTCATTTCTATTCATGGATGGGTTGGCCAAGATGGCGTACTGGGTCGGCCAGAGACGGCTGGACAGGTAGCCTACGTGCTCGACCAGGCAAGACATTTAGATCTAAAGCTCACGCAAGAAATTAAGGATGCTGGGCTAGATCGGTTTGGCATTCAGCCCAAAATTGTAATTTTGACGCGGCTGATCCCAGACTGTGAAGGCACCCAGTGCAGTTTGCCCCAAGAGCAGGTTCAGGGCGCAGAACACACCTGGATTTTACGAGTGCCGTTCCGAGATCAAGCAGATGCCGTTCTTCAAGAATGGATTTCTAAGTTTGACATTTGGCCTTACCTAGAACGGTTTGCCCATGAAGCCGAAAAAAGCTTACTCGCTCATTTTCAAGGTAAGCCAGATTTGATGATTGGCAACTATACCGACGGCAACCTTGTGGCGTTTCTGCTGGCGCGTCGGCTCAAAGTGCCCCACTGCATGATTGCCCATGCCCTTGAAAAACCTAAATACCTCTTTAGCGACCTCTACTGGCAAGACCTCGAAGATCGCTACCATTTTTCCCTACTCTACACCGCCGACATTATCGGCATGAACGCGGCTGACTTTATCGTCACCTCTTCTTATCAAGAGATTATGGGCACCCCCGACACCACAGGGCAGTTTGAGTCTTACCAAAGCTTTAGTATGCCGCAGCTCTTTCATGTCGTAAACGGCATTGAGCTATGCAGTCCCAAATTCAACGTGGTTCCCCCTGGCATCAACGAGCGTGCGTTTTTCCCATTCCATCTGACCCAAGAGCGCGTGGTGGGAGAAGGCGATCGCCTCTCTCACCTGCTCTTTACCCAATCAGATGACCAAATCTTGGGCTACTTCAAAGACCCCGCCAAGCGCCCTATTCTTAACTTTGCCCCCATTAACACTGTCAAAAACCTATCGGGGCTAGTCGAGTGCTTTGGTCGAAGCCCTGAACTGCAAAGCCGCTGCAATCTGATTGTGCTGACGGGCAAACTGCACCCCAGCGAAGCCATTAACGCAGAAGAACAGTCTGAAATTGAAACCCTGCATAGTCTGATTAAGGAGTATGACCTTGAAGGCCATATCCGCTGGATTGGACGCCCCATTTCCAGTATGGATTTAGGTGAGGCCATGCGTGTGTTGGCAGACCATGGCGGAATT
>JANPLU010000007.1:0-40363 GCA_031422435.1 Acaryochloridaceae cyanobacterium VAR_48_metabat_390
GGCGACAGAATTATTGTGTCAATGCGCGATGCTGAACCGGATGATTCAATTGGGTAAGCCTGTCAGTGTTCCAGTTGCTGCTTAATCCAACCTCAATAAAGGGGGATTTCTGTCCTAGATTCCACTTATGCAACAACGCCCCTAGATTGTGCAATTAAATGCCCTGCTACCGATAGCCTATGGCTCGGGCTTGGTGTCCCAGTCGGCAGGCATTTCGGCGGCGCGGGGCAAAGACTGTGGCTCTTTTTTAGAAGGTGAAGGAACCAGCGCTAAAGTGCGCTGATGGGGCTGTGGCGTTGGCTTGGGCTGTCGTCGCCGCACGGTACCTTCTTCGGTGGTTTCTTCAGCAATAACTTCATAGAGTAACGCCAGTTTGCTGGCATCATTACCCTTGCGCAACACCCGCCCCAGGCGCTGCACATACTCTCGCGTAGAGCCTGTGCCAGACAGCACGATCGCAATCCGCGCTTCGGGCACGTCAACGCCTTCATTGAGAACCCGTGAAGCCACAATGCTCGGATACTCACCCGACTTGAACTTATCTAAAATCTCGTGACGCTCTTTAACGGGGGTTTGATGGGTAATCGCCGGAATCAAAAAGTCTTGAGAAATGCGGTAAACCGTGGCGTTATCGTCGGTAAAAATGAGGGTGCGCTCTGGGTGATGCTGCCCCAGCAGATCTGCCAAGACCCGCAGCTTACCTTCAGTGCCGAATGCGATCGCCCTGGCTTCTCGATGCGCCAACATCGCTCGCCGTCCAGCTTTAGAACGCGCACTTTCTTTAACAAACTGCTGCCATCCGCTCAGGCTACCGAGAAAAATACCGCGCTCTTGCAAAAATGCATTACGGGTTTGGATGAGGGCATCGTAGCGATCACGTTCCGGTTCCGTCAGCTTGACCCGAATTTGAGTAGCCTCATGTTTCGCTAAGGCAATGCCGGATAGTTCCTCGGAGGACTTGCGATAGACTTCAGGGCCAATCAGATAGTCGAGATCGGCATGTTTGCCGTCGCTGCGCTCTGGGGTGGCGGTGAGTCCGAGGCGATAAGGGGCGATCGCATACTCTGCAATGACGCGATTGAAGCCGCTGGGGAGATGGTGGCACTCGTCAAAAATCAATAGGCCATACAGGTTGCCCAAGCTCTCAGCATGGATGGCGGCGCTGTCGTAAGTGGAGATGAGGATGGGGGTGCGATCGCGGGAGCCACCGCCCAGCAAGCCAACTTCTGCATCAGGGAACGCCGCTAGAAAATGGGCGTACCACTGGTGCATTAAATCTAGGGTGGGCACCATAATCAACGTACTGCGCCCAATAGACTGCATCACAAGCTGTGCGAGGTAGGTTTTACCCGCCGCAGTGGGCAGAACCACCACACCTCGTTTGCCAGATTGTTGCCATTGCGCAAGCGCCTCCTGCTGATGCAGATAAGGCGTCATGTCAACGCGAGGCACAAGCGTTAATTCTTGATAGGCACGAGCTTTATCGTCAATGGACGTTTGAGCGCGATACAGGGCGCTCACCAAAGCGCGGTACTGAATGGCTGGGACTCGAAATTTTTCGATGCGGTCATCCCAGGTAGCGTAGTCTAACCAGTCTTTTCCCTTAGGGGGCGGGTGCAAAATCAGCGTCCCGCGATCATAAGAAAGCTTTGGGTTACGAGCCATGCCAAGCCTGAGGGGTAATCTCGTCTATTGTCGCTGATTGGGGGTTCAAGCTGGGTTTGGATGCAGCATAGATTCTAAAAATTTAAGGGTGACAGAAAATCTGCCACCCTTAAACCAACGATTGATGAATGAGATAAGGTCTTAGGAATTCTGGCGATCGCGTCCCGCCCTAAAGTTTTCGGCAAGGCGACCGCAATTGAGCCTAAACTCTTGCCATCCTAGCTTCGTCCCAGGCAGCGCTTCGTCCCAAGATGCGGACAGAACTCCGTAACTCAACCCAAGTACCCCTAGCCCTAAAAATCCAAGGCTTGCAAGTAAAACGGCGACGTTTGGGAGTTCAATCCCATTCTGAAAAACAACAAAGTAGCTGATTGGAAACGTAGACAGCCCCAATAATGTCGGCACACCACAAAGAACAGCCATTCGTTTCGCCATACGCTTACTGACCACTTCAGGAATACCCTGAGAAGCTTTAGAACGATTCGTTCGTGAAGACTTAGGTGAGTTAACAGGCGTAGATAAAGTTTTCGGCAGGCTTTTTTTAGGTGCAGATGTCTTATCTTTTCCCTTAGGTTCGTAGGGCAATGACCCGAAGCCACTGCGTTCATCCTTAGGAGAGTTTGACAGTTTAGATTTAGCAGCCATAACGGCAACCTGTTATCCGCGAATGCCGAGGCGGGTGATTAACTGTCGGTAGTGGTCGTTGTTGTGCTTCTGGATGTAGGCCAGAAGACTCTTACGTTGCCCAATCATTTTCAAAAGGCCACGACGAGAAGCGTGATCTTTCTTATTGGTCTTAAGGTGGTCGCTCAGGCGTGAAATACGCGCAGACAGCATCGCCACTTGGACGTCGGAAGATCCGGTGTCGGTAGGATGAACCTGATATGCGTTGATAATCTCTTGTTTCTTCTCTTGCAGAAGGGTCATGGGTGTTGCTTAATTTGTTGATTAATTTGCGGCAAACCTAAATCTTAGCACACCAAGCTAGACCTTTTATTGCTCTATTTCTCAGTGTCAAGCCCGAAAGTGCAGTGCTAGAATGCGCCCAGGCAGGGGAGTATCGTAATCGCTGTTGAGTAGAAATATGGTTCAGGACAAGCTATCTCAACTGCAAGCGTTATTTCGAGAGATGGATCGGGCTTTGATTGCCTACTCTGGCGGAATTGACAGCACCTTGGTGGCAAAAATTGCTCAGGATGTGTTGAGCGATCGCGCCCTAGCCGTTACTGCCGTCTCACCCTCTCTGCTGCCAGAAGATTTAGAAGATGCCAAGATTCAGGCTGCCGAGATTGGCATTGCCCATCGGCTGGTAGAAACCCATGAAATGGCAAACCCTAGCTACACCAGCAACCCCATTAATCGGTGCTATTTCTGCAAAAGCGAGCTGTACGATACCCTTAAACCCCTTGCGCAGTCCTTGGGCTATGCCTATACAGTAGATGGCGTGAATGCGGATGACTTGCACGACTACCGCCCAGGGATCCAGGCTGCAAAGGAACGAGGCACGCGATCGCCGTTAGCTGAAGTAGGACTCACAAAGCTGGAGGTGCGGGAACTGTCAAAGTTTTTGGGACTCTCCTGCTGGGATAAACCTGCTCAGCCCTGCTTAAGCTCAAGGTTCCCCTACGGCGAAGAAATTACGGTTGAAAAGCTGCGGCGAGTGGGGCAAGCAGAGCGCTATCTGCGAAAGTTGGGGCTGACTACGTTAAGAGTGCGGTCTGAAGGCGCTACGGCAAAAATTGAGCTGCCTGTGGACGGCATACAAAGCTTTGTGCAGACCACTGATCTACCTCAGCTCGTTGAGGCGTTTCAGAGCTACGGGTTTACCTATGTAACCCTTGATCTAGAAGGATTTCGTAGTGGAAAGCTGAATCAAGTTTTAGCTTTAAATGCAAAAATATGATGCTACAAGTGATGAGAATCACAGCTCATTTGGCCTGACATCACAGATTTCTCGATGCGATCGCTGAAGAATACTTATATCGAGTTTTTACTTCAGAGGTCACAGCCATGAAAACAGAATTAACTGCAAAATGGGTTCTCGTTGAAGGTCACTTAGAACTACGGTGGATAGCCAAAGACGATAATCGAGTCGTAGTGATGAATCGCTTTGTCTCTCAGCCTCAAAAAGCGGCTTAAGAATATCCTACCTTTTGCACTCTAAGGCTTTCAGCGCTTTGTAGAAAGCTATTATAACCCCATGATTAAACCCCAATCTGTCGGTTGCCCCATGATTACGCTCACAAACCTAAAATTCCCTGCTGGATAATCTGGGAGGGAATTTTAGTCAAAAGACAGTGACAAAGCATTCTAAAAATCACTTATTCTAAAAATTTCACCTGATCTGGAAATTTGGCTGCTAATTTTCGATCAAACGTCACCAATTGAGTCTTTTCTTGAATTGCCGCTGCGACAAATAAGGTGTCATAAAACGAATGCCCTTCCTGTGCTGCTAACGCTAAAGCCAGGTCTCGAACAGAAGCACTAGACACAATCTTATCAACCAACGCCTCCGCGTCTGCCAACACTTCTAGTCCTGTTTGCAGTGGCACTTGCCGAAACTGAATCCATTGCCAAACAACATTTCCTAACTCAGCAAACAGCGAGTCTGGAACAATAATTTGTTCAGCGGCTTCTAATGCAGCGGCGGCTTGCTCATATTTATTCTCTACCTGCAATAGGGCATAGGCAAACACCATTGTATCAATCACCATTAGGGTCGCCCCTGCGTTTTCCAGTCCTGCATAGGTTCAGCCGTTTGAGGCGGCAATGTTGCCCAGCGCTGACGGATACGCTCAAGCACAGCTCCACGCTGCTCATAACGACTTTGCAGCAAATCGCGGATTTCCTGCTCCATCGACACTCCCTTCTGTCCTGCAAGCAATTTAATCCGATTAACTAACTCATCAGGCACATTGCGAATTGTGAGCGTTGCCATTTAGCACTCCTCCTTTTTTAGAGAATTCTTGAGTTAATGCTAGCAAAGTGCTGGCATTATTTCAAAGCTACGTTTTCACAATCTCACCGAAGTCAGCTAGCACCCTGGCATGGTTCCGCAGTAAGCCCAGCAGATTCAGGCGGTTTTGCTTGAGGTTGGGTTCATCTGCCATCACCAGTACACTATCAGGGCCGTCAAAAAAGGCGCTTACTGCGGGGGCGATCGCCGCTAACCCGCTCACCAATAGCCCATAATCTCTCTGAGCAGAAGCCTGTTGCGTTTGTGGCAATAGCATCACCAGCGCATCATAAAACGCCTTTTCAGAAGACTGTTTGAAATGCTCAGGGTTCACCGCTGTGGCTGGGTCAAGGGTTTGAGCTTCTAACGTGCCTTGCTTGGCTAATCGCGTGGCTCGGTTTACCGTTTCGTAAATATTTGCCAGGGTGCCATCAGAGCGGATCTGCTGCAAAAATAGGGCGCGAGACTGCACATCTAGTAAATCTTCAAGGGCGCGTTGGGTATAGTCTGGGTCGGCTGCACCTAAGACGGCATTTACAAGGTCGTAATCAACCTGCTGCTCCTCTTGCAGCAGAGTGCGAATGCGCTGCAAGAAAAACTCCTGAAGCTGTCGCTGAAGGGTTTCTAGTTCCTCCGTTTTGCTGAAGCTTTCGGCAAAAGCGGCTGTGGTGGTTTGCAAAAGCTGCTTGAGGTTGAGGGGGAGCTTTGCTGACCAGATAATGTTCACAATGGCATTAGCTGATCGCCGCAGTGCAAAGGGATCTGACGAACCCGTGGGCAACATGCCTAAGCCAAAAATGCACACGAGGGTATCGAGACGGTCGGCGATCGCCACCACCTGCCCTTCTAATGTCTGAGGCAGTCCATCCTCCGCACCACGAGGGAGATAGTGTTCTGCGATCGCCGTTGCAACCGCCTTCAGCTCTTTGCTGGCAAGGGCATACTTTTCGCCCATTACGCCCTGAAGCTCAGGGAACTCGCCCACCATTTGGGTAACAAGATCTGCTTTGCAGAGCAGCGCGGCACGATCAATGGTTGCGGCGGCTGAAGCATCGACCTGAAGCTGCTGGGCAATGCGCTGGGCATTCTGCTGGATGCGATCAACCTTGGCGCGGACAGAGCCTAAATCGGCCTGAAAGGTGACGGTTTCGAGTTTAGGTAGGTAGTCTGCTAGGGGAATTGCCAGATCGGCCTTAAAGAAAAACTGCCCGTCAGCAAGTCGTGCCCGAATGACCCGTTCGTTACCAGCGGCAATCACCTCAGATTTTGCTGGGTCGCCATTAGAAATGGTGATGAAATAAGGGAGCAGCTCACCGCTGACGTTGCGGACTGGGAAGTAGCGCTGATGACTCACCATTTCTGTGGTCACGACTTCTGAGGGTAGCTCCAAAAACGTTTGATCAAAGGTGCCTGCGATCGCCGTCGGCCACTCTACTAAATTCACTACCTCAGCAAGCAACGCCTCCGAGATTTCGGCAACGCCATTTACAGACTGAGCGACGGCCTTGACCTGCTCTAAAATTATGACTTTTCGCTGAGCGGGATCAACCTGAACATAGGCTGCTTCCAGCGTTTTGTGATAGTCGGCAGCAGTGGCAATCACGACAGGATCGGGGTGCAGAACGCGGTGGCCTGTCGAAATGCGATCGCCCTTTACAACTGTCGGCTCATTTTCAATCTGGACGGGCAAAATCTGGTCATCCCACAGACTCACCAGCCAACGGATGGGGCGGGAAAAGCGCAAATCTCCATCAGCCCACCGCATGAAGCGCTTACCTTCGAGTCCAAAAATCCACTGAGGGATCAGTTCTGCTAGCACCTCTGGCGTTTTGCGCCCCTCAATCACCTTACGGATATAGATAAACTCACCTTTATCTGTGGGGCGCAGCTCAAAATCTGCAACCTCAACCCCCTGTTTTTTGGCAAATCCTAGTGCCGCTGGCGTGGGCTGTCCCTCCTTAAATGCAGATTTGGCGGGTGGTCCTTTTATTTCTTCGGTTTGTTGGGGCTGCTGATCGGGTAAACCATGAATGAGTATGGCAAGGCGACGGGGGGTGCCAAATATTTCAATATTTTCTGAGGTCAGCACGTTGGCTTTAAGGTCAGCAGGGATGCGCGATCGCCACTGCGCTAAGGCAGATGCTACAAACTGCGCCGGAAGTTCTTCGGTGCCCACTTCTAATAAAAATGTCGCCATAGCGCGTTACTCTTGCAATTTTGAAAAACTTAAAATAAAAATTTAGTAACTACTCAGGCAGTCCATGCCGGATGGGATAGCAGCACACTCATCGTCTGTACACCCCGAAGCTGATTGGACAGCGGTAGATGACCTTTGGGTGCACTCAAGTTCCAAATAAACTCGCCAGGGTAGCGGGTCCAGGTTTTGCCAGACTTCCATTTAATTTTGGGCCACAGCGCCTCCCAGTCTTTGCCCACGCTTAGCCAAAGCTGCCGCTGTACTGAAAACCCAAACTTCCCTTCAGAATGCACGAGCCATAGGGCGTTGATGGTTTTGAGATCCGTGACGGGGAACCCATCAATTTCTGAAAAATACACCCATTTCCGCTTCATTGCCGCCGGCCCTGAAAGCTCACACAGCTTCTGGAGCGTCACGCGATCGGCGTCTAAAAAGTTCTGCTGCGATAACAGCTTTTGAAGTGGGGCATAGTCTATGCCAGACTCGGAGGTAAGCGGCACCACACCCTGAGGGAAATGCGCCTCCAAAAATATTTCTGTTTCGGGCTTTTCAGCGCACAGCAGCAGCAGCTCATAGCAGCGACCGTCAATGGGCGCAATTGCCCTATCCTCAGTGCGGCGCTGGAGTAAAAAAGATTGCAGTACTGCACACCCTTCTTCTCCTGCTTCATAGAGCATCGCAGCAGCCTGAAGCTGATTCTTCTCTGAACCCGTGGTGAGCTGGGCTTCTAATTCATGCAGATCAAGGTTAGAGTCCCTTGAAATGGGGGCAGATGCATTGACAGAATCGGGCATGAAGATACTCGAAGACGGTTGAGTGGGTGAATTGGATGTATTTCTTCCTCTTTAACCCTATCAAAAAGGGCTTTCCCCTGACGAGGGATCGTTCCCAATTTGAACGATTTCTCTCTCTCTTCTCAGCAACGATACAAAACAAACGCGAAGAGGGGCGATCGCTATACTTAAAACAGATCCTTTACGGTCAACGGCTATGGTCACGCTCCAGCTTCGGCAGCTTGTGGTTCAACCTGGCAAAAACATTCAGCTTCAAAATGTCAACTGGGATGAGTTTGAAGCCATCCTTGAGGAGCTAGGCGATAAGCGCGCTTCTCGGATTGCCTACAGCGATGGAATTTTGGAGATTCGGATGCCCCTGCCAGAACATGAGGTTGATAAAGAACTGATTGGCGATATGCTCAAAATTTTAATGGAAGAGCTTGACATCAGCAATGAATGTTATGGCTCATCAACCTTTAAGCGCAGAGACATGATGAAAGGCATTGAGCCAGATCAATGCTTTTACATTCATAACTATGCTGCAATGATTGGCAAAAGACGACTTGATTTAACGATTGATCCACCACCAGATTTGGCAATTGAGGTTGATGTTACTTCAAAGACAGGGCTAGATGCCTACCAAGCCTTGGGAGTGCCAGAACTATGGCGGATTGAAGGTGGAGCACTACAAATCAGTGTTTTGCAGAGTGGGCAATATGTAGACTCTCCCTTCAGTCCAAATTTTCCAAATTGGCCACTCATTGAAACCATTTCTGAATTTTTAGAACGTAGCCTAACGGAAGGAAGAAGCATCGCCCTTAAAGCATTTCGTCGTTGGGTGCAGGATCATTTAAGGCGTTTTCCCCTCTAGGGTTTTAAGAACGTCCTTCACCGCTTGAGGGGACACTTTTTTCTGGAGATAGGCGAGGCAATGCCCTTGGGTGCTGCCACCCAAAACTTTTTGGCTTAAGGATTGGTCCTGTAGCTGGCGAAGGGAGCGAATGCAGGCAGGGCAATCACAGCCAAAAAGCTGCACTGCTGCATCGCTTTCGGCTTCGCTAAAGTCAGTCGCAAAATCATCTCCAGAAATTTTGCCAGCAGATGCCACTAAAATACTGCGACCCTGCTTAAACCCTGAGGTGTGAAGGGTTGAAGGCGCAGGTGCATCGCAAGAGGCTTGTGTTGTAACGTTCTGGATGCCTGCCTTAGAAGATTCCGTAGCCTGGGCAGCAGTGACAGCAATCAAGCAAGGCATTAGCATGGCACCCACGGCGGTAGGGATTGCTAGCAAACTTAATAGAATTTTCTGATTCATTTTTAATAGATTCTCCGCTAGACCATGCTGTAAATCATGGTTGGATGGTCTGATTTTAGTCTAAAGATTTTCATCTTGTTGTTTTTGAGGTCAATGTTTAAGGCTGCTCTGTTGATACGATCGCCGTATCGCCGGAGCTTTAGAAAGTCTGGCAGAATAAAGAAGAAGGCTGCGTGGCTATGCACCTTATCGACGACAGGTTAAGCAGCCGCATTAACTGATACCCTCCTGGAACTAGAACTTTTTATGGATACAAATAACTTTCTAAAGCAAATGCTGCTGATGGGGATCGGCACTACCAGCTTTGTCACTGATAAAATCCGTGAAGTCAGTGAGGAATGGGTCAAGGAAGGGCGGCTCAACCCCGATCAGGCAAAGGCGTTTGTCGATGACCTAATGCAGCAGTTGCGAACTGACCCCTCAGAATGGGAAAGCCAGTTTCAGCGGCAGTTTCGCAACATTATGCAAGACTTTGGCGTGGCGCGACAGCCTGAAATAGACGAATTGCGCGGTAGAATTGATCGGCTAGAGCGTCAAGTCCGAGACTTAGAAAATAAATCTTGGCGCTAGGCCGTTTCTGAAATGAAACTTATCAGTCACTTTGTAGGGGCGCACAAAACCTTGTGCCCTTGCGGTAACTCAAGCCCATCCAAAAGAGGAGACAGACCTTGCAAGGGATTTTAATTAGCGCAGCAGCCGTGATCATTTGCGTTGTTGCTTTAGTCGTTGTACAGCTAACCTCAAAACCCGCTGATGCCTTAGCATCGCCTTTAGCCGTCGCTTCCCCACCCATAGAACGGGTAGTAGCAGCAGCAGCAGTACAACCTAACCCTACGGAAACACTAATAGCTATGACCGATTCAGATTATGTGACAACGCCTTCTGGCCTGAAGTATAAAGACCTTATGGAAGGTACAGGCGCTTCCCCAACCAAAGGACAGAACGTGACGGTGCACTACACCGGAACCCTTACCGATGGCACTAAATTTGACAGCTCTCGCGATCGCGGTCAGCCGTTCTCTTTCCCCATTGGTGCAGGTCGTGTCATTAAGGGTTGGGATGAGGGCGTTGCCACAATGAAAATGGGCGGTCGCCGTGAGTTGGTGATTCCCCCTGAATTGGGCTATGGCGCACGGGGTGCGGGTGGGGTCATTCCGCCCAATGCAACGCTGGTGTTTGATGTTGAGTTGATTTCGGCTCAGTAAGTCAGATTGTTTGAATTTTGAAGGAGGGGGTGTGACGAAAGCACACCCCTTTTGTTTAGGCGTAAGCGACAGGATAAATGAGATGGCGACACTTCCCGATACTCTTGAAATGGCGATCGCCCAATCCGTTGAGGCGACCAAGGCGGCTTTGGCGGCTGGACACACCCGGCTCCAGGTTGAAATTTTGTTCCCTGAACTCAAGCCCATGCCTGTAGTGCAGCAGTACCTGAGCCTATTTCCTGAACTGGGCACACACTTTAAGGTATTTTTTGCGGATGCTGGCGCTGCGGCCTTAGCCCGTCGAGATTGGGGTGAAACCTCCTACACCATCAAAGGGGTGAATGAGCCACTAGAGCCTGTGCAGCCAGAGGATGAAGCATTTGTATTTGTCGCGCCAACCTCTGTTGAGGTGGGGACGGTCGAGAAAATTTGTGGGATGGCGGGCGATCGCCCCTGTATTTTGCTCAACCCCAAGCTTCAAGACGTGAGCATTGTGGGCATTGGCTACGCAGGGCGACAGCTCCGCGAACGATTTTTAGATTTGCTAGAGACGTGCTATTACCTGCGTCCCCTAGAGAAAGGCGCTGTGTTTCGAGCCTATCCTTCGGCTTGGCAGGTTTGGTGGGATGAGGCGGATGTGGCCTATCAGATGATTGCCGAAGAAGAGACGCGTCCAGTCGGCGATCGCCTCGACCAGATTTTGGCGCAGTTTTTACCCGCCCAAGCCAAGAAAACAGGAATACTGCAAGAAATGCAGCGGATGATGAGGGCGCTCACCCAGTAGTATCTAGGGAATGCTTAACCCGCCTCTGGTCATCATGACAGCGCACCAATACCTGTACGAAAAACTAGCCTTACATTGCGGCTATTTGGTCATTCCATTTAAGTGCGGCATGATTTCTGGGTCTGACCTGTATTCTTATCAGCTCCTGTGCGCTTTTGAGCGTCAGGGGCGTTTTCATAAGGCCGTTAACCCTACAGAAGACTATGGGGGTTCTGTGGAGCGAGTGATGGCGATCGCCCAAACGTTTCTGGCACACCACTCAGATTTGCCCTCTGCAATAACCTATGTGCAGCAGCGCTACGTTTACAAAGGCAATCTCATTTTAATTTCCCAAATTGCAGGGAAGTATTTTTACGACCACTACTCGCCCAGTAGCCTCACCAATCTAGCGGCACCTCGGTTATTCGAGGATGAAGCAGACTGCATCGCTTGGGTAAAGCAAGGCATTGACCGCATTCATCCTCATGTCTCGCAAGAATAAGAGTATGCAAGGATAACCCTCATGTATGTAAGGGCGGGTTTAGCTGATACTGCGTTGGAAAATCCCAAATTTACTGGCAAAACCCGCATCTATAAAACCTGGATGTTTATTTCCCTTTCTAAGACGGAATACTGCTGGTTCTTTTTTTGGTGTATTTGCCTTCTTTGCCGCGCCCTTCTTTAGGGGGCTTGTCCGTCTTGTCAGCTTTCTTTTCTTTAGGCTTACTGCCTGTGTCTGAGTCAGAGAATGGGCTAATTTGAAGCTGTTGACTGCAAACCCAGACCTGTTTGAGATGCTTAAAGACGTCCTTGGGCATACCGTCGGGAAGCGTTACCACGCTAAAGTCATCAAAGATTTGAATTTGATGAATATAGCGACTGTCTAGACCCGCCTCATTGGCGATCGCCCCCACAATATGCTTCGGCTGCACCCCATGCTCACGACCCACTTCAATGCGAAAGCGCTGCATGGGCAGGTCTGGTACGTCATCTTCGCTACCACGCCGCTTAACTCGGCCTTCGCCCTGTCGCTCTGGGCGCTCATGTCGTTCTGGTCGGTCATTGCGATCTCTGTCTTTGCTGCTGCTGCCTTTAGGCTGGTCGGCGATCGCCAATGCCTTAGGCGAAAGGGGACGCTCTTTTTGCACTAGAAAGGCTAATGCAGCGGCAATTTCGCTGAGGCTTAGATCTTGTTCTTCCTGATAGCGCGTAATTAGCTCCTCAAAAAAGAAGAGATCTTCAGATGCCATCGTGTCGGCAATAACTTTTTTGAATTGGGTAATCCGCCGATCCGAAATATCTTCAGAGCTGGGGAGCTGCATTGGCTCAATAGACTGACGGGTAGCACGCTCAATCGTCCGCAGCATTCGCCGCTCGCGGGGCGAGATAAACAAAATGGCGTTGCCCTTACGTCCCGCCCGTCCGGTGCGACCAATCCGGTGAATGTAGGTTTCGGTGTCGTAGGGGATGTCGTAGTTCACCACGTGGCTGATGCGCTCTACATCCAGTCCCCGTGCCGCCACGTCTGTTGCTACCACAATATCTAAAGAGCCGCTTTTGAGCCGCTCCACAATTTTTTCTCGCACAGACTGCTTCACGTCGCCACTGAGCGCCGCGCAGGAGTAGCCCCGCGCCTCTAGCTTTTCCGATAGCTCATCAGTTGCTATTTTGGTGCGTACAAACACCAGCATTGCGTCAAAGTCCTCAATTTCCAGCATTCGGGTCAGGGCATCGAGCTTATTGACATCCGTGACCTGCCAGTAGCGCTGGCTGATGGTCGAAACCGTGGCGGTTTTGGACTGAATTTTAATTTCAACGGGCTGTCTAAGATGGCGCTGGGCAATGCGCTTAATGGCCTCTGGCATAGTGGCAGAAAACAAGGCCACCTGCTTTTCTGCTGGGGTGTGCTGTAGAATCTCGTCCACGTCATCTATAAAACCCATGCGCAACATTTCATCGGCTTCGTCTAAAACCACCGTTGAGAGTGCGCTCAGCTTTAGGGTTTTACGACGGAGGTGATCTAAAATCCGTCCTGGTGTCCCAACCACCACATGCACCCCGCGCCGCAGTTGACGAAGCTGGGTATCCATACTTTGTCCGCCGTAAATCGGCACAATGTGAAACCCTTTGAGGTGACGGGCATAGGTTTGCATAGCTTCAGCCACCTGGAGCGCTAGCTCCCGCGTGGGGGTTAAGACCAAAACCTGGGGCATATTGAGGTCTAGGTTCAGTCTGCTCAAGACGGGGAGCGCAAATGCGGCGGTTTTTCCGGTGCCCGTCTGTGCCTGCCCAAGCAGGTCGCGGCCTTCTAGCAGCGGCGGAATGCTCTCGGCCTGGATGGGAGATGGAGACTCGTAGCCAATTTCTTCGATGGCCTGGAGGATTTGGGGGGCGATCGCCAACTGCGAAAACTGGGTAATACTGACTTGAGACATGCCTGAACCTACAAATGCTGGAAAATGCTGCGTTCAATCCGAGCCGTAACACCGACTCGGTTGAGAGATTGAGTGGTTGTTAGGCCAGTCCATCACTACGCCCACTATATCGGTATTTCTGATGACAGCGGTTTTTATCCCTGACCCGAATGGTTTCAGCAGCGGCTACCTTGATTGCAGCGGGCAGCACCAACACCCCCTAAAAACAAGTCATCCAAAGCGTACTTTTGCTGCCTTGGATGACTTCACTTAACCCTTCAAGAGCGTGCCTTGCACCATTGACTCCCATAAAAACAGGCTTTTACCAAAGGCCTCTTACTGGCTCAGAGTTACTCATGGTGCCTGCTGGAGCTTCATTATCCTGATTGCGGGCATCTGCACAGGTTTGAGCGGGCGCAGATACACTGACCTTAGGAACTGAAATATCAGGCGCTTCAGTATCGGGTGCAGGCACACCAACGCCTTCACGCAAGAGCTTACCAACATTGGGGACTAATCGGCTGACATTAGGAACCGATACCCCAACCCCTGGTGATGAGACCTTAACATCATCGCAGTTAACGGTTGGCCCATTTACGTTGATATCCGACGACTGAGCCGTTTTAACAGGAACTGCGGAAGCACTAACTGCCCCCAAACATAAGAGCGCAACGCTAGAGGTGGTTAGAACACGAGATAAAAGTTTCATTATTTGAGCTTCCTCACTTTCTTTATCATTTATCTTGAGTGTTTTTTGCCTAAAGCCCTTACCCCTTAGGACTCAACCTTAAGTCTGTTTTTATGTACCGTCAGAAATAGATTTGGAATCTGTTGTCGTTCTTTTGATCTGATTATCGTTATTTTTGCGGGTCATTTAGAGTGACAGCTCTTGAAGATATCCGGTGAGTTCTACGTACAGCGGTTTGCATCTTGATAGGGGACAGTAGCAGCAGTGGGCAAACCAGTTACGCAAATGATTAGAATCCATTAAATCCATCGCTGTTTTGATGAGGGTATCAACCATTTTCGAGGTTGTTGGCGAGAACTGTCGCAGGAAGGC
Source organism: Acaryochloridaceae cyanobacterium VAR_48_metabat_390 (assembly GCA_031422435.1). GTDB lineage: Bacteria > Cyanobacteriota > Cyanobacteriia > Thermosynechococcales > Thermosynechococcaceae > JAAURS01. The sequence goes on from JANPLU010000007.1 coordinate 14,352, forward strand.
TTTTAACTGTGACCACCAGTGTTCAATAGGGTTAAATTCTAGAGAGTAAGGAGACATGTACAAAACTCTCGCTCCAACGGCTTCAATCAAAGGTGCAATGGCTTTTACTTTGTGAGCCGCTAGATTATCCATCATGACTACGGCACCCTTCCAGAGTTGAGGTACAAGACATTTTGAGACATAGACCTTAAAAACAGCAGCATCCATAGAATCATCTATCGTCATGACAGCCAGTACCTTTGAGACACTAATCGCGCCAATGACGCTAACCTTGCTCCCCCAATAAAAGGGTTTGAAGTCATAGACTCCCTCTCCAGGGACAGCGCGGCCATGGGTTCTCATCAGTCCCAGTAAAACACCCATTTCACCAAGGAATACTAAGTCTTTAAGGTCTATCCCTCTCACCTGTGACCAATACTCTGCTCTCAGGAGTTGAACTCGCTCACTCAGGGCTTGGCTAGAGCGGAGCGTTTTTTTTGCGCGGCAAGCCTAATCGCTGGAATGTTCGGCACAGGGTGCTTTGGCTCACCCATAGCCCAGTCGCATCAAAGAGTAGCTCACAATATTCTGCTAATGTTGCATCGGTCTGGTTCTCGAAGATCGTCATTAACTGGTCTTTATGTTCCATCACGGTACTCACTGACCCGCCCTGCTTGCGGGGGACGAGATGACCTGCTGTGCGCTTCTGAATGACCCATCGCTCAACGCAGTTTTTGCTCACACCAAAGCGCTGAGCTACTTTTCGGAAGGAGCTATCTCCCTTTTCAATCGCACTGACAACCCGCTCTCGTAAGTCTATGGAATACGGCTTCATCTCTAACCTATTTTTAATGCTTTATTGTCCTCTATTTGACTGCAAACCGCTGTAATGGCCTCCACCCACCAAATACTATTGCTAAAATAAAAATAAACCAAAAAGTCAACCACGCAAGTTTTTTTAGAAATTTCATAGGGCTTTAATGTTTTTTAAGTCTGTACTTAGACTATTTGGATCAAAGTCTTGGCAAGAGCCCTGTCTGCCTAACTAAATTTTAGGCGGCAGACCGGCGGCTTACAATACCAGACCACTGCACTTGGCGGCGGCTGTCTCGACGGTAAGAGAAAAATCGTTCTGGGTCTTGGTAGGTGCAGTGAGGGGCGATCGCAATTTGTCCCTCTGCCAACCCCAACTGTTTCAACTGAATCGCATTTACTTGCCGCACATCAAGTCGAGCATGGCCTTCTTTTTCGTCTGCAAAAATAGGTGGTGTAGGATGCTGAATTAAAGACTGAACAATCTGCTCAGCGCTAGATTTTTGATCCTGAATATCTAGCGTTTCAAGGTCTAAAATGCTTTGACCCACTTCAGCCGCCACTGCGGTAGAAACTTGATAGACCTCTCCTGCGATCGCAGGTCCCATCGCAACGCGCAGGTCTTTAATTTTGCTGCCGTTGGCCTGTAGTTTGGCGATCGCCATTGGCACAATCTTCGCTGCCGTACCGCGCCATCCGGCATGTACTGCTGCGACTTGGCCTGTTACTGCATCGGCAATGAGTACAGGGGTGCAGTCTGCGGAACAGACCCAGACCGCTTCGTGGGGGCGATCGCTATAGAGTCCATCTGCATCAGGAAACAGACCTTCTTCTCCTGCTAAAGGCTGAGGATGCTCAAGAATCTCGCTGGAGCTTAAAACTTGGTTGCCATGCACTTGCTTAACGCGAAATACCTTTGCCTCAGGATGAATGGCAACGGTGAGGTCTTGAGGGACTTGAGGCCAAGTTTGACGGGTAAAGAAGCCGTGAGGCCAAGGTTCTAGAAGGCTACAGGTCAGGTAGGTCGTTTCTTGCCAAGTTTGCCAAGTCCACGTTGATGTCATCTGTAATATATGCCCCCAGAGCCAAATATAACGCCTATAGTAGCGTGGCTGAACTTTTATCGAAACGCATAGGATGGGTTTGGTTAGGTCTGTCTTGAGTTTTCTATCCCCATTGCCATAATGATTGCAGTGTCTTGGTAGATGGGCGATCGCCTAACCCGAACTGCGCCAAAATAACCTGAATAATCACCTGCGCAAAGTGGCTCGGAAAGCGAAACCGCTCCTGAGCGTGATCTAAAAAGAAGGTGTTGTAGTATTTTCCCAAGCTTTTTTCGAGATTAGCAATGTCTTGCAGCAAAGGCTCCATCTCCCCTAAACGATGGGAATGCTCCTGCAACAGAACCTGCGCTGCATTCCGAAAATGCATCCCTTCATCCTGTACCAGATAGTGACCCACCCGCTGCACCGCAGGCCCAAAATGAACGTAATATTCCCGTAAATCGTGTCGATAAGAATAGACCGAACTCATCTCATCAAACATCAGCGTTACAAGCATCGTAAATTCATCTCTTAAAACCCGTTCAATGGGCTGTGTTTCATGAACTCGCTCCTCAAAGCAACGATCCATTTCTGCATAGCTAACTCCTGCGATGCAGTGATAAGTTCGGCGCAGGGCTTCATAGTGCTTCAGCTCATCTGCTAGCCAGAGGTTCAACATCCTCAAAAAAGCATCCGACATTTCCCCTTTACGCGCCCAAATATAATCATAGAGCGCTTGGGCATCCCCTTCTGAGTAAACATCTCGCGCCAGTAAAACCCGAAAATCGTTCAGAACTGGAGCTGGAACTTTGTCAAAACATTCGGGGGCAATAACATGATTTAAGCCCATGACCTCATCGAGATCCCAAAGGTTTTGGCGGTGGCTGCGTTGATAGATAGCGGTTGCCTTCATGAATCTATCTCAACTGGCAACAAACTTAAGCTGGGTCTGAAATATAAAGGCCATCATCAGAAATAATGTGCGGAATAATGAGACAGTGACGACCGGTAATGCGAGAAGTATCGCCCCGTAAAATGATTCCGGCAGGTTCATCGTTAATGACCCAACTCCCTACCATGTAGTGGTAGCCAAAAGCTTGGGGCAGTTCAATGTATTCCTGATGAATATACCCTTCCGTTCCATAGCCCATCGCATCTCGCTGTTCTAAAGCGCCCATCCCCATCTCAATGGAAAGGCCAACCCCCTCCATGCCGAGCAAGGGCTTCTTAACATGTATGTTTAGCATCAGCTTAGTCGCATCGGGGGACATATCATGGTCAAAGTAGGTGGCAAGTAAGTATTGCTGATAATCTGTGTTCTTAAACCGCTCCCACATTAGAGCCATTGCACCCTTATTAGAAAGCACCTGTTTCCACAGGGGTTCTAATACCTTCATGTCTCCTTTTTCTAGACGCTGGGCTAGAGCTTTTGTACATCCTGCATTCGCCATATCATTTTGGATGTCTGACCAGTCATACATTTTCCAGAGTACCGGAATGCGATCATTGGCATGATCGACAAAGTACCCGTCTTCATCTAGTCCTATTCCCCGCTGAATCAGATTTCCAGCATCATCTTTGAGGTCGCGTAGATAGACAATCTGCGTATAGATTTCAGGGTCAACTTCGTCGTGCAAAATTTGAACGAGCTGCATCGCCATTTCCAGATCTTCTTCTAGCCTTTCATCGACTAAAAATGAAATGCCCGTTTTCTTGATGGGGTAAGCTTCCGCAAGCCAGCGCCATTGTGCTGCAATCTGCTCCCAAAACTCACTAAACTGGCTGGCATCGCTCGGCAAGGGCAGTGTACTGTTTTGATAATTCCCATAATAATCGACGAACCAATTCCACTGATAAACCGTCTCTGCGCCCAAGAGAGGTGTCTCGCCATTAATTTCAATGAGCTTGATAGCGCCCGTTTCGTTCACAACGAGGTCAAATCGAGTCATGAGGGTTAAGTCTTCGTCAGGCTCCACTCGATCCCAACTTTGTTTAATGGCAGGCCAATATTCAGGCCGGATTTTCAGAAGGGCTAATCGCCGATCTACCGCGTCAGGGTTTTCGTCTGTAAAAAACCAGTCCAAAAACTCTACACACATAGTCCAGAGTTGCTCAGTCGCTTGAGCAATTGCCGTTTTCTCTTGGTGGTTAAACTGAATGATAAAGGGTTGCGGGAGCGCCTCAATCCAATATTTTTGCAGGGGATCGCTCAAAACCTCGGACTGATAGGCATTCTCGCGGATATGCTGTTGCCACTGGGGTCGCCGCAGCACTGGTAGGGCTTTCATATCCTATTTCCCACCACGCCCCGTACTTTTGAAGGATGAGCCAAACCCCTGTTTGCCACGTCCTGAAATCGTTCCTCGGGCAGAGGTTCCATCAGGGCGTTGGGGAGCTTGGTTGGCGGTGTATCTGGGTACTGTTACCCGTCCCGTTGCGGTTTTTGACACTGTTTGACCAAAGGCGGTTACGACCTGTCCAGGGGTATTGCTGGCATAGACTGGACGCGTTTCATAAACCCGTCGGTAGTAGCCACCATAGTTGACGTAACTGTACTGCGGAGAGCTGTAGGGATACAAGTAGGTGCCGCCATAGACGGGACGGTAGCCTGAGCTAGCCGAAGACGTAACTGTCTCGCACTGTACACCTTCAGATTGGCAGTCTTGCAAGTTGGCATAGATAGGAGCCGTTCGTTCATGCTCTTGACGGGCTTCTAAAAGCTGCGGCGCACAGTCTTCCGGCTTCATGATGGGAGGAGTCGGCGCTTGCTTTAGTTCGCCCCGTTGAGATGCGGCTAACTGAGCCTGATAGTTTTGGTTCTGTTGTTTAATATCGGCTTTGCACTGCTGCTCTGTTTCATAAAAGACGGCATCAATCGGTTCGTTTTGAGTTTGATCGAGATCTGGCTTATCGCAGCTCGATACAAGCAGTGCAGCAATGGCGGCGATCGCCAAACTTTGCTGAACACGTTCCCTCTGAATCAGACGGGGTTCTAGAACTTTTCGATTGTGCTTATTGTGAGTCATTCCCGTAGTGTGTCGATCAGCTTCTACGTTTAGTTTTCCCACTCTGTTCTACGATTGCTGCTTTAGGAACTTCTAAAGCAGCAATCGTTCCATCTGTTTCTCCCAAGAGTCATAAGTATTAACTCACTGCAACTCTCACAGCAGAATAGTCCAAAGGAAAAGAGTGAATGGGTGTCCAGTGATTTTGATTGAGCGATTGGTAGGCCGCTTCAATGGCCTCAACCGAGGCGATCGCATCTGCCATCGTAATCAGCAGTGGCTCCTGCTTTAAAATCGCTTTTGAGAAGTTTTCAATTTGGCTGCGGAATGACTGCACTTTGTTATAGCCCTGCCCAAACACTACCCAGTCTTGACTGGCGCTTTGACGATACTTAGATTCCTTCCACCCCACTGAAATGGTGCCGTTAGATCCGTAAATTCGTAGATAGTAGTCAAGTTCTTTATTAATGCTCCAAGACAGATCAATATTGCCCATCACGCCGCTGCTGCTTTTTGCAAAAATCCGCACCGTATCTTCTACGGCGAGATTTTGCGTGCGTTTGCCTTCTACAACCTGAATTTCTGCCAAAGGTCCTAAAAAGTAGCGCATAATGTCCACCGAATGGGTGCCATTGTCCATCAAAACGCCACCACCACTAATTTCAGGGTTCGCATTCCAGCGGCTAGACATATCGACGCGAGACGTAAACGCATTTTCAAACAGCACAATCTCGCCCAAAATGCCCGATTCAACAATGCTTTTCGCCCGAACTACATCCTCGGCATAGCGAAACTTAGAGGCCATGGTGAGCAGTACGCCCATTTCTTGAGCAGCGGCTTTCATGGCTAAAGCACCTTGACTATTGATGCTAAAAGGCTTTTCGCACAGCACGTGTTTACCCTGCTGCACCAGCTCCATACAAATGCTGGGATGAGTGGAGGGCGGTGTACATACCACCACGGCATCAAGCTGCTCTACGCTGGCAAGCATGGCTTGATGGGAGCTAAATGCCTCGCACTTAAGTGCTTCTGCCATTGCGGTGGCTGCTTCGGGTCGCAGATCTGCGATCGCCACCAGTTCTGCCCATTCCGTCTGTGCAAAGGCTTGCCCGTAGGCTTGGGCAATGCCGCCCGCTCCCACTAACCCAAACTTGACTTTTGTTTGACACATTTTTATTCACCCTTTCAATAACAGTTTGATCGCAAGACCTACCCTCTTTATTCATTCATCCACATCACATCGACAAATCAGAAATTGCCGTCTTCAGCGCCCGTGCAATGTAGTCAATATGCTCATCGGTATAGGCTTCATTCCAAGGCAGCACCAGCACCCGCTCTAACCCCTCAAAAGTGCCAGGAAACTTTTGAGGACTGTAATCTACCGCTTCTGGACGTGCCAAGTTAAACGGAAAACGAGAATTGCCAAAGGTGCGCTGATCTTGAATCACGGCGCACTGAAACGCAGGCTTTTGGATATAGCGCGGGGCTGAAAAAATGCCGAAGTCTTCTTTAAGGCGCTTTGCCAAACCTACCGCACCCTCGGTAATTTTTCGGGCGTCTACACTCAGGCAATACTTCCAAAAAACGTGGGTGTTTCGAGGGTCTTGCCAAGGCGTTTCAATACCAGCAATGCCTTGGAGCATAGCCGTCAACTTTTGGGCACTAGCCTGCCGCTTTGCCACAATGTCTTTAAGCTTAGCGAGCTGAGCAACCGCCACCGCGCCCTGAAGCTCACACATGCGGTAGTTGGGCGCAATAAAGTAGTGGTCGGGGTTGGGATCGCCATAGCCAAAGGCTTTATTGATAAATAAGAACATACGGCGGGCTAGTGCATCATCATTGGTGGTAACAATGCCCCCTTCGCCTGTGGTGATGTGTTTGCCCTGCTGCAAGCTAAAGCAGCCAATAGTTCCAATGCCGCCTACGAACTGACCGCTATGGGTGGCGAGAAATCCTTGTGCGCTGTCTTCAATGACCGGAATGCCGCGCGCATTTGCCAGCGCCATAATTTCCGTCATCTCGCAGGGGTTGCCAAACAGATGGGTGACGATGATGGCTTTGGTGCGATCGCTAATGCATTTCTCAATCGTTTCTGCCGTCACGTTCCAGGTGCGCGGGTCAACATCTGCAAACACAGGGATAGCAGTCTGGTACAAAATGGGCGTTAAGGCTCCCATGTCCGTTATAGAAGTAGTGATAACTTCATCTCCAGGCTCTGGGTCAATGGCGGCGATCGCCGTATGTACCGCTGCCGAGCCTGAAGCACACGCATAGGCATACTTCACCCCGATCAGATCTGCGAAACTTTGCTCAAGTTGCTTAACAAATTTCCCCTTAGTGCTGGTTAGTGTCCCGCTATGAACCGCCTCCATGAGAAGCTGAATTTCTTCGGTGCCAAGGGTACGGCCTGATGCATCTTGATCAGAAGGTAATGTTAAGCAGTGATCTTGAACAAGCATAGAACTTTCCTATATTTTATAACTATCAAAAATTAAAGAGGATTAAAATCAAACTTCAGCTATTGTTGGCTTAGATCCATTTTATAGACGCATCTTAATCTTTCCTTGATTTTATGTTCTGACGATAAATTGCGCTCGCTAAATAAAATATTTCTTCAAAATAGCTCTTACTTTGAACTGCTAAAATGCCAAGGCTAAAAAGCTGGATAGAGAGCATTAAAGACATTCCTCCAATTACAAATGCGTGAGGTGCCTGCTGAAAGGCTTCAGCGACCGCTACGGTCGGATCTGGGTAGGGGTTTGACTGTAGCAATAATTGATAATTAGACCAGCAGTGAATTAAAACCCATCCATTGGCATAGAGCGAAAGCAAAAATAGAATAAGGCTAGGCAGAATAAAAAACATAACGGGTCGAAAAATGAAGCCATAAAAGAGGATGGCCCAAGTGTGCCGCAATATTTTCATGCTTGAGGCTCTGCCTTTGGGTCTGTGCAGTCTGCGCTGAGTAGACTCCACGCGCTCAGTCGACCAGTTAAGATGGGCGGGAACTTCTTCAATCCGTGCACCCAAAAGCTGCGCCTTATGAATAATTTCTGGGTTGATATCCATTCCAGTTGCTTTTAAGTTAAGGCTCTTTAGAAAATTCCCTTCATAGGCTCGAACCATGCCCGTAAAGGTAGATAGGCTCCGCTTTGCGGTAGCAGCAAGAAAGCGGTTTGCCCAAAGGCTTAGCTCTTTTCTTCCGTAAGGGACGTTTGAAACTTGTCCACCTTCCATATAGGGAGACGCAACTACAATTTGAGCTTGAGTCTCAAGAATTTTCTCTAATAAAATTTCAATATGATAGGGTGCATAGCTTAAATCAATATCTAAGGTGACAACGTAGTCCCCACTGGCATAGGCAAAGCCGGATTTTAGAGCCTGCCCTAACCCCTGATTGCGAACATGATGAATCAAAGTCACGTTAGGCTTATTTTTAGAAAACTGAGCCGCAATGTGCGCCGTTTCATCTTGGCTACCATCATTTACGATGATGAACTCCCAGGTCAGTCCAGGATGATCTTGCTGCGTGTACTGCTCAATGCGATGTAGGTTTTCTCCTAGAATTTTAGCTTCGTTATAGGCAGGAATCACTAGAGAAATCAGAAGGGAAGGCGCTTCAGAGTAAGGTTCCACAAAATTTTGGGTTTCTGTTGTCTTTGTCCAGAAGATATGCCGCTCATAGGGTAATGGCTGAGGGGAGCTTGTCATATTCATTCGCATCCCTCAATTATCCTGTTCAAACTTTAGGGCACTAAGCTTTAGGTTACCCAAATTGATTGACTCTCAATAACACAGAAACCAGAGTGTTAAGAAAAGCAAATAAAAGAGGTGAAATCATGGCTTGTTAAATAAAAGCGTAATCGATGACAAACCTCCCTCGGATTCTTGAGGATGGATCATTGTTCTGAGGGAGGGAGGAAGCCGATGGTTCTAGGAATTGCACTGTGGCCGCAAAAACCAGCAGCTGTCTAACCAGGGACTAGGATGCTATTCCCAACGCCCTTGTACTTTGGGACACTATGGCAAAAAATAGTTGTAAGTCCTGTAGAATTTTGCTGAATGCTAAAAGCACTCATTTTTGACGTAGATGGCACCCTAGCCGATACCGAGCGCGATGGGCATCGCGTGGCCTTTAACCAAGCGTTTCAAGCTGCCAACCTAGACTGGATCTGGTCTGTAGAACTCTACGGTGAACTGTTAGCCATCACAGGCGGCAAAGAACGCATTCGTCATTATCTAAATCAATATAACCCTACCTTTCAACCGCCCACCGACCTCAAAGGCTTTATTGCAGGACTCCACGCCGCCAAAACCGAACATTATTGCACCCTCCTTGCCGAAGGCCGCATTCCCCTACGGACAGGAGTAGAACGGCTGCTTCAGGAGGCGCGACTGGCTGGGTTAAGACTGGCGATCGCCACCACTACTACGCTACCCAATGTAACGGTTTTGCTAGAGCATACCTTAGGTAAAGACAGCCTAGGCTGGTTTGACATTATTGCGGCGGGAGATATTGTGCCTGCTAAAAAGCCCGCGCCAGATATTTACCTATACGTTCTCGAAAAAATGGGCTGGGCACCGGAAGATTGCCTTGCCCTTGAAGATTCAGAAAATGGCTTAGTCTCTGCGGTGCAAGCCGATCTCAAGACCGTTATTACTATTAACGACTACACTCGCAATCATTCCTTTGAGGGCGCGGCGTTGGTTTTAGACTGCTTTGGCGAACCCACTGCGCCCTTTCAGGTTTTAGCAGGAGATGCCGCTGGTTCTGGGTATTTCTCTGTGGATACGGCGCGATCGCTGCTATCAACCTAAAGCAAGTCTCATCATTGTCTTTGTAAAGAACCACAACCCGAGAGGGTGAAAACTTCTGATAAAAAGCTACAACCCAAGCCGTAGAGCCATCTACGACATATTGTGGTTAGCATTTGGCTCAACAAACCGTGCTGAAAGATTAAAAGAAGTTGGAACCCTGACATCTGCTTGGGTAGAATCAATCCATAGCGAACTGTATAAAGCGAATTAGGACTACGAGCTTGAGTTTCTCACACGATGATTTTTTAAAAGCCCTCGATCAGCACGATTTCTCTTTTGAAGTGAACCAGACTGTCGTAGGTAAAGTTGCCAGCTACGGCAATGATGGAGCCTATATAGACATTGGCGGTAAATCTGCTGCGCTTTTGCCCCTACGGGAAGTGTCTCTTGGAGCCGATCAAAAGTTAGAAGAACTGCTGCCCGTCAATACCGAGCGGGAGTTTTTGATCATTCGTGCTCAGGATGAAAATGGGCAAATTACCCTTTCGCTCAAACAGCTTGAAATCAAAGCATTTTGGGCGCAGCTTCAGGCTTATGAGCCAGGGCAGGCCCTTAAGGTGCGCGTGAACGGCACCAATAAAGGTGGCTTGACGGCCAACATTAAGGGCATCAAGGCATTTATTCCGCGATCGCATGTCGTTCAGCGCGAAAACATCGAAGAGCTAGTCGGTCAGCTTATAACCGTCAGTATTTTAGAAGTAGACCCCGACCGCAAAAAGCTTGTGCTGTCTCAACGACAGGCGCAGCGCGCGCAACGCATGACGGAGTTGGTCATTGGGCAGCTTGTGAGCGGCAAAGTCGCCGATCTGCGACCCTTTGGCGCATTTGTAGACCTAGGCGGCGTGAGTGCCCTGCTGCACATCAATAACATTAGCCAAAAATACGTGGCTTCGGTTAATTCAGTACTGCCTGTCGGAACCGTTCTTAAAGCCGTCATTCTAGACCTAGATGAGGCGCGTGGACGCATCTCGCTGTCTACCAGCGTGCTAGAAAACCGTCCTGGGGAAATACTCGACGCGTTTGAAGCGGTCATGGCAGAGGCTGAACAGCGCGTCGCCACACAACAGCAGCAAAAAGTAGAGGAAAAAGTAGAAACAGAGGAAGAAGTAGAGCCATCCAACACAGAGACACCCAGTACAGCAGAAGTAACCGCTGAATCAGGAGCAAAGGCAGCTCCGGCGGCACCTGCCAAACCGATTGCGGCACCTGTGATTGTCGAACTGAGAGCGCCCAAGCCTCAGCTCCACTAAAGATTATAGATTTATAACCTTCAGACTCTCACCACCTTTCTTATAGCCCAAGGCTTTACCCCTCTCCCCGAGTGGGAGAGGGAAGTAAAAATCTGTGCCAAGCCCCCGATGCCCAGCCGTTTTGTAGCGCCATGACCACCAAACCTGATTCGATGCGAGCCTCTGTTCCGTCTTTGACGATGGGCAACATTGTTACAATCGGTTTTCAGGTCTTTCGGCTTAACTTTAATGACCACTTTGTCCGTAGTCTGCTGTCCCACCTGTGGCTATGGCTAGCAATAGTGGGCGCTATCCTCATTTTTGCTATTGTTTTGGGGATCAGCTTAGGCTTTGGCGGCACGTTAGGGGACTCCAGTACGGTGGTCAGCGTTGTAGGGAGCCTCTTGGGGACGGCCTTTGCACTGCCGCTGGTGCTATTCACAGGCGCACGGATGGCTGCGGTCAGTGGGGTAATGACCCGAATGGGGTTTAACACCTTACGCAAACGGGTTGAACCCAATGAGCTATATCGTCAGGGTATCTTGCACCGCCTTTGGTCTTATCTATTGGCCTGGGTATTGTACTACCTCATTTTGCTCATCGTATACGGCTGGTTCTTTGGCGTTGGGTTTTACTTATTTGTGCTGCTTTCACCTTCCTGGCAGGCTTTTGAGTCACAAATCATAAACTCTCAGCTGAGGGGAACGTTTATATTGGTGAGCGTTGCCCTAGCGCTAATCTATGGATTAGGCGGAATATTGGCAGGGTATTACATCTCAGCACGTCTCTGGTTTTTTGATGCCGTGCTTACTATTGAAGAAAATAAATCTGCCTTAGAGTCATTGGTCAGAAGCTGGAAGCTAACTCGTGGTAGGGGCTGGAACATCATTACGACTATGTTTGCAGCGGGACTAATTACGCTGCCCATTTTGCTGGTTGCAACGACGATTAACATATTTGTGCCAATTGTCAGTTTACTGACTGGGGTGATTATGCTGCCGCTTTGGCAAGCAATTAAAGCCGTAAGCTTTTACGAGCTTGCTGCTACAAAAACGGGACTTTTGTTTGACCTGAATTTGACTTCGGCAGATCCTCGTCGATTTTTGCGCCGTGTTGCCATGCAAACGCCTGAGGGGGTAGAGCTAGACTTTGCCCTTGGGGGAATTGGTAGCCGTACCATTGCCTGGACAGTCGATCAGCTGATTGTGTATCTGGCGCTATCACTATTTTGGCTGACGGGCGCATGGGTTTATGGCTACGTTATTTTGCCTATTGTTTCAGCACAATTTGAAACCCTATCGGTAGATGACCTCAACCTTTGGGCTGTGGCGATCGCCGGAATCTTCAGTTTTGCCCTAACCAATGGCTACTTTATTACTTGGGAAACCATCTGGCGGGGGCAAACCCCTGGTAAACGGCTGGCAAAGATTCGAGTCGTGCGCGATGATGGTCAGCCCATTGGGGTAAAAGAAGCGACCCTGCGCAGTTTTGTCGGCTGGTTTGATTTGGGATTCTTTTTTATTGGCCTGATTTTGGTCTTATTGAGTCGATCTGAAAAGCGCTTAGGCGATATGGCAGCGGGGACCCTGGTCATTCAGGACGAGAAATCAGCACAACAGGATGAAGGTGCAGCGATTCCAACCGTCTTTAGTACGCTGACCAAAGATACGGCTGAAGTGCTGATGGCGCAAACCGATCCTGCCCTAATCTCTATAGATCACTATTTTATTTTGCAGAACTTTCTAGGCCATCGCTCTGACTTGGACATAGCCGATCGCAGTCAGGTGACAGCTAAACTTGCAACTCAACTGCGATCGCTCCTACTCCCCAATAGCCCTAATCAACTCGGCGCTATCCCCGATGAAACGCTAGTAGAAGCAGCCTATCTGGTCTACCGCCCAAGGCATGAATAGATCGAATAGCAGCTTATAAAGGACGAGACTTGAGGGTTGAGCAAAGCCAAAACCCGAAGGAGTAGTACCATAGTAAGTTGTAATGATTCTTCTAAGTATTAGTAAATGACCGCAAATACCTCAGAACAAACCTCCCTGGATCTGCTTATTACGCTGAAATCTCAGTACGAGTATGCATTGACTGAAGCAAATGCGAAGGCTGTATATCTTAGAGAACAGTTAGCTCATGTTAATGCTTTACTGATCAATCAGCTTATTCCTTCTAATGGCGCGCAGCCTTTACAGGCTCACGTTACAAATTCAGCGCCAATGTTAGCCTTCAGTGCCCCAGTAGAGACACTAGGCAGCGATCTCTCTACTCAACTATCATCATTGGAAGTTACTGAGTCAATTCCAGTCCCCAGCAATGCGACCGTCTCTGAGCCTTGCACTCAAAAACGAGCCGTTTCTAAAACTACGCCAAAGCCAGAAAAACCGATTAGAAAGCGTAACTCACTCACCCTGCTGCCTGCCTATCAAGGACTCCAAAAGCTAGATGCGATCGCCCAAGTTTTAGAGGCACAAGCGGGTCAAGAAGTAAGCATCGACAGCCTTGTCCAAACGCTCTACGGCAACCTCAGCGCCACCGAGCATAAAGCAGAGCGGCTCAGAATGAAAACCGCCATGTTTCAGGGGGTCAAGAAAGGGTTTTGGCAAAAGGCCCTAACGCCTTCAAGCTATTTGATTGCTGCTCCAAAAGAGGGCAGTGCAGGTCGCAAAACCGTTAAGACCAGCGTGGCTGCAAAGTCTGAAGAGGCGATCGCCCTCGCGCCAGTATCACAGCCCGCTAAAGGCCCTAAGACAAAACCAGGGCCAACAGCAGGGGCAAATACACGCAACTCACTGCCGCTATTGCCTGTCTATCAAGACATGAAAAAGCTAGATGCTATTGGCGTAGTGCTTGAAAAATATCGCGGCGAAGTGCTACATCACGACACGATTATTCAAATGCTTTACGGTGACCTTAGCCCCGCAGAGCTAAAGGCAGAGCGAGTGCGAATTAAAACCGCTCTACTCACAGGGGTTAAAAATAACCGTTGGGAAAAAGCACCTAAACCATCTAGCTATTTTCTCAAATCAGACGCTACCTCTGGGAAAGCTCGTGGTGCCAAAGCTCCTAAAAAGTAGCTCAATGGGTCTAAATGGTATTCTATGGCGAGCAAACTTCCAATCTATCTAGACGGGCATGCTTCAACACCAGTAGACCCACAGGTATTGGAGGCGATGCTCCTCTATCTCAGTGAGCAATTTGGCAATCCATCCAGCGGGGGGCATTGCTACGGGTGGGAAGCTGCCGCTGCAATTAAGTACGCAAGGCAAATGATCGCAGATGCCATTCATGCTGACCCAGAAGAGATTATTTTTACCAGTGGTGCCACTGAAGCCAATAATTTAGCGATTAAAGGCGTTGCAGAAGCCTATATTCAGCGAGGCCGTCACATTATTACGGTTGAAACCGAGCATCGAGCTGTGCTTGAACCCTGTCGATATCTTGAGCGACTTGGGTTTGAGGTTACTTATCTGAAGGTACGGTCGGATGGGTTAATTGATCTTCAGGCTTTAGCGCAGGCGTTGCGACCCGATACCGTTTTGGTTTCTGTGATGGCTGCCAATAGTGAAATTGGGGTTTTGCAGCCGCTGACTGAGGTTGGGGCATTATGCCGTGCCCATCAGGTATTGTTTCATACCGATGCCGCTCAAGCCATTGGCAAAATTGCTCTAGACGTAGAGGCAATGTCCATTGATTTGATGTCTCTAACCGCCCATAAGCTGTATGGCCCTAAAGGGATTGGGGCACTTTACGTGAGGCGGCGATCGCCACGGGTACAGCTTGCCCCTCAACTGCACGGCGGGGAGCAGGAGCGAGGGTTCCGCTCTGGCACGTTGGCAACGCATCAAATTGTCGGCTTTGCCAAGGCGATCACGCTGGGGCTAGCAGAGCAGCCGCAAGAAGGGGAACGGCTGAAGATTTTGCGCGATTGCCTCTATGCCCATCTACAGACCTTAGGAGACATTCACCTCAACGGACACCCAACCCAAAGGCTCCCTGGCTCCTTGAATGTAAGCATTGAGGGCGTGGATGGCGCTGCGCTGCTGCTGGGACTACGGTCTTCCATTGCAGTGTCTTCTGGATCTGCCTGTGCATCGGGAGACACAAAGCCCTCCTCTGTGCTGCTGGCGTTGGGACGCGATCGCAGGTTAGCCTCAGCATCTTTACGATTTGGCATTGGGCGCTTTAATACCCCGGAAGACATTGAGACGGCTGCGGCTGGCATTATGGCTGTGGTGAAGTCTTTACGCCAGGGCATCAGCTGAGCGACTAAATCTGAGAGTGCAACGCTTTCATTAAGGCTTCACCCATCGCCTGACAGCCCAAAACCGTGGTGCCTGGAGATTGAATATCTGTCGTGCGGTACCCTGCTTCTAACACCTGCTGTACAGATTGTTCAATACGGTTAGCAGCTTCTGGCTGATTGAGTCCATAGCGCAGCAGCATGGCAGCACTTAAGACCTGAGCTAAAGGGTTTGCCTTATCTTGTCCGGCAATATCCGGCGCAGAGCCGTGGACTGGCTCAAATAGCCCAGGCCCAGATGCGCCCAAACTGGCGGAGGGCAACATCCCAATGCTGCCCGTCAGCATGGCAGCAATATCCGACAAAATATCCCCAAACAGATTGCTGGTCACAATGGTGTCAAACTGTTTGGGGGCGCGCACAAGCTGCATCGCGGCATTATCAACGTACAGGTGGGTCAGCTCCACGTCAGGGTACTCGGCAGAGAGGGCTGTGATGCGATCGCGCCAAAGCTGTGAGACTTCTAACACGTTTGCTTTATCAACAGAACACAGTTTGCAGGTGCGCTTACGCGCCGTCTCAAACGCAACCCGACCAATGCGATCAATTTCGGAGTCGCTGTAGGCCATGGTATTGACGCCGCGCTGTTCTCCTGTCTCGGTGGTAAAAATGCCCCTAGGCTTACCAAAGTAGATGCCGCCCGTGAGTTCCCGAACGACCATCAGGTCAACACCAGAGATGATTTCTGGTTTGAGGCTTGAGGCATCAATCAGCTGTGGCACAATTTGGGCTGGTCGAAGGTTGGCAAACAGCTCTAGGCCAGCGCGCAGACCCAACAGCCCCGTCTCTGGGCGCAGTTCACGGGGGAGGGTGTCCCACTTATAGCCGCCGATCGCCGCGAGCAAAACCGCATCACTCTTACGGCATTTATCTAGGGTTTCTTCTGGTAGGGGCTGCCCCACGGCATCTACCGCAGCCCCTCCAATCAATGCCTCTTGAAACGTAAAGCTGAAGCTATGCCGATCCGCCATGGTCTTGAGGACTTCTACAGCAACAGCCATAATTTCTGGGCCAATGCCGTCACCGGGGAGCAGGGTAATGCGGTATTCCTGAGTCATGGGTTGAGGTAAGAACGTGGAGTAGGACTGCGATCGCCGTTTTTGCAATTACAGGCAGTTTTTCATCATAGGACGGTTTGCGGTCTGCTGGATCGACAAATTTCTTAGCACGACGTGCAAACGGCTCAATCACGCGATAGTCTGCCTATTGGGGAATTCAGCCGCAGGGTAGCTTTGGCGCAACCATGCTGTACCCACTACCCTTACAGCCAAAGTCAATTCAATTTTTGCAACAGGTCAGTTACAAGATCAATCACCAGGGAGGCGCTTCCCTGTGGTGATTTTGTTACATCGTCATAGATAGATGTAATAGATTCATCTCTTTTCGATTTCATCTGACCATTCTCCGCTGGCAATCCGTTTGCCGCTGTACTGCTCAACTTTTTGCAGCGTCATGAAGTAAGCCCAGGCTAAACCCAGCGATCGTCGTCCTTCCGCCTCAAATACCTCAACTTCCCTCCGCTGATACTCATTTTGAGCTTCAGCACGATGAGGATGGTAGTCTTCTAGCCTGTCTAAGTCTGCCAAAATGGTTTCGTCTGCCAGCTCCAGTAAATAGCCTTTGACCCAAGTATTACCCAAGGTCATGGCAGGGTAGCCTAGCAATAGATCAAAAAGTTTACCGCGCACTTGGACTGGCAGCGGAGGGGCTAGCGTGCGATCGCCCCCACAATAGCGCTCAAAATTGACCTGTCCAGGCTTCAGCGTCCCATAAACGAACGCCCTGATCATATCTATTCATAGGTCTTTACAGCATCGACCAGTTCGAGAGTAGACACATTGCGGATATCAAACGTGATGACATCGGGATGACCAGGAAGCCTCAGTTCCCCTAAGCCAATCCAGCCTTGATGCTGCAACACATACTCTTCCCGATGAATAAATGCCTGACTTTGATCTTTTGCCACAATAAACGTGCCATTTGTACTTTGGTCAATCAGCACAAACTTTCCCTTGCGAAAAATAATTTGCACATGGTGGCGGGACGTATAGTCATCACAAATTGACAGATCGTTCTCTGAATTGCGCCCAATCGTAAAACCGCTTTGCTCTGGCCTAAGCTGTACCACCTGATCATGGTGCTTAAGCTGAAGAACGCTTGTAAAAACCGCCGTTGTCGGGAGATTCGTTCTTGCCGTTGTTAGTTCCCGTCGCTCCCAAATAATTTGATGGACGCTAATGCGCCCAGTCTTGCCAGGGCTGGGGATGCGCTCCATCGGTCGAGTCTGCATCTGAAGCGAAACCGACAGCGCCTGCACTGTTTCTTGACTCGTCAAAATTTGACCCGATTGTGCAAAGGCCACGATTCGCGCCGCAGCATTGACCGTGCCGCCAAAGATGTCATCATTTTCTGTAATAACGGAGCCAAAGTTTAGCCCAATTCTTAACCCCAACTGAAGATCGTTCGTGGCAGCATACTGCGTGATGTTTTCCTGCATTTTGCAAGCCGCCCACACGGTCTTGTCAACTTGAGGGAAAATCGCCATAATCTCATCTCCAATCACTTTAATGACCTGACCCTCATGCTGCTGCACAATCTCAGTCAGACGCGTTAAGCAATTTTCGATAATGATCTTGGCAGCTTCATCCCCCAGAACTTCATAGAGTCTAGAACTACGACTAATGTCAGCAAAGAGAACGGTCTGAAACAAACTCATAGCCAGGTTACGCGCGAAAGCTGGCGGCCACTAGCGCTTAATTCCTCACACCAACCAAACGTCATCTGTAGACGACGGCCATAAAAGAGTTTAATCTTTGGCTTCATTTTAAGCAAAGGCACAGATTTATAGGTGAATCATTCAAGTTTTAAAGGAGAAATTCGTCACCGATAGCCTCTAAAACAATAGCCTATTCACCCTGCCTGTGTCAGTAGCTTAGGCCGTTTCAGAAGGCTTTTGTAAGGTCTTGAAAGACCCGCTCAAGAATAGAAAGAGCCTCTTCCACTTCTGCCCCACTCACAATCAATGGCGGTACAAAGCGCACAACTTTTGGCCCTGCTGGCACCAGCAATAGCCCTTTATCCATTGCCACTTTGACCACTTCTGGAGCGGTCAGAGCCACATCGGCGCTAATCTCCATGCCGTTAATGAGTCCCCAACCGCGCACGTCGGTGATGAAAGCTGGGTGCTGATGGGCGGACTCTTGGTGCGCAGCTATCGCCTTTAACCCTTTTCTCAACTGTTCACCGCGCACCCGCACGTTTGCCAGCAAATTTTCTTGGGTAAGGGTTTGACAAACTGCCAAAGCTGCCGCGCAGGCAAAGGGGTTGCCGCCAAAAGTGCTGGCGTGATCCCCAGGGGTAAATACGTTGCAAAATGCTTTGCACAACATTGCGCCAATAGGGATGCCGCCTGCTAAGCCCTTTGCTGACGTGAAAATATCGGGTTCAATCCCTAAGTTTTCGTAGCCCCAGAGCTGACCGCTCCGGCCAATCCCGACCTGTACTTCATCTAGCATCAGCAAAATGCCCTTGTCGTTACAGAGCTGACGCACCTTCTGGAAGTAGCTCACCTCTCCAGGCCGCACGCCGCCTTCGCCTTGCAGTGGCTCTAGTAAGATGGCTGCAACCTGACGCTCGGAGGCATCGAGTTGGGCGATCGCCGCTTCTAATGCCGCAATATCGTTGTAGGGCACGTAGTGAAACCCTGGCACGAGGGGCGAGAAATTTTGCTGGTACTTCGGCTGCGCTGTGGCAGTCACAGTTGCCAGGGTGCGACCGTGGAAACTGGCGTTTGCCGTAATAATGACGGGGTTATGAATCCCTAACACCGTATGGGCGTACTTACGCGCCAACTTAATGGCACCTTCGTTGGCCTCAGCGCCAGAGTTACAGAAAAACGCAAAATCTGCGCAGGAGTTTTGGGTGAGCCACTGGGCTAAGTCCCCCTGTTGCGGAATGTAGTAAAGGTTTGACACGTGATGCAGGGTCTGAATTTGCTTCGTCACCGCATCTATAAGCGCTGGATGGGCGTGACCTAAGGTGCAGGTGGCGATGCCTGCCACAAAGTCAAGGTAGCTGTTGCCGTCTGTATCCCAAAGGCGGCATCCCTCTCCACGGGCGATCGCCAACGGAAACCGACCGTAGGTCGGCATAACGCAGCGGTCAAAAGCAGCAGCGTCAAAGCCTGAATTGGATGACAGAACCGTAGCGGGAGAGAGGGTTTCAAGACTCACAATACTATCCTCGACAGGAATAATGGTCATGTGTTTCAAGTTGTATTATTTGTATAAGACAACTTGAACTGCAAACTTTTCTCGATCATGGCACCTTTTTTGAAAATCTCAAGTTGAACATCTCAGGAGAGAGAGGGTGATCGCGTCCAAAGTCTGAATCGTCAAACATCAGTTCTCACCGGAAACGGCAACAAAACATAGGTTTAATGATCTTGATCACATCATTTAAGAATAGAAATGATAATCTAATAGCATCTAAAAAATGATTAAATTTGGACTCGCTATATGCGTTACCTTAATTCTTTATTTGCGGCAGGTTCGGGTTTTGCTGTTGCAGCCACCCTCCTGATACCGTTTCAGACTGCCGCTGTCGCTAATGAAATGAAAGGAACTCAGATTGCTGCTGTAGGACGAGAGTCTCAGCCTACAACAGCAGTATCTCTCAATCAAACAAAAGTCGTTTGCAGCCGCAATAAGCCACTGTCTTTGAATGCCGAAGGGGTCAAGGTCGCCTCAAGTATTGCCCCTCAAAGTGCAGATGGGGTTCCCAATGTAATTCGGCTTTTTTGTCGAGACGTCCGCATCAACACGATTGTGGTTCGTGACTATTGCGCAGTTATTCGTAACTAGCTTTTTGTCAGGCTTTTAAGGAGTCATTCCCTAAGCAGCGCTTTCCATCGTTTTACTACAGACCCAACGCTCAGCCATGAACGCCTCCTCCCGCCTAACCGCCCTCCTATTGGGAACAACCGTAATGGTGGCTCAGCCTTTCGATTGGGGAAAGGCCGTTGCAGGAACTTCTATTGGCAAACTTGCGCCTGAAGTGACCGTTTTTATTCAAGGGGTTAATAACCCTGACAACTTTGGCTCTGGCGTGGTGATTGGCCACTCTGGCAAAAGCTATCTTGTTTTAACCGCAGCCCACGTCGTTGCAGCAGCAGATCGATACACCATTCAGGCCAGCGACGGCGTACAGTATACGCTACAGAACATTAGACGAATTCCTAATGTTGATATGGCGATCGTTCAGTTTGAAAGCAGCAGCAGCTATACCGTTGCTCAGATGGGCAACTCCGATGACGTTAGCCTAACGACAGGGGTATACGTTGCGGGCTATCCAAAGCCGGGACAAAACATTAGAGTGCCCGTGCTAACCATTACAAATGGTGAAATTGCCCAAGTTCTTCCAGCCAATGCTTCCGTTGATGGTTACGGGTTTGCCTACACAAATTCAACCCGCGCTGGCATGAGTGGTGGGCCTGTGTTCAACAGTCTTGGAGAAGTGATCGCCATTCACGGACGCAAAGAAGGTGAGGCGGGCGGTGGAGCAACCAATGGCGCCTGGCTGAATCTTGGGATTCCTATTAATCGCTATAAAGGAGCGGGTGCAGGCGGCGCTCAAATTGCCGCAGCACTACCCAATGTTGATCTTCAGCAAAAGGCGCGGGAAGCTGCCCAGCGTCAGGCTCAAGAGCAGGCTCAAAGACAAGCCCAAGAGCAGGCAAAGCGAGCTGCTTTAGAGTCCGAACGTCAGGCTCAAGAGCAGGCTCAAAGACAAGCGCAGCAGCGGCAGGCGGTGGAGGCTCAGCGGCAGGTTCAAGAACAGGCTCAACGGCAGGCGGTAGAAGCTCAGCGGGAAGCTCAAGCACAGCAACAGGCTGCTTTAGCAGCGCAGCAGCGGCAGGTTCAAGAACAGGCGCAGCAACAAGCAGCGGCAGTTCTAAAGGCACAGCAGCAAGCTCAACAGAACATCCAGGCGCAGCAGGCCAATGCCCAGCGCCAAGCTCAAATTTCTGCTTCTGCAAAGAATCTTCTGGCGAGTGCGTCACCCTTTGCAGCCTCAGCGATACCCGCACGATCTTCAACAATCTCTTCTACGCGTGAGGTTTGTAAGGACGTTCGCATTAACACGATTGTGGTTAAGCGCTGTAATACTGAAGTGGTCAATCAAATTCAGGAGTCAGCCTCTGTGCCCTCCTCTAACAGCTCAGGTAATGCGGTCAATACTGGAAATGCGCGTGCAGTAGGCGGCAACTATCAAGCGGCTATAGATGACTATACGTCTGCAATTCAAGGGAATTCTGGCCTGGCGATCGCATTTTTTAATCGCGGCCTAGCACACTATAACTTGGGCAATAAAGATCGGGCGATCGCAGATTTTTCTAGAGCTGCAGATTTATTTAGATCCCAAGGAGACTCCCAAAAGCTACGGCAAACGCAGGATATTCTTCAGGCGTTGACGCAATCTAACTCTTAGCGACTGCCTATTGCCAAGGGTTCGGAATGAAGTAAAACGGACTCCGCATCCATCTTCATACTTTTGTGATAGATGATCGGTTTCAAAGGAAGTATTCCCATACTAGAAACGTAAGCGTTTGTCTTAATCTGAATAGCAGCTTATCTATAAAATATGCGTTTAAATGCTTTAAAGGTTGGGGGGTTATTGTGCGGGAGCTTGCTGACCTTTGCGTGTCGGTCAACTTCGGCAACAGCGCCACATCAAATTCAACCTACTGCTCAGATAGCGCCATCTCCTTTACGGCATAGCTTTGCTCTAACCCAGAATAAAATGCAGCTTTTACAGCGGAATGCTCGTGCCATTACCGTCAAGGTTCTTTCTGGAGATGACTGGGGTTCCGGAATCTTGATTCAGCAGCAGGGACAGCGCCATACCGTATTAACCAATGAGCATGTTCTGTGGATAGGCGATCGCTACACAGTTCAAACCCATGACGGAAAACAGCACCTTGCACAACGACTATCGTCAGGCAAGTTTGGAAAAAATGACCTAGGGCTGCTGGAATTTAGTAGCGCCCCATCTGTTACCTATCCGGTTGCGGTCATAGGCTGCTCCCTGAAGCTATCTGCGGGTACCCCTGTCTATGCAGCAGGATTTCCACTGCCACTCATGGAATCTTCACCGAAAGGATTCAAATTTACGACAGGCGCGATCTCGCTCATTGTGTCTAAAGCCTTGGAAGGGGGGTATCAGGTGGGTTATTCCAACAACATTGAAAAAGGCATGAGCGGCGGACCAGTTCTCAATGCGAAGGGTGAAGTAATTGCCATTAACGGAATGCATCAGGAGCCACTGTGGGGAGACCCCTATATTTACCAAGATGGTTCTAAACCGAAGTCAAGCTTATTTCCCATGTTTTCGCGCTCAAGCTGGGCGATTCCGATGGAGACTGCTTTGCAAACCAAAGCCCTAACCGCAGCGCATCTTTCCCGTCAGTGCCCCGCCAACCCTATTAAACAGGCTCAAGGATAAGCCTGTTTTGATGCAAAAAATTTAGGCACGGTCTTCTCCTACAATCTACCAAAGCGGTTCTGCACCAGAGGAGCCGCTGTTACTACTGGGGGGCGGAGCCGCCTCCTGCGAAGAGCCGCCACCACTGCCGTTACCCCAGAGGGGTTCTTTTGCAGCGGCTGGAGGAGGTGGATCTTGAGCCACTGAAGAAGACCCAGAATTCCAATTATCTGCGGGAGGCGGAGCCGCGTTAGAGCCGCCGCCTTCACCTAGGGGTTCTGCACCACTGGAGAAACCACTGGAACCGGAGTAGGCAGGGGCTGTTGCGGCGGCTTCTCGTTGGCGCTGCCATTGGGCCGCTTCTTCAGCGGCGGCTTGCTTTTGAATCTCTGTATCTAGTTCTTTAGACTTTTTGAGGTAAGCCTGTTTTTGAATTTGCCGCTGTGGCGCGCTTAAGGAGGTGCTTGGAATTGTATCAAGGCGCTGAGTGGCCTGCTGGAGCTTTGTTTTATTGTCGGTTAAGGCGGCAAGAGAATTTGGCGCTTTCTTTTGGGTCAACACTGTATTGGCGATCGCACCAGCCTGCTGAAGATCTTGCTGTGCCTTTGTTTCAAGAATAATTTTCTCCTGAAGATTTTTGAGCTGCTTTTGATAATTGGGCAGTAGCTTTTGGGCATCACTATAGCGGTCAACTGTCTTTGGCACGGTACCAAGCTGCTGAACAGACTGCTGAAGCTGAGTTTGAGCACCTTTGAGATCGCCAAGAGATTTGGCGCTGTTAATGATGCCTAGAGCGGTCTCGGCATTATTGCTGGCTTTTTTATAGACAGAAGCAAATTTTACGTTTGCAGAGCAGTTATTGAGCGCATTACAGATTGGCTCAATGTTAGGCGATGCAAGGGTGGTGATCGCCCCCAGTGCCACAATTGCCGAGCCTCCAAAGGCAATCACCTTAAGTGGTGACCCTCTATAAATGTTGGCGTCTAGATTTGAACTGGGCTTAGAAATTTCAGCAGGTCGAGCACTAGAAATAACGTAGGTGCCCACAGACGTTTGCTCTGATGGGGTCTCCAATGTACCAATTGAAGTTGGCTCTGAGGCCGTATTAGATCCCTTTGGAACGCCATTCCCAACGCTAATGCCGCCATTAAATCTAGCAGCCGCATGGATTGAGCCGATTGAAGTTGGCTCTAGGGCTACACTCCCCGATCCAATGCTGTTGCCTGGTCTAGTATTAACTGTAATACCGCTATTTGAGAAGCCTTGAGACCTCTTAGAACTGATTTTAGAATCCCAACGCGAAGAATCATTGAAACTGCCGCTATTGGGGGTAGCATCACTGCTGCCCATCAACGAATGTGTCGTAACAGTCGCTTGATTAAGAATGGTTGGAGAATTATCTTGACGGTACATCGCCAGCGCATTGAGCGCCTCTAGCGCTTCTTTTGCAGAGGGATAGCGCTGACGAAAATCGTAGGCCACCATTTTGTTAATAATAGAGGCAAGTTCTGGGCTAATAGAGGCACGGTCTTGCCACAGGATCTCGGCCGTTGATTCATCTTCAGGGAGCTGGCCTAGGGCAGGGTTGAGTCCAGTTAGCGCATAAATGCCAATCATTCCTGTGGCGTATACATCGCTGCTCATCCGAGGACTGCCTCGTAATTGCTCACCTGGCATGTATCCTGGCGTACCAACAATGACCGTGTGGGCCGCAATGTGGCTATTTTCGTCTGACGCCTGGCTGGCAACCTGTTTGACCGCGCCAAAGTCAATTAAAACAATTTGACCATCGCTTTCACGACGAATAATATTAGACGGCTTAATGTCTCGATGAATAACCTGCTTTTGATGAACAAAGCTCAGCGCATAAAGGATATCTTTGAGCAGCTTGGTGACGTAGCTCTCACTCCACTGCTGCCCTGTGGATAATTCTTGGTAGAGGCTGGTGCCAGCAATATACTCTTCAACCAGATAAAACTCATTGTGTTCTTCAAAGTGAGCCAGTAACTGCGGAATATTGGGGTGAGAGCCAAGTTGATGAAGGGTTCTTGCTTCTTCGTCAAATAAGCGCTTTGCAATGTTTAGCTTAGCCTCATCGTCAACAGCCGTTTTTAGCTTTTTGATCACGCACTGGAACGCGTTGGGCAAATGCTCATCTTCAGCCAAGAAAGTTTCGGCAAAACTTCCTTCGCCAAGCTTTTGAAGAACCCGATAGCGTCCTGCAAGTTTGTTTCCAGATGAAAGGCTGATAACGTCCATGGTGCAGTAGGTTGAGAATGCAGTTAATTTATATTCTCCCACATTCAATTTTGTGGAAGGTTAGGCTTTAAAAATAGGTGATTTATATTGATCATAAATCTACCCCAGCATAAGCGACCCAGCCCCTGATCTGACGGACGCAATGTTAAGCTCTGTAACAGATACAGCTTGCTCTCGGTTAAGGGATCTCAGCAACCGCTTATGGACATTCAGCAGGATAGGACATCAATGACAGAAACGGCTGACTCAAACTCAGAGCATTTCGTGCAGCTTGACGATTTGTGCAAGTCTTCTGATCTGTCACTTTTGCTAGAGCTGACCCACAGTGCTAACAAGACGTTGATTATGGCAACTTATAGTGGGGCGATCGCCCAGCTAGCGGATCGAATCGTGCGGATGCAGGATGGTCAATTACAGGATGAACATCTGATACACAGTTAGGTTGACACGATAAACTCCGTTGGTTTGCGTGCGATTCGCTCAACCTTTTTAGAAAGGTATACTGCTAGTCAGAGCTTAGGAGTAGTAACAATGACTCTCAAAATTTTAATATATGCCGGATAAGCCAGCCGCTCACGCTTCGACTCATACCCATGCAAAGGATTCACCCACGGCAAGTGAGCATACGCATGTGCATAGCAAAGAGTCTCGCAAAGGCATCATCAACCGTCTATCGCGGGTGGAGGGGCATGTGCGCGGCATTAAGACAATGGTGCAAGAGAGCCGCCCTTGCCCAGATGTGCTGGTGCAAATTGCAGCGGTGCGCGGTGCCCTGGATCGAGTAGCGCGAATTATTCTGGATGAGCATTTGACAGAATGTGTGGCAAGGGCTGCGGAAGCAGGCAATATTGACGTAGAAATTGCTCAGCTTAAGGCAGCACTAGATCGTTTTTTAGATTGATCTAACTTTAGGAATGATTGACTGGAGGTTAACTTGATGGAATTACTTCTAAAGTAGGCTCAACTAATATGGCTTTACTGCTGCTCAGCAGTGAATATCAAATTGAAGGGCGTGCGTCTACAGTATTTCTATTGAATTCAGGCTGCTGCTGAGTAATACAGTGAAAAGCGCCTCCAG
>JANPLU010000008.1:0-5221 GCA_031422435.1 Acaryochloridaceae cyanobacterium VAR_48_metabat_390
TGTTGGCGGGGGTAGAAAGTGCCACGGTAATAAAGTTAGCGCCTTCTAAGTAGGAGCTGGCGAGTCCGTGGGTATACCAGGAGGTGACGAAGGTGGTGGCGGTCAGCCAGCCGCCCAGTGCCATGAAGGCACAGGGAAACAGCAGTAGGCCAGACCAGCCCACGAATACGAAGCGATCGCGCTTGAGCCAGTCATCAATGACGTCGAAGACGCCTCTTTCTGGCACGCGCCCCATTGCTATGGTCATGAATGACTCTCCAATAAAAAGGCTTTACAAAAATAATGGTTTAAGAACGAATGTTCGGCAAAAGCGGATTCGCTCTAGCCAAAACACGCACGGTCGTAGACAAAATAAATGTTTACGATTCTTTATGATTCGCTATATCTAAAAGTATAAGAACAAATCCTAAATTTTTATCTGAGTAGAAATGCTCATTACTTATAGGATCTAGCTCTTGAATAGACAGGGATCAAGGTTGAAAGGCTTCTGTTACAGGGTTATAGAGATGTCAGAGATCCTGATTGGTTCAGTTTTCTGAGAAAACCTTTACATTTAATTTACATTTCATATCTTTGCTTCACTGCCCTTTCGAGATCTTAGCCAGAGTGGTCTGACACTAAGCCTGAAAACCCATGTCTGTGAGGGTCTTTTGCAGTCGCTGCGCTTCGGCAGGGTTATTCGGCGCGTGAAGAAAGATAGCCTGTCGAAAAGCTGCCAAACTCTCTAAAACCTGCCCCTGTTTGAAGTAGACCACACCCAGGTTTTGATAGGCTTCTGGGTTGTTGGGCTGAAGGGCGATCGCCTTCTCATAGGCGGCAATTGCTGCACTGAAGTTATCCTGAGCTTTATGAATCAGGCCAAGATTGTAGTGGGCGATCGCCAGATCTGGCTGAATGAGCAACACGTAGGTCAACAGTGCTTCAGCCTGAGTCCAATTCTCAGAATCACTATATAGAGCCGCAAGATTAATACAGGCGGCTAATTTCAGCACATCTGGGAGTTCTGTCTCTAACGCCTGCTCATAATGCTGCTGTGCCAGTGCAATCTGCTGGGTGGCGGTGTAGGCCAGTCCCAGATGATAGTACAGCTCATAGCACGTTGCAGCGGCTTCGGGCTGTGTTGCTAAGCCCTGCTCAAGGAGCATTAAGCCTAGGGTATGGTGCCCTTGAGTGACGTAGAGCGCACCCAGCTTGCTGCACATATAGGCATCTTGAGGATGCGCCTTGAGATAGCGACTCATAATGCGCTCAGCGCGGTCTGACTTCTGGCGCTGGGCGATCGCCTCTGGTCTATAGCCGTCATGGGCGATCGCAGGCATTGAGAGCGAGTGGACTTGCCAGTGTGGTTCTTGCTGCATCAGCGCGGTGATGTCGTCATCAATGGTTTCGTGGAATGGTCGCTGGAACTGGATCTGAGGGTGACGACGAAACAGGCGACAAACCAAAGAATAGGGGTTTTGCTGTGCGCCAATTTCTTCGCGCAAGAGCGTGATGGCAAGGCAGTGAGGGTTCTCAAAGGCAGACTGAAGGGCTGGGATGCAGTCTGGCATCAGCGTTTCATCCGCATCTAGCGCTAAAATCCAGTCGCCTTGGGCGTGCTGGAGCGATGCATTCCGTGCGTCTGCAAAATCGTCTCTCCAGGGGTGGTGATAGACCGCTGCGCCAAACTGCTGGGCAATCTCTACCGTGCAATCCGTAGAACCCGTATCTACCACAATCATCTCGTCCACCAGATCTTGGACGCTTTTTAGGCAGCGCGGCAGCATGTTCTCTTCGTCTTTCACAATCATGCAAAGACTAATCTTGACAGCAGAGCTGGATGGATTGGCTTTAGGCGGGGATGGGACAGCCATTTCTAGAGCGTTACGAGCGTTTGTCCTTCACTGTAGCCCGAAGTCTTGGCACTTCTGCCCTAAATTTTAGATAAAAGCTTGACAGCACTAGGGAATCTGTTGCTACAATTATTGAGCGTGTGCAATGGGGCGTCGCCAAGTGGTAAGGCAGCTGGTTTTGGTCCAGCCATTCAGAGGTTCGAATCCTTTCGCCCCAGTTTTAAGAAATAATGAGCAATCAACAGTCCCTAAAGCCAAATGCGTTAGCGCTCGATTTTGACGGCGTGATCTGCAATGGGCTTAGGGAGTATTTTCAAATTTCGCTCAAGGCATATCGCCAAATCTGGTCAGACCCACCAGAAGAATGTCTTCCACAATGGAAATCCGCCTTTAGTAAATTGCGCCCTGTGGTAGAGACGGGTTGGGAAATGCCTTTGGTGCTTAGAGCGCTCTCTCAAGGGTGGGGCGAAGCAGAGATCTTACTAAGCTGGCCGACCATTCGCGCACAGCTTGTGGCGCAAGAAAACCTCGACTGGCGCGACATCGGGCATCAGGTAGACGATCTGCGCGATCACTGGATCAGTACCGATCTTGAGAGTTGGTTAGCGCTGCACAGTTTTTACCCTGGCGTGGTAGCACAGCTCAGTCAGTGGCTCAACGAAGCACTGCCGATTTTTATTATTACAACCAAAGAAAGTCGGTTTGTGAAGGCGTTGTTGCTACAAGCTGGCATCTCACTGCCGCCTAATGCGCTCTTTGGTAAAGACTGTAAGCAGCCTAAAGCCGTTACGCTATGGCAATTACAGACGCAAGGCTTCCGCAATATTTGGTTTGTGGAAGATCGGCTGGCAACCCTTGCTACTATTCAAACCCAGCCAGACCTTTCGCCTGTTACGCTATTTCTAGCCGACTGGGGCTACAACACAGAAAACGAGAGACAGAAAGTAGTGGCGATCGCCAGCGCTTTAAGAGCGGCGACGCACCAAAATTCCGCGGCTGCTTCACGCCTGCATCTCATCTCTCTGACGCAGTTTAGCTCAGCTTTTGAGAACTGGCTGAAATCATAAAAGACTACCCAGCCTGATAACCATCTATGAAGGTACTTAGCCTGCTGTGCTGGCCTGTCCTAACGTCAGAATTCTCTGCTTAAGTTCCATCGCAATTTGCTGCTGCTGCGATGCTGCCAATTCAAGCGGTGAATAGAGACTATCCAACGATTCATTCCAGCCATTGAGGTGATCCTGGATTGGCTGAAGGGTCTGCTGAAGAGCCTCCACTCGCCCGTGGAGCTGTCCTAGCTCAGTCCGCCGCTGATTTAGAACATTTGCCTGGCTCTCTAGGTCAGCACGCGTTTTCGCAAGGCTAGCCGCAAACTCAGCCGACTGAGACTGCGTTTGTCCAACGGCATTCTGAAGGTCGCGTAACTCTTGCTCTAGCAGCTCAAGCGCAGATTGCAGAGACTTACGTTGAGTAACGACTTGGGAAAGCACTGGCTCAACCTGTTTCTCAAAACTCGGCTCATCTTTGGAGACAATGCCCTTACGCTGATTCAAAATATATTGATGCAGCTTTAAGACAGACTTGCGATCGCGCAGGGTTTGACGCTGACCCTGAAGGGTTTCTTCTAAAAACTGGTAGTTCTGCTGCTCTTCTTCAAGGTCAGCCGCCATATTCATGCGGTCATACTCACTAGAGCTAGCCATCTTGATCTTCAAATCCTCAATGGTTTGGTTTTGTAAACCCAGCTCTTCTTCTTGATCTGATACAAAATGAGACAGCTTTTCTAATTCTTTTCGGAGCTTATCAACCGTCGCCTCTAGCGCCTCTAAAGGCTGATGTCGCAGCGCGTCAATATCGATGCTAGAGTCACCCGAAATCCCTTCTCTCAGACATTGCAAGCTTTTTTCAAGCTCACTCTGGATTTGAATCTGCTGCCTTAGGAACCCTTGATGGGTCTGCTTTAAGGTAAGAGTTTCTTGCTGAAAACGTGCCTGAATCTGGAGCTGGTGCAGCGCTTCTATCTCTTCATGCCATTTTTTCCAAGCATTTTCTAGATCAAGGGACTGTTGGTCAAACTCTGGCTGTGTCCGCTCCAGTTCTTGACGTCCTTGATCCATTTGATTCCAAAACTGCTGAAGAATGGCCTGCTGTTCACCGCCGCCCCCACGCATAGCCTGAAGGGGCTGATACAGAACGTCTCCACTCAGCAAAGACCCTTCTAAGCGGCTCATTAACTCTTCGAGTGCCTGAACCTGCTCGTCAGAGAGGGTGCTGGTCTGTTGATCTTGAGTCAACTGCTGCTGGGCGCTACGCAGACGACCCCAAGCTTCTTCTAGCTGGGCGCGATCGCCTTCAATGTCTTCTTTTAGCGCCAAAATTTGGGCGCGGGTGGCTTCAAATTCTTGGCGCTGCTCTTCAATTTTGTGAGACTCGGCCTCAAGCTGCTGAAGCTCTTCTGCGCGCGCTTCAATATCGACCTCTCGGCGGGTCAGCTCTTGGCTTTGGTAGATCAGCGACTGCTTCCAGCCCTCAATTTCTTCTTCTTGAGTGCGGAATTTCTCGCGCATCCGCGAAAAGTTTTTCAAAATTCCGACTAGGTGACGGGTAGCATCCTGAATTTTCTTGACCTGCTGATTTGCATCTAGCTCAACCAAGACCAGAACGCCTGCATTATATTCATTGGCAATCTCAGCGGGGACGGTTTCTTCCCCAGGCAGCATGGCCCAATTTTGCTCAGACTGCTGCTTCGCTAAAAGCTTTAGCTCTGTCTTATTGCCCATGAACCCAGTTTTCTTGTGTACTTCTGCTAAATACAGCACACTTAATGTCCTCTTCTCTTATGTCGCCCAGGATGAATCGTTTAAAGAGGTCAAAAGTTCAATCTTGCCTCAAAATTTTATTGGTCTAGGAAGAAAAATAGATTAACGCAGTGAGAGATTTATCAAAATCTCTAAACTGAAGGCATATTGCCTAATGTTTCTATTCGTACACTTAGCTTTGTTAGAGTAGCGCTGTTTTTCACTATTCTCCATCAAACGTTAGTTGAAAATGCGTCTAAAACTCACCCGCTTTTTCTAGATGTTGGTCACGTAAGCATGACACAGTAAAGACTCACCCGTCGAGCTTAAATACAGAAAGTCCTGACTTAGAACTTGTGTGAGTTAAGACTTTTTGCTAGCAATCTCTGACTAGAATACAAATTCCCCTAAAGCCAATGACGTTAGAGTACCCATATTCTACACTTAGGCATGGCGTTGTTGCATAAGTGGAATCTAGGACAGAAATCCCCCTTTATTGAGGTTGGATTAAGCAGCAACTGGAACACTGACAGGCTTACCCAATTGAATCATCCGGTTCAGCATCGCGCATTGACACAATAATTCTGTCGC
>JANPLU010000009.1:0-7447 GCA_031422435.1 Acaryochloridaceae cyanobacterium VAR_48_metabat_390
ATAGCAGCAGCAATGCGATCAAATAAAGATACCCAGGTTTTTGTTTTTGATTGCCAAATGACAAGAATTTGTTCGGTAGACAAGTTGCAAAGAGCCAATGTTTCTCCTTGTAAATTTGCAAACTCAACTTCATAAGCTCGATCACTATATTTTTCTACAACAGCACCGCGATCGCCTGCTCTAAGATTAGATTCAGGTACATCAACTAATAGCTCTATAACATCAAATAAATCAGGTTCCATCATTGACGACTCCGTACGTATAACGTTATTAGTCTTGCTACGTCCTCATTTTGCTTAATAATCCATCCTGTCCGTACAGTTTCCTTTTGTCCTGGCTCAATTCCTGTTATTTCTATATCAACTTGATAGCGTTGCCCATGCTCATCAAAAATTCCTAAATTTACATCAGCATCTAGTACTTTTGACTTGATTTGCTCTAGTAAAATTTGGTAGTTCTCCTTTGTGAAACCTAAGTGACGCTGAAACATAATTGCTTTATCTGCCCCAATCGGGTTATCGAAGTTAAGCGCATATTCTGTTAATTTGCGTGGATCAATTAAAATCTGTTGAGCAATCTCTCTTAATTTCACACGCTCTTACCTAAATTTTTCTGGCAATATTAACATTCATACTCATTCCTCATCGCTTGGTAAGCCTAAGTCTGGCAAGTCGTTTACAATTTGGACAGTTTCTAAGCTAACGGTAATGACCTGCTTAATCAATCGCACGATGTATTCTTCATCGTCTAGGTGGTTGGGGTCGTTGGTGATGCCGCTGCGTTTGTCGGTGCTGATTTGATACCGGTCAATGACCCAATGGAGAGCGGAGCGGTTGCCGAGGCGATATTCAAAGGCTTCGGGCGGTATGCCTGTAAAGGTAAGGAAGTCGTTATATTTGAGTTGGGTTTTGTCTTTGCTGAGGCGCATTTTTTCGACGCGCCAGTCGATGGGCAGGTCTTTGTTTTCTTGCTGTTTGAGGGGATATTCTGGCTGTTGTTCGTAGTGGATATGAATTTCGGCTAGGCGATCGCCTGCGGTGGCGAAGGGGCGAAAGGTTGGAGCGAAGGGGATACGGGGGAGTTCGCGTTTGAGGTTGGCGGCGTAGCGAGTGCAGTAGTGGGAATGATGGAGGACAGCATAGGTGTAATTGAACCCATCCACCAGCGCCCCATCAATCCGAATCGGCTGCTTTTTGGGTCGCTTAACTGCATACTGAGGCACCAGAGTCCAATGAAACTGCCGACCGCACGACACCAGCAAATCTTGAAACGCTGTCTGTACCGCCCCCTCATGCACAACCCCCTTTTGAGCATATTCAGCCAGGGCATCATAGTAGGCTCTGACAGGCTTATGGGTTGGCTTAAGACCAAGGTTTGGCATTGCGTTTACAAATACGGTCTAGATTACTCCAGTATGCCTAATTGTCCACAGATCAATTCGATCTAAAGCGCGAGGGGCTTCTTGTAGGGGTCGTTGTCGCGCGGTGTATTCTAGGTTCTGTCTTTGTTTAATGGATTTGAAGATTAGACCGAAGCTCAAACTTTAGAAAGATCATTCATAGCGAAGCTTCAGCCCTAAAATCATCAGCGCCAAAATTAAGGTGATGAAATTTGCCACAATGACGGGGGTTGACGGCAGTAAAATCCCGTACACAAGCCACAGAAATACCCCTGAGCAAAAGCTAATGAGCATTGGTAGCGACATATCTTTTGCAGATTTTGTTCGCCAGGTTTTGAGAAGTTGGGGCACAAAAGAAATTGTGGTTAAGGTTCCAGCCAGAAGACCCAACAGCGTAATAAAGTCCATAGGGTGCCTAGCTACGATTTCTAGAGACAAAAAAACTGGGGAAACGCTGCCTTAAAGCCGGAATCATAGGGCAAGGATTTTGGCGCTCAAGCTGAGGCTGCCGTTCCCAGTTAAAGCTGCCCCAGCTATAGGGTGCCATTTGTGCCGCCGAAAGCCACAATAGCCGCTTAGCGCGGGTCATTGCGACGTACAGCAGCCGGAATTCCTCTGCAACTTTTAGGCTTTTGGCCTGTTGCCATGCTTCTTGAGCGGAGGGGATAGGATAGGTGCCGTGAAGATTGGCGCGGATCTGGGCGCGGGCAACCTCTGCGATCGCATATTCTCCCAAAAACTGTGCCGTACCAGGTACGCGCAAACTGCCCGGAATCACATTCTCGTGTAGAAATGGCAGAAAGACCACATCCCAATCTAGCCCTTTTGCTTTGTGCATGGTGATGAGGGTGAGCTGATGGGGGGGAGTGTAGTGGCTCTCGTCATTTTCTAAATCAACGGCTTCAAATCGCTCTGTGCTAACAATCTCTTGGAGAATTGAAATAGTGGTAGCAAGCGTGGTGCGAAGGCTTAGTGCAGCGCTTTCGCCGCTAATCTGCTGCTGAAGTCTGCTAGAAAGCTTATCGGCAGTGGCTAACTCAGCGGCATCGTAATGGAGCATGAGCGCCAGGAATGAAATGAACTGATACAGCGGCAGCTCCCACCGAGCCGCTAGAAGCTTCACGCACACTTCACGAATCTTGATCAGTTTTTCATTGGCTTGAGCGGGCGCAAGCGGCCCTGGATATAAAAACTGTTCGGGTTCGTTAGCAATTTGATTGAAATCGTAGGTGGGCACAATTTGCCGTTTTGCCAGAGTGGTGAGCGCCACCTTAAAATATTCGGTTGAGTGGGGTCGCGCCAAAAACTGAAGCATTGCCAGCATCTCGTTGGGCACATTAGAGCGGCGGTCATTAGCGCCCACGTCATAGATAGGGATATTGTGATCTGCAAGATTGACCGATAGCCCATAGCGCTTAGGGTCGCTCAACACCGCTGCTAAAAACCGAGCCTGCTTATTTTCGCGTACCAGAACCGCCACCCGAAAGTCAGGACTTTGGCTCAAAATCTCCACCACGCGCTGCCCAATTTGCTCAGCCGTGCGATAAATATCGGCTGGGAAATGTAGCTCCACTCCGTGACCTAAAGCTGGTGGGTTAGAAACTGCTTCCGCTTGGGGCACAGGAAGAATGGTTTGCACCTCAAAAGGGCGCTGTGCTGCACTTACTAGGGGTGATTGATTCGCCCAGGTCAGCATATAGTTTGCCGCATCCATAATGGACTGACAGCTCCGAGGCGATTGGGTCATTTGGGCAAGGCGATTTGCCTGCGCCTGTTCTTGGCAAAACTGCCGAAAATAAATGGGATCGGCAGGGGTAAAGGTCGAGTTAATGGCCTGATTGGGGTCGCCGACGCGGATGAGATTGAGCTGTAAAGGATTTTGTGGCTGCGCGGCTAAAGACTCGAGCAGTTTTGATTGCAGGGGCGTAGAATCTTGAGCTTCGTCTTCAAAGACTGCAAAAATCTCCTGTTGAAAAACCGCCAGAATTTGCGGATCTTCTAGCACTCGCAGCGCTCCTAAAATCATGTCGTCATAGTCAATCCAGCCTGATAGCCGCAGCAGCGCGTTGTACTGCTGGTATAGACCACTGGCGATCGCCAAAATCGGCAGCTCATCACTAATCTGGTCAGAAAAGGCAGCAAGATCTTCTGGCGTTAACCCAGAGCTTTTTGCCTCATGAATGGTCGTATGAGCAAGCGCAGGCAAAATATCAGACCGGAGGGCAGACTGTCGCCTTAGTCTCTCTCCTTCTTCACCACTGAGGGAGCCAATTTCTAGCAAAAGGCGAAAAAGATGGGGCTGTGCCTGAATCCACTGCTCTACGCACTGGCGCAATAGCCGATGACTTTGGTAGGGCGAAATGAGGGTGGCGCTGGCTAAATCTAGACCAGACTGCTGGGGATAGCGAGAGGCAATGTTGAGGGCAAGGCTATGGAGCGTCTGAACCATAAACCCCGCTTGGGGTACATCTAGCTCTTTGAGGAAATACCGCACTTTTTGCTTGAGGTTAGCCGCCGCCGACCGCGTAAAAGTAACGAGTACAAGCTGTTGAGAATAGGTGAGGTGGTTGCGGGCAATGGCGATCGCCGCCGCTGCTGCCATCCCGTAAGATTTACCCGCACCAGGCACCGCAGAGACTGCTAAAGCGCCACCCTTCCAATCTGCCATCTCGTGCTGACCTGGACGCAGAGACTGGTACAGCTGTGCTAGACGTTGGTCTAGGGCAATCGATTTAGCGTCTGGCGAAGCAGCAGTATGGGTCATAAGGTTTGCCATAAACGCCCAGGCGTAGGCGAGGAGAAGCTTGCCAGCTCCAAGATTGTGCATCGAATGCATGTACCCCCCTGGGAGCAAACACTCAAAACCTAACCTCAAGATTAGGCAAGCTCTACTCCTTCGCAGGATTTCTCCCATGTGTATCCTACTGGATTCAGCACGGTTCAGGCTGTTTCTGTGAGATCCCCCTTGCCTTTTACAGATGCTAGAGACTAATTTTTATTTCCATAACAAAGGGCATCTTTTGGCCTAAAAGATGCCCTTTGTCTGAAATGTTCTCTCTCGCCGAGTGGTGACTAGTCTTTGCCTAACCAGCTAAACATGGCGCGGAGATCTTTGCCCACTTCTTCAATGGGGTGTTCTGCTTCACGGCGACGCATGGCGGTAAAGCCTGCCTTACCAGACTGGTTTTCTAGCACAAACTCACGGGCAAACTGACCCGTCTGAATTTCTTGCAAGACCTTCTTCATCTCGGCCTTGGTAGCATCATTGACGATGCGAGGGCCACGAGTAAAGTCACCATACTCAGCGGTGTTTGAGATGCTGTCGCGCATTTTGGCAAGGCCACCCTCTACCACCAAGTCGACAATCAGCTTCACTTCATGAAGGCACTCAAAGTAGGCTAGCTCTGGCTGATACCCTGCTTCAACTAGCGTTTCAAAACCAGCCTTAATGAGGGCGCTCAGACCACCGCACAGTACCGCCTGTTCTCCAAATAGGTCGGTTTCGGTTTCTTCACGGAAGGTGGTTTCGAGGACACCTGCACGGGTGCCGCCAATTCCTTTTGCATAGGCCATTGCGCGATCGCGGGCCTGACCAGAGGCATCTTGATACACCGCAAATAATGCCGGAACCCCTTGACCTTGAGTGTAGGTACGACGCACCAAATGACCAGGACCTTTGGGCGCCACCATGACCACATCGACATTCTTGGGTGGCAACACTTGGGCAAAGTGAATATTGAAGCCGTGGGCAAAAGCTAAAACCTTTCCTTCTGTGAGATAAGGCTCGATTTCATTGGTGTAGACGGTTTTCTGAACTTCATCGGGGAGCAATATCATGATGAAGTCAGCGGCCTTGGCTGCATCGGCAACGGAATGCACCTTCAAGCCAGCATCCTCAGCTATCTTGACGGACTTACTGCCTTCGTACAGCCCCACAATGACGTTGACGCCGCTGTCTTTCAAATTCAAAGCGTGGGCATGACCTTGAGAACCATAGCCAATAATGGCAATTGTCTTGTTTGTGAGTAGATCTAAATTGGCGTCAGCATCGTAGTACATGCGGGCCATGGGTAACTGTCTCCTTCCAGCAAGCGCGGGTTGCAAACTTATTATTTTACTCTGAAGTGTCTCACTTCAGAGTACTCAAACCAATCTGGAACCTCAAGCTTTTGACAGGCTCGTGTTGATTCAAGCAGCCGTTAGGCTATGGGTCGTTCAGAATCGGTTGTTGCCCATGCTGGATGCTGAAGAAGTACAGCACAGACAGTACTTGTAACATTAAGTACCCGCTTTGGCAGACTCGATGGGGCTTTTGAGCTTCACCTCTAGCTCAGACCCCTTTTTAAGCACCACCTCGCCCCCTGGACTAGACAGAACAAAGGCCGTTGCCGCTGCTGCACCTGCTAAACCACCATGATTCTGTCCCACTTTTTTGCCGACAAAGTGACCTGCAGCGGTGCCGCCCACAATGATGCCAACGTTTTTCAAAAACTGGCCTTTGGTCTTAGACTCTACTTTGGTGTTGAGAAGGGTAGCTTCAATGGGTTGGGTTGTCCCATCTTTAAGCACAATATCGTCAAATACTAGGTGTAGGCTTGCTTTACGACCTCTTTGGGCTTTAACAACATCTTCTAAATGAGCTTCAACCTTGGCTCCTTTTAGAATAGAATTGCCACCGACAAGAGGGCTTTTGACCGGAAGCGTTAAACGATCTTGACTACGGTTTTTTCCCGTCGAAATTTCGGTGGGCAAGGAGACTTCAAAGATGGTTCCCGCTGCAACCCTACCAGGGAATTGAGAACTGGCAGAGGGTTCTGAACTTTTCCCGCAGGCTGCAATACCGCCCACAACAAGAAGGCTGACACAGAAAGGGGCTAATACTCGTTTCATATTATTTCAACTCCCACGACAACACCTTCATTGCAGCACCTCACGTCCAAAAAAAGTATCAAAGTATACACATTTTAAGAGAACGCCTGATTTCGCGCGTTAGCCTGCTTAAGCACACCCAGGATTAAGCTGAATCATTTGCCACGTCACAAAGGTTCCGATGGGACTCCAGAGTAAGTACGGCAGCAGTAGGGCGATCGCCCAGCCCGAAACAGGCCAGACCAACAAGGCTAAGATGAGGCAGACAAAGAATCCCGTGGCGCCAATGACGGTGCCCACCCTTAAGCTACGGAGGTTACACATAACAGGGGTATAAATGAGTGTCACTACCTCCAGCAGCAGATAGCCTGCTATTAGTCCCCAAACGCGAGAGGTGCCAGATTCTGTGACCCAAACAATGTAGGCAGACCAGGCCGCACAAATAAAAATAACGGTCCAAATGACAGGAATTGCCCACTCAATCTTGAGCCAGCTTGGCCTGCGCAGCCGAAAAAACCAGCGCATATCACTCTGAAGCAGTCGGTTAATTGCCAAGGCAACGAGAAGGGCAATTCCTCCAATGGCAAGCCAAGCCGGAACCATAGCGATCCCTCCATAAATTTATCACCCTCAGCATAGGGGAATAGAGGGGTAATGCCCATGCTCAAAAGAGTGATTCGCCAATCTTCTCGCAGCGTGCAAAGCCAGCATAACGGTCTACTTCTTTGCAATTCTGGCGGAGGAATCTTTTTAACGTGAGTTCGACGCTATAAAATAGCTTGTGGTAGTGCAGCTAGCCCTTTATCATCGAGGTCTAAAGCAGGCTTCTTGGGATGATAGGAATAGGCGATCAATCCTGCTTGTAGATTCACCAGAAAGTTGAAACGACTGCGATGGCGTGAATGCTCAACCTGACAGATATTCTTGAGTTGGTCATTGACCGATTCAATAATGGCTCGCTTGCGCAGTAGGATTTTGTCCACAAGCTGTACTAGGCTATTTTTCATATTTTTGCGTCGTCGAGTAATTAACTCCAAGCCTTGGGCATAAAGCAGCTCAAATAAAGGCTGTGAAACATAGCCTCGGTCGCCAAATAGTTTGCCAATCAGTCCTTTTGCCATCTCAGGGACAGGCCTACGGTCATCCACATTCCCCTGGGTTAAAGCAAAGGACAATATC
>JANPLU010000010.1:0-17763 GCA_031422435.1 Acaryochloridaceae cyanobacterium VAR_48_metabat_390
TCCAGCTTCTTGGGCAGAATTTCAACCGTGATGGCTGCCGCTTTTTCTGCTTCGGGCAAGTCAGCAAACTTGCGCTCAAATAAGAACATCTGTGCCAAAACTTGGTTTGCAAAAGACCCATCCATAATCCGTGAGGGGTGGCCTGTCGCATTCCCCAGGTTCACCAAACGTCCTTCCGATAGCAGAATGAGGAAGTCGTGCGCATCATTGCTGCGATAAACTTGATGCACTTGGGGCTTCACTTCATCCCAACGCCATTCGCGACGCATAAACGCAGTGTCGATTTCATTATCAAAGTGACCAATGTTGCACACAACAGCCCCTGCTTTGAGAGCTTTGAGCATATTGGCATCACAAACATTTTTATTGCCTGTGGTTGTGACCAAGAGGTCTGTCTTCCCCAATAAATCTTTGTCGATAGAGGCTGGAGTGCCATCATTAATGCCGTTGATGTAAGGCGACACCAATTCAAAACCGTCCATGCAGGCTTGCATCGCGCAGATGGGGTCGATTTCTGTAACCTTAACAATCATTCCTTCTTGACGCAGAGACGCCGCAGAACCCTTGCCCACGTCGCCGTAGCCAATCACAACGGCTTTTTTGCCAGCCATTAAGTGGTCTGTACCGCGTTTGATTGCGTCATTCAAGCTATGACGGCAACCATATTTGTTGTCGTTTTTGGCTTTGGTGACAGCGTCGTTGACATTGATGGCGGGGATTTTTAGTTCGCCTTTTTCCAACATCTCCAGGAGGCGATGAACGCCTGTGGTGGTTTCTTCGGTTACGCCATGAATGGAAGCGAGCATTTGGGGGTAGGTGTCGTGGATATGCCCAGTGAGGTCGCCGCCATCATCCAAGATCATGTTGGCATCCCACAGTTTGCCTTCGGGGGTGCGGCAGGTTTGCTCAATGCACCACATATATTCTTCTTCGGTTTCACCTTTCCAGGCATAGACGGGTGTGCCTGAAGCGGCGATCGCAGCGGCTGCATGATCTTGGGTGGAAAAAATATTGCAAGAGGACCAGCGCACGTCTGCACCGAGTTCTTGGAGAGTTTCAATGAGTACCGCAGTCTGAATGGTCATATGGATGCAGCCAATGATTTTGGCACCCAGCAATGGCTTCTCGGCACTATACTTTGCACGAATCTTCATTAGCGCCGGCATTTCGCTTTCGGCGATCGCAATTTCTTTGCGACCCCATTCTGCCAAACTAATATCAGCAACTTTGTAGTCTTTGGTTAAAACTTGTGTTGGCATAGGTTCCTTAAGTTAATTTGAGTATGGAGTTTAAGGTTAATAAATACCCTTTATAACACCATGGTTAAAGATAGGCAGTGTTTCAAAGGTTCCTATAAACACTGATGGGCAATTAACCATTTACGTTTTATGCTAACAAAATATGTAGAATTGATACGCAAATTAAGCAAAGCTTTTAATGCCAATCAATCTATGCTGCGGAACTCAACGTAGTCTAAGGGGTCAAAGTGCTAATTAGGGTTCTAAGAAACTCTGCTCTGTTCTAGATCAAGGGTGAGATAGCTTGAAAACAATACAGTCGTTGGCAATTTTAGTTTTCTTAGCAACAGGCGTAATGGTTGCGCAAAATGCTTCCGGACAGTCCCCAAATGCGCCGTCGTCTTCCGTTCCGGTAAAGTCTGCTGACCCAGCCCCACCCGTTCGCGCAACGGCTTCAGTGTATGTCCGTCAAGGCGATCGCGCGTTTGCAGAGGGTAAATATGCTGAGTCTGTTGAGGCGTACACCAAAGCCCTTAAGCTTTATGACCTCAACGAATATGCCTACTACAATCGCGGTCTTGCCTACCGAAAGCTCAAAGACTACAAAAATGCGATCGCCGATTTCTCAAAAACGCTTCAGCTCAACCCCGAAAATACTTTTGCGTACCTATATCGCGGCATGACGCTTCAGTCCAATAGTCAGACGGATTTGGCTATCGCCGACTACACCGCACTCATTAAAATAGATGAAGCGCAGCCTCTGGCCTACTTAAGACGGGCAGAAGCCTACGTCAGCCTCAAGCAGAATGATAAAGCCAGAGAAGATTTCACCCAGGCCACTGCCCTATACAGAAAACAGGGAAATCAAGGACAGGCCGAAAGGGTGCAAAGTCAACTGCGAGCAATTAAATAAAACTCAGACAGGATTGCTTAGGCTTAAAGCTGAGTCGGATCTACGCCAAGTTCACGTAACTTCTCAGCTAACTTGGCTGATTTTTGGGCTTCAGCATCTGCACGCTGTGCCTCAGCATCTGCACGCTGTGCCTCAGCATCTGCGCGTTGCATCTCTGCATCTGTACGCTGCATTTCAAGTGCCGCTGCTTCGGCAGGTGTAGGAACTATTTGACAATCAGTGGTAAAGTAACGCAGTTTTTCTTGGTCAATACCTAAGTAAAGTCCTAGTTCTTCGCTCCATCGTAAACCCTGAGAATTTGGAGCAATGGGTTGATAAGTCTTCCCAATTAAACGGAACCCTTCAAATTCGAGCGTATCGGGAGAAAACCAAAAGTATTCTGGGGTGCGGAATCGATCTTGATATAAGTTTTTCTTAAGCGTTCGATCTATAGAAGCGGTGGAGTCAGAGAGCAGTTCAATAATGAGGTTAGGATAGCGCCCTTCTTCTTCCCACACCACCCAGGAAGGTCGAGGTGTGCGGGTGGTCGGCTGAACGAGAAATAGGTCTGGCCCTCGAAAATCTCGGTTGCGAAGCTGCTGTCGGCTAAAGTAAATGGTGAGATTGGCACCAATAAAAAAATCGTCTCGGTCGCGCCACAGCCACTCAAGACAGCTCACCAGCATCATGAGCTGAGTATAGTGCAGGGAACTTTCCATCTCAGGCTCATCGCTAAAGAGTAAGGATGCATCAGGCATCCGCGTTTCAAATTGTTCTGCCGTGAGATACATAGGAATAGATTCTCAAGGAGATGGGTCATTACGTCGGCTGTAATGGACTCATGTTAACATTTCTGACTATTACCTCATTAATCGGCCTCACAAAATAATGTCATTCGCCTTAGTTTTCAGCCCTTAAAGCGCAACGGAAGTCCCTAAATTCAACACAGTTTGGGTGGATACAGGCACCTCAGGAAAAATAGTAACAGCTTGAGCGGGGTTAGCAGAACGCGGTCGTGTGTACCACCAGTCTTGAGCTTGAGCAGAAAGCCGATCTGTGTAGAGTGTCAGCAGCGTTGCTTCAGATGTGTTGCCATAGCCCACTAGCTCCACACTGTAGGTGGGATAGCGCTTAGCCGCCATATCCGGCACAAAGCGATTGCCAATGCGTCGCCAGCTTGGTTCTTTACTGTGCCACTGGATGCGGCAGCAGGGCCACGGGAGCTGCTCTCGATCAAAAAGACGACAGCAAGGTCCAATAATGCGATAGCGGAACTGTCCCCCTGGACTATGCAAAATAGCGTCACTGGGTAAAGGATGATGGCTCAAACTAACCAAGGGTAAACCCGTCCTTCGAGCATAGGCAAAACCCATGATAGCGCTCTACTGTTCTGATGTTGTAGCCAGAAATGTTTCGACTTGGGCTGCTGTGGGCTGGGCGGCGATCGCCCCTGCCCCTGTCGTTGTCAGTGCCCCAACCGCACTGGCATAGCGCACAATCTGCCTTACCGCTTCAGGATTTTTAAGGTCTGGCTGCTGGCAAAGCTGATGGAGTAAACCCGCCGTAAACGCATCCCCAGCTCCCGTTGTGTCTATCACCTTAACGGGAAAGGCAGGCACCTTTCCCGTAATTCCCTCTAGCCAGTAGCGACAGCCTCGCTCACCCGCCGTCACAAAAACACCCTGAACCTGGGGGTAACGCGCTACAACAGCTTGAGGATCTGAGGACTCAAAAAACAGCTTGGCTTCTTCGTCGGTCAGCTTAAT
Source organism: Acaryochloridaceae cyanobacterium VAR_48_metabat_390 (assembly GCA_031422435.1). Classification (GTDB taxonomy): domain Bacteria; phylum Cyanobacteriota; class Cyanobacteriia; order Thermosynechococcales; family Thermosynechococcaceae; genus JAAURS01. The sequence goes on from JANPLU010000010.1 coordinate 3,897, forward strand.
GAAATCGGTTTGGGCTAAAACCTCATGGATTAGTGAGGGTGCCTCCGCTGGGTTAAGCCAAAAGACAGGTCGCCAGTTTAGGTCTACCAATCGTTTTAGTCCATGGGCTTTAGCAAATGCTAGCGCCCGATACATTGCCTCACGACTGTTGGGGTAGGCCAACGCTAGAGTCCCTAACACTAGAAACTGAGCGGATTGAAACAGGGCTTTAGGAAGTTGAGAGGCTTCAAGCTTGGCATCTGCAAAAGCGGTGGTGTCGGTGGTGCCGAAGCCTGCAAAGTGGCGATCGCCGTCCAAGGTTCTTGTCACAAAGACCGTGCGCGTAGGTGCACCAGGATGACGCTGAAGCCCCTCCAAATTAACGTCTAAAGCATCTAACATCTGCATTAGCGAATCCCCTGCGGCATCTTGTCCAACGCAGCCTAAGTACGCAGCAGAGGTACCCAAATGCGCTAACGCACAGGCCACGTTCGCAGGGGCACCACCCGGATATGCGGTCCAAGTCTTAACGGCTTCTAAAGGTTGCCCAGGCTGATCGGCAAGATAGTCAAAGAGAAGTTCACCCACACAGAGAACTTGAGGAATAGCCATTGATATTAGGCCTTGGATACGTCGTGTAGACACTGCCTATGAACGCGAGGGAAACAGCATTAAATGTCTGCTTTGCAGACATTTTAGGATTTAGAGGCAGTCATTTCTATCGATAAAAAACCGCGTTTCCCTATTCTGTTTAGCCTAAACGCCAGCGAAAAGTTAATATAAAAAAGTTATATTCATATGAGAATTTTACATGCAGACCCCTAGCACCGTTCGGCTTAGTTATAAAACTCGAAAGTCTATTGGAAACCTTTTAGGAATTCTACTGGGGCTGATTTCGAGTACAGAATTTTTGATGGTCTTATCTTTGAACCAAGTACCCGCCCAAGCTCAGCCAAGTTCTTCCCTACAAAAGCCTTTACCATCCATTTCTTCACCATCCTACAAAACGCCGCTGGCAAACCCCGCGTCAGGCTTTATTCTGACGGATAATACCCCTATCAAATTAAAGTTCAAAGAAACCATCTCATCTAAAACCGCAGAAGAGAATCGACCGATCGAATTTGACGTTGCAGAAGATATTGTGGTTCAGGGCGTTATCGTCATTGCGAAGGGCACAAGTGCTAAGGGCATGATTGCCGAGGTGAAGCGTGCCAAAATGTTAGGCCGCAAAGGCAAAATCAGCATCATTCTCAAAGAGGTGGCACTGGTTTCTGGAGAACGCGTTTCGCTCCGCGCAAGTCAGACTCAGGGCGGTGGATTGTCTGCCGGAACCATTGCACTTTCAGCGATCATTACGCCCATCTTCTTGCTAATGGGCGGCAAAGAAGCAAAATACACCGCAGGAACCGAATTTACTGCTTTTGTGGATGGCGACTATGCACTAGATCCATCTAAGTTTATTCAGCGCGGGTCTCGTTGAGCCTGTCTGTAGACATCCTGATTGCAATCGTTCACCCCTTTAGGCAAAAGTAGCGCAACCGTAACAGAATCTAGACAGCAGGGTGTTTTAAGATCTTCTTAAGATTGAATAAAAGCAATCATAACGTTTACCCCACTCAACGTTTACTCGGCGTAAAGATTCGCAATCATGGTCAATGTTCAACCGCAGCGTACCCATAGCTCTAGTGCCCCAACCCTCAAAGCCTCTGAGATAGCTTCCCTTAAAAACCAGCGCCAATCCCTAGACGAATACTATCAGCAAGTCAAGCAAATTATTGTGGCGCGACAAAGCGCCATTACAGGGCTGTTGCCTGCAAGTACTGCCGTCAACGCTCATGGAGACTATACCGATGCTTGGGTTCGCGACAACGTTTACAGCATTCTGGCAGTTTGGGGGCTGGGGATAGCCTACCGAAAAGTAGACGATGATCAAGGCCGTGCCTACGAACTAGAACACAGCGTTATCAAGCTTATGCGGGGACTGCTCACCGCCATGATGAAGCAGGCTCCTAAGGTCGAGTGCTTTAAGAAGACACAGGATCTTTTAGATGCGATGCACGCTAAATACGATACCCATACGGGTAATGCGGTGGTGGGTGACCATGAGTGGGGGCATCTGCAACTAGACGCAACTTCGCTATACCTACTGATGCTGGCTCAGATGACGGTGTCTGGGTTAGAAATTATTCAGACCCTAGATGAAGTCGATTTTGTCCAGAATCTGGTTTACTACATTGGTCGAACCTATCGCACGCCAGACTACGGCATCTGGGAGCGTGGCAACAAAATTAACCACGGCAACCCAGAACTCAACACGAGTTCTTTAGGCATGGCAAAGGCAGCCTTAGAAGCTGTTGATGGCCTGAATCTGTTTGGACTGCGGGGAGGTCCCTTGAGCGTGATTCATGTGTTGCCCGATGAAGTGGCGCGATCGCGCACCACCCTCAGCTCCCTATTACCACGAGAATCTAACTCAAAGGAAATCGACGCGGCTTTACTGAGCGTTATCGGCTTTCCGGCCTTTGCCGTAGAAGATCGGGGCATTGTAAAGCGCACCCGCCAGAAAATTCTCGATAAGTTAGCCGGAAACTATGGCTGTAAACGCTTTTTACGGGACGGACATCAGACTGTCCTCGAAGACACCAGCCGCCTGCACTACGAACCCGAAGAACTTCAGCAATTTGAGCATATTGAAAGCGAGTGGCCGCTCTTTTTTACCTACCTGATCTTAGATGGGCTGTTTCGGGGAGACACTGCCCAAGTTGAAACCTTTCGCCAGAAAATTCAGCCTTTGTTTGTAGAGCGCAACGGCTGGTCTCTGTTACCGGAGCTGTACTACGTCCCCGCCGAAAAAATTGCGGCTGAAAAAGCTGCCCCCTGTAGCCAAACGCGCTTACCCAACGAAAACATTCCGCTGATTTGGGCACAAAGTCTCTATATTCTGGGCGAACTGATTGCCGAAGGCTTTATTGCTTTAGGCGATGTAGACCCGCTAGGGCGACATCTGCGGCTGGGTCATGCCCCTGCCCCTGTGGTGCAGATTGCGCTGCTAGCAGAAGATGAAACGCTTCAGCAAGAGTTACGTGCCTTTGGGGTAGAAACCCAAACCCTTCAGCAAATTGAGCCGATCCAGGTTTTAGATGCAGAGGCGTTAACGCGCGCCTACAGCCATTTAGGTCAAAACCGTCAGCTTGGATTGAGCGGACGACCTATTCGTCGGCTGCGGAGCCTGACCACCGCCTGCCTCTATCGGTTCCAGGGACAGACTAAGGCATTCTTGCCTGCCTTTCTCGACCAAACCCAGTTTTACCTCACCCTGGACTATCACTTTTTAGTAGACCAACTCAAGACCGAACTAACCTATATTCGTCGTCATTGGTCGCATCTCGGGCGACCCACGGTAACGCTGCTGCTCACTAAAACAATGCTGTTGGGGGGGCGTAGACCGCTTCTGCATTTATTTCAAGAGCTGAACAGCGGCGAATGTAATGGGGTAAAGGTGAAGCTGGGTCCCCTCCAGCAGCTTCTGCTGATGGCTGGGGTTGAGCGGATGGATGCGCTACGAGAGTTTGAGTTTGTTCCCTCTGACCGGATGGATCCTAGGCAAGTTTCAATCCACTTACCCTTAGACCCTGACAACTGTAAACCGCTCACGTACATCCTAGAGATGAGTTTAGAGCGGGAAACCAATATTCCTCTTTTGCTTAAGCGACTTAAGCCGTCTACCAACCTTTACGAACAGGTGGAGCTGCTGCAAACGCTCAGTCACCTCAAGGGTTTAGCCTTTGATACAGGGCTGGGTCAACGCCATGAGTCCGTCACGGTTCAAGATTTACTGAACGAGGTCTACGACAAGGCAGGAGAACTGAGGCTCTGGAGCATTATCCGGCGAGTCGCAGGGCTATTGGACAAGGTGGATATTACCCTTTCAGATTCTCTGACCCATATTTTGGTGCGGCAGCGGCAGGTGGCGGTAGGCAAATCCTACAGTTCTGCGTCACTCATTTCGCAGCCTATGTCGCATTTTGAAATCATGGAAAAAATTGCGGTGTTCTGCCGAGAAGATATCCGCGATCGCGCCCTTACCCAAGAAATCATCATTTATCTCAATCTGCTGCTGAAGGCAGAACCCAAGCTGTTTGATGGGTTGCTCACGCTTCGGGTTGGCTACTTTATTTTGCTGATGATCAGCGAACTGGCAAGTGAGCATCATCTTACCCAAGATGATGCCTATGAGCAGTTGATGAACCTTAGTCCCTTTGAAGTCAAAGAACGGCTCCGCAAGGCGTTGATTGACTATGAGATGCTAAATCAAGAGCTATTGAGTCAAGAGTCTTTGCACCTACGCAGCCCTCAACAGTCGATTGAGTGGATTGTAAAACCGGAAAGCAATGCGGTAGAAGAACAGCCAGGAAGTAGCTGGCACCGCAAGCGCGAACTTCAGGGGATGCTGAACCGCCTGCCACCTCAGTTTTATCCGCGCGTGTGGCAATTGCTGAAGCACTGTAAGGGCATCATTATTGGGGATAAGTTAGAACGGCGTAATCGTCTCGACAGCAAGGCGATTTTGTCAGAAATGACCCCTGGTGAAACCAACTTTGCGCTTCGCATTGAGCATCTGCTCAACAAAATTAGCGCACCCCAGTATCGTCAGCTCAATATTGAAACCCTGATGGAATTGGCGGCGATTGTGGAAACCAACCCTACTTTTTATCTAGAAGATTATTTGGTGATGGATGTACTGATTGGTCACGCGGTGCGGCTGGCTTATCTGGAACAGTTTGAGGAACGGGGCGATCGCTACGATGAGTACAAAAGCCAAGCCTGGGACGACTTTTACGATAGCTCGCCGCTGCGGTGCGCACAGTACATCGCAGCCGCACTAAAATACCTTACCCAAATGGGAGCTGAGGTGTCAGGTATGAGCGTTTGACACTTTATAGAATTCGCCCACCAGATACAGCGATCCACACAGGACTTTCAGCGGAGCTGAAGATGGCAATACGCCTTGAAGCTGCGTTAGCCCTTCCCTAAGAGTTGAGGCGATCGCACAGGACTCTAAACGAGGGCAAATGGAGTGTGCTAAGTCAGCCAGTTGCTGAGGGTCTGCGCTGCTATGTTCTGGGACAGGGACTAAGGTGAGGCGATCGCCCTCCCTCAACAGCGCCTCAAAAATATCGGCGTGGTCTTTGGTCGAGAGCATCCCCATCAGCCAATGCACTGCACCAGTGTGGATTGAATCTATGTACTGCCGTAAAGCCTTGGCTGCCGCTGGGTTATGGGCACCGTCTACTAGCAGCTTCATGCCTTGCCATTCTGTCCAGTGCAGTCGCCCTAGCCATTGGGTTTGCGCCATTCCGGTTTGGATGGCGGCTTCAGAGATGTTCCAGCCCTGCTGCTGAAGGATCTTGAGCGCTGCGATCGCCAAGGCTGAGTTCCCCAACTGGACATCCCCAAACAGCGGTAGCGGGTAGGAGATACCGTCTGCGATCGCCCAAGGATAAGAATCAGTTTTGTCTGGCATCCACTGGGCAGGACTCTGCCAAACAACGGGGCAATTGAGACCCTTAATACGCTGACGTACTACAGCATCAGCTTCGGGGGGAAGTACCCCAACCACAGCAGGGCATCCTGGCTTCAAAATGCCTGCTTTTTCACGGGCAATATCGGCAAGGGTAGGGCCAAGGCGCTGCCAATGCTCAAGACTGAGAGAGGTAATGATGGAAATGAGGGGGCGATCGCACACATTGGTTGCGTCTAGCCTGCCGCCTAAGCCCACCTCAATTACCGCAATATCTACAGCAGCCTCGGCGAAAATGCACCAAGCTGCCGCCGTCAACACTTCAAACTGAGTCGGGGAAGGCTGGTTTGGGTCGATGATGGCTGTCACTCGATGGAGCGCATCGAGCAGCACATCTGGCGCAATGGGCTGATTATTTAGCGTAATGCGTTCTGTCCAATCCACCAAATGCGGTGACGTGTAGCGCCCCACTTTATAACCAGCCGCCGCTAAAACAGAAGATAAGTAAGCGCAAACGGAACCTTTCCCATTCGTGCCTGCGACATGAATAATGGGAACTTTCTGATGGGGACTCCCCAGTTGTTCCAACAGCGCTGCGATTCGATCTAAGCCCAGGTCAATGCCGAACCGCTCATACTGCTGTAGAAAGTCTGCAATCTCTAAATTTCGCTCCATGCAGACGCTAAACAGAGACAGGCTCTTCTGCGGTCACTGGCGCTGCAATCAACGCCAGCTCAATCACGTCCTCTTGAGGTTGGCTAATGTGGGCACGAATCCCAGGGCCAAAAAATCGCTCAATCTTGCTCTGTTTCACCATCCACTGGTCAAAGGTGCGCCCTGGGGACGAAAATTCGAGGGTGAGCGCATAGGCTCCGTTCACTTCCGTTTCGTAGAAGCCTTCTAACACGGGCTGTGCTTCTTTAGAAGGACCTAACCCCACTTTTTTAAGTGCCGTATCCAGATGGGCATCCTGACCGTACCAAAACCGCGTCACGTCCTTAATAACCTGCTTTTGGGTATCGGTCGCCTGCGTCTCTCGCAGTGAGTCAATTTCCGGTGAAGGCACTTTCGTGGGCTTTACGGGCTTTAGCTCTGTAATCTTAAATGCTAGTCCACCCAGCAAGATAGGGATGCCGTAGCTAAACCCAATGAGGTTAATCGTGGCGTTTTCAACGATATAGGCAATAATCGCTGCGACGGTCATAGTGCCGCCCACCGAAATCCCAAGCGTTGCCAGTGAAAGTTTGCGCAGCATAGTGGTGTGATAAATCTCTATAGCAATCCTAATGGGTTTAGGGGTTGGGGGATCAATTTTGCCTAGCGATAGTTGGTGAACTGAAGGGCAACGGGGTAATCTTCTTGCTTGAGCCGCTGAATAATCTCTTGCAGATCGTCTTTAGATTTCGCCACAACCCGCACAGAGTCCCCCTGAATGGAAGACTGCACTTTTTTAAACTCGTCGCGGATCAGCTTAGAGATTTGCTTTGCCAGTTCTGAACTGAGTCCGCGCTTGAGGGTAATTTCTTGACGCACGCGGTTGCCGCTAGAAGCCTCAACTTTGCCGTAGTCAAATATTTTCAGCGATAGGTTCCGCTTAACGGCCTTCATTTGCAGCACAGAATGCACGGCCTCTAGGGTAAAGTCGCTGTTGGTTTGGATGACAATATTTTCTTTGTTTAGCTCTAGGCTGGTTTTGGTGTCTTTAAGGTCGTAGCGAGTTTTGATTTCACGCTCGGTCTGGTCTACGGCATTGACCAACTCCTGGGCATCAAAGTCGCTGACGATATCAAAGGAATACGTGGCTGCCATAGGTACATTCGGTAAGGGCTAATTGAGAGATCCTACCAAACCTGAGTTTGAGGTGTAGCAACTCGCGCTATTCCAGAAATGTCATCATGGTCTGTGCCGTAAATTCAGGTTTCTCTAGATGAGGGACATGACCGCACTCCGGCACCCATACTAATTTGCTCTGAGGAATCGCGCTATGGAATCGGGCTGCGTCTTTGGTTCCTAAAATGCGATCGCCCTCTCCCCACAAAATTAACGTCGGCACCTGAATCTCAGTGAGTCTGGTTCTACAAGAGCGATATCCGCCGCTTCTGGTAAAAGAAATGAGCGATTTAGACCAGTTGGGGCAGTCTAAGTGCAGTGCCGCACATTTTTGAGCATCCACAGAGGCAAAGGCTTTTTTGTAATAAGCCTTTTCGCTAATTTTTTGCCGAACCGACGGTGTTTTAAGAAATCGTTCCGTCACCCAATAACCCAAAGAATCGGTCAAAAACCGCCCCATCACAGGCCCACTGCTGTAGCCTGCGCTGTCAATCAGCACCAGCTTTTCAACCGCATGGGGGAAGACCAGGGTAAAGGCGATCGCCGCCGCCCCACCCATCGAAGCCCCCACCAGCACCACCGGACGTTGAATCAACGTCTGAAAAACCGAGTACAGGTGAGCCTCAATGCTGGCAGGTGATACGTCCAGCCCATCAGGGCGTTCCGTAAATCCAAAGCCCAATAGATCCACTGCCCAAACTTGGGTTTGCTGAGCCAGCAGCGGCATCAAGCGCCGAAACTCTAGCAAAGAGCTATCAAATCCGTGGAGCAGCAGAATAGGCGGCGACCCAGTTCCCTGCTCCACATAGGCCGTCGAGATGGTCTGCGATCCAGACGACAGCGGAATCATGCAGGTCTTAATTGCCGCCGCCATCGAGATCGAAGTGGGTTCTGTCAGGCAATCGGTTGAAATGTTAGATAAAACAGAACGCATCTTCCGGTCACACTTACTGTTCTGCTTCCATTGAACCCCGTCCAAACGGCGTGGGTGGACTTTTGAGAGTATAAACCTCAGTCTCAGCTTCCACCAGCTTGCGGATGTGCAGCGGCACCTGAAGCATTCCCAGCAGCGTCCGTCCGTCCATCATGCGGAACTCGCCCGTGGTTTTTTCAGCCAGAATGCGATCGCTCTCCACCGGATCGGGCGTTGCCGAAAACTCATGCTTTGCCGCAATAATGTACGACAGCGGCAAGCCGTAGCTGGTGGCATAGCACAGCGCCGACTGAGCATAGGGAAACACGGACTTTACCGTATTGGCTAAACGGGCGTGCATGTAAAGCTCCGTCCAAAACAGTGGGCCAGAGTGCAGCATAAACATGCCGCCAGGAGCCAAAATGTTGCTGACCTGCTGGTAATGCTCTTGGGTAAACAGCGCAAAGGCAGGGCCAGATTCAATGGGGTCAGATAAATCCGAAATTACCGCGTCCCACTTTTCTGTGGTGGTGTCAATATACTTTTGCGCATCATCAATAATGACCTCAACGCGAGGGTCATCAAAGGCACCCTGGTGCATCTCCGGCAAAAGCTCCTTACAGGCTTCTACTACTTCTCCATCAATATCCACCATCACCACGCGCTCCACGCCCTTCCAACGCAGCACCTCCCGGATGGTTGCCCCTTCTGCACCGCCTAAAATCAGCACTTTTTTAGGGTCGCCCTGCATGATTAGCGGCGGATGGACTAGCCCCTCATGGTACAAAAACTCATCTTTCTCAGAAGATTGCCATTTGCCATCCAGCATTAGCGCCTTGCCAAAGGAGCCAGACTCGATAATGTACATATCCTGGAACTGGGTCTTGCGATAGGCCAACACCTTTGTCGCGCCATGCATGTACATATCCCAAGGCGTAATCACCTCGGTCAACCACATGTCTGCCTGAATATCTGCACCCGCCATTCCTTAACCCTCAAAACCGTGAATTCGCAGCAGAATTTGACCAAGCCTAAAATTAAGCTTAGCCCTTTTTATACCGTCAATTTAGATACACAAGAAAGCATCTAGAACACAGTAAACCCTTGAGCTTTTTGGTCTAGATTCAATAAAAGAAGGCGCTGACGCGATCGCACTCGAGCATAATCGCGTCAGACGACTATCTATAAAAAAGTAGTCAAATGCCGTATTTATTGGGCAGACGTACTTAAAACAAGCTCATCCACCATGTCAGAACGTTCACTCGAACAAAGAGTGAGAGAGGTTGGTGGTGGATTACGGCGCAGCTTCTTCATCAAGTGACGACCAGCCCCAAACGCCTTAACCATGTGTTTACAGGCTTCTTCTGGATCGGTGTGATGACCACAGGTAAATATATCAACTGCCGCGTAACCCACTTCAGGCCAAGTATGGATTGAAATGTGAGACTCAGATAACAGCGCCAGCGCCGTTATCCCCTGTGGCTCAAATTGATGTAAAACCTCATTTAACAACGTAGCCTTTGCCTGCGTTGCCGCGTCTCTTAAGCTCTGCCGCACAAAGTCAGCATCGTTGAGAAGCGTTTTAGAGCAGTCATATAGCTCAAGAATGCAGTGAAAGCCAACGGAGGCAGGAACTCTTACCAGCGGATCATCGGATGAATCGACTGGAGTGAGAAACCTCTCCCCCAATTGGCCAGATAGCGATCTATACATGTCGTATCCCCTTATTGGCCAGAAAGTGCAAAAATTGCACACAAGAAACGATGATAGCTGAAAACAATAGGGAATGTCTTTGAAAAGACAAAATTTTTCGCACTGATTTTCAGATTCTTGATAATTATGCCCACTCACGCAGGAATTTGAAACCCAAAACGATAAAAAAAGCTCTGGGGCTATGGTCGGTGCTGGGTACCGCAAGACAAGACACCTTCAGCACTAGAGCACAATTGACTGATATTGAAAGTACCCTCAAGCAAAAAAAGGAAATAAAAGCTTTTTAGCGTTAAATCACGAAAATCAAATTAAAATAGCGATATCAAGGAGGTAAAGCCAGGGTTAAAAGACCTCCCATTGGAGGTATATCTACTGCATTTCTGGGCATACTGAGAGATAGCTTACGGGGTAGAAAGCCTTGTCACTCAGACATCAAGACGCATCAGCCATAAGCATTCAAGATTTTGAGCAGATTGTTTAAAGATCGCCATGTTGTCAAACTACATTCGCGCAGTGATGACCCGCGCCCAGTACCGTCCAACATCAAAAGATGATGCCATATACGGTGAGATTCCTGGGTTTGAGGGGGTCTATGCCCAAGCTGAAACCCTCGAAAATTGCCGCCATGACTTATCTGAAGCATTAGAAGAGTGGATCTTTTTTAGGGTTTCGCGTAGGTTGCCTGTACCAGAAATTGACGGGGTTCGGTTTCCAGAACAAGACATTCATTGACTAAAAAGTGCTGCGGTTCTGTGCGGAGCGTAGTAGGGTATTACAGGGTTTCCCTGTTAATGATCTGTCATCAACGGTTTGTCAAGTTATGCCACGTCTTTCTGCTCCATCGGCTCTCTTAGTATTAGCTGACGGTACTGTTTATAAAGGGTGGTCTTTTGGGGCACCCGGAACAACGGTAGGTGAAGTCGTTTTCAATACGGGCATGACGGGGTATCAGGAGGTGTTGACCGATCCAAGCTATTGCGGTCAACTTGTGACGTTTACTTATCCTGAACTCGGTAATACCGGTGTTACTTCTGAGGACGAAGAATCGAGTCATCCGCAGGTGAAGGGCGCGATCGCCCGTAATATCTGCCACCAACCCAGTAACTGGCGATCGCAGCAGTCGTTGCCAGACTACCTCAACGCCCACGGCATTCCTGGCATTTACGGGATTGATACGAGATCGCTTACCCGCAAGCTGCGCTCAGTCGGCGCAATGAACGGCGCAATCTCTACAGAAATCTTAGACCCACAGCAGCTTCATAATTTGGTATTGCAAGCTCCTTCAATGGAAGGGCTAAATTTGACCCAAACCGTCACGACCTCCGAAATTTATGAGTGGACCCAACCCAGTCCACGCCTCTGGGAATTTATGCCGGAGCAGGCGGCTAAAGATCAGCACCAATGCTTGGTGGTTGCCATCGACTTTGGAATTAAGCGCAACATTTTAAGGCGCTTAGTAAGCCACGGCTGCCGCGTCATTGTGGTGCCCGCAAATACTTCTGCTGAAGCAATCTTGCAGCTCAATCCCGACGGCATTTTCTTATCGAATGGGCCAGGAGATCCGGCAGCCGTTTTAGAGGGTATTGCAACTGCTCAAGCGCTTCTTGATTCTCAAACGCCCATGTTTGGGATTTGCCTAGGGCATCAGCTTTTAGGACTCTCTTTAGGCGCACAAACTTTTAAGCTCAAGTTTGGGCATAGGGGACTAAACCAGCCTGCTGGACTCGATCAGCAGGTTGAGATCACCAGTCAAAATCACGGATTTGCCATTGATGCCAATTCCCTAGGCTCTGTGGCAGTTGAAGTGACCCACCTCAACCTCAACGATCAAACGATTGCGGGGATGCGCCATAAAACTCTGCCCTTATTTTCAGTGCAGTACCATCCTGAAGCCAGCCCTGGTCCCCATGACGCGGACTATCTCTTTGGGCAATTTATTACGTCTATGAAAGCCCATCAAAACCTCAAAAAGGTCTAGTAGACAAGCGCACTGAAAGACCCTATACTAATGCCTCATCTTTGAATACGATATTCTGTTTACAGCTTCAATAAGGAGGGGACTATTCCTGAGCAATTAAACCTGACCGTTAGCTTGCGAGGCACACGAGATGTCAGGGATAACTATCAGCTATTTCGCCTCACAGGTTTGCTAGACGCTTTCTCAGAACCTGTGTTTCTCAAGGTTATGACAAAGTGTTTGGAGGAGCAGCCTGCCAACGTCATTTTAGACCTATCCAAAATTGACTTTATTGATAGTTCTGGACTCGGCGTTTTAGTGCGCCTTGCCAAACAAATGCAGAATGCTAAAGGTTCTTTTCAGATTGCGACGAATCCCCGCGTAACCCAAACCGTTAAGTTAGTGCGGCTTCAAGACTTTCTGTCTCTTCAGACGAGCGTTGAAGCGGCGATCGCCAATCTTCCCGCCGGCTAAGGAAATCTACCTCATCTCAATCTGATCCCATCAGGAAAATTATTCTACCTGATGGGATTTAGGGCACAAATCATTCAATCTAGATCTATAGGCAGTGTCAACGAGGTGTTGTGACAAAGCACCCGCTTTTTTCGCTGAATGTCCCCCATCCTTTGGCAGCAAGTACGGCTCAAATGCTATCCCCTGCTTCGTTGGCCTATTTAGGAGATTCTGTGTATGAGCTATACATTCGTACCCAGTACCTTCTGCCGCCAGCACGGATTCGAGACTACCATCAGCAAGTGGTTAATTGCGTTCGAGCTGAAACCCAGGCGGCTTTTGTTAAAGCGCTTATGCCTTGCCTTAGCCCAGAGGAAGTTCGCATTGTAAAGCAGGGTCGCAATGCCGCGACAGGGCATCCCAAACGACTGAGCCTAGAGATTTATCAGTACGCTACGGCACTGGAAACCCTAGTCGGATATTTATACCTAACGGATATAGAACGACTGTCCGAGCTTCTAGGACAGTTTTCTTTGACTGAACTAACCCAGACAGAAAAATTGCTGTCTTAGCAGTTTAGGCAGCTAGCTTTAGTTTTGCGACCGTACTGCTTTTTCTCCAAACATTACAACGTTTTATCAAAACTTTTTAAGGAGCCAATTCATGCAGCCTAAACCCAAGCCTTCCAAGGGTAAACCTAAACTGGTGAGCGGGCGCTCCAAACACGGCGGCGCAAGACCACAGCGTCCTAAATTCCAAAAGCCAGTGGCAGCTTCAGCAGCACCTCGAAAGGTTTTGGCGCAGATTCCCGTGCGTTTGGATGCCCAGCCTGTGGTGACGGCAGCAGCAGCGGCTGAAGAAGAATCAAATGACCTTATCTATGGGCGGCACACGCTTTTGGCTGCGTTGGAGAGCGATCGCGCCCTTAACCGGATCTGGGTCGTGTCTCATTTGCGCTACGACGCTAAGTTTACGACGTTGCTAGATCAGGCCAAACGCAAGGGCACGGTTATTGATGAGGTAGACAACAAACGGCTTGACTTTATTACAGAACAGGCGAGACACCAAGGCATTGCTGCTCAAGTTGCCAGCTATGACTATCTAGACCTCCCCGATTTGATCACTCAGGCCAAAGCTGCGACCGATAGCCCCGTCATTGTGGCACTTGACAGCATGACCGATCCCCACAACTTGGGCGCAATTATCCGCACGGCAGAAGCATTGGGTGCCCAAGGTATTGTGATCCCGCAGCGACGAGCGGTTGGCATTACTTCGGCTGTGGCAAAGGTCGCAGCAGGGGCGCTGGAGTCTATTGCTGTGGCGAGGGTCGTAAACCTTAACCAGGCATTAGAGCAGCTTAAGGAAAGCGGATTTTGGATTTATGGTCTTGCCCCTAACGCCAAGGAGTCTCTGCATAAAATGAGCTTGAGCGGCCCTATCGTGTTGGTAGTAGGTGCTGAGGGAGAGGGCTTAAGCCTATTGACACAACGCCATTGTGACG
>JANPLU010000011.1:0-23336 GCA_031422435.1 Acaryochloridaceae cyanobacterium VAR_48_metabat_390
TTATAGATCTAAAAATGAGTCATCAATCTCAGGTTCATGAAAATACAAGAAGCAACTCATTCATTGTTTAAGCCGCTAAGATAGATATATCAACACCTTAAGAAAAGATGAGATCAGCCAGAGAGGTTGAGATATTGCCTAAATACTATTGTTTCAATTCAGATTTAATTACTTTCTAGATAAGTATTTATTCTGATACTAAGATTGTGTTTTTCCACGCTTAATAAAACCCTTTTTATGAGGAGAAGAGTTAACCCTCTTCTAGGGAAGCATGTTATGGCGAAAGCAGACTCGTCAGGATACTCCGCCCTCGTTACCGCCTTTTTTAGGGCGCACGCTGCCTTCTTTACTCGATGAGGGCTGTCGTCACACACCCAATGGGGATGCGTTTCACCAGTGGTCAGCTTCAGGTTGGCAGTCTTTTTCTAATGAGCAGGTGCGGGATGCAGCCGAAGATTTAGCTGTGGGGCTGATGGGGTTAGGGCTAAAGAAGGGCGATCGCCTTGCCCTCCTCATGCACAGTGACGTACAGTTCTGCATCGCGGATATCGGCAGCCTGTTGGCAGGGCTGGTCAATGTGCCGATTGATCTCACCCAAACTTTAGAGAACATCCTTGGAACCCTTCAGCATTCAGAGGCAAAAGTGCTGATGGTTTCAAATTTAGACTTGCTGAATCAGGTCGCGCCTTTTTTAGGTCAAGCCGCTCACCTTCAGCACGTTATTGTGGCGCAGGTACCCTTGCAGTGGGGGCAGCAGAAAACCCAGGCGTCCCTAGACTTGCAGAACCTAGCTTCAGTCCCTTCACCTTCCGCCTGTTTATCGCTCTCCGCCGTTCATCTTAACGGGGCAGAGCAGCGTTGGCCTTACTGCACGGCGGGCATTAAGGTATGGTCTTTGGTCGAAATTCAGCGTCAGAGCCAACGTTCTCCTTCACGAGTGCAGGTTCAGTCGTTACGCGCAAATATCCAACCCCAGGATCTGGCAACGTTCATTTATCTGCCTGATGCAGCGGGTCAGCTCCAGGCCGTGATGCTTACCCATGAAAACCTCTCCTCTAATGCGCTGGTGGCATTTCACAGCCTGCCCACCCTTAAGCGCGGTGCCAAAGAAGTGGTGCTTTCGTTTTTGCCCTTAAATCATGTCTTGGCGCGATCGCTCCTTTACGGTCACATGGCCTACGGCCACAGCATTTACTTCACCACAGCGCATCGGGTCATGAAGCATCTACAAGAGGTGCGCCCCACCATTTTGACGACGGTGCCGCTGTTGCTAGAAAAGGTGTACAGCAAGCTATTAGAAGCTGCCCATAAACCCTCGCGGCTTGGCGTTCAGCGATGCTTTCAGCACTGGGGGGTACAGCTCGCGCAGCGCTATGAGCTAGGGCGCACTGGCTCACTGTGGAATGTGCTGCTGCGGCAGTTGGCAGATCCGCTGATTTTTGCACGATGGCGATCGCTGCTATTTGGTGGGCGCTTAAGATACCTGCTCAGCGGTGGTGCAGCGCTGGATGGCAAAATCGTCAATCTGTTTGCCGCAGCAGGCATCCGCATTTTGCAGGGCTATGGGCTAACGCAGGCGAGTGCCGTCGTGTGCGTCAATCGTGAGCGCTTAAACTATGCCGGAACCGTTGGCCCTCCGGTGACAGGCGCTGAGGTCAAAATTGCGCCCGATGGCGAAATTCTGGTGCGAGGGCCTTCGGTGACGCCGGGTTATTACAAAAACCCTGAGTTAACCCGCGCCTCCATTGATGCCCAGGGCTGGCTGCATACCGGAGACTTAGGGATCTTTACCACGGGGGGCTGCTTGAAAATTACGGGTCTAAAGAAAGATTTGTTTAAGCTGGCAGCCGGAAAATATATTGCGCCACTGCCCATTGAGGAAAGATTGAGGCGATCGCCCCTCATTTATCAAGCCATCGTCGTCGGCGCAGATCGTAAATTCTGCGGGGTGTTACTGTTCCCAAACTGGAAAGCACTGCGGCAAGAAGCCCAGCGACTCGGCCTAACGCTCTCAGCAGAAGACCTCTTGCGCCATCCGTGGATTTTGAAGCGCTATCAGGCGATCGTCGAAGCTGCAAACTGTCATTTGCCCTACTGGTCTGCTGTTAAGCAATTTCGGCTCATTCCTACTGCGCTCACGGTCGAGAAAGGGTTACTAACGCCCATCGGTCAGCTTCAGCGCACCGCAATCTTAGCGCGGTTTGCCTCAGAGATTGAGATGCTTTATGGCACTGCCGCCCCCACCCCATCAGAACCCTTCACAACGCCCCACCCATCGCCTCCGCCTGACCTAGAAGGAGAGGCTTGTCCAGCGTTTGCACAATCTTTAAGTCCTCGTTTCACAACCTAACTTCTTAAGAAGGTGTGACCTATGCTAAAACCATTCCGAACCGCCGCTGTCTTAGGTGCAGGCGTGATGGGTACGCAAATTGCAGCGCATCTCGCCAATGCAGGTTTGACTGTTCATCTCCTCGATATTGCTGCCCCGACGGATAGTAAAAACGCCATTGTAGAAGCTGCATTTAAGAAAGGACTGAAGCTCTCGCCGCCCATCTTTTTTACAGACAAAACCGCCCACCGCGTCACCCTGGGTAACTTTAACGAACACTTTGCTCGCCTTGCCGATGTGGATTGGGTAATTGAGGCCGTCGTCGAAAATTTAGCCATTAAGCAGCAGTTGATGGCGCGACTAGAGCAGGTTGTCCGCAATGATGCTGTAGTTTCCACTAACACCAGCGGACTGCCGATTCATAACATTATTCAGGGTTGTTCTGAGGCGTTTCGCAAACGGTTTTTAGGCACCCATTTCTTTAACCCGCCGCGCTACCTCAAGCTGCTGGAGCTAATTCCTACTGCCGATACCGATCCGCAAGTTGTAGAGCGAGTGCAGCATTTTGGCGAACTGCACTTAGGCAAAGGGGTTGTGATTGCGAAGGATACGCCTAACTTTATTGCTAACCGAATTGGGATGTTTGTGACCCTACTGGGGCTACGCGCCTTAACAGAAAAGGGCTACACCATCGAAGAAATTGATACCTTGACTGGAACCCTTGTGGGTCGGCCTAAATCTGCTACCTTTCGTACCGCCGATTTAGTGGGTCTAGATACCCTCATGTACGTCGTCGAGAACCTCTACCCAGCCATCCCTGAGGATGAACGCCGCGAGGTGTTTAGGGTGCCGGAGCTACTGCAAAAGCTGGTTACAACCGGAACGCTAGGGGCAAAGACAAGGCAAGGGTTTTACAAAAAGCAGGGCGCTCAAATTCTGGCGCTGAACTCTACGACCCTAAGCTATGAACAACCCCAGCCGATGAATTTACCAGGGCTGGACGCGATCGCACGGATGCCAGATTTGGGCGATCGCCTTCGTGCCCTCTACGACAACACCGGACGCGCTGGAACATTGTTCCGAGAATTGATGCTGGACACCCTTAGCTATAGTGCAAATCGCATTCCAGAAATTGCTGATACATCGGCTGACCTCGATCGCGCCATGCGCTGGGGATTTGGATGGGAATTAGGGCCGTTTGAAACTTGGGATGTATTGGGGTTTGAACGGGTCTTAGCAGACATGAAAACAGCGGGGGTAGCCGTTCCGGCTTGGGTGGAAGAGATAGAAAAAGTTGAGGGGGCAGCCTTTAGGTCGCCTTGTCCACTCAAAACAGTTTTGCTAAGTGCTGATGTTGACTTAGACACAATCAAAACTGACCCAGCACACACCCTCTGGCAAAACTCTGAAGCAGCGCTGTTAGATATTGGCGATGGTGTCGGTCTTTATGAGTTTCGCTCGAAGGGGAATACCCTCAGCCTGAAGGTGGTGAAGGGCTTGTCTGAAGTGCTAGATCTTCTCGAAACCAATCACCTCAAAGGGTTAGTGATTGGTAGCAATAGCGCTCATTTTTCAGGGGGTGCTAACCTCGCTGAGATGGGGATGATGGCGCAGTCTGGCAGTCTAGACGGAATTGCGGATCTGATTGTGACGTTTCAAACGCTACTTCAGCGAATTTACTACTTCCCTAAACCGATTGTTGCTGCCGTGCAGGGACGGGCTTTGGGCGGTGGCTGTGAGCTGGTGATGGCCTGCCCTAACGTGGTTGCTGCCGCTGAAACCTATATTGGCCTCGTGGAACTTTCTGTAGGTCTTATCCCTGGTGCAGGCGGCATTATGCGAATGGCGGCACGAGTTGCAGAACGGGCTGCATCTGAAACGCCGAGTCATGTGCAGCCATTCCTGAAAGCGGCCTTTGAGACCATTGCGACAGCGAAGGTATCGAGCAGTGCCGAGGAAGGGAAAGCGCTAGGATTTTTACCGCCTACCACGCAGATTTTGATGAATGGCGATCGCCGTCTCACCGTCGCAAAATCGACCGTGCTGCACTTAGCGGCGGCAGGCTACGTTCCGCCCCCACAGATGAACACCATCTACGTTTTGGGTCGTCCTGGTCGTGCCCTGCTGGATCTGGGTGCCTATACGTTTGAGCAAAGCGGATACGCCAGTGAACATGACCGCTACCTTGCAAATCGGTTGGCCTACGTGATGACAGGTGGAGATCTCACGGCTCCGGCATTAGTCCATGAAGACTACCTGCTCGCGCTAGAACGTGAAAACTTTATTCCCCTCTTGGGTCTACCCAAAACTCAAGAAAGGGTTGCTCACATGCTTAAAACCAAGAAACCCCTGCGAAATTAGAGAGGTGATCTATGAGATTGCAAGATGCCTATATTGTCAGCAGCGTTCGTACTGCGGTTGGTAAAGCGCCACGCGGGACGCTGCACACCCTGCGACCCGACGACATGGGAGCAGAAGTGGTGAAAGGGGCGATCGCCTTCATCCCTGGCCTAGATGTAAATCACATTGATGACCTAATCTTTGGGTGTTCGTTTCCTGAAGCAGAGCAGGGGTTCAATCTAGGGCGAGTGATCGCACAACGAGCAGGCTTACCGGATTCGGTTCCTGGCTGCACGGTCAATCGCTTCTGTTCGTCTGGGCTACAGACGATCGCCATGGCAACCCAAGCAATTTTGGCGGGTCATGCTGACCTGATTGTGGCAGGCGGTACGGAATCTATGAGCTTAATTCCGATGGGCGGTCATGTGTTATTGCCCAACCCAGATCTTTTAGCCGAATCGCCCCAGGTCTACCTCAGCATGGGGCTGACGGCGGAGAACGTGGCGCGGGAGTATCATATTTCCCGCGAAGATCAGGATGCCTTTGCCCTGCGATCGCATCAACGCGCCTTAGCCGCCATCCGCGCAGGACGATTTGAGCGTGAGATTATTCCCCTTACGGTACGTGAAACTTTATATGCAGAGGGCAAACCTCAAGCCACTGAAACTGAGTTCCGCCAGGATGAAGGGCCACGAGCCGATACCAGTCTTGAAGCCTTGGCGAAACTCCCAGCCGTCTTTCGCTTAGGCGGTAGCGTGACCGCAGGCAATTCTTCGCAAATGTCTGATGGAGCAGCGGCAGCAGTTGTGATGAGCGATCGCAAAGTCCGTGAGCTAAACCTACAGCCGATGGGTCGCTTGCTGGGCTATACCGTCACGGGCGTTGCCCCAGAACTCATGGGGATTGGCCCTGTTACCGCAATTCCTAAAGTGTTAGCGCAAGTCGGGCTAACACTCAATGATATTGGCCTCATTGAACTTAACGAAGCCTTTGCAGCTCAGGCTCTCGCCGTCATTCGTAAGCTGGGTCTAAATGAAGACATTGTGAACGTGAACGGAGGGGCGATCGCCTTGGGTCATCCTTTAGGCTGTAGCGGCGCAAAGTTGACTGCAACCCTCTTACACGAAATGCAGCGACGCGGCATCCGCTACGGTCTGGTCACCATGTGCGTTGGCGGCGGGATGAGTGCTGCTGGCGTGTTTGAGAATTTGATGCTTTAAAATAAGCGCAGCACCTGATTAGGAGCGACTGACGTGACACAAGCCCAAATCCAGAAAACGTTGTATGCCAACGATCTCGTCGCCTGGTTAGACGATACTGCGATCAAACTCAAGCAGCGACGGTTTGACGATATTGATATTGATAGTCTGGTTGAGGAAATAGAAGGGTTGGCAGGGCGCGATCGACGGGAGCTAAAAAATCGACTGATTGTATTGCTAAGCCATCTCATTAAGCGTCTTCATGTTGATTTGCCCAACGACTATCGAGGTTGGGAATTGACCATTCGTGAACAGCGCAGACAGTTAAGCGATCTACTTGAACAATCACCCAGTCTGCGAAACTATTGGATTGAGGTTTTTTCGGTAGCCTGGGAAACTGCACTTTCAGAAACAAGAGAGGAATATCCTCAAGCTCAGTTGCCAGATCAGTGGATGTTTATTACTGAAATTGATGCCTTCTTGATTGAGAAGTTTTGGAACAGGGATGAGTCATTTTCTTGAAATAATTAAACTTTTCTAAGTACAGCGATCATCCCGACAACCCAATAGACGTGAAATTAGGGCTGACTGTTACTGCATAAGTTAACTGGAGTAAAAGTATATGCATTATTGTTTTTGACTAGATTGCCAATATGCCAATAGTAGAAATTTCCGCAGCTTGTTGGAGGCGAATACGAAGGAGAAATAGCTGCTGCACCATTATAAATTTGAACTGATGCTTGTGAGCCAGTCCAGAACGGATTCCGATAATAATCCTTCTTTAGGACATAAATCTTATATGTGCCATTCACCGCACCAACACCAATAACGGCTGTTTCTGTGGGTTCCCAGGTGCTTGGTAATTCATATTGAGAATCCCGAGGGTTTCTGACAAACGGTGGCGCAGTTAAGCTGCCTGCTCCAGGTGTAATTATGTATGGTGGGAAGCCAATAAGTAAATCAAATTCACTCCCTAAGCAAGTATCAACGCATCCAGTTGTCGGACTAAAAGGATGCAAACTTTTCCAATCAAGGGTAATTGTGGCGTTTCCGACTGGCCTAGATTGAGGAATAGCATCGGTGTAAGGTCCATTCACCACACCTGCTGTGATCGGAATGCCCGCTCTAACAGTTCCAGTAATATAGCCTGTGCGAGAACCTATCAGAGATCGACCTGTTCCTGCAGTGAGTCCAGTAATTTCATAGCTTCCACCTCGATCCGTTGAGTCAAGACCAAGCTGAGTTGTACCGGTAACTAATTTAGCTTGAGCTGGTGTGTTGTTAATAGAGGGGGGTAGTGCGTTAAAGGGGTCAATCAGACGGCCAATGAGAGCTGTCTCACTAGTTTGAAAAATTGCTTTTCTAACGTCTAAGCGTTTAGTTGAACCTGCAAATCCGCAATTGATGGTTTTCCCATTATTGACGATGCGCGCTACTAACTGATCTCTCGTCAATGTAGGGAATTGCCCCCAAATGAGTGCGGCAGCACCAGCAGTAACGGCTGCTGCAGTGTTAGAAGATGGAATTTCGTCATAAATGCTAAATTGATATCCGAACCCATCATTGAGAAGTGTTGAAGGAATTCTAAGTCCTGGTGCAGCAATATTGTACCTAGTACCACCTATAGAATTGAAACTAGAGTAAGTTGCCCTGCAATCATTATGCTCTGTCGCCATGACTCGTAGAGCAATATTGGGATTGCCAGATTCGTAACGGCTATCTGAACTGTTATTATCTCCTGCTGGCACTACAAGTACTTTGCCAGCCGTTCTGAGGGCAATAATTTCTGCTTCAAGAGTACTACTAAGGTAGGATCCAAAAGAAACTCCTGAGAGAACTACTTTAGTAGGTGGATTAGTGACTGTAGTTCGGGCATAAGCTAAACCTAAAGCAAGGCCAAAGTCAGTGCAGCCCACATATCGAGAGCAAATTCTCACAGGTAAAATTTTGCTATTGTGACTGACTCCTTCTGCGTAAAGATTATTTCTAGATCGGGCAGCCACAATCCCAGCAAAAAATGTTCCTGCACCAATATCATCAAGAGGTTCATTATCCTCATCTACAAAATCTATTCCTTTCAAGACTTTACCAACTAAATCAGGATGGTTATAGTCCACTCCGGTACTCAGAATGGCCACCGTCGGAGGAGTGGTCGAAAGACCTCCTAAGTCAGCAGTTTTACGGATAACCGTGTGATGCCACTGTAGCCCCACCCCTGAATCTCTAGAAACAAGTCTTGGCGTGGCTTGTCGTAGGGCTGGACGTTGAGTTGCAGTTCTGAATCCCCTGGGAATCGATACTTGAGGCTTGATTGGATGGATTCCATTCCGCTCAAGAAATTTGACATTTGGATTTTGTCGGAGAGAATTTACTGCCGCCGTTGCACTTGCTTCACTGGGAAATTCCAGCAAAAGGGCGCTACCTTCGATTTCACTGACGACTTTACCCTTACCTTTTATGGCTAACGCTCTTATTGATGCAGTCGCTGCATTTGGCCGAAGACCCACAATCAGTTGCTTTGCCACAAAGTCCTTGCCAGCAATTTTGCCGCCTTTAAGCCCAAACCCTAGCTTGACCGGTCTTGTTGCTCCCACAGTAATGATGCTGTTACCAAGATATAGAACGGCAATAGTTGTTCCTAATATCATGGAACGGATGCTAAGATTTACGCTCATTGACCATTTCCTTTGATCGGATCTAACATTAGTTAGAGGGATAAAATCCATCTACAATCTGCAAACAAGCAGTATGGGCAAAAATCATCCATCAATGCTTCTTAACTTGGCATATAGACAGCAATCTGTCCACAAATATCACTCTATAGGCAATATAGACCAATTTTATTCATCTATATACTGAATTAGTAACATATACAGATACATTGCTCATTTAGGTATATGAGCGGATAAATTAAACTATTTTGCAGACATCTCGTAACCTATATTTTTGTGTGTAAGCAAAAAAAGAGGGTGGAGTTATCCACCCTCTTCGCTCAGATTAAATTTGTCTATTTAGACAAACCATTCTTCAATGGCTTCTGCCTTCGTATTGGTGCGCCGCTCTGGCGTCTCGCGGGTAAACCGCATGTGAATCGCGCGGGTTTGCTCCCCATCGGAGGCCACCGCCATAATGGGGTAATCAATTAGCCCATCCTGGAAAGACATTTGGAAACGGAACGTACCGTCTGGCGTTAGCTCAATCGGGCGACCGCCAATCGTAACGTGGGCATCGGGTTCCGTTGCGCCGTAAACAATTAGCTCAGCGTCCGCTACCAGCCAGAACTGACGAGGTTTTGTCGGCAGCGAACCAGAGAAAAGACCCGCACCCGAAGCCGTTAAACCAGCACCTGAAGCGGTTGGCAATGCCCACAGCCCTACACCAGAGGGGAACACGTAAGAGCTAAGACTTTGCTCAGGCCCCTTGCCATGCTGCATAGATCCGTAGACAGAACCATCAGCTCTAAGCGCTTCTGTACCTTGAGCAAGATTGAAAATCTGATCGTAAATGACATCGCCCACCTTGGGATAGGTCACAACCGTCCGAGAGGGCTGCTTCAGCTCTGCAATGGTTTCACCCCGTAGATCAGCTTCCCAGTCCACAGTCACAAAATGATCGTCTACCCAGTCAGAAGGATAAGTGGGCGGAATGCGAACGGCAGCAGAACGCGCCATCAGTAGCCAACGACCGTCATAGGTGCGGTAGCCAATTTCCACCACGTAGTCGCGATCGCTCACCGGAATCGGCAAATACCACTCCCGCGCCAGCTCATCACAGGGATACTCCTGAACGCTGTGGGGCACCTGATGCTGAATATCAATATCGCTCACGTCATAGATCCGCACCGCAAGCTGCTGACCACCCTGCGATCGCAGTTTTGTTTTGTGTTCGTTGGGGATATCCCAATAGGCGTAAGCCCACTGGGGGTCACGAGGCATTAGCACAATGCGCGTTTCACCATAGCCCTCAGGAAAATCTCCAAGGGTTTCATCCACACTTGCCAAAGAAGGGTCGTACAGAGCAGTGACACCCACCGAAAACTTAGTAGACTCAACCTGCTCTTGTGTTTCTAGAGGGTCGGAAATATGGGGCGCCATAGGAGTATCTATATTTCGATTCTGAACATCCTGAATAGAGGCTAGAAGCTGATCTTTTCGCATTCGACTATAGCGAGAGATGCCAACTCGACTGGCAACGCGGCGAAGCTGCCGTAGGGTCATTTCTTCTAACGGGGGCTGATCGTAGATCATGGGTCGGTAGACCTCCTGAGCTGGGGCAATGAAAAATCAAACATTTCTAAATAAGGTTTTGTTTATTCAAATCATCCGTGGGGATCGATTTGTTAACAACACCGTAACATTTTTCTTTCAAAAGTCAAGACTCAAAAGCCTTGATATTATTAGTTTCTGCAATTTCCAAGATTTTCAGGGATCAATATGTCATAAATCTGTGACTTACTTACCCTAGGCTAGCGTCAGAGTCTGAGGGAGTGAGGCTCTTATTATTCAGGTAGTTTCAAAGATAAGTAAAGCTAAAACGATGCTGTGATCTTTAAAAGACTCTCAAGGGTTGGAACTTTTGGAGAGAAAATCGTCACAGAGATTATGGATGGAGTGATCTCTAGCACTGCTATTTTGATTTACCTTCGGGCATACTTAAGTTCACCCTAGACAAACGCTCTTCTCAACCTATAGGGACTCATAATGATTAAACAAAAGCTGCTGGTGCTTTTTGCCAGCGTGATTGCCATGACTGCGGTGCCTATGATGTCTTCAGCAATGGCGCAGTCTGCCGCTTCTACGCCATCTGGCGTTACCGCAATTCTGAAGCAGCTTAATTTAACGCCCGAGCAGCAAAAACGCGTGGATGAAATTCAGGCATTAGCGTCTGTTCAGATCAAAGGGGTGTTAACCCCTGAGCAGCTTGTGCAATTTAAAGCGATGGCAGAGGAGGGAAAAAGTGACATTGAGTCTTTTAATGCCTTAAGTCTCACAGATAGTCAAAAAACTAAGCTCAAAGAAGTCCAGACGGACATTGCGCTGCAGCTTTTTCCGGTCTTGAATGGAGATCAGCAGCAAAAACTGATCGAGGCTGTTACCGCAGGGCAAAAAAGTCAATAGGCCTAGTATTTAGGAAAAATAAAGCTCATAAAACCTCAAGATCTGAGAAATCTTGAGGTTTTATGCTGAACAGAGACATTTTGGCGTTTCTATGACTTGAGGCTGGCGTGGAAATCATCCTGAACTTTGGTCGTCAGCCGTCGAGAGACCTGTCGAACAATCTGAGTGAGGAGGCGATCGCCCGTACCCTGAATCAGCGCATGGGGAAGCCGCCGAATAAACTTAGGGAACAAGAGCGCAACATCTAACTCAAGCGTCCACTCAACATGAGTGGACAGGTGGGGGGGTTCACTCTGTCCCACCAGCTCCAGCGCTGCGCGAAAATCAACTTGATAGCCTTTCTCTTCAGATAGCCCTGGGATCGTTTCAATTCGGTAGATGCCTTTTTCATCGGGGGGCAAAAGATGCAGCCCGATTTTAGGCTCCACCTCAAATCCGAAGGAGCCATAGCGACCAATCGTTAGCAAATAGCCATGTTCTCCAATCGGCTCAACCGTCATTGGGTGAGCGCAGCGACAAAACCACCCTTGATGGACATCAAGATAGCGGGCAACCGTCTCTGGGTCAGCATTTAGCTCCATCGCGCCCACAAAGTGACTATGAAAATGCACTAGGTTTACATCAGTGTGGGGAGCGACAGCCGCAAGCGACAGTTTTTCACTTTGATTTGACTGCTCCTCGGCTAAATCCATCCAATTCTCTTGCGACAGTGATTGTACGTAGTCTGACTGCATCGCGTTCCCCAGCACTTCAAAATAGCGTCTTGATATCTCTATCACTCCCCATCTGAGGCTCTAGTATGACAGTCGACCTAATTTTTTTGGTGATCTAGACCAGCAGACGTTTTCATTGGGACAATACTAACAGTACGGCTCCTTTGTTATGCCATGGTTTTTGAAGAAAGCGCAAGACGTATGTGGAACAAATGATGAAGCAAGCTCGACATGGGCATAAGGGGAAAACTCAGACTGATGGGGCTTTTTTATGCGCTTTACGGTAGACAATTCTGTCAACAGCCTGAAGCCTGTCCTCGAAGAACCTAGGGAAACGTAGAACTAATATCGTGGATTGGCGGTCTCAATCATCCCCCTTAAGGTGTTGATCAGAAAAATTGCTATCGTAGGGACAATCGTAAGGCAATGGTAATCGACCCGTGTAGACAACCGACTTACAAATCCGTACTGTCAAATTCATTGCTTGCTGAGGATGCGTAATGGAGCGTTTGATTCAAATGAGAAATTTTTTGCTATTGGGCTGGGGACTCGCTGCTGTACTAGGCATTAGTTCAGCGCCCATGTTGGCGCAGACGACGGCTTCACCCTTGGACGGCACCCAAAGTGCAGACCAAGACCTTAACAACATTTTTAGCAACCGAGATCAGAGCGCCACATCACTGTTTGGCCTCATTAACAAGATTCAGCTCCTTAATGGTCGTAATCCCAATGATTTTGCGGCTGAGCAAGATGAAAACTTTCAATCTGCGGTAAGTGATTTTCGCAAAAAACAGCAGGAGAAAATCCAATCTCCGGCAGTGCCGCCCTCTCCAGTGATTTCTACCCCTTCACAGCTTCCTTAGCGCACTGGCATGATTAATTTGCCGAAATGCACGTACGGTTTAGGAACGCTTTTGATGATAGGGGCAGCGGCAGGAGTCTCTACGCTTGCTATACCCGTTTCTAGTGCTAATGCCTCCGATCAGTGGTCTGCTGCGGTATCGTCTCAAGAAGGGAGTCAGGTTTTCATTAATGGGAAACCGTTTACAGGCGCTTGGGCACAGTGGACAGATCAATACTCTGGACAGCTCACGATAGGCATTAGTGATGGCCTATGGATGCGTCAGTTGGGTGGGGTGCTCCTAGACAACAGGAATGCTGCTGCCCTACAGAAGCAGCCCGTTCAGGGGTTTTCTGGTGAGCTAAAGACGCTCTCTACGCATTTTAACCAAACCAAAACCATTCGCTATCTTGCGATTTCTGAAGCAGCACGGCAGTGGGGGTGGCAGGTTGAGGTCAAAGACGCAGTGTTACACATTCGGACAAGAGCCGCTGCGATGGTGTCTGTAAAGCTGGGTCAGCAGCCTTGGGGACGGCGGCTTGTTCTGACATTAAACCACGCTTCTCCTTGGCGAATGGCTGCGCTCACGAATAGCCGAACGGGGCGAACAGACCGTAAATTTACTATTGAGGTGGATGCGGCGCTCTCAGCTGATGCACTCAAAACCCTATCGGTTTCGGCGGGTGGAGGCTTAAAAGCTTTAAAAATCATTCCTCAACAGAATCAGACGTTAATTGAGGGCGTCATAGATGGAGGGTTTCAGCCTCAAGTTTCTACGCTAGACAACCCACCACGGCTTGTTTTAGACTTGCGCCAGCCGCTTTCTACCCAAACCCGCCAGATTCTTTGGACACCTGGCGTGACGTGGAAGGAAGCTGTTATTAGCCTAGATCAGGCGCAGTTTCCTGTGACATGGTTGGCCGTTAATCCGCGTCAGCCAGGACTCAAACTTTTGCCGTTTTGGGCAGGTAGTAGCAGCAGCAGCGTCGTCGGCATAGAAGGGCTAGCTAAGATGGCTCAGCAAAACCAGGCTGCTGCCGCCATTAATGGGGGTTATTTTGGGCGCGATCGCCAGTCCCCACTGGGCGCAATTCGCCGAAACGGCACCTGGATTTCGAGTCCCATCCTCAATCGAGGCGTCATTGCCTGGGATACTCAAGGCCGTTTTCGGGTGGGACGACTGATGCTACAAGAGCAAGTTGTCACCAGTAATGGTGTGACATTGCCCATTACATCGAGTAATAGTGGATATCCCCAAAAAGGGATTGCTCGCTACACGTCTATTTGGGGCACATCGTATACGCCACTGCTTAAAAATGAGCAGGTTATTACCGTCGTTAATGATCAGGTGCAGTCTGTGCAGCAGACTGCAGAGGGACGCACTTTTGCAATTCCTAGAAACGGTGCTTTGCTGGTGGCGAGAGCCGTGGTGGCGGGGGCAGCATTAGCGCCAGGGACTTCGCTGCAGTATCGGATGCAGTCTTCACAACCTGCGTTTGAGAGTTTCCCTAATATTGTGGGGGCAGGCCCTGTGTTGATTGAGAATGGACGCTTAGTGGTAGATGCGATCGCCGAGCAGTTCAGCCCACCCTTTGCCATTCAGGGAGCTGATCGGAGTGGCATTGGGCAAACAAAAGACGGCACCGTGTTGCTGGCCGTAACCCACAACCGAATCAGCGGCGCAGGGCCAACCCTTAGCGAATGGGCGCAGATTATGCAGCGTCTGGGGGCTGTCAATGCACTGAATCTAGACGGGGGGAGTTCTACCACCCTGTACTTAGGGGGACAAATCTTAGATCGGCATCCCATCACCGCCGCGCGAGTGCAAAATGGCATCGGCATATTTTTTCAGCCTTTGACTCAATCTCAAGTTGGGTCGGGTAACATAGAGCAAAAATCATTAAGGTAAACACTATGGCTCCCGTAAAAGACATCGACTCTCTTACCGTAGTGCCATCTCAGCCGCTAGCAGCAACGGAACTGCGTCCTTGGGGTGCTTTTACGATCCTCGAAGAAGGCCCTGGCTACAAAATTAAGCGCATTGAGGTGAATCCGGGTCATCGCCTCAGCCTTCAGATGCACCACCACCGCAGCGAACACTGGATCGTCATTTCTGGCATCGCCAAGGTCACGCGAGACAGCGAAGAAATTATGCTGTCTACCAACGAATCTACCTACGTCCATCGGTTTGCGTGCCATCGGCTCGAAAACCCGGGTAAGGTACCTCTCGTCATTATTGAGGTTCAAAATGGAGAGTATTTAGGCGAAGATGATATTGTGCGGTTCGATGATGACTACGTACGCTAATCTGCCGCGAGATTAAGCGTTATGGTGCTTTATCTTCAACTGTGCGTAACAAACTAAGAAGAGCGTTGCATGATTCGTCTAAGCACTACAGCCGCCCATGAAGTCAAGCGGCTTCAGGGGAAGCATCTCAAATCTAATCGTGGGGCCTTACGCATTAGTGTGCAGCAGAAGGGCTGCGCGGGGCTGTCTTATCACCTTGACTTTACTGAAAGTGCTGAGTCTGATGACCAAATGTTTGAGTGTGGCGAGATTCAGGTGGTGGTCAATGGAAGCAGCCTAGCCTATATAAATGGCTTAACCTTAGATTATTCTGAAGACTTGATGGGTGGCAGTTTCCGCTTCCATAACCCCAATGCGAAGCAAACCTGTAGCTGCGGTCATTCCTTTGCGGTTGAGTCTGGGACGCACCACTATCAGATCTAGGCTAAAAATCAGCAGTGCGCTGTTGTACTTTGTCGAATTTTGAGGAGAGTTTTGTGAGCTATCAACTTCAAAATCAGCTTAATATTTGGTGGCAGACGATTTCAAGTGAAGAAACCTTTAATACTTATCAAAAAACCATCCAGATAACATGGCAGATTTTGAAAGAAACCGCCAGGCTATTGTGGCTATTTTTATGTTTAGGCTTGGTGTTATTTACCTGGATTGGGGAGACTACGCAGCAGTCAGGGCAGCAGCTCAAAACTTGGGTTAACAGCATTCCAGAACCAAAGGCTGAGCATATATGGTCTGAGGTTAGCACTAGACTATCTTCTGTGAGTCGCTCTAGCGCAACATCAATGGTTGCTCAGGCGAGAGAACAGCTAGGGTTATCTACCGTTGCGCCTAAAAAAGCGGCAGCGTTATCTTCACCGCCGTCGACTGTGACTAGCGTTGCTGCTCCCCCTGAAGTTGCAAAGGCTGAAGCCCTAAACGACACGACCGAGGCTGTTTCAGCCGATGCGTCAGAAGAATAATCTTTGAAATCAATTTTTTGCCAAGGTTCCGCGCGTCACGCCAAGCTGATTGTGTAACTTAAGCTGTCTCCAAAGCTGAGTGCCTGTGATGTTGCCTTGGAGCAACTGCTGATACTGCCGTAAAGTTTGCTCCACTTGGGCAGGAGATTCTTGCAAAAACTCAATACGGAAATGGCGCGCGCCTGCATTAAGCAGGTGGGGCAAAGATTCTGCTCCTGTTTGAGCGCTGCCGTTAAAGACAGTATTACGACAGCCCGCATCGGCATGAAGGATGTGTTCTGAACCTACGCGGTCTTTTAGCTTCACCTCATGGGTATCGCAGGGTCTGCCACAATCTCGAAAATCTTTGCCCTCGGATAAAAAGGCACAGAAGACGCAGTGTTCCATGTGAAACATGGGCATGTGTTGGTGAATTGTAATTTCTAGCCAGTTGGGAGGGCAGCTTTGCAACAGGCCGCTAAGCTGCTGAATATTGAGGTCGTAGGAGGCGGTGAGGCGTTCTAGCCCAAAGCTTTGAAAGTATTCTGCGGAGATCGCATTGGCGACATTGAGCGAAAAATCCCCGATGCAGCGATCGCCTGCAAAAAAGTTGAGCTGGTCATAGTTGCGCACTATATACCCGTCTGCATTACAGCGACGCACCTGCTCTAAGATCCACTGCTCACCAGGTTTTGTAACGCGGGGCGGCGCAACCCAGATGGTTTGATCTGAGGTAGTTTGATGCGTTCGGAAAATTTCAACGGCCTCCTGATAGGCACGCGGATCTTCAAATTCGCAGTAGAGGGTATTAACGCCTGTGTTTAGTGCGGCCTGGATTTGCTCAAGTTTCCGTACCAGTACGATTAGTTCGGGTTTGGAGAAAGAGAATGCCGACGGTTTTGGCAGCAAATCTTGAGCTGAAGCAGTGGCGTTGAGTATCCAAGGTTGAGGACGCGATCGCCGTTCTTCCATCTGCACCACAATCTCTCGCCGCAGACGGTTCAGCGCACTCACCGGAAGCATCACGTTGCCTTCTAGGGCATTGGTGAGCGTATCTAGCTTAAAGGGCGTATTGCCCAGCCGCCCCAACTGCGCCTCTAGTTTGTCGGTGGTGAGGGGTTGGGTATGGGCTGCACTGAGGGGAATCTCTGATTCGACTTGAATGATATGGCCTTGGGGGTCACGGGCGATCGCCGTTAGCACATTCCCCTCACTGCCGTGAATCTCTATTGAGATCAGCTGCTGAAATTTGGGGGTATCACCCTCATAGGTTTGGCGGAGGTGACGGTCAAGCTCTGGGTCGCTGGTTTTCCAGAGTTTGTCGCCGATGTGGATTCGCCGGAGATTAAGGCGATCGCGTCCAAAGGTCAGCAGTACGTCTTGCCCAGTCTGCTCAATCCTATAGATTCGTCCACCTTCTTCTGGCGCTTCAGGATGACCGTGATCAAACACCACGCCATCGCCAAGCTTGAGGGGTGCTTCCAGCCGAAGCCTCACCTGCTCACCCTTGATGTGGCTGACTTCCCCCAGATACACACCTCGTTTTTTGCCAAAGCGAGCATGAACAAGCGCCTGGTTATCAATACCCTGAAACCAGCCCGTATGCAGCCCGCGCGAGAACGCCATTTCAAGGTTGTAGCGATCTTGTGGAGCGGCGGTATTGCTGCCTTGCGCCATAACCCGATCAATCGCCTGACGGTACACCCGCGTGACGTTTGCTACATACTCAGGGGTTTTCAGCCGTCCTTCAATCTTGAGAGAGCTAACCCCTACCTGTATTAATTCTGGCAGTACGTCCAGTCCTGATAAATCTTGTGGGCTAAGGAGATAGCTTTGATCGCCCAATTCCAGAGCTTTCCCATCCACAATCAGCTCATAAGGCATCCGGCAGGCTTGGGCGCACTCGCCTCGGTTGGCAGAGCGCCCCCCCAAAGATTCGCTGGTAAGGCACTGACCGGAATAGGCCACGCAAAGCGCCCCATGTACAAACACCTCCAATGGCAGCGAAAGGTTTTGCGCCCCAAGCTGGGTCTGAATTTTATTAATTTCCTGTAGAGAACACTCCCGTGCTAGCACCACCAACTGACAGCCAAGATTTTGGGCAAACTGAACCCCTGTCGCACTGGTCACAGTCATTTGAGTTGAGGCATGGATCGGGAAATCTGGAGACAAGTGACGAATCAGCCGACAAATCCCTACGTCCTGCACAATGGCGGCATCTACACCCGCAGCAATAATAGTCCGCAGATACTGCTCTGCCGCTTCTAGCTCGCTTGGGAAAATCAGCGTATTGAAGGTGACGTATCCCTTTACTCCTCGTCGATGAAGAAAGTCCATAAGCGAGGGGAGGTCAGCCTCGGTGAAATTCTGCGATCGCATCCGTGCGTTAAATCGATCCAGCCCAAAGTAGATTGCATCGGCTCCGTTCTCTACCGCCGCTTTAGCACAATCCCAGTACCCAGCAGGAGCCAGCAATTCCGGTCGCCTGAGCGATGAAAGCACAGAAGAGGCATTGGGTTGACTAAGGTTTGCAGTCATAGCAGGTGTTGCGGATAGGGCAAGGCATTCTTCACTGCGATCTTAAACAAAAATGGCGGTGAAGGAGCGTACGCGCCTCACCGCCGTAAGGTAGCCTTTTTCTGAACCCCTACGCGATCGCCACTTCAGAAGTCGGCGCAGTCGTTACGCCCTGAAAGAAGTAGCCCGTGCCCCAATCCGTGTGGATAAACTCAGGATTTTTAGGATTATCGCCAATCTTAGAACGCAGCCGCGAAACATGCACATCTACCACACGCATATCGGCATAATGACGAGGGCTATAGCCCCACACCTTCTGCAAAATATCCGCACGGGAGACGGTTTTACCAGCGTTACCTGCCAATAGCTCTAGTAGGTCAAACTCCATCCCCGTGAGCTGAATGCGCTCGCCGTTGAGAAACACCTGGCGTTTATAGGTTTCAATCCGTAGCGGGCCTGCCAATAGAACCCCTGCCACGGGGTTGTCTGAAGACACCGCCATGCTGCCGCCCTGCACCCGCCGCAAAATGACGTTAATACGCTCCTCTAGCTCTTTCGGAGAAAATGGCTTTGGTAAGTAATCATCTGCACCCATCTGAAGACCCGTAATGCGGTCTGCAACATCTCCCAGAGCGGTCAGCATAATGATGGGAATGCCCGTAGACTTACGCAGCTCCTGGCAAACTTCTAGGCCATTCAGCTTGGGCATCATCACGTCTAGCACCACAAGGTCAGGCTTTTCTTTCTCAAAAACCTCAAGGGCTTCAGCACCATCACAGGCTACAGCCACCTCATATCCCACCATCGTTAGGCGCGTCGTTAGAATGCGCCGAATCATGGCTTCATCATCGACAATTAAAATTTTCTTTTTACGACTCACCGGATGGCCCCACTTTTGCTTAAATGAGTTGTTAAATTTAGGTTGAATTGCTGCCTAAGAACGAACATCTCGCCGCTATGTAGTCTTGGCGCAGTGCAGCAGAATAAATTGAGAAAATGATAAGGCGTCCTGATAACAAATGATAACAGACATCCTGCAACGATTTCACCCCAAGTTCATTGCAGTTGTTAAGGTCAGCAATTGTTAAGGCTTGTGGCAGTTCTATTAATTTCGGTTTCATCGCGGGTTGAGGCATTAGACCGAGCTGGTATTATCCAATGGCTCAAGCGATGAGCGCGTAGATGTCACTTGAATGCAGTATGTATTGAAGGCTTGTCTGCGCTCTACTGACGCAATCAGCATAGGGAATCAGTTTGAGGCTATGGCAAATCCCTTCATTGCGGTGAGAATTACCCCCGAACTGGACGCGGCGATCGCCGCACGAATGCAGGAAACGGGTCAATCCAAATCGGATGTGGTGATTGAATAACTCAAGTCCTATTTGGGCATCATGCCATTTACGCAGCGATTGACCGTGATTGAGCAACGGCTGACCGCTTTAGAGGTTTTTGCCGAAAGTGTCGAAGGTCCCCTGCGATCGCATTCTACGGATCGATCCTCTTTGCCATCGCCGTCTGCGCATCTATCAGAACACTCTGGACACTAGGCAGAATGGGTACTGCCACTGCTGCCCGATTAATCTTTAATCAGTGGCGCTGACTTGCCACCGAAACTCTTAAGACTTACTGTATCAAGCAGAAGACTAATTATGTTTAGAGTGGTCTTGGTTAAGTTATGGCTGCAAGTCTCATAAATGAGCGACCCACAAAGCCCAGTTCACTTCTGTTTGAGAACTGCGTTTTATTTGGCGGCACAGGATTTATTGGCACTCACTTTGCGCGCTTTTTGCTCGCCAATCATTTAGCAAAAACGATTATCCTGGCGGACATCGAGCCACCCAATAAGCCGCTGTGGTCATCGGCTGCTTGCAAAGAACTGAGCGATCCGCGCGTACGCTACGTCTCTGTAGACGTTTGTTTACCCATTAGCCATGCTGATTTGCCAGAAAGTGCTGATTTAATTCTCAACTTTGCCGCCATTCACCGTGAACCAGGACACGAACCCCAGGAATACTTTGAGACGAACCTAAAGGGCGCTGAAAATGTCTGTCAGTGGGCAGAAACAGTCGGCTGTAAAACCATCGTCTTCACCAGCAGTATTTCGCCCTATGGCCCCACCGAAGAGGAGAAAAACGAGCAGTCTCTGCCCGTGCCCGTGACCGCCTACGGTGCTTCTAAGCTGGCTGCCGAGAAAATTCATTTGGCTTGGCAGCGTGGCGGAGATGACCGCAAACTGGTGATCATTCGTCCGGGCGTTGTGTTTGGTCCTGGGGAAGGCGGCAATGTAAGCCGTCTGGTACGCTCGATTGTCAAAGGCTATTTTTTCTATGCAGGCAACCAAAATACCCGTAAGGCGGGCGGCTACGTGAAAGAACTTTGCAACGCCATTTTGTGGGTCTTAGCCTGGCAGCGGCAAAAAGAGCAAAACGTAACGCTGTTTAACTTCTCAGCAGACCCTACTCCCACCCTTGAAGAGTACGTCAACGCCGTCTGTAATGTCGCCCAGATTGAGCGCGCGACGCTCAAGGTTCCCTACTCACTATTACTGGGGGTGTCTTACCCTATTGCTCAATTGGCTAAAGCCTTTGGGCTTAAGCAGCCCATTGACCCCGTTCGGATTCGCAAATTGGTGCGCTCTAACAATATCGTGCCAGATTTTCTGCGAT
Source organism: Acaryochloridaceae cyanobacterium VAR_48_metabat_390 (assembly GCA_031422435.1). Lineage (GTDB taxonomy): Bacteria > Cyanobacteriota > Cyanobacteriia > Thermosynechococcales > Thermosynechococcaceae > JAAURS01. Next base: position 20,965 of record JANPLU010000011.1, read on the forward strand.
CCGTGGGTTACCCGTATCAGTACACGCTTCAAAAGGCGTTAGAAGACTGGAAGCAAGAGAAACCGGAAGACTGGGCAAAATGATAAGAGAGTGGAGTAGGGACGGTCTGCTTAAGACCTTTCTTGCCCTACTCATAGATTTAGCTCAAGATCTCTCAAACTTTAGCTTCTTAACAACTAGGCTCATGCAAATTCTAGAAACAACTTTACCAGGCGTACTGCTGATTGAGCCGCGCGTATTCACTGATGATCGGGGGTTCTTTTTTGAGTCCTACAGTGAAAAACGCGCTTGGGATGCTGGCCTACAGGTCAAGTTTGTGCAGGATAATCATTCTTCTTCTAAGCAAGGCACCTTGAGAGGGCTGCACTATCAGCTTCAAAACCCTCAGGGGAAACTTGTGCGGGTTGCCATGGGAGAAGTGTTTGATGTTGCGGTAGATATCCGTCAAGGTTCCCCTACGTTTGGGCAGTGGTATGGTGCGTATCTCTCTGCTGAGAATCGGCGACAGCTCTATGTGCCGCCAGGGTTTGCTCATGGATTTTGCGTCCTGAGCGAAACCGCCGATTTTTTATACAAATGCACCGACTTCTATACCCCTGGGGATGAGTATGGGATTTATTGGGATGACCCAGACATTGGGATTCACTGGCAGATCGAAAATCCGGTCTTGTCTGACAAAGATGCGATCGCCCCGCACCTTAAGGATGCAGCCCACCAACTCCCCACGTATCAAGGTTAATGACCGTTAGGATGAAACGGGAAAACTAATCAAAGTAAAAGAGCGTGATGAGCTTGCGCTGGTCTTCGGCTTCTTCGCAGGTTTGCAGTAGCGTGCGACTGTCGTGGTAGGCAAAGCACACCAACTGCTGACAGCGGGTGATAATCTCTTGGTTGCACAGAGCGCTGGCTTCGCCAAGCGTAAGATGATCGTTTTCGGGTTTTTCGACCAGGTGCATTACCTGCTCAAGCTGAGCGCGAGATTCATCGGGCTGGCGTTGAAGGCTTTGGGGCAGCACCACCGTGAGCAGATTGGGATCGGCGCGCATTGCGCCTCGAATCGCGGCGGCATTGGTGCCCGTTGCGCCAGAGGTGAGGAGGCGATTCCCCGATAGCACTAGCGCGTAGCTCAGCATCTCAATCATGTACTGATGAATAATGGGCACATGGCGAGAACCCAACATTGCAATGCGCTTTGAACCCGTTTGCTGAATGCTTGCTAATTCCTGAAGAAAGTCATCCACTTTCGGATCGGCGATCTGGGGCATGTCAATAGATTGGCTCAATGGGTTGCTCTGCCGAAACTACGCCGCTATTTTAGCAAAGCTGAGCGATCTTTTTCTGAATTCTCTAAATCGCTGTCTTTAAGGGATCCTAGAAACGATTCGATGAGGCTCCAAGCCGTTTGCCCTAAGTTTTCATCGAGGGCATTTAGCCACTGAATCTCTGGATTTGCCCTAAACCAGGTGCGCTGCCGCTTCGCAAATTGTCGCGTGTGCAGCACAATGGCGGCGATCGCCTCCTCCAACGTATACTCTCCCTTCAGATATTGGCACAGCTCGGCATAGCCCAAGGTTTTAAGCAGCGGGAGTTCTGCGCCGTAATGAGCCATGATTTGCTGAACTTCCTCAACCCATCCCTGCTGAATCATTTGCGCCGTCCTGCGCTGAATGAGGGCTACCTGCTGGTCGAGATCTGGAACATCCAAACCAATCTGCAAAATGGGGTAGCTGGGCGGATTGCTCCCCTGCTGCGCTGAAAGGGGAATGCCTGTGGTGTAAAACACCTCCAAAGCACGCAGCGTTCTGACCTGATCGTTGGGGTGAACCTTGAGGGCAGAGGGCGGATCTATCTGCTGGAGCCACTGATATCGCTCTTGCTGAGAGACTGTGGTGAGCTGCGATCGCAGTTCCATCTGGGGCGGCACACGCGGGATCTTTAGGCCATTTACCACAGACTGAATATAAAGCCCTGTGCCGCCCACTAAAACCGGCACAATCCCCTGACGCTGAAAATCTGCAATTAAACCTTGGGCGAGAGATTGATACTCCGCAACGGTAAACGTAGCGTCTGGTGGGCATAAATCCAGTAAGTAGTGTGGGACTCTAGCGCAGTCTGATCGCGAAGGTTTAGCAGTCCCAATGTTAAATGCCTCATACACCTGACGAGAATCTGCACTCAAAATTGGGGCACCTAGGCGTTCAGCTAGGGTGAGTGCCAGACTAGATTTTCCGGTGGCGGTTGCGCCACAGATCACGATGAGGGCAGGCTTCATAAGCGATTGGCTAGGATGATGGGTCTAAAACCCACACCTTGCACGCCCTCATCCCCTAGCCCCTTCTCCCTAGGGAGAAGGGGCTAGGGGATGAGGGCGT
>JANPLU010000012.1:0-2317 GCA_031422435.1 Acaryochloridaceae cyanobacterium VAR_48_metabat_390
AAGGACTTCAACGTCGGCTACAACGCTGCGATCGATGAGTATGTCGATATGTTTGAAGCAGGGATTGTAGACCCTGCCAAGGTGACACGTTCTGCACTGCAAAATGCAGCCTCGATCGCCGCAATGGTTCTAACCACTGAGTGCATCATTGTTGACAAACCCGAACCCAAAGACGGCGCTCCTGCTGGCGGCGGCGGCGGAATGGGTGACTTCGACTACTAATCTGAGTCAACCCCTAATCTAGTCAAAACAAAAGGAGCGACCAAAGTTGGTCGCTCCTTTTGTTTTAAAACGTGCTGCGCTAAAGAATTCTGTCTCGAACAATCTAGGCGACGGGGATATTCTGCATTAGTCCATACGCCTCGGCCTTAAATCCTGCATTATTTAGTGCCGAAACGGCTGCGGTTTCATCCGGCACTCTAAACTGCACCCCTAAACGCACGAGCTGGTTTTGGCTGGCACCCTTAATCTTGGCAACCACCGCCACTTTGGGGCTAACGCCCTCAATGGTTTGCGATCGCAATACTTCTTTAAGCTGCTGCTGTCGCTGAATATTGGCGGCCTCTTGAGCCGGGATTTCGACCATCACAAACCGCACTTCTTCAATGGGTTCTACATCTTCAATAATGAATTGGGTGCGCTCATCCCGACGATCAACTTTGCCCCACACCAGTAAGCGGCAATCTGCTGTAATGTGCTGGCTGATGCGTTCAAAACTTTTGGGAAAGATTACCGCTTCAGCTTTGCCTGTGAGATCTTCGAGCTGCACAATAGCCATGCGATCGCCTTTTTTGGTCACAATGGGCTTTACTTCTGTGAGCAGCACAATGGCGCTGAGGGTAATGTTATCGGGCTGGGTATCAAGGTGGGCAAGGCTAACGGGTGCCATCAGACGAGAGGGTTGCTCAATTTCTCGCAGGGGATGATTAGAGATATAAAGCCCTAATAAATCTTTCTCAAACTTAAGCTTTTCTGACTCTGGAAAGTCTGCCACAGGGGCGGCTTTGGGGGCAGAGTCTAAGCTAGTGAGCGCGCCCTCACTGTTGGCTCCACCGCCCATCATGTCAAATAGGTTGCCTTGGCCTATGGCGCGATCACGGGCGCGGGACTGCACCCAGTCTAAAATGAGGTCTAAATCTTGGATGAGCTGGTTTCGATTAAGGTCTAGGCAGTCCATTGCGCCACACTGAATTAGCGCTTCTAGAGCGCGGCGGTTGACGACTTTCGGGTCAATGCGACCGCACAGATCAGCTAGAGATGAAAAGAGATCGCCTGCCTCTCGTGCGGCTAAAATATTTTCGATTGCGCCTTGCCCAACGTTGCGAACTGCGGAAAGGCCAAATAAAATGCTGGTTTCTAGGGGCGTGAAGTCAACGCCAGACTGGTTGATGTGGGGCGGGTCTACCCCAATGCCCATACTGATGCAGGTGTTGATGTAGCGCGGCATTTTGTCCTGATCGCCGCTGTTGGAGGTGAGCAGCGCCGCCATATACTCGACGGGATAGTTGGCCTTCAGGTAGGCCGTTTGATAGGTGACGTAGCCGTAGGCGGTGGAGTGAGATTTGTTGAAGCAGTTGGAGGCTACAAGGCCAGACTGAACCACGAAGTTATGATCCTGCGCTAAGCCAAGGTCGTAGACGGGCTGCGTACCTAGCGATCGCCGTCCAATAATCTTCACCACAGCCCGTCTCCCTAATATCAATTCAATCAACACGTACAGTCGCTTTAGTATTGTAGGAAAAATAAAAGTTCTTACAGTCATTTTTAGATTTAGCGCTGCGGTTGACCTAACCTCCATCCCTTACCATGATAAATAAAGAATTTAGCTTGCCCTAGCCCTACTGAACCAGCACACCATTAGAATGACCGTTGAGTCTGCCGCCTTCCCTAAACCTCCTGCTCTAGAAGCTTCTCTAAAGCATTACTTTGGCTACGACAGCTTTCGTGCAGGGCAGCAAGAAATTATTAATGCGGCTTTACAAGGGCAAGATTTGATGGTCATTATGCCCACGGGTGGGGGCAAATCCATTTGTTTTCAGCTCCCTGCCCTGCTTAAATCAGGCGTCATGATTGTGGTGTCGCCTCTGATTGCGCTCATGCAAGATCAGGTGACGGCTTTACAGGTCAACCAAATTCCCGCCACCTATCTCAACAGCAGCTTGAGCATGGCAGAAACCCGCGATCGCGAGTCTCAGCTTTTGCGCGGCGATATCAAACTGCTCTACGTTGCCCCAGAACGACTCTTCAACACCAACTTTCTGGGCTTGCTCGACCAGCTCCAGTCACGGTTTGGCATTTCTTACATCACCGTAGACGA
>JANPLU010000013.1:0-7257 GCA_031422435.1 Acaryochloridaceae cyanobacterium VAR_48_metabat_390
AAGCTTTACAAGTAAAGCTCAGCTCAAAAACCGTATTCTGGAGTTTGTCGAATACTTCAACCGCACGATGGCGAAGCCCTTTAAGTGGACTTATAAGGGTAAGCCTTTGACCGCTTAAATAGTTGGCTTACTTCAGCCAAGCTGTACTAGTCTCGACAAACACCTTGATTCATTTGTGGGGCAGAGTATTTTTGATGGGCGATCGCACCTTCCAGCCTAATCCTAACAAAGGCGATCGCGCTATGACTGAGTAAAGAAAGGCAATGAGATAATTTCACATATTAGGCTGCTACCAAATCATATTGGAGAACCAAAAACTCAGACTCTTGAAGCGTTACCATTGCATATTCACACCCTTGTGGTTCAGCAAACTTAATCAAGTACTGTGATGAGTTAGCCTGATCGTAAATATGAACAATTGTTCCCACTAACCCGCTGGGTAAGCCCAATGTGCTGGAACCTTCAATCTCAATCAGGGTAAGGCGCTCACGAGGCAAGTCTTGTAAAAGCGCAATAGTATCTAGAAGTTTAGGCTGCATCTTCATGACTCAAAGCGAGCGCCTTTCGGCCTGTTGTTGTACTGAGATTGAGATGTAAAAGGGTTGCCCGCACAAGTCAACTAGCGGCGGCGACTACCAAAAGAACGGCTACCAGAGGAGCGACCGCTGCCAAAGCCAGAAGACGGCGATCGCCGATAGCTGCTGCCGCTTGACGACCCAGATGACTTGAGGCTACTAGAACCAAATCCTCTACCCGTCGAGCGCTGGTTAGACGAATTGCTCGGGCTAACGCGAGAGCTAGAACTGCCAAAGCCATTGTTTGAGCGTTGGGTAGATCGATAGACAGTACGGTTGCGCTCCACTGCGGGCGCTTGGTTATAGCGCTCCCGATAAGAAGATGAAGCTTGACTGTAAGAGTTGCCATACCCCCCATGACCAAACAGTCCGCCGCCCTGCTGATACATCGGCGGCATGTAGTACTGGGGTCTAAACAGCATGTTGCCAACTACTTGGCCTGCGATCGCCCCTGCGAAAGGACTCCAAAAATTAGATTCTTGGCGCACCACGCGCGGTTCCACCTGTCCTGTCTGTGGATTTTGAGCTTGCTCCACAACGTTATGGACATACTCAAGCTTAAAGTCTTGAGGAATATGCAGAGCAGCCTGCCCGTCCTTCACCTGTAGGTAAGGCTTTTGCACTGCCGTCACTTCTTCAGGGGTAAGCTGCGCCATCTGAAGGGCAGTGGTACGAAAGGTTGCAGAAGTATTAGGAGGCGTATTCAGCAAAAAGAGCGTATATTCACCACTGCCGTCATTGTAGGTGGCCTGCTGTACATCGTACTTACCATCAGCAATTTTTGTAGCGCTCTTTGCCCCATCGGATTTAGCAGATGTAGAGATTTGCGTTGGGTTTGCATTTCCCTGGGACGCTTTATCAGATTGGGAGCCGCCACCACAGGAGATCGTTGTCCAGCTCAGCAGCAACACCAAGCCCAAGGTTACAAACTGACGGGGCTTAAAAGAAGAGAAAACTGTGAAAAAACCTTTCAACATAACGGGTTTCATGGGGCAAACAGTACCTGTATTTAAAGACTGTAGTAGGAAGCAATGGGCATAGCCCACGATCTAAAGAGGGATTAATTCAGGGAAATTAACCAAAATCTGATCTGAGGTGAGTTCATCCCCTAATTGGGCAGGCGAAAAATGAATCTGTACCGCGCGAAGAGAATTTTGATAGTGTAAATTCACTAAGGCTTTGAAGCCCGTCTTTAGATCGTCCATATTAGACAGGTCGGCTTCTAGTTCGGGCACCTCTCCTTCGTAGGCGACGGTGAGCATCACAATGATATTTCGAGTAATGGGCACCACTAGAGGGTCGGTGTTTTGAGTTGCGGCAGCACCCAGATCGGGCTGACTTAGATAACGCTGAGCAGAGTCTGTAAAGAGTTCGTTTACGAAGTTTCCGGCTTCACCTTCATCCCAAAAGGCATCCCCTTCGTTGGCGGCAGAGCGCCAGTAAACTTCTGACTGAAGCAGCGTCTGGCAAACCGTCACCAGTTCTTCGCCCAGAGCCTGCATATCGCCCTCAGCTTCGTCTGCGGTGAGTGCAGCCTGGTTCAAAACGCCCAGCAATGGCGCAACCTGATCTCCTGCAAGGTGCAAAAATACGCGGCAGACCACGTATCGTGTACGTCCACTGAACTGATTGATGCGATCGCGCCAAGAACTCACGCTAGTACCTACAAGCTCTATTTGTCGTCCATCCTATCGTTTTTGTATGGAGGTGAGAGTACGGCTTTTACAACTTGATCTTTTACAACTTTCTAAGGGGTGTAATAGATCGGTATTCACGGAGTGACGCTGCCCAGAGCGTCACGTTTAAGCAGATCCAAGCTGATAAATCATTTAGGATGACAGTGAGTAAAAATACTGCCTTGTCTTCGCTGCGGTACTCCCAAGCCCCTCATGGTTTCGATTGCGCGTAAAAATCTTTTTCAAGACCTACCTCGGTTTATTGTGGCGCAGGCAGGCATTATGTTTGCAGTGGGTCTGGTGACAATTCAGACGGGGCTGCTCAATGGGTTTACGCGCTCCTCTAGCCTGCTCATTGACAGCGCCAGTGCCGATCTGTGGCTGGCCTCAAAAGATATTCGACATCTCGACTTTACCCTACCCATTCCTTATAAAAGCCTGAAGCAAGCACAGCAGGTTGAGGGCGTAGAACGTGCCGAAGCGCTGATTACGCAGGGTTCGGTTTGGCGCTATGGCGCAAATGGGATGGCCCAGGCTGGGGCGATCGCCCCCATCCGCATCATTGGCTTTGACCCCGCAGGCACTCTGTTTCGCCCTGTCCCAGTCTCTGAAGGAAACTGGGATAGCCTTAACCGTCCCTATACTTTTTTCATTGATCAGGTAGACCTCAAAACCTTAGACGTAAAGCAAATAGGCAACAGCGGCGAAATCGGCTCCTATCGCGGCGAGATTGTAGGCTTGACCAACGGCATTCGGTCGATTGTGTCGAGTCCTTACGTTTTTACCTCTTTGCCCAACGCAACGGCTTTTTTAACATCAGCCATGGTGGAACCAAAAGTCAAACAGCCTGCGCCGCCAACATTACAAGATGAAAATCGAGTCACCTATATTCTGATTCGGGCAAAACCAGGGGTAGCTCTTGAGCAGCTTAAGCGCCGTCTTGAAGCTGCTGTACCAGATACCAAGGCTTTAACCCAGACAGAACTAACCTCAATGACCCAAACCTACTGGCGAGACAGCACTGGCGTGGGCTTTATTTTGGGCTTGGGCGCGGTTGTCGGCGTCATTGTCGGCACCGTGGTGGTGGGTCAAATTTTGTACTCTTCCGTTACCGATCATCTGCGAGAATACGGCACCTTAAAGGCAATGGGTTCGTCGGACTGGTTTATCTACCGCATTATTTTAGAGCAGGCGCTCTGGATGGCGGTCTTAGGATACTTACCTGGCATGGGCATTGTGCTGGTATTAGGGAGCTGGGTGCAAAAAACACAGGCCATCCAGATTTTAATCGGCCCTATGACTGCCGGAGGTGTGTTGGTCTTAACCATCGTGATGTGCTGCGGAGCCGCTATTTTTGCAATTCAAAAAGTAACGCGGTTAGATCCGGCGATGGTGTTTAAGTCGTGATGATGGAGCCAATGCAGATGTCCTGGAGCTACTCCCTATGACTAGGATCACTGAACTTATTCCTTCCCCAAAACTAAAGTTATCGAGACATCGCTCATGCCCTTTTCTTTTATGACTCAATCTATGCAAAAGCCAATGACTGGCGTAGCCCTAGAGTATGCCGTCTATGCCGAGGGCATTGAGATGGTGTTTTCTACAGGAGATCAGCCGCTCAAGGTGCTTAAGGGCATTGACCTCAAGATTAAGACGGGCGACATTCAGCTCTTGATGGGGCCTTCTGGCTCTGGCAAAACTACGCTGCTCTCGATCTTGGGCGGCATTTTGACACCCACGGCGGGGCATGTGTCTTTGCTAGGGCAAGAAATTACTGGCCTTTCTCGTCATAAGTTGGCGCAGTTTCGACTGCAAAATATGGGGTTTATTTTTCAGGGGTTTAATTTATTTCCGGCGCTCACTGCCGCAGAAAATATTGAAGCGGCACTCAACCTCAAAGGGTTTCAGGGTCGAGAAGCGCGTCAGCAGTCCCTCAAATTATTGGAGCAGGTCGGTTTAGGGGACAAAAGCAGAAGCCTCCCCTCCGATTTATCGGGGGGTCAAAAACAGCGGATTGCGATCGCCCGTGCCCTTGCAGGCAAACCCCGCCTCATTTTTGCCGATGAACCCACCGCAGCCTTAGACTCCCAGCGGGGTCGAGCCGTGATTGAGCTACTGCGCTCTTTAGCAAAAGAAGAAGGCTGTACGGTGGTCATGGTGACGCACGATCCGCGCATTATGGATATCGCAGATCGGGTGGTTTATGTCGAAGACGGCATGATTTCTCCTGAGCCTCCTGGCGGCAACAGCGGTGTTGTCAACACTCATCATTCTTAACGGGGAGTGCGATGCGAGCTTTTATCACAGGCGCTACAGGGTTTGTTGGGGCGAATTTAGCACGGCTTTTGCTAGAGCGCGGCTATGAAGTCCGGGCGCTGGTGCGACCCGAGAGCTGTCTAGATAACCTCAAAGGGTTGGGCATCGAAACTGTCCAAGGCAATCTTTGCGACCCTTCCTTAAGACTGCTCATGCAAGACTGCCAGGTGGTGTTTCACGTTGCGGCGCACTACAGCCTGTGGCAGTCTGATCGCGAGCAGCTCCACGACAGCAATGTTTTGGGCACGCGCAATATTTTGGCGGCCGCGCGAGAGGCTGGGGTGGAACGCACGGTCTATACCAGCTCTGTTGCTGCAATTGGGGTGCCCAAGCAAGACGGGCAAACAGACATCCCCATTGCGGATGAAACCTACCAAAGCCCCGTGGAGCGGCTGGTCGGAGACTACAAAAAATCAAAGTATTGGGCAGAGCAAGAGGCGCACGAGGCAGTGCGCGACGGGCAGGACGTGGTAATCGTAAACCCTAGTACGCCCATTGGCCCTTGGGATATTAAGCCCACGCCCACAGGCGATATTATTCTGCGGTTTCTGCGGCGGCAAATGCCGTTCTATCTCAACACGGGTCTAAATCTGATTCATGTGCAGGATGTCGCTGAAGGGCATCTTTTGGCATTAGAGAAGGGTAAGACAGGCGATCGCTATATTTTGGGCAATGAAAACGTCACGCTCCAGCAAATGTTGACAATGCTGTCTGAGATAACAGGGCTTTCAGAACCAAAGGGCACCATTCCGGCCTGGATTCCCTTGGGGGTAGCCTGGGTTGACGAAAAAGTCTTAGCGCGTCTGGGCAAGCAGCCGTCGGTGCCCCTTGACGGGGTGCGAATGTCTCAGCAGATGATGTTTTATGACGCGACTAAGGCAACGCAGCAGTTGGGGCTTCCACAAACCCCAATCAAAACGGCGCTACAAGAATCGGTCAACTGGTTTATAGACCACCACTACGCCACACTTCCTTAGCTTTTTTGGGAGTTTAGGTGAGTGTATGCGCTTGCGTTTGTCCCCACAATGCGCCATGATACCGAGCGGCAAAGCGGATGGACTGAGCCAGATGACAGTCGGGATGAAACTAAGTAGTCTGCAATAGAGTCTTATACTCTGCCACAACGCCCAGAGGATGTTTTATTGAAGGTGCGATCGCTGTGCAATTAAGCGTAAAACTAAGCTGGCTCTTTTCATTAACGGCGATCGCCCTTCTCGGCCTCACGCAATCGGCCTGGGCTGGCAAGCTGGTTTACTGGAAATTTAATAAAGCGCTCAACCGCATTGAGTTTATTACCAATGAAGGGGTAGAACCTCAGGCCAAATTTGTTGAAAATCCAGCGCGATTGATTATTGATATCCCCGACACAACCGTCGATAAATCAAAGCAAAAGAAAAAAAGAAACGTCTCCCGATCTATTAAAGAAGTGCGCGTGGGTCAACTGAACCGTAATACCACCCGCCTGGTTGTAGAAATGGGTTCGCAGTATACCCTCCGTTCCAGCGATGTCAAAATTCGCAGCCTTTCGCCCAATCGCTGGTTTGTACAGATCCCCAGTGCGCTATCCGTAGACTCGGCGATCTCTCAAGCGTCAGCGCCTATCAAGATTGATGTGGATATGCCAGGCGGTCTTCCCTCTCAAACCATTACCATTGAACCCATCGACTCCGTCCCTCCCGGCAAGCGAATTCCTTTCCCGCAAAGAATACCGTCACCCCAAAGAATCCCCATTGCATCCCCCATAACCGTTGATGTACCTCCCCGTAAAGTCCCCTCACAATCGCCTGCCAGAGTGCCAATTAGGCCAGGTGCAACGGTTGTTGCCATTGATCCAGGTCATGGCGGCGGAGATCCAGGCGCAGTTGGAATTAACGGGCTGCAAGAAAAGATAGCCGTGCTGTCCATTAGCACCCAGGTCGCAGAGCAGTTACGCCGTAAAGGCATTAATGCTGTCTTGACGCGTACGAGCGATCGCGAAATTGACCTTTCACCTCGGGTTGCAACCGCAGCACGGGTAAAGGCGGATCTCTTTGTGAGTATCCATGCCAATGCGATTAGTTTAAGCCGTCCCGATATTAATGGCCTCGAAACCTATTACTACGCCAGCACCCAAGGCTACCGCTTAGCGCGCGCCATTCATAACCGCATTCTTAAAAATACCGATATGCAGGATCGGGGTGTTCGTCAAGCTCGCTTTTACGTGCTTCGCCGCACGAAAATGCCTTCTGTCCTGGTTGAAACAGGTTTTGTGACCGGGTCTAAAGATGCCGCACGACTGTCGTCACCAGCACAGCGCACTCAGCTTGCCGAGGCGATCGCCCAGGGCATTGTGGACTACATCCAAGGGAGATAAGCCCCCAAAGGTTTTGCTGCCGTTGATGACACGGTATCTACTGCATGAGCGTTTTAAGAATGCGACGGGTGGACAGGCTCCAAATTTTAATCGCTGGCTCATCACTCCCGCTGATGAGAAATTGCCCATCATGACTAAACTTGAGTACCGTTACGATACCGGTATTGCCGAGCAAAATACCCTCTAACGCGCCAGTACGTGTATTCCAAACTTTAATGGCAGACTCGTTGGCAGTGGCAAGGCGATCGCCGGAGTCGCTAATCGCCATGACTGAAACTGTCTTGGGCTGCTTTTGCAGCTGCTTTTGTAACGTTCCGGTCAATAAATTCCAAACTAA
>JANPLU010000014.1:0-99928 GCA_031422435.1 Acaryochloridaceae cyanobacterium VAR_48_metabat_390
TAGGCTCCCCAGCCATCTGTATAGAACTGAATAATACCAAAAGGTTCCAATAAGGGACTTCCAAACAAAAAAGTGCTCCGGTATAACCGTATAAAATCATAGTCATCCAAGTGCAGCAGGTGATGAGAGATTGGAACTAACCGAGAGCCTGAAAACATTTCTAAAAGAAACCGCGCAAACCCTAAAAGGTCATGAACGTCGCCGCTTTATGGCAAAGACCATTGAACAGCTTGGTTCAGGGGGACAGCGTTTGGCAGAACGAGAATTGGGATGGAACCGACATGTGATCCGCAAAGGCCAACGGGAAGTCAACAGTGGCATCATCTGCATCGATGCCTTTAGCAGTAGAGGGAGAAAGGCAACAGAAAGCCGCTTACCTCAACTTTTAGAAGATATTCGAGCCATCGTGGATAGTCAGAGTCAAACTGACCCTCAGTTCAGAACCAATCGCCTTTACACTCGTTTGAGTGCAGCCCAACTGAGGATTGAGCTGATTGCCCAAAAGGGATACAGCGATGAAGAATTGCCAACATCCGAAACCCTTCGCAAACGACTCAATGAGCTAGGATTCTTCCCCAGTAAAGTCGGCAAGACAAGACCCAAAAAAAGATTGCCATGACCGATGCAATCTTCGAGCAACTCGACTTCGAGGTGTAGGAAGCGCAAGAAGACCCTACCGTCTTAACCACTGCCTTGGATGCCAAGGCAGTGGTTAAGATTGGGCCATTTTCGAGAGGCGGTAAAAGCCGAACGGACACCCAAGGCTGTGACCATGATTTTCATCCCAAGGCGACCGTCACACCCTACGGTATCTTCCTACCTCAACTCAATGAGGTGTTTCTGTATTTGGCAACCTCCAAAGTCACCAGTGACTTTATGGCAGACACGCTAGATACTTGGTGGAATAGTAATCGTGAGCGATTCGGTCACGTTAAAACCCTGCTCATCAATCAGGATAATGGCCCAGAGAATCATTCGCGTCGCACTCAATTTATGAAGCGCATGGTTGAGTTTTCCCTTACCCATAAACTCAACCTTCGACTGGCCTATTACCCGCCCTATCACAGTAAATATAACCCCATTGAGCGAGTCTGGGGAGTCCTGGAAAATCACTGGAATGGGGACATTTTGGATGAAATTGAGACGGTCGTAAAGTTTGCTCAGACGATGACTTGGATGGGGAAACATCCGGTGGTCACGCTGGTCACAAAGACCTATCAGACTGGTGTAAAGTTAACCCAAAAAGCAATGGCTCATGTTGAAACCCAAATTGAACGGCTCACCCATTCAACGCTCGAAGGGCTTCCCGATCTCGGAAAGTGGTTTGTAGATATTTCGTATAGCCCAGGGTAACGGTGGAGCGCTTTTTTCTTTGGAAGTCCCTTAGAACACCACTGGAATGGAGACATCCACGATGAAATTGAGACTGTCGTGAAGTTTGCCCAGACGATGCGTTGAATGGGCAAGCATCCCGTGGTCACACTGGTCACACAAATTTATCAGACGGGTGTGAAGTTAACCCAAAAAGCGATGGCTCATGTTGAAACCCAAATTCAACGACTCACCTATTCAAAACTCGAAGGGCTTCCTGATCTCGGAAAGTGGTTTGTGGATATTTTGTATAGTCCAGAGGGGTAGTGGAACGTTTTATTTTTTGGAAGTCCCTAACAGGCCGCACATAGCCGCGTACCCAGGTGTAAATCGGGCGACGACCGCATCTGGGCAATGACAGGCAGTACTTTTCATAATCTTCGATAGCTCCGAGAACCGGCTACAGTAATGACAGTCTCTAAATACCTGCTTTCTGTTTTATTCTGAATTTTCAATTCAATTGAATTTTATTATGGTGAAGCCTACTCAACGTCCTCAAAGCCCTAATTTTTCTTCCGGCCCTTGTGCAAAGAGACCTGGCTGGAATGTCCATGCCTTAAATGATGCACTTCTAGGTCGCTCTCACCGCTCTCGTTTGGGAAGAGAGCGCCTCAAAGAGGTTATCACCCGCACTAGAACAATTTTGGGAATTCCTGAATCGTATCTGTGTGGCATTGTCCCCGCCTCTGATACGGGTGCCGTTGAGTTGGCGCTGTGGTCACTGCTCGGAGAACGCGGCGTAGACATGGTGGCCTGGGAAAGTTTTGGCTCTAGCTGGGTCACGGATGTACAGAAACAGCTTAAGCTTAGCGACTGCCGCACCTTTAAGGCTGACTACGGTATTTTGCCCGATTTCACACAGGTAGACTGCGATCGCGATGTGGTCTTCACCTGGAATGGAACCACTTCCGGCGTGAAGGTTCCCAATGCGGATTGGATACCCGATGCGCGTCAAGGCTTAACCATTGCCGATGCCACCTCTGCGGTGTTTGCGATGGAAATGCCTTGGTCTAAGCTAGATGTCGTCACCTGGTCTTGGCAGAAAGTTATGGGGGGCGAAGCCGCTCACGGCATGCTGGTCTTAAGCCCTCGTGCGGTAGAACGACTCGAGCGCTATATCCCCACCTGGCCTTTACCTAAAATCTTTCGCATCACGAAGGGTAGCAAGGTAGACAGAGCCATCTTTGAAGGAGACACCATTAATACGCCCTCTATGCTGTGTGTTGAAGATGCCTTAGATGGACTCAAGTGGGCAGAATCTATTGGTGGATTACCAGCACTACTGGAGCGATCGCAGTCCAATCTCAAGACCATTGAGGACTGGGCAGAGCGTACCGATTGGGTCGATTTTTTGGCCGTGGAGCCGATGACGCGATCCAATACATCCGTCTGTCTTAAGGTCGTTGATCCTTGGTTTGGAGCATTAACCGCGGAGGAACAGGCCAAAGTTATTAAAAAAATGGTGGCGCTGCTAGAGACAGAGCAGGTGGCCTACGATATTGCGTCCTACCGCGATGCCCCCTCAGGTCTTCGGATCTGGGCGGGCGCAACGGTAGAGAAAACGGATATTGAGGCGCTACTGCCGTGGCTAGACTGGGCTTATGCAGAAACTAAGGGAGCCTAACTCACAACTAGCATTTGTTGCGGGCTTGTTTGCATACAAAAATTCAAGCCTTCTTTGTACACAATCTAAAGTACAAAGACTGTAAAAATTCCTTAAGCGGAAAAGCAATGTAGGTCAGCGGATTTACGGTGACAACGACATTGCGAAAATCTCGTTTGGCGAGTGCGACGGTTGCCCAAGCCACCCATCGGGATGTCATGACGCCATAGGGGTTGAGCTGGCTCTTGAAGGGGCCTAGCACCAGCTTGCGAATAATGCAGGGTGCATCTAGTCGCCGGAGGGTGATCAAGTCGCCCAGGGTTCTCTTCGATAGCTCATACAGCGGACTAAAGGCTGGGTTCACTTCTGCTTCTGAGGTATTGATCCAGAGTTCCTTGATGGCTTTATGAGAAGACTTTGTGACGGTTTCTAAAAATAGCTCAGCTAACTTCAGCGTGGAGAAGGTATTCACTTCATAGGACTTTTGGATGGCGGCACTGGTGCGATCGCCGTATACGTTCACGCCATGGTTCAAAATCAAAATGTCAATGCTGGCGAGTCGCACTTTAAGATCTGTTTCAGCCCCAAGCTGCCAAGCCAAAACCTCAACGCCCTCTCTAACCTGTATATTTTGATTTGTACTAATTGCCACAACCTTGGCACCCTGTACAGACAGTTCTTCCATGAGTGCCTGCCCTAGCGATCCAGAAGCGCCCGTAATGCCGACGACTTTATTTTTAAGCGAAAGACTGGTGCCCAGAATCTTATCGACTAAAGGAATAGTTGAGCAAAAATAGGCGTTGCCTTGGTCAAAATGATGCCGCCAATGATAGGTGCGGTTCACGCTCCACTCGGATGGAATTTCAACCAGGTCGCCAGGTTTATGGGTGAGGTCGGTTTGGAGTAGCAAACCCTGAGAACGGGCGATCGCCGGAATCAAAAAGCCCACGGAATACAGACAGCCGAACCAGACTGATAATCCATAGGACTGGAGTAGCCCAGCGGCTACTGCCGTGATGGCAACCATTACCAAAGCCTCCGGCACATCGTTGTACCACTGCGCTTTTTGATAGGCTTCTCGACTCGTCATCGTTAGGTCGCGACGATAGGCTTTGTGATGGAGATTATGAAACTCCTGTAACGGCTGCCAGTAGTGTCCTGCCAAATGATAGACATCTCGTATTATCTCAGCACCCATCACAGACCCTAACCCCAGAGAACCCTGGATCAAGAGTTCACTAGATAGCAGATTGAAATCCATCCGGTCTAAAACCGCCTTAACTTAAAATGTCAGCTTTACTTGTGTCAGTTTAACGCGATGTCTAACCCTGCATTCGTTCGGTGACAAACGTCTTGAGTTTCTGCGTGTCTTTGCCGCGATTATGCCAGCGAGGGCTTTCTACCCCAATGTCCTGATGGTAGTCCCACAGCTCATTCTGATAGGCATCAAAAAATTCTTTGACGGCTTGACGGTGGACTCTAAACACTGTTTCTAACACCCCTGCATTAATGGCAAAAGACTCCGACGGATACAGACGATTCCAGTCTTTAATGCCGAGAACGATCGCCTCTGCCCGTTGAAATGCTTTGCCTGATTTAGGGCCACGGGTTTTAGAAAGGGGATTTGTGTTTGTTTGGCTTATTGCCTGTTGGGCAGGAGATAAGGACGGTGGAGGATTCTCTACAGGTGCTGTAAGGGGAGTAATTTCGTTAGGAAGGCGATCTGGGGTTAAGGGGGCAGAAGCGATGGTGAGATCGGCAATGGATTCAGGGCTGTCTGCTGCATCATCGGTTGGCTCGCTTCCGTTGAGCAGCAGCCGAAAGCGATCTAGCTTATCTTGCGCTAGCTTTAACTTCTGCGCGAGTTCTGCGTTCTCCACCTGAAGCTGATTTAAGACTTCTGTATGGTTTCTTTGGGTTTGAGAAACCGCCTGATCTCGCTCTAGTCTTAGCGCTAGGTTTTCTCGCTCAAGTCCTTCCACCCGACGGATAAACCAACCTGCATCAGATTCTTTACGAACCGCTTGAATCTGAGATTCAAACTCTGCCCTCAGACGCTCTAAGGCAGAAAACCACTCAGCACGCAGAGATTGAAGACCATTAGGGTTTACCACTACGGGGGCTACTGTTTCTTGAGGTGCTTCTTGAGGTGCTTTTTGGAATACCTTATCGATGGCAGTTTTAGAATCTGTCATCATTGCTGGCGCAGGTTCGACGGACAGGGTGGTCTCATCTTCTGACACCAGTAACGTGTCTAGTGGGTTGCCTAGGGGCAACTGCTTCACCTTCGCCAACAGCACGCCCTTCTCTCGAATCAGATTCCCGTTCTCATCGCCTAGGGCAAACCGGAAATAGTGCCCCGTTGCAGGACTATCCATGACGTGCCCGAGAAAGTGCTGCACAAACACATACTCATGCTGGAGAGGAGGACAAAAAAAGTAAACTGCGATCGCCCCATACAAACTCCGCAGGTTATGCACTGAAACCGATTGCTTCCCTTCTAGGGGCGGCACTACCTGCATTAAGGCGGACGAACAGATGTTGTTGAGCTTTTGGTTGAACCGATTAAGTTCTTCAGAAAGCGCACTGCCCTTAAGCCGAGCGATCGCTTTGATTTCTGGCAATTGCCGCAGGCGGTTAATCGCTTCTAACACTTCATTTGCCGGAAAGAGCGTCACGATGTCATAGCCTTCAGACCGAGCGGTTCGGGTCTTGAGCTGACCTTCAAAGCGCAGCAAGTAGGGATGCGCTGTTAAGGAGAATGTGCCTTTTGCCATGACTTCGGCGAAGCGGCGTCCTGTCAGACCCGCGATCGCCGTTGCTAGCCACCGTGCTTCATAGATGCCGCTTTTACCCAGAAAGCCCCGCAGTAAGCTTAAGTAGCTCTCGACTGGAACCAGCCGCAGGTTTAGCTGTTTGTCTCGATTGGTGAGCTGCGATCGCCTGTCGATGGTCTCATAAACCTCGGATGAATACTTGAGATAGGTCAGCGCCCAATGTTCAAAGCGCTCTTCATAAATGCCTGTGATGCGCTGCTGATAAAGATAGCGATGGCTATTGGTATCGGTGAGCGGGAGGGTTCCGTCTTCTATGGCGGCGGCGATCGCCTTTCGATAAACCGTTAAATACTTTGCAACCGAAGCTGGAGGATACCCCTCCTCCAGCAGCTTAATCTCAGCATTACAGAGAGACTGAATCTCTATTTCTGTATTGACTTCGTGCAGTAAAGCAATAAACCCCTCCACCAACGCCTCAAGATCTGCTTTAGACAACCGCAGTCGCTTGCCCTGTTGAATGCGATCGCGAAAGTCGTCAATGATGTCGTTGCGAACCGTTTGTGACATTACGCTCATAATGCTTATTTTGACACCTCCCTGCGTCAAAAGCGCTAATCCACGACATTCTGGCTAAACAAGGACTCTGATTTTATGACAAGATTATTGCGTTTTGTTAAAAAATGACAATTTCTGACAAGTTAAACGAGATCCGTCCCCGCAAAATTGTATAAAGTGATTCATAAGGGCAGCAACGGCGGTTCTCATTTATCTGAAACTCCCACTCCTCAAGCCATTGGGGAAATAACATAAAAGTTTAAATTTGTTTTATTCTTCACAGAATTTAACAGTACGTTTGGGGAGTAGCGCACTTTAACTTCAGATTTAACCGTTTTCCGCTTTGTTAACGCCTCTCAATCACGCCACTGATTCAGACTGCCAAAACTTTGACCGTTAAAGCAGCCTGAGTTGGAGCAGTCATAATCCAAGCTAATAGGAGACTCAAGACATGCTAGACGCATTTGCAAAGGTTGTAGCCCAAGCCGACGCTCGGGGTGAGTATATCAACGATTCTCAACTTGATGCTCTTTCCGCAATGGTTGCTGATGGCAGCAAGCGGATTGATACTGTTAACCGCATCACTGGCAACGCTTCTGCCATTGTTGCCAATGCAGCTCGCTCTTTGTTTGCAGAACAGCCTCAGTTGATTGCTCCTGGTGGAAACGCCTACACCAACCGTCGTATGGCTGCTTGCCTTCGCGATATGGAAATTATTCTTCGCTATGTGACCTATGCAATTTTCACCGGCGATGCCAGCATTCTAGATGACCGCTGCCTCAATGGCCTGCGCGAAACCTACCTTGCCCTTGGCGTTCCTGGCAGCTCTACTGCAACGGGCGTTAGCAAGATGAAGGAAGCTGCAATCGCAATTGCAAACGACAAGGCTGGCATCACTCAAGGTGACTGCAGCGCACTGATGGCTGAAGTCGCAACCTACTTCGACCGCGCAGCGAGTGCTGTGGGTTAGTTTTAGCAAACCTTTTCTTTTGCTAAAGCGCCTTTCTTCGCATTCGTTGATAAGGGTGCGAACTCATGCATAACGAATTAAACCTTTTTTGTATACCCACTCGGGAGATAGCAAATCAATGAAAACTCCATTAACCGAAGCCGTTTCCGCAGCTGATTCTCAAGGACGTTTCCTCAGCAGCACTGAACTCCAAGTTGCGTTTGGTCGCTTCCGTCAGGCTGCTCCTAGCCTTCAGGCTGCTAAGGCTTTGTCTGCTAAGGCTGGTACTTTGGCTGAGGGTGCTGCAAATGCCGTCTACCAAAAATTCCCGTACACCACCAGCATGCAGGGTGCAAACTATGCTTCTACCCCAACCGGTAAAGCAAAGTGTGCGCGTGACATCGGCTACTACCTCCGCATGATCACCTACTGCCTAGTTGCAGGTGGCACAGGTCCTATGGATGACTACCTCGTAGCTGGTTTGGCTGAAATCAACAGCACCTTTGAACTATCCCCTAGCTGGTATGTTGAAGCGCTGAAGTATATCAAGGCGAACCACGGTCTTTCCGGCGACTCTGCTACCGAAGCCAATTCCTACATTGACTATGCTATCAATACCCTCAGCTAAGTCTTTGACTTAAGCCAAGGCGCGATTGTTTAGCGTTGTCTTTTGACAAAAGAAAGGGTGTCAACTTCTACAAGAGGTTGGCACCCTTTGCTTTTAGCGATTGAACTCAAGCTGGCTGTTCCGAGTTTTGCTAACCCATAGTACTGCGATCGCACTCACCCACGAAAATAGCCCGACGCTCCACCCTAAAAAGAGGGGAAGTTGGTTTGCATAGGACATATAAACGTTAAACAGCGCCCCTGCAAGGGCAGCGCCACCAAAGTAAAAGCCAATGCCTAAGCCACCCCTAGACAGTGGCACCATCATGAGAGCAAAGGGGATAGTCGCAACCCCAACCCCACTCATGCCTAAGCCCAATAGCAGCACCGCGACGAAGCGAACCGTTGACAGTGGCACCATTAATGTCCCCAACCCAAGCCCAAGCAGTCCTAACCCCAGCATCATTGTGGGGATATTGCCCCATCGCTGTGCGGCTCTGCCAATGGGCAACACCGTCACCAACTGTACGGTCAAAAATAAAGTCATCAGCACGGGGGTTTGGGCTTGACCAAACACGCCAATTAGCTGCTGCATCAAAATCACGCCGAGGGTTACGGTGCTTCCGGTCAGGGCGATTAAGCTGAGGTTTGACCTAGACGGGGGCGGGGAGTCGGCGGCGATCACCGATAAATTCGTTTGAGTGGGCTGACTCCAGTTGAGGAGGGTGGCTGAGAGCAGCAAGATGATTGAGCTAATGCCAAAGGCAGATACAGCACCCATCCCCTGCAAAATTTGTTTAGAGGCAGGTAAGGCTAAAGTTCCGGCAATGGTGCCAACCAGCGTTAGTACGCTTGCCGCGTAAGGCCAGTCTTGTTGACAGGCAAATTCTCCTAGTCGAGCCAGCATGGGGGAGCGAAACATCGCCATTGCCATCGCCCAAAGTATAACAGCGCCGACAAAGAGCCACCGCAGAACGCTTTCAGGGTTGCCCAGCAGTATCATAATCGGCAGAAATAGCAGTAGCACCGAGGCCAGCAGAACGCCAATAGTGACAAAGGGCGCTCGTAAGCCCCATAGGGTCTTTTGACGATCTGACAAGCTGCCAAAGAGTGGCTCAATTAAAACCGCCAAAAACCCCTCGATGGCCAAAATAATGACCGCTGCATTTTTGGGAAACCCAAACTGCCCAAGCAGGTCAGGAATATACAAACGATACACAATCCAACACAGAACAATAGCGCCCTGCATAAGTGCCATCGCGAAGACGGGCTGCCAGTAGGTTTTTGGCTTTGCGGCGGAGGAATGCATAGAAAAATACACCTAAAAAAGAGGGTTGAAGGTCTCTAATTCCATCCCTTGATCACCCTAAGGTCTGGGGCTAGATGGTGCCAGACAAGACCCGAGTACCCGTCGGCGCAATGGCGGCTTCTTTTTGGGCAACGGTGACAAATAGCCCTGTGGCTTTTGTGCCCGGGGGCGGAACCTGGGGCGGCTGAATCGGGCGAGAAATGCTCCCGTTTGGATTGGTCTGAAATTCACCGCAGTAGATGGTTTGCTGGTTATTAAGGTTTAACCACAGCCGATAAACCTGATCGGCTGGTAAGGGCGGTAAGTTTTGAGCTGACACGACAACCTTTTGCCATTTACCAGGGGTAAAGAGAAGCGTACCACTGGCTTCACTGGCGGTTGGGCTGGTTAAGGAAACCAGTTTGCTGTTGGGGCGCTGCAATAAAGTGGCGGCGACGTTTGGGGTGGTTTGCTGCTGAGCAAGGCTAAGGTCTTGCCGAAGCCGGAAGTTGTCCCAAACCAACACTGCGGTTACAAGCAGGGCGAACAATGCTGTGATTTTACTCCAGTCGATTTTGGGGCGGGATGTTTTTTGAGGTTGACCGAGGGGTAACGCCTCTATTTCATCCAAAACGCTGTCATCTAACACACCCAAGGCGGCGAGGGTTTTTGCTCGCAGATGGGCAGGTGGGGTTAACTGGGGTACGTCTAGCGCAAGGCTACCCAGCACCATTTGTAGGTCGCGGACTTCTTGCTGCACGGCAACGTCGGTCTGCATTATTTGCTCAAAGACGACCAGTTCCTCTGGGTCTAGCTCGTCAAGGACATAGCTAGCGGCGAGGGCTTTGGTTTCCTCGGTTAGGGTGGAGTGTTTCATTTTTAACTATCCTTGTCTTTGCCCAGTTGCCCAGGGGCAATCTGCGTTTTGAGCTGAACCAATGCCTGCCGAAGACGGCTTTTGACGACCCCTGAGGTAAGACCTAAAGATTCAGAAATTTGGCTGTGGCTCATGCCCTGATAGTAATTAAGTTCTAAAATCTGACGCTGCAGGGCGGGGATCTGCTGCATTGCCTGCCCAATCATGGCCTGGGTTTCTCGGGTCGTGGCGGCTTCTAAAGGAGAGGGATCTGTAGACCCTTCGGCGATGGTCTGCTGCCAGCGAGCCAGAAAACTCTGGGTTGTATTGCGCTGCCGAATTTTGTCGATCGCCCGAGAGCGAGTCAGTACGCCTAAAAAGCTACTTAAGGCTCCCCGTGTTGGATCAAAGTAGTCTTTTTCCCAAAATGTGACGAAAATGTCTTGGGTTAGGTCTTCGGCTTCTTGGGCGTTTTGCAGCACTCGATAGGCAATGCTATAGACTAATCCAGCATAACGATCGTAAAGAATGGCGATCGCCCGTTGCTCACCCACTCGCCAACGATGAACAAGTTCAGCATCAGATAAGTCTTTCATAGATCCTGGGTTGTGCCTAAGTTGCCCACATTTTATCGGGACATCTCACCCCCCAAGCTCTTGTTTGCGAGATTGACATGATTTCAATCTCGCAGTGGTACTGAAGCCTCACTGTCATTTTTGGCTAGAGCTTAGTCGTTTTAAGCTGTATAGAATCTAATCTGCAAGAGGTCTAATGTAAGTTTTTCTCCTAGAAGTCAGCCGTGCAGTCTTTAGACCAATTCGATTTAATGATCGTACCGTAGGTCTTAAAACAGCTTCCATCTTTAGCACGCTGCTTAAATATCTGTCTGTTGGGTTCCCCAAATAAACCCGTTCTCATTTGTCCGGTCACAGTAATGCCAGTGCTGTTGGCAGGGAGCGTAATCGTTTGTTTTTTTGCCCACGACAAGCGCGTTAACCGTAGTCGTCTTTTGTTTGCCATTCACCGTATAGGAGACTTGATAGTCAGCAACATATCCACCCTGGTTAAATACTGTTACTTTTGGAGCAGGTGCGGCAAAAGCCATACTTCCAGATAAGGCCATCATAGGCAATGATGTGAGAGCGAATGCTGAGACTGCAGCATTTTATGAAGCATTTTATTTCTCCCATTTTTATTGTGATGTGAATGTTTCCATTCATTTGTTCTGTAATTAGTACGTGACTGCAAGGGGCTTGGATCAATTTTTCAAAACTTTCTCGAAAAATTATCCTTAACCTTCAGCTTTCTATTTCGCGATTGCGGTAACTGCTGGACTGCAATACGCTACAGTCCATCAGGCATCGTTGTGAATTCTGAGTTCAGACAGTACCGAATCGCTAAAGGATGTAAAACCTTTAGAAGGAACCACAGCTATTCTCTTTATAGCTGGGATTAAAAACGGTACCCTCGATTAAAAAGCACCGTGGTTTGCCTACGGCGATCGGCGTATTGATGATGACCGGACTTCCAATTCCAACCATCTCAACTCTAAAAGTAATGCCTATTGCGTCTTTAGGGATGGCAAATCTTTTATTAAAACCAACGGTCATCGTTCCCGATTCCACTTTTGGAAGCATACCCACACCTGGCTGCGGACGAAAATAGAACAGCGTATATTTCGCAACATATCCTCCTCCGTGAGTAAGGGATATGAATGAATCTTGTACCGGAGCAGGTGCGGGTATGGGATTGGCAGTCTTTTCTACCCATACCTCTGGCTTCTTGAAGATAAGACCATTATTCTGGGTTTGGGTAAGAGAAGAAATAGCGATTTGAGTGCCATACACGTTGGTATTTTGAATGGTGGCACCACTCCAATTGACGCTCCGTAGATCGGAGTCTATGATTTTGGCATTCGTCAGGTTGGCACCCCTCAGGTTGGCACCGTTGAGATTGGCTTTGCTGAGGTTTATATTTCTGAGGTCTGCGCCGCTGAGATCGCATTTTTCGCAACTGCCTGTGGTTTTAAGTTTTTGTAGGTCGCTCGGCGAAAAAGCATAACTAGACTGGTTGTTTAGAGATACGAAGCCAAGTCCCATCAGTAATAATGAAGCAAACAGTTGTTTTTTCATGATGTTTCTCCTAGCGTTAATGAATGTGGTGATTGATTGCGGGTTGAATGTTTCTTTTCATTCAGTTGTCATTAGTACGCGCTTGCCCACTGCTTAGATCAAAATTTCTCAAGTTTCTCTAAAAAAATTTTGAAATGGTGCCCAAAGACGACATAATAAAAGCCTGTAGCCTTTGCCACAAAAGGGTTTTAAGGAAATAGACTTTATTTTCTGTTACAACTATTTTTTGAGATTCATTGCGCTAAACCGATGCAGCCCCCCAACTCGCTAGAAGACTTAGATCCGTCACCCATCCCACCCCCTTCAGATCAGCCCCTCACCATTGAGCAGGCGATCGCCAATCTCTCCGGCGCTGACTATGGCGATCGCTATTACGCGGCTTGGTGGCTCGGTCGCTTTCGGGTACGTACAGCCGAGGCGGTGGAGGCGCTGGTTGCTACGCTCTCGGATGAGTCCGATCGCACGCCGGAAGGCGGCTACCCTTTACGACGCAATTCGGCACGGGCGTTAGGCAAGTTGGGTGATGCGCGGGCGGTGCCTGCTCTGATGGAGTGCTTGAATTGCGCTGATTACTATGTGCGGGAGGCGGCGGCACAGTCTTTGGGTGCGTTGGGCGATCGCATGTGCATTCCTAACCTGATCGCGCTGCTCGATGGCGGGGTGGCGGCGGCGCTGCCGATTCCCAATTGTCCGCATTTAGCGCAGCCCTATGATTCGGCGTTGGAGGCGTTGGGAGCGTTGGAGGCAAGGGACGCGATCGCGTTGATTCAGCCGTTTCTGACCCATCCGACGGAGTTGGTGCAGTATGCGGCGGCGCGGACGATGTATCAGTTGACGGGGGATGTCGGATATGGCAATCGCCTGGTTACGGCGTTAGGGGGCGATAAGCTTCAGCTCCGGCGGGCGGCGCTAGCAGATATTGGGGCGATCGGCTATCTCAAAGCGGCTCAGCCCGTGGCGCAAACGTTGGCGGAAAATAGCCTAAAGCTGATTTCTCTTAAGGGCATTTTGGAGCGGCAGATAGAAGGGATAAAACCTTTGACGCTTTCTGAGGAAGCGATTCAGGTAATGGTTCTGATGGATGGGCTGCTTTGAAGTGGGGCAATCTGCTTGAAGGCGACCTGCGGTCAATGAAACGACTCCGGTCACACCCGCGGCAAGATTCCTGACTCAAGGCGATAGCATAGGTGCACGTTCACAATCTTCATTCCCTCTGCACGTTCCAATCTCTATGACCCTAAACACAGCTATTCCCATTGAGACGCTGCTTCAAGAAATTGAGGCGGCAAGTTCTGCTTCGGCGCTGGCGGATGCGGTGGAGGCACTTGCACAAACGGGTGCACCTGAGGCGACAAGGCCGCTGATTGCGGCGCTGGGCTACAACAATCCAGGGGCGGCGGTGGCGGCGGTGGATGGGTTAGTTCGCATTGGGGCGGATGCGGTGGAGCCATTGTTAGGACTGTTGGATGATTTTAACTATGGCGCCAGAGCCTGGGCGATTCGGGCGTTGGCAGGCATTGGCGACCCGAAGGGGTTGGAGGTTCTGCTGGAGGCGGCAAGCGAAGATTTTGCCCTTAGTGTGCGCCGCGCAGCGGCGCGTGGGTTGGGGACGATTCGGTGGGATGGTCTATCGGTGGAGCAACAGGTGGAGGGGCAAGGGCAATGTTTGACGGTGCTGCTCGGCTGCGCCCAGGATCCAGAGTGGGTGGTGCGCTATGCGGCGATCGCGGGGGTTACATCTCTGAGCTTTGCGATCGCGGCTCTGGTACAGCCGCACAGGCTGACGCAGGTTTTGGAGCAGTTGGAGGGGCTGCAATCTAATGAGGCTACCTTGGCGGTTAAGGCTCGCATTCTCTGGGCGCAGCAGCAGGTGCAAGCGCTACTCTCAAAACCAACCCAGGGGTCATAATGAAGGGCGCAGCTATTGTTGAGGTTGGGCGATGACGACTGATTTGTACTGTTTATTGGCGTTGGCGCTGTGGTCGATTGTGCTTAATCATATTCCGGCGATCGCACGGGTCTCTGCCGCTGAGTCTCCCATTGCCTGGGGATTAGGAAACCGCGATGCCGTGCCAGAAGTAAAGCCTTGGGTGGGGCGTGCTGATCGCGCTGGGCGAAATCACCATGACAATTTGGCGATGATTGCGGCGGTGATTCTGATTGCTCAGGTCAGCGGACAGACGGATGAGGTCACGGCGATCGCCACTATTGCGCTATTGGGTTGCCGAGTTGCTCACGGTATCACCTATATGTTGGGAATTCCAGCTCTGCGCTCGTTGGCCTATGTGGGTTCTATTACGGCGCTCGGAGTCATTGTCTGGCGAATTTTGACCTAGTCGATTAATCCAGAAGACAAGGGGAATTGCTACAGTTCTAAGACCTGTCGCAAGGATCGCTCAAGGTCTTCGGTCACGGTGCGCTGACCAACTTCGATTTTGGCAATTAGGCTCTGATGAACGTGCAGGACGTCGGCAAGCTGCGATTGAGTGAGCTGTTTTGCTTTACGGGCACTCCGGATTTCTGACCCGCTCAGGCGGTCAAGGCGGAGGCGGTGCTGGAAACGGATGGTGCGAGGGGAGGGGAGATTGCCGTTGAGGGCAGCGGCGGCGGATAGCGGCGGCGGAATGAACTGTAGGGGCTGAGCCAGCCATTGTGCAATCCAGTCGGAGGGTTTACGGCTATGACTATGGATGTTCAGCCAGGCTGGGAAGGGCGCAATGTAAAAGTCGGTGGGCTGAGCTGCTGGGGCTGCTGGAGCTGCGATAAGGGGGCCACTCGTCCAGCCCAGGCTTACCAGAGATGCTAAGGCTTGGTACCAAATCTTAAAGAGGGTTGGGGCAATATCGGGGTGGAGTTGAAGGGTGGCTAGGGCTGGGGTGGGCAGGGCGGAATCTAGGAGGGTATGGACGGTATAGCAGGAGGGTCTTGCTTCGGGCTGCGGTTCGGGGGCGTTGAGGCTCAGCACGATGAGCAGGCTGATGAGAAAGGGGTCACGGCAGTGATCCTGCTCGAGGAGCGTTAGGGCAAGATGACCAAAGGATTTCCACCCGCTACGGGCACTCAGGCCGCCTTTCTCGAATAGATGATGCAGCCACAGGCCAGGTCGCAGAGTAATGGACGGTGCGGCGGGTGGGCTGATGCGGCCTGTGACCCAGTCGAGGTGGCCTTGGGTTTCACTCAATATCTCCCAGGGATGTCCACTACTGGAAATGGCTTCGATTTGGGCGGCGGCGGTTGGTTCGGTCATCCAAAGGGTGGTGAGGGTAAGGGTGCCTAGCTGCTGCAATAAGTACGGCAGGTCAGGCGGGGGGGTGGCTAGGGGGGCGGCTGAAGTCTCCCAGGCGAGCTGCTCTAGAATCTCGCGATGGGTGAGGGTGAGGGGGCGGTGTGGGCGACGCACGGTATGGCCGATGAGGAGGAAGAGCAATTGAGCCATGGGCAGGCCACACTGCTGTTTCACTTGACCCATCAGTTCCCAAGGCAGACGATACAGTTCGCTGGGGCGGGTCAGGTAATGTTCTAGGACGATGGGGGGGGCGACAGGCGAGGGGGCTGGGGCGATCATGGCCTGGCTAACATCGTCGCTGCTAGGAGGGTCTTCGAGGGCGTTGCAGGGATGTATGGTCAGCGCAGGAAGGGGAATCTCTAAAATAGACTGCGGAGGAGGAATCTCAAGGAAAAGCGGTTCTAAGGTTTGGGGGTTCTTTAGAATTTGTGCGGTCAAATCCTGACAAATTAGGGTTTCTAATCTCTCTAAGAGGGGTTCTAGTATACTGGCGGGGGATGAAGACTCAGGGGGGATGGGTGCGTCTGAAGCTGGGTTGATCAGGCGTTGCCACAGTTCTTCACGGTATGGCGATTGGGCGATGCTTTGGATGACTCC
The DNA here is from genome assembly GCA_031422435.1 of Acaryochloridaceae cyanobacterium VAR_48_metabat_390. Taxonomy (GTDB): domain Bacteria; phylum Cyanobacteriota; class Cyanobacteriia; order Thermosynechococcales; family Thermosynechococcaceae; genus JAAURS01. The sequence continues at coordinate 16,021 of JANPLU010000014.1, forward strand.
GATGGCGATGGGTATTTCGAGATCCTGCACGGTCCAGGTCAGGAGGTTGACCCACACTTCTTGGCTAATTTTGTCCCACAGCTGCTGCTGCTCAAAGGCGCGTTTGAGCAGGGCTTCAAGGGTAAGGGTAAGGCGAAGGGAGTCGGTCTGGATCTGGGGACTATACTGCGCTAGGGCAATGGCGGCAATTTGGGCGGTGAGGGTGGTGAGCAGGACGGGGGTTTGCGTCAGGCTCTGACACAGGGTTTCTCGATATTGGGATGGAAAGGTTTGCGTTCGCACAATTGCCATAAGATGGCCGTTTTTGCTTTGCGCGGACTGCGGGTGGGGGGGTGGATACGCCATGGGGTGGGGTGGCTGTCTGGATCTTTATCTTAGAGGAAGCGGACGGGGCGGGGTGTAGGCCAGCTATATGCGCTTTTTTTTGATTTCGGGCTATTCTTGTCGCTAGGATTGGGTGGGGGTGAGGTTATCTTTTAGGTTTTCGGCTGTTTTATGACGGTTAAAGGTTAAGTTTTGACGCGAGAGCCTTTCTCTTATGATGATGACTCGGCAGCTCTACGCTTACGTTCCCTTCCTGGTATTGCGTTTAGCCGATATCTTGATGCGGATCGTTCGGTTTTCTTTTTGTCTGAGGCCTGTCTGGCACTGACGGAGTTTTCTGCGCCAGAGTTAATCGCGCCGGCAAAGGATAGGGTGGCGTTTAATGATCTTATTGATCCACAGGATTGGGCTGATTTTCTGGAGAGGGTGGCGGTGGCGATACAGACGCGTCAGCCTTATGCGGTGGAGTACCGCATCAAGACGCGGTCTGGGGAGGTTCGATGGTTTTTGGAGCAGGGGTATGCCGCGGCGGATGGCTCCCTAGAGGGGCTGATAACAGATGTTTCGGCGCTGAAGTTGGCGCAGAGCCAGCTTAAACTGGATGCGTTTTATGACAAGCTTACGGGGCTACCCAATCGGTCTTTGTTTTTAGATCGTCTAGCTCAGGCGGTACGGCGGCTTCAGCGCGATCTCGATTATCAGTTTGCGGTTTTATTTCTCGATTTAGATCGCTTTAAGGTCATTAATGACAGCCTTGGGCATCGTGCAGGAGATTTGCTTTTGGTGCAGGTGGCGGCACGACTGGGAGCCTGCATTCGTCCAGGCGATACGGTGGCGCGCCTGGGGGGAGATGAGTTTACGATGCTCATTGATGCGGTGCATGGCCTTGAGGATGTGATGCAGGTTGCCGAACGTATTTTGACAGATATGGCGGCGGCGTTTCAGGTAGATGAGCACGAAATTTTTTCGACGACGAGTATTGGTATTGCGCTGAGTTTACCGGCCTATGAGAGCGCTGAGGATCTCATTCGCGATGCGGATATTGCGCTTTATCAGGCGAAGGCGATGGGGAAGGCTTGCTATGCGCTTTTTCAGCCCGGGATGCATATTCATGCGGTGGCGCGGCTGGAGCTTGAAAATGACCTCCGCCGTGCGATCGCCAATCAGGAGTTTTGTTTACTCTATCAGCCGATTATGAGGCTCGATTCGGCTGCGCTGGTGGGGTTTGAGGCGTTTGTCTATTGGCTTCATCCGACGCGCGGGCTGCTCGCGCCGGGGGAGTTTCTGGCGGTGGCGCAGGAGGCGGGGCTAATAGTGGCGATTGGGCACTGGGTGTTGGCAACGGCTTGTGCACAGATGGCGCTTTGGCATCGACGTTTTCCCTCGGCACAAGGGGTCTTTTTGAGTGTCAATTTATCGAGTTCTGAACTGACGCATTCGGATTTGATTCCGGTTCTTCAGGCGGTGTTCGGCCGCGCTGGGATGAATCCTAAGCGACTTAGGATTGAGATGACGCAGGAGTTGCTGCTGCACCGGTCTGAGGCGGTGATGGCGCAGCTTCACGCGCTTAGGGCGATGGGGGTACAGCTCTGTATTGATGATTTTGGCACGGGCTTTTCGTCTCTTAGCGATTTGGACTGTCTACCGGTGGATGGTCTGAAGGTGGATCTCTCGTTTGTGGCTCGCATTGAGTCGCCTGAAATTTTGGAGATTGTTCGCACGATTTTGATGCTTGCTCAAGGGCTGGCGCTCTATGGGGTTGCGGAGGGGGTGGAGTCGGTGGCGCAGTGGGCGCAGCTGCGGGCGCTTGGCTGTCAGGTGGGGCAGGGGTTTTTGTTCGCGCCTCCTATGGAGGCGCTACAGGCGACTCGGTTTTTGGAGCGCCAGTTTGAGGGCGATGATTTTACGGCGCTGTCGATGGCGCTCCCGCGTCTTTTGATTCGGTCGGGGGAGGGGCTTTATCAGATGTTGCTTCTGGGTCGGTCGGATTGGTCGGTCGGGCGCGCGCCGGACTGCTCTATTTTTTTGCCGGACCGCATGGTGTCGCGCGCTCATGCGATGATTCTCCAGAGGCCCCGTTCTGATCAGTTTTTTTGGGTTGATCTCGGCAGTCGCAATGGTTCGTTTATTAATTTTCAGCCGGTTAGGGTACCCACGCTTTTACAGGATGGGGATCTTATTCGCGTGGGTAATCGGCTGGAGATGCGGTTTATCGCTTCTTCAGCTTCGGCTCAGGTTCCCTCTGAGGAACGAACGGTGCTGATGCATCAGCCGTCGCTACTCTACGGGCAGCTTTGGCGCGAGGTGTTGATGGCGCTTCAGGTTTCGGTGATCTGGCTGCCAAGTGAGGTCTCTATTTTTCACTCGCTTCGACAGATGGAGACGGCTGGGGACAGGCTACCTCACCTACTTTTGGTAGATCTACTGACGGTCAATAATGCCGATTTTGCGTCCTTTTTTGAGGCGTTGGCGGTTTCTTTTGAGCCGATTCCGGTTCTTCTCACGATGCCGGAGTTGTCTAATGATTTTCCGGTTCTCCGAGAGCGTGCCTGTGCGGCGGGGGCGGTTGATTTAGTTCCTCTTTTTCGGTTGGTGGGTTCTGATTTTCTGGTCTATCGAGATGCGCTGGCACAGAAGGTGGTGGGGGTGGGGGCAGCGATGGGGGTGACGATTCTACAGGAGGATGCGATGATGGCGGCGGCGGCGGCGCTTCGGACGGTCCTTCGGAATGAAACACTTTTCTAGTTAAAAAGCACCCCTTGATGAAGGGGTGCTTTTTAGTCGGTTGATGGCTCTATTTTTTACGGTATGGAACCATGCGTTCGATGTCGATATTGTACGAAGAGACGTTCTGGGGCTGGTTTCCGGCTGGTCGGATGCTCTGGGCCATGCCTAAAAATAGGGATGGATCTCCGGTTTTGGCTTTTTTGTCGGGCGCACGGTAGGTTTTGACGATGCTTTGCCAGATGATCTGGGGGAAGCCTAGTTTGCTTCTATGATAGCTATCGTAACGCGGCGATTTTAGGTTGAAGGGCGTTTCGCCGATGCTTTGGCTGGGCAATACCCGACGGCGTTGATACGGGACGATGCTATCTCCGAAGTTTTCTTGGTATTCGTCGCTATTGAGCAGTTCGTCAATAAACCCTTTAATGCCTTTGGTGGCGACGACAATGGACCACGCAATTTTTTCTCGTTCGCTATACACATCACGACCTAGCAGGCGTTGGACGCTCTGTTCTACGAAGCGATAGTTACTGTTAAGGTCATAAAAGCTACGTTTATAGGTATCTGACAGCGCTAGACCACGAATGAATTCACGTACGCTTATCTGATTATTACGCAGCTGTGATTCTAAGAATGGTTCCCGGTCTGATGCAAAGGCATGAAAATACATCTGCCGATAGCACGCTTCTATTAAGTCTCCCATGTCCCCAGGACTTAACAGGTTATCTACACTATATATCCGAGGTCCTTCGTCACTGCCGCTCTCATACCCTGATACACGTACGTTCTGGCTTCGAGGTGCATACTCTATTCTTGGAATACTCACAACTGCTCGCTCCTGATTCCTGCTGATCCTAATTCAAAATTTTACGCATCTAATGCACTTTGCAAAACCACCCTTTACACTCTTTAATGCAAATGCTCAGATCATACAAAACAGCCTTACCAGCCAAATGCAGAAAGAGGACTGCTAATTTGAATCGTTTTTGCAACTGCAACCGGAGAAGGGCTTTCTTCTGAAGGTTCTTGCTGGTTGGCAGAGAGGCGAGCTTCTGAACAAAAAGATGCGGTGCTAAACCCACCAAATCGTTTGACGGTGCTGGTTCGTAGGCGAAGTTCTGGGGTTTCAAACCAGAAGCGTTCGATGGAACTCATCGTCTCGTACTCGGTGGTGAGGTTGAGTCCACCCTCTGCATCCAGATGATATCGCCCAACGACGGGGACGATTTCTGCATATCCGCGTTCTCTGAGCAGCCGACCGCACAACGGATTGTCCTGATCGGGCACGATCGCAAAGACTGTTTTCCCTTCATGACCGCCTTCGCTATCGCGATCCCATCCCATGGTGCCTTGCCAGGTCACGCGCGACCCACAGACCGCTAACTGCGGATCGACTTCATGAAATCGGCACAGTTCTTGAACATCTGGGTCTGAGGCGGCGAGGGCAAACACTGAGATTTCGGAGTCTCCTACTTCTGCGCGACGAAACGCGAGGTGATGGGTCGTTCGCTGCGATCGCCATCGTCCTGCACTTCTCTCAAAAAAATCAACCACTTCCAACATGCTGCTACCTAAACCTTTCGCTTAATTCTCAAGCACTTGTACAAACGAGGCGACCTTCAACAGCATAGCGAAAAAGCACCCGCCAAACCCTGTAGAGTAAAGAAAAACTACCCATGAGCGTTGTATATGTCACCTTGGCCTGGTTTAGTAACGGTTTTCGCATTAGCGCTCTACTTTGTACTGACCATTAATGTGGGTCGGGCGAGGGCTAAGTATGGGGTGCCTGTGCCGCAAATGAGCGGCAACCCAGACTTTGAGCGAGTTGTGCGGGTTCACTACAATACCCTAGAGCAGCTTGTGTTTTTTCTGCCGCTCCTATGGATTTTTTCGCTATACATTGACCCCATTTGGGGTTCGGCAATCGGCGCGGTTTGGGTCATCGGTCGAGGTTTATATGCTTGGGGATATTACCAAGCCACTGAAAAACGGGGTCTAGGCTTTGCGATCGCCTCTCTAAGCGGCATGATTTTGCTATTAGGCAGCTTAATTAAGCTAGGTCTACTGGCCTTCAATACGCTGGTCTAAGCTGCTGCCACCGAACCAAATACAATCTTTGGAATCAGCAGCCCCTCAGACAGCATCCCCATCCCTAAAAACTGTGCTGACGTAGTATGAACCCGTATCCATGCTTCAGGGGTATTGGCACTCATTTCCACCGATTGCCCCTGACACCAGCGGATAGCAGACAATTCATCAAGGGTGCAGTGGGGCATCTCTTTAAGCGCCACGGTAGGATCGGTCAGCACAAGGGAGCCTTGATTCACCTGTTCTTCCAGCGTTTCTAAAGAAATGCTGTTTGCCAAGTCAAACCCACAGCTTTGAGTGCGCACAAGCTGCGCTAAGGTACCGCCCACCTGAAGCCTTTTACCCAAATCACGGGCAATAGAGCGGATGTAGGTTCCAGGGCCACAGGCAATCTGAAGCGTTACCTCTGGATGATCTGGATCTAACGTCTGCCAGTCTAAAATCTCAATGCCAAAAACCTCTACCGTTCGCGGCTCCGGCTGTATAACTTCGCCTTTACGTGCGAGTTTGTAAAGCCGCTGACCATTGACCTGAATCGCACTATAAATCGGCGGAATTTGCTGAAGTGTCCCTTCAAAGGCGCTTAGAGCCTCAGTCACCTCGGCTTGTGTTGTCCGTGCAGCAGGGTGAGCTTGTAACACTTCGCCTTCTAAATCATCCGTTGTTGTAGTAATGCCGAGGCGAACGGTGGCGCGGTAGGCTTTGGCGGTTGGCAAAAATTGCAGCAGCCGCGTTGCAGAGCCAACCGCAATGGGCAACACACCCGTTGCCAAGGGATCTAATGTGCCGCCGTGGCCTACCCGCTTTGTCTTGAGCAGGCGACGGACGCGAGCAACACAATCATGAGAAGTCCAGCCCGTCGGCTTATGTAAATTAATAAATCCAAACACGCGCAGCAGAATCCCTTAAGCGTAAACAAACTATTTTTTGACGCCTTCGGGCTTAACGCCGTCGGGAATCAATCCATTGAAAGGCAAAGACTTGACAATGCTCAAAGGCAGCGGGAAACGGCTTAACGCTTCAGCCCCTGCGGGACTCAAAAAGACCTGATTGCTCTGTTGACCTCTCAAGTAAGCCTGCATAAACACCAAGCTCAACACGTTGACGTAAGACCGTGCTAATTCCGGTGATGGGCCTTCTAATCCTTTGATTTGAGACAGCCCTTCAGCCGCTTGACTCGAGGGGGCAATGGTTGAGAAATGATTGCTGTTTTCAATTAAAACCAAATAGCGCTGGAGCGCTTTTAGTTGAGAAAACGGCTGGATTTGCTCTGGTAATGCCGGAGCGACAATATCTCGCCCACCCGCGACGATCATGACAGGCACTTTAATCTGAGCTAAGCTATCTGCGCCAAAAATACCGCTGGTAATGGGGTTAATGGCGATCGCCGCTTTAATTCGAGCATCTGTCAATGCGTACTGAGCAGGGGGCAGCCGCAGCGCCTGACACTGAAGCCCCAAAGAAATATTGAGGGTCGTATTAAGCTGTTGCCCGCAGTTTTGCTGCAGTGTTTTGAAACTTAGCGGTGCCCCCGCAACCGCCAGACTGGTATAGCCCCCAAAAGACTGACCAATAATGCCCACCTCATCAAAATTAATCTTGCCCTGGAATCGTACATCGGTCTTTGCCAAAGACTGCAAAGAATCTAGCAGAAACTGGATATCCAGGGGACGATCTAAAAACTCTAAGGGTGCCGCCACCTCTCGCCCACGCCCCTCCAGCAGCGACTGGAGCTGCTGCTTACTGCTGCCCGGATGTTCTGGCACCGCAACAGCAAAACCATAGGAGGCTAAGTGCTGAGCAAGGTAGGCATAAGACTCGCGATCTGAATTTAGCCCGTGGGAAATAACCACCAAAGGCTGAGGCGAATCGGTAACGGGCAAGTAGACATCAGCGACAAATTGACGCGCCTGAGCGGTGTACTGCAACCTTTTTGGAGTGATGTCCTCAAGTGTCAGCGCGATCTTGTTCCACTTCAAAGTACCGGGCTGCTTAAGCTGCTCCAGGTTTTTTGAGTCAGAGACAGACAAAGGAGAAGCCTTAGACAACGCCTGAATTTGCCGAGTAACCGTATTTCCTTGCTTTAAGAACTGATTGGCGGCACTCACCAGCCCCACAATTTCTTCAACATTGACCACCACATCACGGGTAGGGTACTGACGCAAAATGGTCAGCGGCGTTAAGCCCTGAGGATCTGAGGCTGCCAATACGAGGGCAGATCGCAGCGCATAAAAACTGCCCTGACCGCTTCCGGTTTGAATGAGCCGACTGACGCGACTTAGCAGAAGCTCTCCTGGCGGTGAGTAAAAAAACTGGCTAATCGCCACCGGAGACAGGTCTACTTTCTGCTGTAGCCCTTCTCGCAGTTGCGCTAACTGTTCAGGCTTGACTAACCGCGCATAGGAAACCAAATCTTCGGTCAAAACGCCGTCACGGGCATAGGTTTCAAGGGCGCGTACCGAAATCGAACGCCCTAAAATGGAGTAGTTAAACAAGATGCGCTCCGCTGCGATCGCAGCGCCACCACCACTATCGCCGCTACCGCCCCCCAATTGCCCCAGAGAGAGAGCCATCACGACGCCCCAGCGAATCCAGCCTCTTCTCGAGTCACTATAAAAAGACAGCACACTTTCTTCTCCATCTGCGCAGAGCCTGATATATCCTAGTCCCCTATGAGAAATCCAGTTACATCCTGCAAGAATGCTTGATTACCAAAGTGCATTTTTAATGCGGTCTAAGTCTTCAATCGAAAGAGACGAAACGCCGCGCAGCAGAAGCGGCTGAATACTTTGAGCCTCGATTGAAGCTGGATTTAAAAAGATTGCCGTATTAGGCTGTTGCTTTACATAGGTTCTAAAAAATGCAAGCCCTAACGCCCGCATATAGATCCGCGCCACTTCTGGGGTTCTGCCAATAAGCTCTTTGGGCGTGACAAACGCACGCTCGGCAGGCTGAAGTTCATCAATGGTCGAAAAATGAGTCGCGCCATCTATTAGAATAAGGCGCTTTTCAATATTAGGGAGCCAGGTAAACGGCTCTATCTGCTCCGCTAACGGCGGCGTGATGCTATCTGAAGTGCCTGAAATTATCATCACGGGTGCCTGAATGCTCTTAAAGCCCTCTACACCAAACACACTGCTGGTGACTGGATTAACGGCGATCGCCGCTTTAACTCGAGTGTCCCTAAAGCTGTAGTCTTGTTTGGGCAACTGCTGTGCCTGACACTGAAGCAATAGCGACAGGTTTAAGCTTTGAGCAAACGACTTATCACAGCCCTTCTGAAGGCTGTCAAAATTGATTTTTGCCCCTACCAAGGCCAGCGCCGTATAGCCCCCAAAGGACTGTCCCATCACCCCCACCTGATTGATATTAATCCGTCCTTTAAACGGCCCATCCATTTGATTCAGTCGGGTTAGCTCATCGAGCAGGGATGAAACATCCAGAGGGCGATCAATAAACTCCTGTGGGTTTGACACATCATCGGCCTTGCCATCCAGCAGCGCACTGATCTGGCGTTCAGAACTGCCCGGATGTTCGGGCACCGCTACCACAAAGCCGTGAGAAGCCAAATGCTCTGCAAAATACTTAAAGGAAGTCCGTCCTGAACCCAAACCATGAGAAATAACGACCACGGGCATGGGCACTGCGCGTGCTAGACGAGGCAGGTAAATATCTGCGCTAAACTCACGGGGAGAAGCAGACAGCGGCTGCATACGCTGAGGCCGACTGTCCGTAAGCGTCAGTGGAATAACATCCCAAGTAAACGAGCCAGACTTTCGTAACGCGACTAAATCTGTTACTCGTGCCGCTTTGGTGGCTTGCGCCGCTAGATCTGAGCGCTGCTGAACCAGAGCAATGGACGTATTGGTCTGCTGAACCAGTTTCCGAATGGCCTGAAACACGTCCAACCCTTGAGCGATATCGAGCTGAATCCCAGAATCGGGATAATTCCGCAGCAAGCTTAAGACCGTTAATCCCTGGGGATCGGTAGAGGCTAAAATCATTGCGGAGCGCAGCGCCTGTAGGCTCGAAACCTGAGATTTCGCCTTGATGAGGGTGCTGGCGCGCTCCAGCATCTTTTCACCAGTGGGCGTATACAAGAACTGAGAAATCACATCGCTGGACAATTCAATGCGCTTTCTGAGCGCTTCTCTTAGCTCCTGAAGTTGCGTAGGCTTCAAAAATTTGGAATAGGTTTGCAGCGTGGGCGATAAACGACCTTCTTTGGCATAGGTTTCTAAGTCTGAAACCTGAAGGGTAATTTCAAGGAATCCATAGCTGGCATAGACCCGCTCCGCTGCATTAGCCGCAGCGGGAAGCAGTAGCCCCAAGGCAAAGCTGCCAAGAGTAGACCACAAACGCATTCGTCGTTTAGATAATTTCTGCACACGCTTCGCCTAGAGAATTTTGGGTACGTAGATTTGAATTCCTGCTGATAATCTTGTCAGATTTTAGGAGAGTAGCGATATCCGTAGAGCTTTAGGCTGATTACTCATTCCTCAAGCTTTGATATCTACGGAGAAAGATCAGGTTTGTGAGCAATTGTGAAGGGTAACAATAATTAATAATGCCATGACTTATTGACAATCATAATTTAATTCCAAGCATTTACAACCTTTAAGGGTGAATTTAGGCGACAATCTGGATATATGAACGTAAATTAGTAAATATTAGGAGAATGCTCAGAGGTGTTGAGGATCCTGCACTCATCCATGCCCAAGCTATTGGAGCAGATGATCAACCTCTTGTCTAATGCTGGCAGTGTGATTCAGATCATAAGTCTATCAATGCAGACGTTATAAAGTTGTGAGTTAAAGGTAAACGGTAGCTGCTATGACCATTCAAGAGTCTAAACAACAGAGGTCGCATCAAACCTTAGCAGAGCTGATTGAATCTCTGGAGCTATCGAATTTACAAAAGCAGTACATGCAGTCACGCTGGCTAGATCAGCTGTCTTACATGAGTAGGCGTGCGCGCGAAACCCGTAATTGGTATTACCGTCTGCGGATAACCGCCATTGTTGGCAGTGTGGTTGTGCCGATTCTGCTAGGTGTGCAACAGACCAATTCTAAAGATTTTCTACGTTGGGCAACTATTGGACTCAGCGGAGTTGTGGCAGTGAGTGCGGCGGTAGAGGAGTTTTTTCATTTTGGCGATCGCTGGCGGCATTTTCGACAGACAGCAGAGGCATTGAAGGCTCAAGGCTGGCAATTTTCACAGTTGGGTGGACTTTATGGCGAATATCCATCACATCAGGCTGCATTTCAAAGTTTCACGACTCATGTTGAGACATTGCTTCAGCATGAGAATGAGGTATTTGTTTCGGAAGTGGTGAAGGAGAAGCCCAAAGAAAATTCTGTACCTGACAGAGACAAGTCCGCACAACATACTTCGTCCCAAAAATCCGATGCCTCAAATCTTTAAAGATAAATTTACAACAGCATTCTTACTTGAGGAAAATTACATCAATGAAATTCGAGAATGATATTTTCATTAGCTATACTCATGATGACAATTTAACTTTTAACAAAAAAGATACTGGGTGGATAGACGAATTTTCTCAGTGCTTATTAAAGCGAGTAGCTCAGGTCTCTGGAATAAAGCCAAAGATATGGAAAGACGAAAAACTAAAAGGAAATGATTACTTTGATGACACAATCGAAGATGAAATTGCTAAATCAGCCATTTTAATATCTATTTTTTCACCGCGCTATTTGACATCTGAATGGTGCCTTCGAGAACTCCAAGAATTTTGCAGTAAGTCTGGGGATATCAGGGTTGGTAATAAATCGAGGTTATTTAAGATAATCAAATATCCTTTAGAACATAAGAGTAACTTTCCATCGGAGGTTCAAAGACTTTTAGGGTACGAATTCCACACAAAGACTCCTCCTGGCCCTCCAATAGAATTGACACCTTCAATTGAAGAGTATCAGAAAGACTATACAAGGATTTTGACTGACTTAGCTGAAAGTATTAAGGAGGTATTAAAATTACTGCGGTCAGATAATAGCCAACTTACATTACCCAATCAATCAACAGGTAGCACAATTTACTTAGCTAAGACAACATTTGATCTTAAAGAGGAGCGTGACAAAATTCGACGTGAACTTCAGCAGTTTGGTCATACAGTGCTTCCCGATGAGGATTTGCCAGATTATAGTCCTGCGTTTGAGGAAGCTGTTCAACAAAGTTTAGAGCAGTCTCAGTTATCAGTTCATTTACTAGGGGAGCGGTATGGACTCGTCTTGAGTCCTTCTGGGCTGTCAATGACGGAATTACAGTACAAGCTTGCTGTTGAGTGTGAGCAAATCAATCCAGATTTTAAGCACTTGACTTGGTTCCCTACGGATTCTCAAGCAAAAGAAACTCGACAGGAAGAATTCATTTCAGAAGTACAAAACGACTCTGAATATTTACGAACTAGTCTTGAAGAACTTAAGACAATTATCCAAGATAAGTTAAAACCCAAAACAGAAACTCAGGAAGCTTCTACGTTGTCTAAAATCTTTTATAATCAGCCAATATACATTTATCTTATTCACGATCAAAGTGATAAGGTTGAAGACATTTCCCCTCTCTACAACTATTTCATGGATTTGCCAAACTTTGAAATCAGATTACCTGATTTTTCCGGCAATGAAGCAGAAATACGTCAGGCTCACATAGAAAATTTAAAAAGCTGTGATGCAGCCATTTTATATTACGGGAAAGGCAACCTTGCTTGGCTTCAGAGCAAGCTTTCAGGGTTTAGCAAGGTTATGGGCTACGGGCGAGAGCAGCCAATGCTAGCACAGGCTGTTTATATCGCCGAACCCCAAGCGCCTGAGAAAAACCTATTTAGAACAAAACAGGCGCTTGTGATTAAAGACTTTGATGAGTTTTCTCCAGAGTTACTAAACGATTTTCTGACGCAAATTGAGCAAAACCTAGGAGAGATAAAATGACGTTAGCGACAGAAACACGTCTGAATCCCTTCCCTGGACTACGATCTTTTAAGACAAAAGAAGAAAATTTATTTTTTGGGCGCGAAAAACAAGTCAATGAGCTGCTACAAAAACTTCGATGTCATCGCTTTCTGGCAGTTGTGGGTACATCAGGAAGTGGTAAGTCTTCTTTGGTGAGAGCTGGTCTTTTACCTGCCTTGCATAGCGGTTTTATGGTACAGGCTGGCTCTAGTTGGCGTATTGCTGTTTTATGTCCTGGGAATGCGCCCATCTATAATTTGGCTAAGGCTCTTAATAAACCAGAAATCTTAGCAAATAATGGCGACGAAGAGGACGAAGATACCCGAGCTTTGGTCATTGAAACGACGCTTGAGCGGGGAGCATTGGGCTTAGTGGAGGTAGTTAGGCAAGCTCGATTGTCTGCATCAGAGAATTTGTTGATTGTGGTGGATCAGTTTGAAGAGCTATTTCGCTTTCAGACAGCCCCTAATCGAGATGATGCCGAAGAGAAAGCAAGTGCTGAGGAAGCAAGTGCTTTCGTTAAGTTACTCCTAGAGGCAGTAAAACATCCAGAGATATCTATTTATGTAGTGCTGACGATGCGGTCTGAGTTCTTGGGCGACTGCGCTCAGTTTAGAGATTTGCCGGAGACTATCAATGACAGTCAATTCCTAATTCCACGAATGACTCGCGATCAGCTGCGTTTTGCCATTGAAGGGCCAGTAGCAGTCGGTGGCGCAAAGATTACACCACGATTGGTCAATCGGCTGCTGAATGATATGGGTGAACACCCCGACCAATTACCCATTTTGCAACATGCGCTGATGCGAACTTGGGACTACTGGATGGACGCTGAGCCGTTTGACGGACTAATTGACGTTCAGCATTATGAGGCTATTGGTGGTGTAACTACGGCATTATCAAGACATGCAGATGAAATTTACGCCGGATTAAGCAATGATGATGAACGAGAAATTGCTGAAACGTTGTTCAAACGTCTAACCGACAAAGGGCCTTACGGTCGTGAAATCCGTCGCCCTAGCAAACTAAAGGAAATATGCGAAGTAACAAATGCAGCTCAAGAAAAGGTTATTAGAATTGTTGATAAATTTCGGGCACCAGGATGCTCATTTTTAATGCCGACGCTCTCTGAAGCATTGACACTAGAAACGACGTTGGATATTTCCCATGAAAGCTTGATGCGAATTTGGGATCGCTTACAAAACTGGGTAGAGGAAGAACGCCAGTCAGCACAAATTTATCGGCGATTGGCTGAATCTGCGTCTTTATATGAGCAAGGTAAAACTGGTTTATGTATAAACCCTGAATTAACAATCGCATTAAATTGGCTTAAAGACAACCATCCCAATAAAGCTTGGGCAAAACGGTACAATCAGCACTTTGATAAAGCAAGTGAATACTTAGAAGCAAGCGGGAAAGCTCATGATACAGAAATCAAAAGACAGGAACAGGATAAAGAAGCAAAACTAAAGCAAAAAGAAGAAGAGGTTAGAGAGCAGAAACGTATCAATCAGAGACTAAAACTCTATGGTGCTAGTGCGATCACAGGTTTAGTCGCTATTGGATTAGGAATATTTACATTTTTTCAAGCACGGTCTGCTGTTGAAAGTACGACCAACACGCTTTGGCAATCATCAAATGTGTTGTATGAAACCCGCCCTGAGCGCATTGATTCGTTAACTTATGCTTTAGGAGCCAAAGAATCCCTAGACTGGGGATTCTTTAATTGGCTACCCTTTAAAGACCTAACAATTAGAGATCAGGTATTAGGGAAACTCTTGCAATCAGCGTATATTGTGAGAGAGTTTAATCGACTTGAACGCCATAATGCACCAGTCAACAGCGTTAGCTTTAGCAAAAATGATGAGATCATAGCCTCAGCTAGCGATGACAGAAATATTATTCTATGGCATAAAGATAATAGTCCGCCCCAAATTTTAGAAGGACATTTTAGTAGAGTTAATAGCGTAAGTTTTAGACCTGATGGACAAAGAATAGCTTCAGCAAGTGCTGATGGAACCATAAAGATTTGGGATCTAAGCGGGAACACATTACAAAGTCTTTCTAAAGAAAAACAAAATAGCTCAGTATCTAGCATTAGTTACAGTATTGACGGGAAAATGTTAGCTTCTGGCAGCGATGATAGTAGCGTAACATTGTGGAAGGATGTTAACGGAAAATTTAATAAGCCCTTTAAAACGCTTCAACACAAAGATAGAGTTAAAGCCATGAGTTTTAGTCCAAAGGGGAAAAGCTTAGCTTCGGTGGGATGGGATGGTGTTATCAAAATCTGGGATCTCAATGGAAATCTCATCAAGTCACGAGATCTCAATATTAGAGCAGACAACCCTAAAGCCACTCCATCAGGAAGAAACACACAAAGACAGAGATTAACAAGCGTCAGTTTCAGCCCTGACGGCAAAACTATTGCCGTGGGAAGCTTAGAGAAATTAGTTATGATTTGGGACTTAAAAGATAACTCTATCAAAACATTAAATGCCCATACAGATAGAGTAATGAGTGTTAGCTTCAGTCACGATAATAAATATCTTGCGTCATCAAGTGCTGACAACACAGTTAAAGTATGGAAACTTAAGTCTCAAGCAGTAGATATGAGTCTGACTGTCGAAGGAGTCACCAATGCTCAATTTTCTCCTACGGGGATATTAGCAACAACGGAATTAAACAAAAAGATTAGATTATGGAAACTACCAGAGATATTTCCTAATTCTCCTATACATAATCAACTAGCTCCAAAGTCAATTATAACAAGTGAAGATAATAGTATCATCAGCATGGATTTAAGTCCCAATGGCAAAATAACAGTCAGTGGTGAAGTTGACATTAAAACAAATAGCAGCAAAATTATTTTCCGAGATTCACAAACTAAGGCTTCGCTTCTTTCATCAAACTTAAAGTGTGGGGCAATAGTAAATGTTCAGTTTTCTTCTAAAAACTCATCCATAGCTGCAATTGCCGAAAACTGCCCAGAGACCAGTAGACAGTTTGAATCAGCGAGAAAAAGCTTAATAGAGATCTGGGATTTAAGTCAAAGAAGACTTATTGCTAGTCGAGTTCTTGAAAATGAAATTAATGATTTTAATTTTAGTGAAGATGGAAAGGAAATCGCAGTTGTTTCCAATAAATCAAGCTCAACTCATTCTAGCCACATAACTCTTTGGAGCTGGGAGGGTGATAAATCAATCCTGTCTGTCCCAATAAAAGACTTAGAGGTAAGTACCGCTAGTTTTAGACCTCGTCATAAAGAACTAGTAATAGGGGGTAAAGATGGAAAGATTTATCTTTCAGACTTTAAAGGTAAAACAAATAAATTACTTGAAGGACATACTGATGGGATTACTAGTCTTCAACTAAGTTCCGATGGTAAAACTCTGGCATCTGGTAGCTACGATGCAACAATTCGATTGTGGAATTTAGACAATAAAAACCTAAATAGAATTCTTGGAAGTCACAACACTTCTATTACTAATTTAAATTTTGGTCAAAATAAACGATGGCTTGCTTCTTCAAGCTCTGATGGAATGATTAAAATTTGGAGCTTAATAGATCAACAAGATCCTTTGCTAGGCACCTTACAAAAAAATAGCAATTCAATCCTTGCCTTAAAGTTTAGTCCTGATCACAAATCCTTAATTACGGCTTCTAACAGTGAGCTACTGTCTTGGGCTACTGATCTAAATAAGTTGCAGAAATCGACTTGTCAATGGTTACAAGATTACTTTGAGTCTAGCAAGCATCAGAACACTTGTCGCAGATAATTATATTAAACAAATAAAATTTATTTAGGAACGCTATTTCGGGTTTGCGATATGTGTGGGTTCTGGACTAGGCTCTGGAGAAGAAAACAAGCATTGTGCACCGTTCGTTTTAGCGCTACTTAAGTTAGCACTATTTATATTTTTAGCCCCACATAAGTTGGCACCCATTAAGTTAGCACCTCTTAAGTCTGCACCTGATAGATCTAAACCTCTCAAATCTGCACCACTTAAATCACATTTTTGGCAAGAGCCTGTATCCTTCAACTGTCTTAAGTGTGTTTGATTTCCGGCTATAACTGGAAGAAAATTACCGAATGCCATCCAAAAAATAGATGTAAAAAAAACAAAAACTTTCATATAGAGGTTCCTTTCTCAGTGAAATAAAAGCTGGTTTCTGAAATACTTTCCGATCAAGGCTTTAGCGGAGAGTCAACGTGCTTTACTCTGCTAGGAACCTCTATATCTTTATTTTTATGAAGAATTGATATTTTGATTGTTATTGATGGATCGAGCCATCGGGCATAGTAGCACCTTTAAGCTTGGCACCACTGAGATTAGCATTTCTGAGATTGGCACGACTGAGATTGGCACCTTCAAGATTTGCACCACTGAGATTAGTGCCACTGAGATCAGCGCCACTAAGATCACATCCTGGACAAGAATTAGTATCTATCAAGCGTCTCAACTGCTCAGGATTATAAGCCTGTACTGAGTTCGACAAAAAAACAGTACTTGACAAGATTACACAGGCTAATGGGTTAAGCTTCATGTCTCAAAACACCCTCATGATTATAAGCAATCTCTAGAAACCCAGAAACATGCTCTCAGAACTGTATAGAGGTAAAATTTTTCGTTGCGCTCTTATCTTATATATTAGAGTTTTTCATTCCATACCGACCTTCCTTGTAAAGAAATTTTAATCTTTTTCAGAGCAACTTTTCATCTTTTAGACAGCAGAGACTATAAAAGATTGCTGTCTTTAGAATGGATACTAATATTCTTTTTTGAATGAAAAAGCTAGATTGCAAACCGATAGTTATCAGCAGACAGTAGCTGCCAGCCATTTTCTGCACCCAGATCTAACACCGTCTGATGATAGTCTACGAGGCTAGGGCGATGCCCCACGCTGATGTAAGTCATGTCTAGGCTTTGCAGTAGCTCATACAGTCGCCGCTCGTTGGTCACATCTAAGGCGCTGGTGGCTTCATCTAGAATGACGTATTTGGGCTGACTCAACAAAATACGGGCAAAAGCAAGGCGCTGCTGCTCCCCTTGAGACAGCACGGCAGCCCAGTCTTTCTCGGCGGTAAGTCCTCCCATGCGATCACCCAAGTCTTCCAGATTCACAACCGTCAGCGCCTGTTGAATTTCTTCATCGGTAATGTTTTGGCGCAGGTTGGGGTAAATAAGCTGTTCGCGTAGGGTGCCCAGCAGCATATAGGGCGTTTGCGGCAAAAACAGCACCTCTTGATAGTCTGGGGCTTCCACGGTGCCGGAACCATTGCGCCATAAACCTGCGATCGCCCTGAGCAATGAGCTTTTGCCGCAGCCGCTGGTGCCCACCACTAGCAAAGAATGGGGCGACTCTAGCTCAAAAGAAAGGTTTTGAAACAGAGTTTGTTCTGCATTGGGGGTGCGTAGCGTTAGGTCGCTAATTTTAAACCGCGTAGAGAGATGATTGACGATGCCGCCGCTGGTACTGCCACCCTCCGCTGGCTGATTAAAGCGCTCAAACAGCATTCCCAAACGCTCAATACTCGCCGCAAATGAAGAAATATCATTAATGCGATTTGTAATGAGCGAGAGCGCGCTAAACACCATTGTGAAAGCAAAAATGCTTTGCCCAATCGTCCCAAAATCGACCTGTTTTGAGAAATATAAAGGCGCAACAATAAAATAAGGAATAAGCCTAGAAAAATAGTTGTAGGCTCTTTGAAAAGTGCCCAGAAAAGCAGCCCAGATAATCAGAAAATCTGCATTTTGAATCGCTCGACGCAAGCGACTCACAACCTGATTACTTTCTAAAGACTCTCCTCGATAAAATGCGATAGATTCTGCATTATCTCGAACATGCACCATCCCATAGCGGAAATCGCCTTCAAGACGAAGCTGCCTAAAATTAAGCTCAATGAGCTTAGTCCCAATAATCACGGCGATCGCAGTCCCAATCGCTACATAGCCGATTAGCCCAAACGTCAGCTCACGAGAAATACTGAGAAGAATGCCAGTAAACGCAACGAGATCTAACAGCGAGGTCAAAACATCTAAGATGAGGTCTAAAACGATAGTCGTAAAAGATCTAATATCTTCGGTAATTCGCTGATCTGGATTATCTATATTTGTATTGGCGGCATTAGAATCTAGCTCATAGTAAGTTCTATCTTTGAAATAACCATTCAAGAACTTATTCGTCAGCCATTCTCTCCAGAAAAGCGCCAGCTTGCCACGTACATAGACATAGCCCACCAAAATTGGAATGGCAACCACTAAAACAACGCCATAAACCGTTATATACTCCCAGAAGATTTTGGGATCTCTTGTATTAAGGGCATTGTCAATAAATCTAAAAACATAGCTAATCAGAACATTCAGGCTGCTTACAATAAAAGCAAGAAAAAGCAGAAATCCTAAAATGAGCCACTGTTGCTCCATCCCCTTCAGTTTTTTTCGATAGGCATAAAAAATGCCCCCGCTGACGAACAACAGTACCAAAAACACGTAGGTAGCCGGAAAGCGCAGTAGGCTCTGAAAAATTTCTGAGGCGTTTTTGCCAAGACCCGATAAGAATTGCAGATAAATGATCTGCTCCACCAGTCCCGCAAAAAACTTAGGGTTAAACTGGAAGCCGATTAAGGCCAACCCCACCACAAAGAAAAAGGTAAAGGCCACCACAAAAACAAGCTGAGTAGCAATCAGAAAGAAAAATTGCCGCGAACTGTTGACTTCCGGCGGATAGAAGTAAGGTTGAGCCACTTCTACAAATCGTGCCCACAGCTTCCGGTCAAACCGAAACTTAAGCGGGGCGGCTGACGGGTCTACTGCACTCATGGCACCTCAGGGATAAGAAAATGAATCTTTAAGAGCATAGAACAATACTGGACAGGCACAACACTACTTTGTTCCAGCCCCACAGAGCCACAAGGTATTGATTGAGACAGAAATCTCAAGGTTCACCGGATAGCAGCAAGCCTAACGTATACAGACTAGGCTAGAACCAGAAATCTTTAGTCAATCGAAACCCCTCGAATGGTCGTGGGGCGGCGTTGACCTACCAGAGGCGCTTGGGCTGCCACGCGCTCCCGCTGGCGATAAATCAGAAAATGCTCTTGCCATAGAGCTGGCGCATTTAGCGTTTCGCCGCCGTGGTCGGTTAGGCGCTGTCGCACCTGACACAGCACAGGGGTATTCACACACAGCCCAGAGATAATGACCTGGCCTTTGGTCAGAGCAGGTAGCTCCTTTAGTAAATCGCGTCCCGCCGCTTCTACGCCGTACTTTAGGCTTTCTTGGTCAACGGGGTTAACAATCCGCATGACAAACTGGCTCATGCACTGAGACAGCACATCAGAGTCTAGCTTGCCAGGGCGCTGGGTAATTAACCCAACCCCTAACCCAAACTTGCGCCCTTCGCTCAAAATCGTGCGGATGACGGCCTTACAGCGCGAAGGCTCGTGGGCAGGGGCAAAGCGATGGGCTTCTTCTAGCAGCACAAAGACGGGGTAAGGCAGATAGTTTTCGTCGTCTGGGTTGAGCTTTTCCTTGACGGTGTTCATTCTGGCCTGGTTGGTTTGCCGCAGCAGCGCTGCGCAAATCACCTGCTGTTCATCTTGGCTAATCTCGTTCATTTGCAGCACTGTGACCTGACCTGGCTCAAACAGATCTCTCGGACCCAAGTGTTCAAAGGCATGGAAATATTCCGACAGCTCCAGTTTGCTCAGCTTCCAATCTAAGGCATCCGCAGAAGAACCCTGCTTTTCGTTGCCGTTGTCATCCTGCACAATATCCGATTGAAACACTGCATGGCGCAGGTCATTGATATCCCAGCGATCGCCCTTCTTAGACTTGCGCATGAGGTTAAAGGCTTTGTTGAGAATCGACTGCTGCCGCTCACTCATTTCCGGCAGTAGCGCCATCACGTCCCCGTAGTCGAGCGACGAGTAGCGAATGCGAATGTCATTAGGATGCAGAATCTTCACCTGAGGCTCATAGCCATCCTCGCCGCGAAACGCCGGATTATTGCGCAGTCCTTCTAAGGTGCCGTACTCTCCGTGAGGGTCAAAGATCATCACCGCTGCCCGATTTTGGGGGCGCATGAGTTCTTCAATCAAAACCCCTGCGGTGTAAGACTTCCCAGAACCCGTCCCAGCCAAAATAGCCATGTGGGTACTCACCAGCTCTTTAACATCCAGAGAAATAGGTACAGCTTTCCCTTCCCTTAGCAGCAAATGCCCCACATGGGCAGAACCCACCGCACCTACAGGCTTTTTGTTCAAAATTCCGGTTAAAGAGACATCATCTGCCAGAAACACCTTTGCACCTGGCTCTGGCGGACGGCGGGGGTTCATAAATCCAAGGCTGGGGTGGAAGTAGCCAATCACCTCCACTGCCACCTCATAGATTTCAGGGCTGGGGTACTTAAACCCAATCAGCGCGGCGATGGTGCTAGGGTCTACTTCGCTATCGGCAAAGATGCGGTCAGGCAGGTGGTCAACCAGGTGGCAACCCGAAATTTTGCCCAGAATATTGAGGGTGTCTCCTTCAGCATTCTCGACGCGGTAGTAAACAAACTCGCCAATTTTGATGTGGTCAGTCTGGGCTGTAATAAAGACGTACTGGTTGCCGCTTTCCCCTGGCCCTTTGACCGTGCCGATAATGTGCATTGTGTCTTTAGGCAGACGGGTATGCGCCATGAATTCTCCTGTTGGGGTGCGATGATGCGTTGGAGTTTAGCACTCAGTTTTGATCTGCAAAATGCCTTAGGCTTTGCCGTCTTGCTCAAGGCAGTGTTTTAGAAATGTCTCATAGCACTTGGCATACTCTGGGTTACGCTGTTTCGCCTTGCCAATCGCGGCGATCGCCGCTGGTAATTCACCCATCCGAAAGTGAACATAGCCCAAGCCATAGTAGCTCTTAGCATGCTGATCGTTAAGGGCAATGGCACGCTGGAACGCGGCGATCGCGCGTACATAGTCCTGCTGATGAATCAGCGATAGCCCCATACCGTAATAAGCAAAGACATCTCTCGGGTCAAGGCGCGCCGCCTTCTGAAACGCCGCAACGGCACTTATAAAGTCTTGGCTCCGGTAAAATACGGCACCTAGGTTACAGAAGAGCGTTGACTGAGTAGGGCGCATCTCAATTGCCTGTCTTAGCAATGCTGCCGCCTCTGAATACTGAGCAAGATAATACTGCGCGACACTCAACCCATTCAGCGCCTCAATAGATTTTTTTTCTCTTTGCAGTACGCGCTTAAAATTATCTGCCGCCCCTTCAAAGTTTTTCTGCTTCAGCTTAATAAGACCGCGCTGAAGCCAAACTTGAGTCCAAGATTGATCAGAGTCGGACTGGACATAGGTGGTCGTTGAGGACAGCGGCATTTTTAGGGTGGACGCAGGCTGAATAGCTGTGAAGTCCTCAAGATCTTCTGTCATTGGGTGAACCAGATCATCGCCCTCAGACGGTCGCTTATTGTCGAGGTGGTTTGCTAAAGCTAAGCCTTCTTTGAATAAGTGGGCTGTATTAACCAAAGCATCAGGGTTTTGGCTTTGCATGACTAGGTATTGTGAGGAGGGTTTAACGTCTTGTGCTAGATTTTCCATCTTATTGCTGCTGCTGCTCTACCCTGTGTGTGCCTTTAATTCATTTAAGCGATGCTGCGCCCGATGGATTTGTTGATCCAACGCATGAGCCATCTCCGCTAAGAGATCTCTCCCCATGTGCTGCCCTCTCTTTGCTTTTATTTGTAGCTGAAAAAGATCCGTTTTTTCTAGTTTCTGAATTTTTTTCTCGATACTGGCTAGCCGCTGCTCACTCTGCACAATCTGACGGATGGTGCGAATAAGTTCGGCATTGAGATCTTCGCCTTGCACAGACTCAGGATCATTAGACCAGTCCAGAAACAGCGTCTTCAGTCGTTCAAGATCGCCACATTCATAAGCTCGATTCGCCTCTGCCATCAGCAGTTCTCGCTTTGCACGAGCTTCTGGTTCAGTGGCGAGGTCAGGGTGAATGGCCTTAGCAAGCTGACGATAGACTTGCTTTAGCTCACTAGAAGGCTGAAAGGTCTGAGCTGAGGCAAAACAGGCCATATATTCTTCAATCTGGGCTTCAATGCGCTGAAGCTCCTGCTGCCGCATACCAATCACCTGTAGATAAAGCCGTTCAAAGGCATGAAGTTCAGCTTGAAACGTCGCTAACTCCAGCTCACGCTCTGCTAAACGGGTTTCAAGATCCGCAAGTTCAGTGCGCCTATTCTGGAGTTCCTTTTCTTCTGGACTGGGTTCTCGAATTAAGCCGCCTGTCATTATGCAATCTTAAAGGGTTGAGATATTAGGCTGAGTGGGTTTCATTAGATCTTTGACCAGCTTATCAAGCGCCGTCTGCATTAAGCTACGAACCTTTTCATAACAGTCATTCACATAGTCTTCATCTTTTGCTGCGTCGGGTCCATAGCGCTCAAACACGATAGGAGGGCAAACCCGCGTATGAATGGCAGCGGGAAATGGAATATGGGGCAATGGACCAACAGCAATTCCCCAAGGCATTCCTAAATAGATAGGACAGACTTCTGGGTCAATGCCAAGGAGCCAAGGAAGGCCAAACTGTTGCCGAACGGCCTGCACCTGAGGGTAAATATCTGTGAGCACGATTAGGGTTTCGTGGGCACCGCAAGAGATAGCGGGCACGATGGGCACTTCTTCTCGAAGGGCCAGCTTAATAAACCCTTGGCGACCGTTAAAGTGAATATCATGACGCAGCGGATACGGGCGAAAGACATCCTGAATGCCGCCGGGATAGACCAAAACGCTGGCTCCAGACCGCAGTGCGGCGATCGCCATCCTTGGATGCGCCTGGAGCGCGCCGCACTGCACCGCCATCCGCGCCAGTATAGGCATCACCTGCCAAACCTTAGGATGCATTAGGCCATACATAGGCCGCTCTGTCCCAAACCGCCAAAACCAGTCCGTCATCATCATGAACATATCAGGAGCCGCCATACCGCCATTGTGAGAACCGACATAGAGCGCCTTTTCAGTTCTAGAGACGTGTTCCCAGCCATCTGTCGTGACGCGAAAGTAATAGTGGTATAGCCATTCCCACCAGGGCATAAACTGCTCAATCACGCAAAGGTCACGGTCTGCTAAAGACCAGCCGTTCAAGGTATCTGCTGGGGCTTGCTCAGCCTTGACGTACAGCTCAGAAACCTTACTCAAGGCTGGAAGAATGGAGAGAAAATGAGGCCGCATGGGTTCAATCAACGAGGGATAAGGCGCCGCGCAGGACTAAAGAGTCTCGCAATATTACCATGTCAGGCTCTCTCTGCCTTAGCCCAAAAGACATGATAAGACCCAACGAACAGCCAAAACAATGAAGGGTACCGCCACCATTGCCCGTGCTTCATTGATGTGGCTGATCTGGGTACAGCCGATGTACAGAATTAGAATGCTGTAGCAGCCTGCAATGACCCAAAGAGCCGAGAAAATGCCGCTTTCTAGGGGTGTCGTAAAGCTGCTCAAAAGCATGGGTATGGCAATCGGCAAGCTTGCGACACCAGACAAAAAAAGGTCGCCAGAATAGGAGCCACGCCCTCCAGCCGCTACCCCTCGAGCCAGGGTGAGTGCGATCGCCCCACTCAGATAAGCCGTCACTCCGGTCAGTGTGCTGGGGAGCAATAAAAATGAACCCGTCTTTGTCATCCAGG
This sequence comes from Acaryochloridaceae cyanobacterium VAR_48_metabat_390, assembly GCA_031422435.1. Lineage (GTDB taxonomy): Bacteria > Cyanobacteriota > Cyanobacteriia > Thermosynechococcales > Thermosynechococcaceae > JAAURS01. The sequence goes on from JANPLU010000014.1 coordinate 39,825, forward strand.
TGCTAAATATCCAGCATCCCACTGCGACAAAGCCGTAGAGTAGACCCGCCCAACCTGCCTGACTCGGCGTCAAACGGGCAAAGGCTGGCAGCAGGTTTCCGCCAGGGTTTATTACTACGCTCGGGAGATTGCTGAAGGCTAATTTTAAAAACTGCACTACCGCTGTTTGAGGGAAGCGTATCGCAGTTGCAGGCTGTCGAAATCCCTTCAGCAGCTGCTCTATCTGCTGAACTTGAGTCCAATTTTGCTGGGCGCGGAATAGCTCAATGGCTTTTTGCAGGTCTTGGTAGGCCAGTACCGTCTCCTTTAGCTCAAGCCTTGCTTGGGCGCGACGATAGTAGGCTTGAGCAAACGTTGCGTCTAGGGCGATCGCCTTGGTGTATGCCTCAACAGCCCCCTGGGGATAGCCTAGCCGCAATCGGGCTTGCCCTTGATAAATATAAGCCTGGGCTGCCTTCGGATCTCTTTGAAGAATTTGATAGCAGTCTTCTAGTACGGCTTTATCATCCTTCAGGACATCATGGGCTTTAGCGCGGCCTAGGTAAGCTTCTGTTCCCCCTGGGAAAATGGCGATCGCCTGGGTAAAGTCTACAATTGCGCCTTTATAGTCTTGCTGAGACAGCTTATGAAGAGCCTGTCGATATCGCGCTGGATAGAACGAAGGCTCGACGGGTGGTCGATCTGAAGATGATTCGTTTAAGCGCGTGTCGTACTGCGATCGCCGCTCCGCATCGCCCAAAACTTCATAGGCTTCAGAAATTTGCTTAAACCGCGCTGCTGCCTCAGCATCATTGGGATGCAGGTCTGGATGAACCTGTCGCGCTAATCTGCGAAACGCTTTCTTGATTTCGGCAGAAGAGGACTGGTTTGAGACACCCAAGATTTGATAGTAGCTGAGAGATTTGGGCATAAACTCAGACCTCAGGCGGGAGCATTCCACGCCCCAGACTTGCCACCGGACTTGTGCAGCAGGTGAATAGACTCAATGGTAATGCCTTTATCTAATGCTTTCGCCATATCGTACAGCGTGAGGGCTGCAATAGAGACTGCTGTAAGGGCTTCCATTTCTACACCTGTCTCAGCCTTCGTTCGCACCCGTGCCTGAATGACATACCCTGGCAGGCTAGGTTCTGGCGTGATAAAAACTTTTACGCTCGTTAACGGCAGCGGGTGGCACAGCGGAATTAACGCTGAAGTTTGCTTGGCAGCCATAATTCCAGCAAGACGGGCGGTACCCAGCACGTCCCCTTTAGGCGCATTCCCCTGCTCAATCGCCTGGAATGTCTCTAGACCCATACGGACTTTGCCCTGGGCGATCGCCTCCCTCAAGGTTAACGCCTTGTCTGAAACATCTACCATATTGGCCTGACCTGAGGCATCCAGGTGAGACAGTGCCGAAGGGATATTTTTTTTCATAGTTTACGAGGAGGAGAAGTCCGATCGCTCCCTATCGCCCATCATAACGGCGGTTGAGGTATTTATTGATGAAGGAGTTAGCGCTTTAAGTTTAGAGACTCATCCATGAACCCGTATTATGAGGTGAGAAATCACAAAGCTTTGGTATGTCTGATTTGCAAACTCCCATCGGCGTTGCGTTAGTGGGCACTGGATTTGGCCAAAAGGTTCATCTCCCTGCCCTAAAGGACTGTCCTCACACTCAGGTGGCGGCGGTCTATCATCGAGATTACGCCAAGGCCGAGGCGATCGCCCAAGCCCACCATATCCCCCACGCTGCCGATAATTTAGAAACGTTGTTAGCCTTACCAGAAGTTCAGGGCGTTTGCATTTCTACTCCGCCCTTTTTACATGCAGAGATGGCGCAGCAAGCGCTAAGGGCAGGCAAACACGTCTTTTTAGAAAAGCCTACGGCAATGACCGTCGCCGAAGCCAAAGCACTTTACCAACAGTCCCTACAGCAGGGTTTACAAATCACTCTCAACTTTGAGTTTCGCTTTATCCCCGCCTGGATGGCCTTAAAGGCTCAACTCGAAAACTTCTATGTCGGCAAACCGCGCCTGATCAAAATTGATTGGGTCGTGCCCGGTCGTGCGGATCCGTCTCGTCCTTGGAGTTGGCACGCCAGCGCTGAAGCAGGGGGAGGTTCTCTAGGTGCCTTGGGTTCCCATACCTTTGACTACATCTCCTGGCTATTTGGCCCCGTTAAGCAGCTCTGCGGACGGCTGATTACCTCCATTGGCTATCGACCTGACCCCATCAGCGGTATGCCTAAGGTAGCAGATGCGGATGATACCTGCCTCATCCTACTAGAGCTGACAGACGGCACTCCTGTGCAGGTTAGCATTAGCGCCACAGCCTATAATGGGCGCGGTCACTGGGTAGAGGTTTACGGCGATCGCGGTACCCTTATTCTCGGCAGCGATCATCCCACGGACTACGTGCATGGATTCACCCTGCGAGGCGCTCCAGCTGGTGAACCGTTTGCAGCACTGCCCATCCCCCCACAGTACGAGTTTGCCAAAACCCATCCTGATGGACGCATCGCTCCTGTCACCCGTGCCATAAATCACTGGGTTGAATGTATTCAAACCAAACAGTCCTGCGCTCCTTCTATCCGTGAAGGGGTGTACTCGCAACTATTGATGGACTTAACCCACGAGTCTCACGCAACGGGCTGCTGGGTTGATGTCCCTGACCTCACGGTGACCTGATTAAAAAGCGAATTATCGAAACCAGCCCGCAATAAATTCGCCCCCACGAAATTCTCTCCACCGCTGAAGTTTTATATTCACCATTAAGCTGCTAACTGCTCAGCACTCATCCAGGCGGAGAGACTGGCTAACGCGCGATCGCGGTAAGCCCCATAGCGCTCTGGCTTATTGCGGATCCGCTGTTCAAACTCGGGCATGATGCCAAAATTGGGCGGCATGGGCTGAAAGTGCTTGGGCGAAGCCGTACTAATAAAATCAAACAGCGCACCCCCCATCGTGACAGGCGGCAGCGTAATGGGCACAAGCCCACGGGCAATTCGTGCGGCATTGGTTCCTGCTAGCCAGCCGCCAGCCACCGCCGCCGTATAGCCTTCCGTGCCAATGATTTGACCCGCCGCGAGCAGCGTGGGTCGATGCTTAAACTGAAGCGTGGTTTCTAAAAGCTGGGGGGCATTGAGAAACGTATTGCGATGCATCACGCCCATTCGCACAAATTCCGTCTGCTCTAAACCTGGAATCATTTGAAAGACAAGCTTTTGCTCGCCCCAGCGCAGATTAGTCTGGAAGCCTACCATATTCCAAAGCTGTCCTGCGCGATCTTCTTGGCGGAGCTGCACCACCGCGTAGGGACGCTTTTCGCGGTTGGCAGGGTCTTTGAAATCTCCATGCCGTGCATCAAAAATGCCCACAGGCTTAAGGGGACCATAGCGAAGGGTGTCTTCCCCGCGACGCGCCATTTCTTCAATGGGGAGGCACCCCTCAAAAAACTTAGCGGTTTCTAACTCAAAGTCTTTGAGTTCAGCTTGTTCGGCTTGGCAGAGGGCAGTCCAAAAGTCTAGGTACTGCGCTTTATCCATCGGGCAATTGAGGTAAGCGGCTTCGCCTCGGTCATAGCGAGAGGCCAAAAATGCCACGTCTCGATTTATGGAGTCTCCCACCACAATGGGGCTGGCAGCATCGAAAAAGCTGAGATACGCCGTGCCTGTAAATCGGTTTAGGTCTTCTGATAGCGCAGGGCTAGTGAGGGGTCCTGTGGCTAACACCACAACCCCATCGGTTGGAATGCTGGCAACCTCATCTCGGCGCAGCTCAATCAGCGGATGCTGGGCTAAGGTTTGCGTCAGATTTTCGCTAAAGATCGCGCGATCAACTGCCAGTGCGCCCCCCGCAGAAACCGCGTGTTCATCTGCCTTTGCAATCACCACCGAACCCAACTGCCGCAGTTCGTGATGGAGCAGACCAGAGGCGCGATCGCTCGACATGGCTCCAAAAGAATTACTGCACACCAGCTCCGCCAAATGCTCGGTATGGTGAGCGGGGCTGGTGCGAGTAGGCCGCATCTCGTGCAGCACCACGTGCAAACCTGCCTGGGCAATCTGCCAAGCGGCTTCGGTTCCTGCCAGTCCCCCCCCAATCACCTGAATGGGCTGCTGTGTATCTACCATGCCTCAAAAATCAACCTTAAGTCCTGACGTACCTTTCTAGAATACAAGAGGTGGAGGGATTGAGGCTGTCGCTACTGCCCCAGCCCCAACGGTCGGGCTGCTGCTGCCTCAATTAAATTGGGCTTACACACGCGCCGAGCATTGGCAAGCTGTGGTTCTTGCCACGAGAAGTCGAAATGGCTGATGGCACTCACTTGGGGCACAGCCTGATGAATGGCATTCATCTGCATTTCTAAAGAAGGGCGATTGTAGGCTGGAAACGACCAAGCCCCCGCAATCACGGGGTTTACTCTGGTGCCAGCGGGTGCCTGACTCACCACCCGCTGCACCTGATCCACAATGCAGCTTGTGCCCCCACAGAGTCCATAGGACATGGAGTGCCATTCAATGGCGGGCGAAAACTGATCCCAAGGCTGCATACGGGAGTCAAAACCTTGCCCAATGCGCCGATTCCCATCGGGAAAAAAGACTGCTCCTGCGACGGCTCCTTGGCGATTGGACTGCGATACGGCAGCATTGAGAAAATCTGAAATACCCTGATAGGCATGAGCCACACTGAGAAGCCACAAATCTTGCTGAAGGCGCGGTAAGCGAATCGCAGCAGGCGGCAAAGGTTTCCCTGGTGGAATCGTAGGGACATTACGTCCTTGCCAGAGTGGCTCTTTCTCGGTGGGGTAGCTACGATCTAGCGCCGCTAAATCACCCACAGAGACGTTTCCCTGGGATAAGTATTTTTGGATGATAACTTGACCCTTTGTATTGGTTGCCCTGGAGATTAGGGTTTGCTGGGCAGCACCGCTAAAAATCCACAGGTCTGACAACTTATTGGCAACGGAGGCTGCCCCTGTCTGGCGAGGATAGCGAATGTAGTCAAATAGTGCACCGTCAGGCCGCCGTTGAAGAATAGACTGGAGCATATAGTCAAAGTCTTGACGTGCTTGCTGATTGTAGGGATCAACAAAAACTTTATCAATATCGCCTTTGCTAATGTCAATTTCGGTATTGGTGGTGTCTACCACATTGAGACTTGTCTTGCCCAAGCCATTACGCGCTAGGGCACTCGCTCGATCTGCGCGATTGCCATAGGAATAGCCATAGTTAAGGCTAAATAGCCAAGCGTATGCCTTTAGCCCCCGCGTGCGCGCCTTTTGAATGGCTTCTGCTAGCAGATCGCGACGGGCAAGCTCAGGGCTACGAACCACAGAAGGCCAGACGGTTCGATTCTCTGCGGCTGGTAGCAGTACCTGTCCGTTGTAGAAAACCTCTAAATAAACTTGGTTGTAGCCTCGGCTGACCATGCGGTCTAAGACGCTTTCAAGCACTCCGGGCTGAAGATCGCATTCGTAAAGGCGTAGCCAAACGGCCTGGGTTTTGAGCCAGCTTTGGGCACGACACTGCTGCAATGCCTGAGCATCAGATGCAACTAGATTTTGATACTGCTGTTGGGCGCTGCGATCGCCCATCACGGCCTGCTGCCGCAGCGCATTTTTTTGCGCCACAGATTGGGGAGATGATTGGCAAAACGGTAATGTCTGCTGTGCCTGAGCGCGTAATGGTGAACCGATCACGCCCGCTGCTTCTGCCACCCAAGCTGACAGTAACGAGACTATCAACAGCGCCGATCTTTTCTGTTTAGGGCGAATTTGCGGCAGCAAGGCAATTTTTTTCATGAAAACCATTAAAATCTGACATCAAACACAGCTTCATTGTCTGACTATCAGTGTAGTGTCTAGGTTTCCGAAAAGTTTAGGATTGTCTATTGCTGGAGCCGATACACCCTATAGACACCGTTATGGGATCGGGATTGTTTGCAGAAGACGCTCAATAATGCGATGGGTAGGCTGACCGCCAGAGGGAATCATGCGATGGCTTAGCACATGGGTTGCTAAGCGCTTTACATCGTCAGGCAAAACGTAATCTCGATGCTCTAGAAACGCAAGGGCTTGGGCTGCGCGCTGGAGCGTTACTGTACCGCGTGGGCTAACGCCAAGGCGAATGTCTGGGTCTTCGCGGGTCGCCCGTACAAGGTTAAGCATGTACTGCTGGAGCGATCGCTCTACCCGAACCTCAAGGCATTTCTCTTGAATCTGCCGCACCTGCTCAAGGGAAATACAGGGTTTAAGAGACTCTAGCCGAAGTCCCGTCTGAGAGCGCTGAAGCATCTCAAGTTCTTCATTGGCAGTGGGATACCCCAAACTGAGGGCAAGGGCAAATCGATCTAGCTGCGCTTCGGGTAGGGGAAAGGTACCGTGGGACTCAATGGGGTTTTGAGTTGCAATTACAAAAAAGGGTTCGCCAACGCGATGGGAAACGCCATCAACTGTCACCTGCGCTTCTTCCATCACTTCTAGCAGCGCCGACTGGGTGCGTGGCGTGGCGCGGTTAATTTCGTCCGCGAGCAGCACATTAGCAAATATAGGGCCTGCTAAGAACTCAAATTTACCCTCATGGGCATTCCAGATATTAGTGCCTGTCAAGTCACTGGGCAGTAGATCGGGGGTACATTGAATACGCTGAAATTTACCCTCAATCGAACGAGCCAAGGCTTTCGCCAGCAGCGTTTTGCCAACCCCTGGCACATCCTCTAGCAAAACGTGGCTGCCGGAGAACAGCGCCACTAGAACAAGCTGGATTGCATCCTGTTTGCCCACCACTACGGTGCCAAGATTTGTGATGAGCTGTTCGACAGGGGTTTTTAGGCGTTGCGTTTCAATGGGTTGCGTTTTATTGGGTTGCGCGATCGCAGGAACCATACATCACACCTACTACGGATCAAAGGGTTTACAAAAGGGTTAGATCTAGCGTCCTGTGACTGGACACTAACTGTTGCTGGCGCGCTAATTGACAGGGCTAATCCACTGACGAGCATTGGCGCAATCGAGCTGAATTTGTACCTTGAGGGCATCTAGAGACTCGAACTTTTGCTCGGGACGCAGGAATTGCTCTAGGTGTACCGTTATAGTGTGCCCATAGAGATCCCCTGACCAATCGAGGAGATGAATTTCAATCGTTTGGGTGGCTCCATCCACGGTCGGTCGCAAACCAATATTCATCACGCCCAATTGAGCTTGGGCAAAAGCAGAACTTTCTACCTGCACTTGATAAACCCCACGATGGGGAATAAATTTTTCTGCCGACACGTCAAGGTTAGCGGTTGGAAAGCCTAGGGTTCGTCCCAACTGCTTCCCGTGAATCACTGTTCCTGTAAGAGTATAGGCTCTGCCTAAAAGCTGCTTTGCCCGCACCACATCTCCGGCCTCTAAAGCCTGTCGTATCGAAGAGCTGCTGATACGGTCACAATCCATGACGGCAGGTTCCACAATCATGACGGGGATATTGTAGTGGGCGGCGATCGCCCTCAAGTCTTCTGCGGTACCCGCGCGGTTGCGACCGAAGCAAAAGTTAAACCCAACGCTAATCTTTTGTGCTTTAAGCTGCTGGACTAAAATCCGCTCTACAAATTCTTCAGGCGTGAGATTGGCTAAATCTTGGTCAAAGGGCAAAAGCACCAACTGCTCAACCCCAAGGGCTTCTAAAAGCGCAACTTTCTCTGGCAATAGCGTCAGTAAAGGCTTAGGCTGACCGCTAAAGAAAACGTGGGGATGCGGCGTAAACGAAACAACGGTGGTGTAGCAGTGACCGATGGATGCAAGGGTTGCAGTGCTGCTTTGCTTTTCTTCACGATCTGCATCAATCTCTAGAACAGCGCCCTGGGCATGGCTCTCAGCTAATGCCTGAATGACGGTGCAGTGCCCCAAATGCACACCATCAAAGTTGCCTAACGCGACCTGCGTTGGCTGCAAACTCGTTTCTGTAGAGGAAGTTACCCACACGGTTTACATTTTGACATAATTTAAGGCAACGTCTGACGGGACACAGCGATCTAAATGGCTAGACGTTGCTACTCTATTGACGAATAGGGCGTAAGCCAAGCCTGAATCTGCTCCATTCTACGGTAGTAGGTCAGGTTGTACTGAAGCGGCGTGACAGAGATGAATCCTTGGGCGATCGCCTGTACGTCCGTCAGCAGACCCTCATCTTGAGGATAAATCACAGGGGCATCTGCATCTTCAAGGACTTCCCCCGCCAGCCAGTAATAGGTTTTACCGCGCGGGTCTGAGCGTTTTTCAAACAGGTCATGATAGCGTCGCAGACCTTGGCGTGTGGTTTTGACACCATTTATATCGGCAGCAGGCAGCGCTGGGATGTTGACATTGAGCAGCATTGGCTCTGGGAGCGGCTGGGCGGCAAGCTGCTGCACTAGGTTCACCGCATAATCTGCCGCTGGCTGAAAATTAGGATGGGTGAAGCTGGTAAGGCTCAGAGCAATGGAGGGGATATCGGCGATCGCCCCTTCCATTGCAGCCGAGACGGTTCCAGAGTAAAGAACATCGGTGCCCAGGTTAGACCCTTGGTTAATGCCCGATAGCAGCAGATCCGGTAGGCTGTCCAACAGAGCATCTAGCGCTAACTTGATACAATCGGCAGGCAGTCCCGAACAAGCCCAGACTTTAACGGCGGGGTGGAACAGGCCGTCCACTGGCTCTGCTCGTAAAGGCCGATGCATGGTGAGGCCGTGACCCGTTGCGGAGCGCTCTCGATCTGGGCATACCACCGTAACTTCATGCCCAGCCGCCGCAAGCGCGTTGGCAAGGGCACGAATACCAGGGGCAGATACGCCATCGTCGTTGCCAACGAGTAGTTTCATAAAGCTAAGGGAAGGGCAAACAACAGGGCGTTAGGGAGATGCTCTAGCGTGCTTAAAATTAAACAAAGCTAATGCCTTAGCCTAGTCCATCCTATCCTAAGTCCCCTATTTTTCTGCTGATTCTATTGACCATCCTCCCCCTCACGTTGCGCGGACTGCTATGGCTGCTGATGTTTTACTCATTGTCGATATGGTCACGGTGCTGGGTACCGCAGCGGCGGCGGGCTACCTTGCCAGTCGCCTAGGGCAACCCGTCTTGATGGGGTACTTGCTAGCGGGGCTAGTGGTAGGGCCATCGGGGCTAAAGCTGATCCCTTCTCCCGAAGAAATTGAGGTGCTGGCGAAGATTGGGGTGGCGCTGCTGCTGTTTGCTTTGGGCGTTGAATTCTCGATCAAAGATTTACTGAAGGTTCGTCGCATCGCGCTGGGGGGCGGAACGCTCCAGATTTTACTCACCATTCTGTTGGCGGGAGGGTTGGCCTATGGCATTGGCGCAGTGGAAACCATCCCCGCCGCAATTTACTTAGGGGCGGCGCTTTCGCTGTCTTCGACGGCGCTGGTGCTCAAAAGCCTGATGGAGCGCAATGAAGTGCAGACCGCTCATGGGCAGGTGATGCTGGGCATTTTAATTGTGCAGGATATTGGTCTAGGGTTCATGTTGGCGGTACTGCCTGCGTTAACAGAGCCTGCAGGAACCTTGGCACAAAGTCTGCTGCTGGCGCTGGGCAAAGCGGCGCTGTTTTTTGCAGGGGCGGCGATCGCAGGCATCTATGTCGTCCCGCCGTTGATGAAGCGAATTGCCCGTACAGGTTCTCAAGAGCTATTTGTGTTGAGCGTAGTAGCGCTGTGCTTAGGTGTGGCGCTGTTGACCAATGTGCTGGGTCTGGGCATTGAGATGGGAGCCTTTGTGGCGGGGCTAATGATTTCTCAGGTGGAGTATTCTGACCAGGCGCTCCACAGCATTTTGCCCCTGCGAGACGTGTTTGCCACGCTGTTTTTTGCTTCGATTGGGATGCTAATTGACCCGCTGTTTTTACTCAGCAACGGCGGCACTTTAGTGGCATTAGTGACTGTGGTGATGTTGGGGAAAGCCATCATTATTACGCCCGTGGTAGCGCTGTTTGGCTACCCGCTTAAAACCGCGCTGACGGTTGGCCTTGGCATTAACCAAATCGGAGAATTTTCTTTTGTGCTGTCGGGGGTTGCCAGTAAACTAGGGCTATTTTCACCCAAGCTGTACGGCCTCACAGTAGGCACCACTGCTATTACGCTGCTGCTCACGCCGTTTTTGCTTAAGCTCACGCCCTATCTATTTCAGCGGCTAGAGTCTGTCCCTAAGCTGGGGCGATGGCTACGGGCGGGGCAGTACCCTAAGGCATCTTTTATCCCAGAGCATCTGACCAATCACTGCATTGTGGCGGGTTACGGGCGCGTAGGAGAAACCTTGGTGCGATTGCTGCGATCGCGGGGCTATCAAATTCTAGTCATCGACAATGATGAAGCCACGCTGCAAATTCTCCGAGAGCGCAAAATCCCCTATGTTTATGGGGATGCCTCTAGTGAACTGGTGCTGCAAAAGGCAAAGCTGAACCATGCCCAGGCTTTGGCGATCGCCCTCACTGACCCGATGGCAACCCGTCTTGCCCTTAAGCGCGCCGCCAGTCTTGCCCCAGACCTCGACATCACCGTCCGCGCCCATGCCAATCAGGAGATTGACACGCTCTACCAATTGGGCGCAAAAGAAGTGGTGCAGCCAGAATTTGAGGCGGCATTAGAGATGGGTGCCCATGTGTTGCTGAACCTAGGCGGTGAGGTTTCAGGGATACTCCAGAGCATTCAAAGCTACCGCGCCGATCGCTACCGCGATATTTTGCCCGATCGCTTTGACAACCTTGCATCTATAAATTTTGGAGAGGCCATTCAGGGACTAGACGGCAACTGGCATACGCTTGCCGATGGGTCGATGCTCGTGGGGCAAACCCTTGCCCAAGCCAATATTCGTCAGCTTACAGGCGCGACGGTTATGGCGATTCGGCGAGGACGGCAGCTCTTGCGCTACCCTGACCCGCAAACGGTGCTGACGGTGGGCGATCGCCTTTTGGTGGTAGGCGATATCCGTGAGCAGAATGCTTTTGAGCGGCTACTTGAATAACACGCTTCCTGGGAGGGGCAGAAGCGTAATTTTTATCTTGGCATCGGCATCCTTTAATTATTAAACAAGAGGTTTAATCATGGCTATTCCAGTACTTACAAGCACAGAACTAGACGCTCAACTTAGGCTTCTAGCGGGTTGGTCTATTGAAGACGGAAAGCTTCATAAAGAGTTTCAGTTCAAAGACTTTATTACTGCCTTTGGATTTATGGCAAGCATGGCGCTGGTGTCCGAAGGAGAGGGGCATCATCCAGAATGGCTCAATATTTATCGCAAAGTAACGGTAGATCTAACCACCCATGACGCAGGGGGCATTACCCTCAAAGATATTAGCTGGGCTAAAGCTGCCAATGCGCTGGTGCCCTAACGTCCAAACAGCGCTCTTCAACATCAGCCACCGCTGCCTCCCAAAATGATAGAGCGCACTACAGCATGATGATCCGCATCACACCTTTTCCGCCAAGGATGTGACATTCTGTAGCAGGATTAAAAAATATCGTTTCTTTTCCGGTAACAACGAAATACCGATAACTACGAAACAATTAAAAATAGAGATGTATTTTGCCACGTGCATGAGGTCAGTATGAAGTTCCGAAACATTGCCTTTGTCTCTACCCTTTCAATGGCTGTGGTCGCGGTATTAGTGGGTGAAATCGCCCAGGCTGCCCCTACCCAAAACAGCAACGCTAAGTTTATCTGCGGAACGAGCCAAGGGGTACCTGCCACCGTTGCGCTGACGTCTCGAGGCTACGTCCCTGTCGTACGGTGGTCTACCAACTACTTTGGTCGCTCAGGCTATTCTGCACAGGCTCGTTGCAAAATGGTGTCTGCTAAATTTCAGCAGTATTATCAAAACGGAATGCTGAACTATCTCACACCGTCTTACCAAAATCGTCAGCCTGTGATCTGCGTTGCCGCATCTAAAGGAGGCCCTTGTGCGGGAGTGTTGTTTACCCTTAAGCCTACGGCTAACCCGATGACAACGCTAAAACAGCTTATGCGGGTTCGAACTCAAGCCTCAGGCGCAGTTCTAAACGAAAGCACTGCAAGTCCAATCCCAGTGAGCGCCTCAGATGAACGCTATCTAGATATGCAGGAATTTCTCCAGACAGCGGCAGTAGAGCCAGTCTCTGCTGGGCAAAACATCACATCACCTACAAAGGGGCTGTGGTAACTGACTCAGTGCCTTGCCTAATAGGCTTCTGCAATGTTTAGCGCTCTAGTGAAGATGGGGGATGATTCGGATTACCCTAACCGGAGCGCATCAATCTTTGTAGTTTTCTATACTATATTTAAGTAAAGCTAAGATTTGATCAATTGAAGCAAAAGGCTACTTTAGAAAACCTAGCTTCTAAACATCAATCTAATCGGTTTTGCTAGATACAGCGTTAAAACGAGGCATAAAGACCCTGTGATTGAGTCTTCACTCGGTGCTGAAACATCCCGCAGCAGCACTGTTTTTAAACGGTACGACCCCAAGGCGATCGCCCGATATTACCTTTGGCGTCCTTGGAAGGTTGTGTGGCGATCGCTCCGAGTTGCGTTCATGTTTGGGTGGTTTATTTGGGGCATCCAGCTCGATAAATCGGTGGGTCAAACAGAGCAAAATATGCCCCTGCGCGCCATGCAGCTGCGTAAGCTCCTAACGAACCTAGGGCCTACATTTATTAAGATTGGGCAGGCGCTTTCAACCCGACCAGATCTGGTTCGGCAAGACTATTTAGAGCAGCTCACACTGCTTCAGGATCAGCTTCCTGCCTTTGAAACCCAAGAAGCATTTGCCATTATCGAGCGTGAATTGCAGTGCATTGTTGAAGATGCATTCCAAGAAATTTCTCCAACGCCAGTGGCCGCCGCCAGTTTAGGTCAAGTATATAAAGGTCGGCTCTATAGCGGTCAAACAGTTGCGATTAAGGTGCAGCGACCTCACCTAGAAAAAAAGCTGACCCTTGATCTTTTCATCATTCGCAATGCTGTAAAAGTCATCGGACGTTGGCTACCCATCAACCTCAGCCACGACCTCACCATGATTGTGGATGAATTTGGCGTAAAGCTTTTTGAAGAAATTGATTACCACAATGAAGGGCTAAATGCAGAGCGGTTTGCCCGCAATTTCCAAAATTCGACCGACGTTAAGGTTCCGGCGATCTACTGGAAGTACAGCAGCAAAAAGGTATTAACCCTAGAGTGGATTGACGGGTTTAAGCTGTCTGCCACCCAGTGCATTTTAAACGCAAACCTTGAGCCAGACAACCTGATTCGGATTGGAGTTGAGTCAGGGCTACGGCAGCTTTTGGAGTTTGGGTTTTTTCACGCCGATCCTCATCCCGGCAATTTATTTGTCATGCCCGATGGTCGCATGGCCTACATTGACTTTGGCATGATGGATCAGCTCACTCAAGAGACCAAAGAAGCGCTGGTAGACGCACTGGTTCACCTGATCAATAAAGATTATGCACGCTTGGCGCAAGACTTTATTCATCTTGGTTTTCTAACGCCAGACATCGACGTTACGCCCATTATCCCAGCACTAGAGTGCGTCTTTGCCGATCTGGTTGGCTCCAGCGTTGGTGAATTCAACTTTAAGACTGCCACAGATCGGTTTTCCGACCTGATGTTCCAGTATCCGTTTCGGATTCCGGCAAAGTTTGCCCTTATCATTCGTTCGCTGGTAACCCAAGAAGGAGTGGCGCTTTGTCTTAACCCAGACTTCAAAATTGTTGAGATTAGCTACCCGTATATTGCCAAACGCCTGCTGACCGAAGAATCTCCTGCTTTTCGCCGTCGTCTGATTGAAGTGCTGTTCAAGGATGGCAAGTTTCAGTGGGAGCGCCTCGAAAACATGATTGAGATCGCCCGTTCTGACCAGTCCTTTGACTTGGTGCCCACCGCACAAATGGGTTTGCAATACCTATTTTCCGAAGAAAGTCAGTTTCTGCGGCGGCAAATTATTCTGGCGCTCACAGAAGATGATCGGCTCCACACCGCAGAAGTACAGCGACTCTGGGCGCTCATCCAGCCCGATCTGCACCCCAGCAAACTGGTCAATGCCGCCTTTGGTGCACTGGCAGATTTCTCAGGAGAGCTAGTCGCCAACCTAACGCCTTGGGCTGTGCCTTCCTCCACTGCAGCAAAACCACTAGAACCTCGTGAGCCACAACTCACGGGCCGCAAGCGAGGCTAACCCATCGCTTGTAACGTTTCATGAAGTGGTAGGATGCAGGAATACTTAAATTCAAGTGCTTCGAGGGAACGCTCCATCTTATGTATTACGATCCCCCCTACTTTTTACTCATTGCAGGCTTATTTGCGGGCCTTACCTGTGGTCGTGCCTTTGAAGTCACGCTAAGACAGGCTGTCAAAACATGGTCCGAAACCCGTTCCACCCGAATCTTGCAGCAGCTCCAAGGGTTTTCATTATCTGTCCCGTTCTTGGGCATTTGTGGGGGGATTTGCGTCTTTTTGGCTTCTGGACTTAATATTTTTGGCCTGCCGCTTCAGTTTAGCTACATCACTTCTAGTGTGCTGACCGTTATGACAGGCGTACTCGTCTGGTCTCAGCTGCGTAACCTGCTCCTGCTGCTCCAGTCAGGTGGGTCACGCGCCATTGACCTAGACGCACTGGAGTAGAAATCTTAGCAATTAAAATCGTGGCTACAAAACGATGTCTGCCTAAAGCTACAAGCTGCTACGCAAGCACGAGCTTAGGAAGGGTGTAAAGGTGTGGATTTGGTCTGCTTTTGCAGACTTTGCTCCTGTAGCCCCGAATTGATTAGGAGGGTTTCAAGGATTCATGCAAGAGGTTTATGCTGTTAATCCCAGCCTTCGATCTGATTTACTGAAGTAGAACTCTGAATCTCACCACTTAAAAGCTCCCTAAGCTGCATTCTTGGAATGTAAGGCCATCCGCCTTCGGCCTCTATTTCTCGAAGCATGGCGTATAGCTCATGGCGATGAATCGGAAGTGCAGACTGAAAGTGAAGCTCTCGAACCTCCTGGTGCAGATTCTCTAAAAAGCGTAGGATTTTGAGCAAGGATACGGGGTCTGTTTGAGATCGATCTACAAGCTGATGCAGATGAGCTGTGATCGCACGAAAGTCTTCTTGAAATAGATGATCTTCTTCTTCAGGCATCTGCACTAAAATTTCTTCAAAACACAATCAAGCATAGCTTAAACCCTGTGGCAACAACCTGTTTAATCAGCGGCACCGATACGGGTGTGGGCAAAACCATCGTCACGTCTGCGCTGGCAGCGTACCTCAGTACTTTTTATCCTCAGCAGAAAGTCGCTATTTTTAAGCCCATTCAGTCTGGGGTGGGTGATCGCGAGCATTACGCCAAGCAGTTTAACCTGTCTCAAACGCTAGCGCAAATCACGCCGCTCTATTTTGATGCACCTTTAGCACCCCCTCTAGCCGCTGCTGCTGAGGGCAAAACCATTGACCTGGGGTTAGCTTGGCAAACCTTTCAAACCCTTCAGCAAAGCCATGACTGGGTGTTGGTAGAGGGTGTCGGCGGCCTAGGTTCCCCTATCACCGCTGAGCTGACTGTCGCAGATTTAGCCTATGACTGGAAATTGCCGACGATTTTAGTAGTTCCGGTTCGATTGGGTGCGATTGGACAGGCGATCGCTCAGGTCGCCCTTGCCAAGCAGTCTCGCGTTAACATTCGGGGCTTGATTTTAAGCTGTCCCGAGCCATGCTCAACGCAAGACATTGAGAATTGGGCATCTATTGATCTACTAGAATCATTCACCCGCTGCCCCGTGCTGGGGATTTTGCCTTACCAAAACGATTGTTCGCTACAGAACCTTAGCCTAGCTGCCGCAAAGTGGGATATTGAAACACTGCTTCCCCATGCTGCCGCTCATCGACTCAAAACAGGCTGAAACAGTCTCTGAATATAAAGCTTCAGCATTAGGTAAAGCGGGATTTGATAATATTCCAAGCTAAACCACGCCACAATAGAGCTGTGAGATAAAAACGTCAGCCCAGTCCACAGCAACGGAAATGATGTGCCGCCGCCATCTGGGTTGGGCAACGGCGGAAAAGTATGGTTAGCAAGCCAAACCAGTGCTGTGGGCACCAGCACAAACGCAAGGCTAAACCCCCAAAGCAGCAGCAGCGACTCATCCGTAACCACGCTTCGAGCCGAAACCCAGCGATCGCCCGTCCATCGCCATTGAAGTGGCTGAGCTGTATCTTCAAGTCGCAGGTATTGGTGGGGCATATTTATCGTAAAGATATGACGACAAAACCCACAGGAAAAAGCGTCTACCAAAAACAGCCCCTCGATTTGACCATAACGACAAACCGGACAGGGATAGCGATGGTCAAAATCTAACGACTGCTTCACAATCGGCAAGTCGGGTTGCTCTGACGCTTTAGCATTAGTCATAGACCTTCGCCATAAATTGGAGTCCATAGCGTTTGAACGCTTGCTGTACCTTTGGGTCAGCAATAAAAACGGTAGAAGGAGCAGCAGCAGCTCTATCAGCAGCTTAACAAGCTTTTCTTCTACCGTGCCTCCATCATTCTGAGATTGAAGACCTTCGCAATAAACTTTGTTTAAGTTCTGTTTTTATGAGGGTTGTTTTAAAAAACGCCTGAGGCAGATGACTTTGATGGAAGACTTGAAGAACCCAGAGAATAGGGCTTTTAGCTAAACTTGACGGAAGATAACCTACAGCGCAAGCTCAGAATCGTTGCTAGAGTCACTAATGGTTAAGGTTTTTAGCTCCGTCAGCAGCGCTTCGACCTGCGCTCTTAAGTGCAGAAACTCTTCTTGGTGACTGGCTTGGTACTGTTGCTGAATGGTTCGCACTGTGCGCTCATCTACGATCTGACCTTCAGAAGAAGCCAGAGTTGCGTCACTGGGCATTTTAATAGGGTTAATAACAGGCATTTTGATTAGTTATTTATACTTATTTGCATGCACAAAAAAGCATTGTAGCGCCAACCTGTCCTCATGATCGCAACCTATGTGACAAATTACAAAGGGACTGTTGCCGATGCTGCCCTTTTAGGCAGGGTTCCCTTTAGTCTAGCCCCGCGCCGCCGCTACCCTATGGGTTTTCGTTTGGGTAGAGTCTAAGCAGGGTACACTGAAGGGAATAATCCATTCAATTTTGCATAGACTGTGACTTCCAGCCTACGTTCAACCGCCGCTCCAGTTCAGTATTGGCCGGGACTGATTGAAGCTTATCGACGTTACCTGCCCGTTTCTGACAGTACGCCCATTGTCACACTCCATGAAGGCAACACGCCGCTGATTCCGGCTCCGGCGATCGCCAGCCGTATTGGTCGTGAGGTCAAGGTCTACCTTAAATATGACGGACTCAACCCGACGGGCAGCTTTAAAGACCGAGGCATGACCCTCGCCGTCACCAAAGCCAAAGAAGAAGGTTCCAAAGCCGTTATTTGCGCCAGCACAGGCAACACCTCTGCCGCCGCTGCTGCCTATGCCCTTCGGGGTGGGCTTAAAGCCTTTGTTATTATTCCAGATGGCTATGTGGCGCAGGGTAAGCTCGCTCAGGCTTTACTCTACGGCGCTGAAGTGATTTCCATTCAGGGCAACTTTGACAGTGCCCTCAGAATTGTGCGGGAAATGGCGGAAACCCATCCTGTTACGCTGGTTAATTCTGTCAATCCCTATCGACTAGAAGGCCAAAAGACAGCCGCATTTGAAGTGGTAGACGCGCTGGGTGATGCCCCCGACTGGCTGTGCATCCCTGTGGGCAATGCAGGCAACATTACCGCGTATTGGATGGGTTTTTGTCAGTATCACCAAGAGCAACGATGCCAGCGGCTCCCCCACATGATGGGTTTCCAGGCGGCAGGTTCGGCTCCTATGGTTTTGGGACATCCTGTTGAGCATCCCGACACCTTGGCAACTGCCATTCGTATCGGCAACCCTGCCAATCAAGAAAAGGCGATCGCCGTTCAGCACGCCAGCCAAGGTGCCTTTAATGCCGTCACGGATGACGAAATTCTAGATGCCTACAGAATTCTGGCCGCAGAAGAAGGTATCTTTTGTGAGCCTGCCAGCGCGGCCTCTGTAGCGGGGCTGCTAAAGCTCAAAGATCGGGTACCCGCTGGCGGAACCGTTGTTTGCGTCTTGACGGGCAATGGTCTAAAAGATCCTGACATAGCACTGAGTCAGAAATCAGAGCGGTATTACCGAGGTGTCACCCCAACCTTAGACTCTGTTGCCGCCGCCATGGGGTTTTGAGCGTTGCGTTTGCCGCAAGAAGCAAATTCTACCAAAGGAACTTGAGCGATTAAAATCTCAGAAATTCAGGAGTGCCTTCACTCTGTGAATTCAGATATTGCCAATCACTCACCTTCCTAAAAATAATATTTTCTGGAGAATCATGATTCTCCAGAAAATATGGGTCTTTTTGCTAAGACTATCCCAAATTATCAATCTGTGTTTATAATACTAACTGGGCTATCGATCCCCCCGTATAGCTCGGTCAAGTCCTCGAAACGGCAACTTGTCTTGAAAAAGCAAGGCGCAAATTAGTAGACCTAATCCTTTGCCGTTAGGCATTGAGGCAAGGACGCTACTAATACCGAAAGGACTTTCTTTCAGAACTTGACCCGATGGCTGAAAGTATTGGTGCTGCTACGCTCTCTACAAACTTCGCTGAATCTTAATAGATTCAATGCTGCACCTCAAAATAAGCCAACCTCAACATATTTTGATGGGTGACCTAAGCGTTACTCTATTTATCCATACATATATTTCTTGGCTATAGTAAAGCCGTTTCTTGAAGTACACGCTTTCCTTCAGTCTGTAGATATTTAAAAAATGTCTGAGCAACCACCGATAGATGTTTTCCCTTAGGGTGAACAATATGCCAATGCCTTGGAATCGGAAACCCTTCAACATTTAAGATTGCAATTTGTCCTGTCTGGCCTTCTAATGCCATACAGTGCCGCGATAGCACTGAAATACCCAGACCGCCAGCCACCGCCTGTTTAATAGCTTCATTGCTGCCTAGTTCTAAGCGAACCCGAATACTGATATTGTGCGCGTCAAAAAGCTGCTCCACAGCCTGTCGTGTCCCAGATCCTGGCTCTCGCATAATGAAAGATTCGTTATTCAGACGCTCTAACGGAATATCCCCCGTTCCCGCAAGGGGATGATGACGTGACGCAATGACCACAAGCGGGTTCTCTAAAAATGGCTGGCTGAAGACATCCATCATTTCAGGAACCTGACTGGGGATATAAAGATCATCCAGGTTTTCTTTGAGGCGCTCTAAGATGTTCTCGTGATTGGTTACAATGAGCGCCACGTCTATGCCAGGGTACTGCCGACAAAAAGGCCCCAACAGCCTGGGGATGACATATTTAGCCGTGGTAACAACGGAGAGCCTAAGTTGCCCTTGTTGAAGTCCCTGAAGGTCTGAGACGGTCATGTCAAACTGGTCTAGCCGCTCAAAAATATCTTGACAGGTGCTCAATAGCGCTCGACCTGCTTCTGTGAGGTAGAGGCGCTTGCCTACCTGCTCAAACAGCGGTAGCCCTACTGCTTTAGTCAACTGCTTCATCTGGATAGAAACGGTTGGCTGGGTTAAAAACAGCTCTTCTGCCGCTCTTGTAAAGCTTCCCCGCCGTGCGGTCACTTCAAAGACCTTGAGCTGGTGAAAGGTCACTTGTTTCACTACAACCATTCCTGACTGCGGATATCTATTGATAGATCTCTTACATCAATCCTCGCCCCCTCATCCCAACCCTTCTCCCATCAGGGGAGAAGGGCTAATTTCGGCTCCCCTCTCCCCTTGTGGGAGAGGGGCTGGGGGTGAGGGTCAAAGTTAGGCAAGAGGTCTATTGATAAAAATCTAGCACGGCAAGAATAAGCGCTAGCTTTTATCTATGGAAATTTGGGGCTATGGAGCTTGAGTAGGTGCATGAGATGCCGCTCCGACATGGACGGTCTTAACCCAGTTGAATCGCTTGGCACGAATAGACATCCGAGCCGTAACGCTCGCAACCACCACCAGCCAGTGAGACATATACACCGTTCCGAGGATAGACCCAAACGTGATTTGAGCAAGGTTAAGGGGCTGATTCTGGACTTTGCCAATGCGATTGAGCGCGGCAAACATGCCTACTAAAGAAAGGCTTGTGGTTAAGAGTGAGAGCGGCAGCAAGACGGGCGGCTGACCATACCAAGCCGCGAGCAGTGTATCTGGAATGACGGCGGTTGGTAAAATGTACTGGATCAGCCAAAAAATGACGAGATCTAGGGTTTTACGAAAACCCATGCGGTTGTTGAGGATGAGCGGCCAGTAGTCTAAATAGCGCTGATAGCCACCTTCTGCCCAGCGATTGCGCTGGTGCCATAGGCCAAGGGTGCGCGTAACCCCTTCTTCTTGGACAAAAGGCGAGACGACGGAGGCGATGTTCCAACCGTCTAGGTGAAGCCGAAATGTGAGGTCTAGGTCGTCTGTAATGGTGTCTTCGTTCCAGCCACCACAGCGCTCTAGGGCCGTGCGACGCACAAATTGCCCATTGCCCCGCAGTTCCCCAATGCCGCCGAAAGCGTTTCTGCGCTCATGCAGAAAGGAATCGAACATCATCTCGATGCTTTGGCCTTTGGTCCAAAAGTTGACCTCAGCGTTGGCGATCGCCTTGCGCACCTGCACCGCGCCCACCTCGACTGGCTCAAAGTAAGGCAGTACCGCCCGCAGCAGATTGTCTGCAACCTGCGCGTCCGCATCAAAAACGCCAATAAAATCACCCTTTAGCAGCGGCAGAACCTGATTGAGCGCACCTGACTTGCCCCCCTTGGCCTCTGCACCCCGCCGCAGCCAGTGAAAATTTGGGTAGCGCTGGGGTAACTCAGCCAGCAGCAGGGGAGTGCGATCGCCGCTGTTGTCATCTACTACCCATAGCTCGTAGCGCGACGCTGGGTAGTCAAGGGCACAGAGCTTTTCAACCAAGGATGTAATAACGGCTTCTTCATCTTTAGCCGCCACTACCAAAGAAATAAACGGATACGATTCCGGTGGGGAATCTAAGGAAACAGGGTCTGGAATCGAGACTGGACGAGTGCCAAGCAGCCTCAGGAGATGAACGCCCATTAAAGTTGTGAGGCCAATGGGAACCCAGAACCCTCTAACACTCAGATGAAGCGCAAAGACGCTTGCCCACACCGCCACTAGTAGCAAAGCCGCCTTACGCCGCCGACCTTCACTTTTCGGATAATCCTGAAGCCAATCAGGGTCACTCGGCCACACACCTTCTTCAGAAACCTTCAGCACGAAATAAACCTCTGCCCTTCAGAAATAATGCTTTGGCAAGCCGTCACGCTTAGCATTGACGGGATTGACGGTCAGTCTGCACCCATTCACTTAATGACTCCCCCTACAACGTTTTATACCCAAGCCAGTCGCAAGAATGACAGGATTAGAAAGATTAAGGGAAAAATTTAAACAGCAGGTGAGTCTCTTAATCGTTCGAGTCGTTTTGGGAGGCAAAATGGGTTCAATGGTCATAGGGATGGCGCAAAAGCGTCAGCAATAAAGCCTGAGCTTGCCCTTGTAACACCATACCCTAGATGAGCTAACGCCTAAATGAATTGCTCCACAACCAGACCTTGACTGCTACCCTAGCGGGAAACCCAGAGACTCTCAAGCAAACGTTATTTTATAGGAATCATAGAATGGGTCAGCATCTAAGTACACTTCAACCTGCTCCAAGCCGAGATGTGTCGATGTATCTTCCCTATTATCAGGGAAACCGAAGAGATACGTTAGCGATCGCCATGTCGCTCTATCAGTTTGGGAACTTCGAGGGAGAGCGCACCATCGAGGGGGGCACAAGTATTCCATTCTTAGCAACGTGGAGTGTCCTTCCGCTCCCCGCAGACTTGACCCGATGTCGCCTTCAGTTTAGTGGCGATGCAGATTTAAGCTATGAGGTAACATTGACAAACTTTGAGTTTGTTGGTTTTTTGATTGATGTACTCACAGAATACAAACGCTCTAAAGTCGCAGATTTCTCAAAGTCATTTTATCGAAAGCTTCTGAAGCTAGAAGATTAATCCATCAAGGCTTGACCTCAGCAGAATGTGAGACAATTAGCCTATATGAGAACTAATAAAGTTTTCATCTGGGCAGAGAGGAGACTAGCCTCATGGAATTGAGCTAAAGCTGCTACACTGCACCGTTAAGTGTTTTTTAGCGACGAAAGGAGTGAGGGTGTGCCGCATTTGGCAAAGCATTTGCTGATTGGTTCGCTTGCAGCACACAGTGGAAAATCCGCTGCTGTTTTGGGGCTGAGTCCGCAAATTTTGGATCGGGGCATTGGTTTTGCCTATGGCAAACCTTTGAGCATGAATTTAGATCCGGCTGCCGCTGCTTCACTGCCCAGCGTCGATTTAGACGTGCAGTTTATCGTATCAGCGCTCAACTTGACGCAGCAGCAAATCGTACCTTCTTTTGTGACGGTGAATGGGGCTGATGTTCAAAAACAGCTCCAGACAGGTCATAGGGCATCATCTCCAGGACTAAATTACGGTTTAGAGAAAGACTATAACCTTGTGCTGTTTGAAGGTCCCAGCAATTTGGCGGAAGGACAGCTCTTTGGATTTTCACTTTTGCAGCAGGCTGAGCAGCTAGAGGCTACGGTTTTACTGATGGCACGATGTCAGTCTCTGGCGGTGGTCGATGAGCTGCTGCTGGCTCAAACACATTTGGGCGATCGCCTCGGTGGGGTCATTCTCAATGACGTACCCGAAAAGCTGTCAAAGTCTGTGATTGACTTTATTGTGCCGTTTCTGGAGCAGCACAACATTCCGGTCTTTGGGCAAATCCCTAGCCATCCTTTGCTGCGCAGCATTAGCGTGCGAGAAATGGTGAAGCAGCTTAACGCAGAGGTGCTGTGCTGTGGCGATCGCCTCAACCTAATGGTAGAGCAGCTCAGCATCGGAGCTATGAACGTGAATTCTGCCCTACGGTACTTCAACCGCGCCAATAATATGGCGGTGGTGACAGGGGGCGATCGCACCGATATTCAGCTTGCGGCGCTAGAGTCTTCGACGAACTGCCTCATTTTGACAGGCCACTTTTCGCCCAACGCTATTGTGCTAAATCGCGCAGAAGACCTAGAGGTTCCGGTGCTGTCGGTGGACTTAGATACCCTGACCACCGTAGAGCTAGTGGATAAAGCCTTTAGCTCAGCACGCTTTAGCGAAACTATTAAGGTGGACTGCATTCAAAAGCTGTTTAAGCAGCACGTTGATATTGATCGCTTGCTCAATCAGCTCGAAATCAATCCCGCCCTGCGACTGTGAAGAAGCCAAAGTACCCCTTTTTGATGGGTTCTAAGTGGACAGCCAAAGAGTCTACCTTTGGGTGGCGACACTTCGAGGTGGTCAGCCGTAAAAATCAAGGGGGCATGGTCTTTGCAGAGCTAGTGTCTTCGTGCGACCCATCCGTGAGCTTTTGGGTCAATGCCAAAACGCTTTGCGATCGTCAGCTTTGGCATCCGGGCTGGAAATCTTTGGCAGAGCAGGGTCGCCCACCCCGCGACACAAAAGTGTAAATTTATGTAAACATTAAGTGTACGGTTTTGTAGCGGGGGAAATTATGGCTCGTTTGCAGCGACTGTTACGCTCTGGTTTAGTGTTGGCAGTGCTTTGCTTAACGCTTTTTCTGTCAGCAGTTCCGGCTTGGGCGATGGGGGGGCAGATGCTGCCGCTCAATGAACCAGCTCCAGCGTTTACGCTGCCCACCAACGATGGGAAGGGACAGCTTTCTCTGTCTGACCTTCGCGGAAAATGGGTGGTGCTGTACTTTTACCCCAAAGACTTTACTCCTGGCTGCACGCTAGAAGCCCAGCGATTTCAACGAGATTTAGCGAAATATCAGGCCAAAAATACGCTTGTTGTGGGGGTGAGTGCCGACTCTGTGAATACCCATGCTGAGTTTTGCAGCGCTGAAGGGCTTAAGTTTCCGCTGCTGGCGGATGAAGATGGCTCGGTAAGTAAAGCCTATGGATCTTGGATGGGCTATTTGTCTATGCGCCACACGTTTATTATTGACCCTGACGGCGTACTGCGAGAGCGAATGGTAAAGGTTGCGCCTGCGGTTCATAGTACAGAGGTTTTAGGGCGGCTTGCTGAATTACAGAGCATTTAGCGTAGATCAAGCCCCAATGATAAGATGGAGCCATCCCAGTAGGCTGGGGCTGTAGCTCAGATGGATAGAGCGATCGCCTCCTAAGCGATAGGTCGAGGGTTCGAGTCCCGCCAGTCCCGTTAGGCGTTAAAAAGCCTTTAGTAGCGTTAGATTAACGCTCCGCTCCAATTCATTTGCCGCAAGCGAAAGAGGTCAACTTTACCTTGAGCATTGCGGGGAATTGCGTCAGCGACCAGCCAGCGTTTGGGGTGCTTATAGTGGCTTAATCTGGAGTCTAAATCGTCCTTGAGCTGTTGAGCCTTTGTGCCTAAGTTTAGAGGTACATAAAGCACGGCAACGGCTTCACCCCATTGAGAATCAGGCAACCCCAAGACGTAAACGTCTTTGACCAGACCCGTTGAATATAACGCCGCTTCTACTTCTTCAGGGAAAATATTTTCACCCCCTGAAATAATTTTTCGGCTGCTGCGGCCTACAATGTGCAGATAACTTTGTTCATCAAAATAGCCAAGGTCATCAGTCTTAAATACTGTTTTAGGGCAATAATGCGGGTAGTAACCTTGAAACAGCGATTGAGCTTTAATCATAATGTTGCCCGTTTGATGCGCTGCCAAAGGCTGTCCAGCAGAATCATAAATTTCAACTTGAGCATGGGGCAACACACAGCCACCATCGAAGCGCCCCTGTAAGAATGCCTGAGGTTTTAGAGCTACAACCTGAGAAGCCGTCTCCGTCATGCCGTAGGTGAGCGCTAAATTGAGCTGCTGCTGATTTGCTTGGGCTAGCAGTACAGGCCACGCTGGAGCGCCGCCCAGCAGAATGGTGCGAAAGCTCCGAAGCCAGGAGAGACGATGGGGCTGCTGTAAGAGCCGCTGAAGCTGAGTAGGAACGAGGGACAGAAAAAAATCCTGTGGCATGTTGTTGCTTTTATGCAAAAAAGTGGCCTGTTCCATACGGCTAGATTCACTCCCATAGAGATGAACAAAGGAGATGATGTGTAATCGTCCGTGGGTGAGGAGCGATCGCAGATACTGCATTAGCCCACTGACGTGATACAGCGGCAGTACACAGCAGGAATTGACGGCGTCTACCCTAAAAAAGCTTCGGAACCCCTGTACTGAAGCAGTTAACGTTTTCCAAGTATGAATTGCAAACTTAATTTGCCCTGACGATCCGCCTGTGGGAATCATAATCCAGCCTTTTGCTTGAGCATCAGCAAATTCGGAATTTTGATGCGAAACCAAAATCGGCAGAGTTCCCCAGACCTGATGAGGCTGTACTGACTCCAGCACCTGCCGCCATTCTTGGATACTCCAGTTTGGATTGCTCAAAAAGATTGGACATTGGGTAATGCAGGCCGCCATAAAGCCTGCCAAAAACTCAATCGGGTCGGTTTGAGAGATCAGAATGCGAGGGAATTGGTTTTTCGCTGTGAAGGCATTGAGGCGATCGCAGTAACCCCGCGTCAGCTCAATCCAGCGCACCTGATCTATTCCCAATAAATCAAAGTTTAAGGATTCTTCAAACACCGCTCGTGCTGAATCCGAGGAAAGAGGATTGCTCATCAGTAAAGATGCATGAAATACTTTTCCACCAAGAAAAACCAAGATCTCGGTGTGGTTAAGACGTTGCGCAGGCCTTTAGCTTAGCTGGATTTGAAACCTTTCTGAAACAGGGACTTGACATTTCTCTGCTTCGCTTGACCTGTTGCTGATGAACTAGGCTTCATTCGCCTGCTGCCAATAATTGTAGGCACTGTAGGCCATCGTAACCACACCCGTCAAAATGGCAGACTCATCTGCTTCAAACTGAGGGTGGTGCAGCGGATGATTGATTTGACCCTTGCGCCCCACCCCTAACCGAAACATGGAGCCTGGCGCATGTTCTAAAAACAGCGCAAAATCCTCAGCCCCTAAAGACGGCTCCGGCAAAACCGAGACGCGCTCTACGCCCAATGCCTTTTGAGCAGATCGCTCTAAGAGCTGCGTCAGACGCGGGTCGTTGTGTACCGAAGGCACCCCTCTTTCGTAGTTGAGATGGTAGCGCGCCCCATAGGGCTTACAAATGCCTGCCACAATGTCTTCAATCCACTCTGGTAGACGCGCATGGGTTTCAGGATGCAGCGATCGTACGGTTCCCTTCATCACCACCTGATCGGCAATCACATTGGGCGCACGTCCCCCTAAAATTTGCCCGATGGTTAAGACCACAGGTCGTAATGGGTTTTGGGTGCGGCTAATGGCCTGTTGCAGCGTGGTAATCACCTGTGACGCAATCCAGATCGCGTCAACGGCCTCGTGGGGTCTAGCACCGTGACCAGATTCGCCCATGATCGTTAGCTCTAAGTTATCGGCGGCGGCGGTTAAAGATCCATAGCGTACCGCAATGGAACCTGCCGGAATGGAAGGAAAAACATGAACTGAAAGAAATGCATTAATTCCTTCGATTGCACCATCGTCAATCATCCAGCCTGCACCCTGAGCAATTTCTTCAGCAGGCTGAAACAGAAAGCGGACTGAGCCAGGCAGATGCGATCGCAGCTCTGCCAAAACCATCGCCGTCCCAAGCCCCACGGTGGTGTGAATATCGTGACCGCAGGCGTGCATCACCCCAGCATTGCGGGAGGCAAATTCTAAGGCCGTGCGCTCTTGAATCGGCAGCGCATCCATATCGGTACGGATTGCCAAACGGCGTGGGTCTGTCTCTTGACCTACCAGATCGCCAATCACGCCAGTCTTGCCAATGCCTTCACGCACCTTTAGCCCACAAGATGACAAAACCCCCGCTACATAAGCAGAGGTTTGATACTCTTGTCCACTCAGCTCAGGATGAAGATGAAGATGACGACGAATTTCAATGAGTCGCGGGGCTAGGCTTTCGGCTAATTCCTGAATTTGGGACAGCATGGGGTCTAAAACTTAGCGAGAGAAAATTGAAATTGAGTTGCACCTTCCGTAGGGGCGCAAGGCCTTGCGCCCCTATAAGACGTACCGGATCCCATCAAAATTGACATAACCTCAATATAACGTTTTGTCGCTAAGGGGGCAGACCCGCCGTTTGCCTGTCGGCTCACAATTCTAGACCGCTTACTACCAAGAACCGCCGTCTCGTATCAATCACTACAGATATGGGCTACACCAAGGTCGTTAGTATACGACCATAGGTCATTGGAGGCGGTAGCCCGTGCGGTTTGATAGCTACGATCCCGAAACACAAGGGTTTTACGACGAGCTGTTTATTGACAAAAACCAGCCGCGTCCAGAGGGACAGCCCCTGGTAGACCGCATTCACTCTCTGCCGCCCGGAGAACTAATGCTGCGACAGGCGGCGGCCTCAGCCGCAATGTATAAGTTGGGCGCAACCTTCAACGTCTACGGCGATGAAGATGCAGAAGACCGAATTTTTCCCTTTGATGTGATTCCGCGCATTGTGGCGGTAAGTGAGTGGGAATATTTAGAGCGCGGTCTTAAACAGCGCATCCACGCCCTTAATCTTTTTCTAGACGATATCTATCACGATCAAAAAATTGTGGCAGATGGGCACATCCCTTTAGAGCTGATTGAGTCAGCGACAGGCTTTTTGAAGCCCTGCGTGGGGCTAAACCCGCCTGGTAAGGTCTGGTGTCACATCACGGGCACAGATTTAGTGCGCGATAAAGCAGGGCAGTGGTTTGTTTTAGAAGACAACATGCGCTGTCCTTCGGGTATTTCTTATGTGCTAGAGAATCGGCGCGTGATGAAAAATACCTTCCCTCAGGTGTTCGCCAAAATGCAGATTCAGCCTGTAGATGAGTACCCTAGCCGTTTGCTAGAGGCATTACTGCATCTGGTGCCCTCTCAAGTCGAGCATCCTACGGTTGTAGTGCTAACTCCAGGCATCTACAACTCTGCTTACTTTGAGCATTCGTTCTTGGCACAGCAGATGGGCATAGAGCTGGTCGAAGGCCAAGATTTAACCGTGGTGGATGGCTATCTCCAGATGCGCACCACTAAAGGACTCCAGCGCGTTGACGTAATCTATCGGCGCATTGATGATGACTTTATTGACCCTAAAGTGTTTAGAGCCGACTCGATGCTGGGGGTACCTGGTCTGATGGAGGTTTATAAAGCGGGACGAGTGGCGATCGCCAATGCTCCTGGTACAGGAATCGCGGACGATAAGGTGATCTACGCCTACGTCCCTAAGATGATTCAGTATTACCTCGGCGAAGAGCCGATCTTGCCCAACGTGCCCACCTACCTCTGTTGGGAGGCAAAACAGCTTGCCTATGTGCTTGAGAATTTAGACAAACTCGTTGTTAAATCGGCTAACGAAGCGGGTGGCTACGGGATGCTGATTGGGCCTCACGCGACCGAAGCCGAGCGCGAAGCGTTTGCCATTAAAATTCAGGAAAATCCGCGAAACTACATTGCTCAGCCCACCCTGTGTCTATCGCGGGTGCCGACTATCTTGGGCGATCAAATTGAAGGGTGTCATGTCGATCTGCGCCCTTATATTCTCTACGGCAAAGAAATTTATGTTCATCCAGGGGGACTTACCCGTGTGGCCTTAAAAAAAGGTTCCCTGGTGGTGAATTCTTCCCAAGGGGGAGGGAGTAAGGATACCTGGGTTTTATACTAAGCCCAAAGAGAAAGAACTCTGACGGATTCCAATGGATTCTAAGCAAATTGAACCCTACCAAAATTGCCCATGCTGAGCCGCGTTGCAAATTCAATCTACTGGCTAAATCGCTACATCGAACGGGCTGAAAACGTCGCCCGTTTCCTAGACGTAAACCTTAACCTTCTGTTAGATATGCCCTCTGGCATCGAGCAGCAGTGGAAGCCTTTGGTGGCGACAACAGGCGATCGCGCTTTCTTCACCAAACACTACGGTGATGCCACCCCCGAAAACGTGGTTAAGTTTTTGGTGTTTGACCGCGCTTACCCCAACTCCATTCTTTCCTGCCTTCAAACCGCCCGTGAAAATGCGCGATCCGTCCGCGAAATTATTTCGTCTGAAATGTGGGAGCGCGTCAACGCC
The DNA here is from genome assembly GCA_031422435.1 of Acaryochloridaceae cyanobacterium VAR_48_metabat_390. GTDB lineage: Bacteria > Cyanobacteriota > Cyanobacteriia > Thermosynechococcales > Thermosynechococcaceae > JAAURS01. The sequence continues at coordinate 68,974 of JANPLU010000014.1, forward strand.
TTTCACATGATGGTGGCGGAAGCAAAACGCGAAGACCTTTCGCTGTCTGCGCTCAATGCGCTGCTGACGGCGGTCAAAGAATCCAGTCACCTGTTTGCAGGGGTGATGGAGGCCACCATGTCCCATAACGAGGCGTGGAATTTTGGTCAGGTGGGTCGCTATCTAGAGCGAGCAGATAAAACTTCCCGCATTTTAGATGTCAAATACTTTATTTTGCTGCCCTCCACGGAAGACGTTGGTTCTTCGGTTGATGAACTGGGCTGGATTGCCTTGCTGCGTTCTGCCAGCGCCTATGAGATGTACCGCAAAAGCAGCGTCCAGCACCGCATTACCCCCGCCGCAGTCGCCTCATTTTTAATTTTGGACGCAGAGTTTCCGCGCTCGATTCGGTTTTGCCTATTTGAAATGGAGCGATCGCTGCATCAAATTAGCGGCACCCCCATCGGCACTTGGCGCAACGCCGCTGAACGAACCGTGGGCAAGGTTCGCTCTGAGCTAGAGTTTGTAACCATCTCTGAAATTGTGTCTGACGGGATGCACGAATTTTTAGATCGGGTACAGCAGCAGCTCAATGAGATCGACCACGATATCTTTAAAACCTTCTTCTCTAGAGAACCCGTTGCGGCACCTGTGGCTGCTGCCGCCGCCGTCAAGGGTTTATCCCAATCACAGCGGCAATGAAGTACACCATTACCCACGGCACAACCTACACCTACGACGGTTCGGTGTTTTTGAACCCTCACGTTTTGCGGCTTCAGCCCCGCAGCGACGGGTTTCAGCGGCTCACGCAGTACGACCTCAAGATAACGCCAGCCCCTCAAGGTCAAAACAGTCTTTTAGATGTTGAGGGCAACCTGCTCACCCGCTGCTGGTGGGGGGACGTGCCCATCCAGACGCTTCAGGTTATTGCAACCTCAGAGGTTGAAACCCTTTGTGATAACCCCTTTAACTACATCCTTGAGTCGTGGGCAACGCGGCTTCCCTTTGACTACCCCACGGCACTGTCAGAGCATCTTCAGCCCTATCTTACTCCCACACATTTAGGAAGCCTTGCTTCAGACCCTGCGGCAACCCAGCTCGCCCAAGAGATTGCCCACAGCGTCAATTGGAACCCCATCCATTTCTTAGGGGAGTTAAACCAGCGCATCTACAGAAGAATGCGCTACCAGGTGCGAGAAGAAGGCGACCCGCAGCCCCCCAGCATTACCTGGACGCAGCAAAGCGGAACGTGCCGAGACTTTGTGGTGCTGTTTATGGCAGCCTGTCGCGCGGTCGGTCTTGCCGCTCGATTTGTTAGCGGCTACGAAGAAGGCGACTCTGCCTATGAACAAATGCTTCACGCCTGGGCGGAGGTGTATCTGCCGGGTGCAGGCTGGCGGGGCTATGACCCAACGATGGGACTGGTGGTGGGCGATCGCCATATCGCCATTGCCGCTAGTGAGTGGCCTCGCTACGCCGCTCCCATTACTGGGACGCATCGCGGCGGCAATGGAGCCGCCGCCACTCTCGAAGGAAAAGTCTTAGTTCGCAAGCAATAAACTCAAACACCTTAACGCTTTCATACTTTTAGTGCGGCAAGGCTCGAACTGTCGTACACTCTCGTAAAAGGAAATTCATCGCTCTACCGAAGACATGCAGTCTGTCAAGCACAATAAATACGTTGAATGGATTGATGGAGTACTGCTGTTTGCGGCATTTATTCTGCTCACCTACGGGTTAGAAAAGTACGGTCTGTTTGAACCCCATGAGGGTCATTTTGCAGGCGTGGCGCGGGAGATGATTCTGCAAGGGGACTGGGTTACGCCCACGCTCAACGGCGCACCCTATCTCAATAAGCCACCTCTGCTATATTGGCTCATTGCTACAAGTTTTAAGCTATTTGGGTTTCAGGAATTTGCAGCGCGTTTCCCGATTGCCCTGGCAGGATGGTTGGGGGTAGTGGTGGCGTGGCTGTGGAGCCGCCAGATTTGGGGCGTAATTGCGAGTCGCGCAACCGTCGTGCTGCTGAGTACAGGGGTGGGCTGGTTTATTTTTGCCCATCAGCTCCTGATTGATGAGCTGTTGGGCACGCTGCTGTTAGCCATGATGTACTGCCTGTGGCGGTTGACGGTACAGCCTAAATCCCACGGCTTTTTTGTTGCGGCTTACCTACTGCTGGGGCTGGCGGTATTAGCAAAGGGGATTTTAGCCCTGGCGTTTTGGGTGGTGGGCTGTGGGGCGATCGCCCTTACCACTCGTCGCTGGCAAACCCTAAAAATATTTCGGCCTCTGTTAGGAATTGCAATAACGGCGGCTGTGGTAGTGCCCTGGTGTATTGCGGTCGAGCAATACAACCCTGGCTTTCTGCAATATTTTTTGCTCAACGAAAACTTTAAGCGCGCCTTAGATACGCGATGGCCTCCAGACTACAGCATCTCTAAAATTAGCCCTTGGGGATACTTGGGGGTAAGCGCCGTTTGGTGCCTACCGTGGACATTTTTGCTGCCACCAACCCTTAAAAGGGCATGGGAAGACTGGCGGCATGGATTTACAGCCATTGCGACTCCAACAGATCGTCAACGCAGCGATGCCCTCACGCTGCTAGGCGTACTGGCTGTATTGCCCATTGTGATGTTTTTGCCCCTTTCTTCTCGGCTGTACTACTACTCCATCCCTGCCGTTCCGCCTTTAGCGATGATGACCGGATACTGGTGGTCAATGGCGTGGCAAGGCAAAGCAGAGCGATCGCGCGTCTGGATTGGGTGGATCATGACGGGTCTAGGCGTTGCCCTCATGACAGGGCTGCTCTGGCTCCCTCAAGAGGTGATTGCGCTGTTTCCAGAACTATCCCAGACCAAAGGAGTGCAGACGATTATCACCGTTCAACTGCTAGGGCTGAGCGTAGGATTTATTGGGAGTGGTGTATTTCTGTTGCGGCGGCAGTTGGCGATCGCCCTCGTATTGCTGTGGTTTGGCTTTGGCACCACTTGGGCAACAGTCATTCAGGGGTTTAAGACCGTTCAAGATTTTCGTTCGTCTAAAACGCTCATTTCAGAAGCAAAAGCCCATCTCCAGTCCTCTCCACTGTGGATTTTTGAAGGATCGCGGGAGCTGGGTGCGGCGGGGGCAATGAGCTTTTACCTCAATCCCAGCGGACTACCAGGGTTTGAAAGTATAAAGGCAGCAGATTCAATACTGAGTGGATTTGAATCAGTCCTACTGATTGGATCGAAGGATGGTCAATCTCTGGCGATTCCCTCTCAACCAGACAAAGCCATTTCAGCAGATTGGGCTATTACACCCACTGGAATCCTTTACCAAACTGTGGCGGTTTTGACGGATGGAGGAGCAAACCGCCTGCCCCCTTCTTTTCCAGGTAAGCCCCCAGCGACTCTCATTACTAAAATCCAAATGCAGCAATTTTGGAACAGTAATCGCCCCGTGGTTTTTGTAACGGACTTTTTGCGTTCTTCTGATGACCCTCATGATCCACCAACTCTCAATTTGCCAAAGGATGCAGGCAAACCGCTTCTTGAAATTGGGCCACGCAAACTCTACGGAAATGCAGCCGCTCAGGCACTTTGGTCTAAAGAAGGGGCATCCCATTCACCCCAAACCAGGATGTAAGCGGGTTCAATGCGTAAAATGAGCTTGTATGGTGGTCATTACCTTTGCCTACTACTGCATCGCACTCAAGGAAGCTAGCCATGATCGTTACAACAAAAACGCTCTATGACACGGACTTCAATCAATGGATTGAGGTGCAGGTGCAGTTATTGCGCGATCGCCAACTCAACAAACTAGATATCGAAAACCTGATCGAGGAGATTGAGTCTTTGGGTAAGTCTGACAAGCGCCAGATCAAGAGTCGTCTAGAAGTGTTGCTTCACCATTTGCTGAAGTGGCAATACCAGTCGTCTCAACGCACCGAGTCCTGGGAAGGCACCATTGCAGAACAGCGCAGACGCATCCGAGATTTACTCGCAGACAGCCCTAGCCTTAAGTCTTACGTTGAAACGGTGGCAAATGCCTGCTACGCGGATGCTCGTGAGCAAGCATCTTTAGAAACTGGACTCTCTTTAGACTGTTTTCCTTCTGACTGCCCCTATGCGATCGCAGATGCTTTAAACCCAGACTTTTGGCCGGAACCTTAAGGATTTGAGCATTTGCTCAAAAACTTTGGTTACAGTAAGACAAAATGCGAAGATTCGTCGATGTTGAGGAGTAGCTTAAGATGACGGTTCCAACAGAAATTAAGACGGGCGTTCCCGAAAGTCTGCCGGGTCAAGTAAAGTATGTTCCCAAAAATCATCGGCGTATTCTGCTGATTTTTCCGCGCTACAGCAAATCCTTCGGCACGTTCCACTACTCCTATAAGCTCACGGGTGGACGGGTCAAAGCCTTTATGCCGCCGCAAGGACTGTTATTGGTTGCGTCCTACTTCCCCAAACAGTGGGATGTGCGCCTCATTGATGAAAACGCCAACCCTGCCACGGAAGCGGACTATCGTTGGGCAGATGTGGTGATTACCAGCGGGATGCACATTCAGCGGCCTCAGATTAACGAAATTAATGCGATCGCCCATCGTCACGGCAAACTGACCGTCGTGGGTGGCCCTTCGGTTTCCGGCTGTCCAGAATACTACCCAGACTTCGATATTTTACGCATGGGCGAACTGGGTGATGCCGACGAAAAGCTAATTGAGTATCTCGATAACTCCATTGAGCGCCCAGCCCAACAGCTTTGCCTCGAAACCTTGGAGCGGCTGCCCCTGAGCGAGTTCCCTACCCCTGCCTATCATCACATTGACCTAAATCAGTACCTGCTCGGCAGTGTCCAGTTTTCCAGTGGCTGCCCCTTTAACTGTGAGTTTTGTGACATCCCCACGCTGTATGGACATAACCCGCGCCTTAAGACTCCCCAGCAAATTTTAGATGAACTCGATGCCATGCTGGAATCTGGCAATCCAGGGCTGGTCTACTTTGTGGATGACAACTTTATCGGCAACCGTCGTGCCGTCACAGACTTTTTACCCAAGCTGATTGAGTGGCAAAAAGAGCGAGGCTACCCACTTCAGTTTGCCTGTGAGGCCACCCTCAATATTGCCCAAAGCCCTAAGCTGCTGGAGCTAATGCGCGAAGCCTATTTCACGACGGTGTTCTGCGGTATTGAAACCCCAGAGACAGATGCACTCCACGCCATTTCTAAAGATCAAAACCTTAGTATGCCGATTCTAGATGCAGTCAAGCAGCTCAATAAGTACGGTATGGAAGTGGTGTCGGGCATCATTATTGGGTTTGATACCGATACGCCGGAGACGGGCGATCGCATCCTAGACTTCATCAAAGCCTCCAATATTTCTGTACTAACCATTAATCTGCTGTATGCCCTACCCAAGACGGCATTGTGGGCGCGACTTGAAAAAGAAGATCGGCTGCTGTTTGACGAAGACCCCACCCGCGAATCTAACGTCAAGTTTTTGATGCCCTATGACGAGGTGCTGGCAATGTGGCGACGGGTGATTACCACCGCCTACGAACCTGAGTTTCTGTATGAGCGGTATCAATACCAGGTGAACTACACCTACGCCAACCGCATCGTGGCTCCCAATAGCCCTGCTCGCGTCAACTGGCCAAATATCAAAAAGGCGCTGATTATGATGAGCAATATTTTGGTTCGGATGGGCGTGTTTAGCAGCTATCGCAAGACGTTCTGGAAGTTGGCAGGGCCTGCGCTAAAGGCTGGCAAAATTGAGGATGTAATTGGGACGGGCTGGGCGAGCTATCACCTGATTGAGTTCGCAAAAGAGTGCGCTACAGGCCAAGAGTCGGCTTCATTCTACTCGCAAAAGGTGCTGGAGCCAGAGCGAGAAACAGTAGGGGTATAGCGTACTCGTATAGTTAGCTTTAGCCAAAGTCAAGCCTTCAGGCAGCAAATGGCCGAAAACTTAAGCCATAGTGAATCATCTTGGTTGGTTCTCATACCTAATATTTAGAAAATGGGAAACTCTGATGTCGATTTATTCCTGATTTGACAGCAGATCCTTTTGCTCGTTAACTTTGAATTGGCTGTATTTTATCCCTCACGGCTTCTTCAAACCGCAGAAAGTGAGCCACATTCTATGAGAAAGTCCACATGATTCGGGTTATTTCAATTTGGTCACATTACGAATAAAGCCGCGATTATTCCTATCAAAGATGGCTGAACCTGACAGTCGCTAGTATCTTATTATCAAAATTGCGACTCAGGTCTCGTCATCAGATAAGTTACTCGACAGCGCTAGGGCAAGCTGATACACGTCTCGACGGGAAAGGTTTAGGGCTTTAGCAACTTGGCGACTGGCCTGCGATCGCGGCATTCCTTCTCCCAACAAAACCAATAGTGCTTTCCGTACATCTGTCTCACTTACTTCGACAACTTCTGGCACATAACCCGCCACCACGAGGGTAAATTCACCACGAGGTTCTGTGACAGTGAAGTGGGCGATCGCCTCCCCCAACCCTCCGCGCCAAAACGTCTCATAGCGTTTCGTCAACTCCCGCGACACCACCACAGAACGCTCTACCCCAAGCACTTCACTTAATGCCTGAAGCGTTTGGAGCAGTCGATGGGGCGCTTCGTAGAAAATTATGGTGCGGGTTTCATGCGCTAAGGCTGTCAGTCGCTGCTGCCGCTCAGAGCCTTTGACGGGCAAAAAACCCTCAAAACAAAAGCGATCGGTGGGCAAGCCCGAGGCGCTTAGCGCGGTAATAACTGCGGTAGGGCCAGGAATAGGCACCACCAAAATACCTTCAGCCACACAGGCTTGCACTAATTCATAGCCTGGGTCAGAAATTCCTGGCATTCCGGCATCGGTGACGAGGGCAATCTGCTCTCCGGCATGAAGGCGTTCTAGTAAGGCAGGTAGGCGAGACAATATGTTGTGCTGATGACAGCTAATTTGGGGCGTTTTGATTTGGAAATGATGGAGTAGTTTTCCAGTGTGGCGCGTGTCTTCAGCGGCGATCGCATGGACGGTCTGCAAGATTCGCACGGCGCGAAAGGTCATGTCTTCTAGGTTGCCGATGGGGGTACCGACGACATAAAGGATGCCAACGGGGGAGGGGGCTATTTCAGAATCATTCATGTCGCTTTGGCTATCTAGAACTCAATCAGTTTGTATGATGTGACAAGTAAAGCTTCAGAATGAGGGGAAAGCATGAGAGAAGAATATGATTTATCACAGGCTGAGCGAGGCAAGTTTTTTCGGTCTGATGCTAATTTCAATATCCCAATCTACTTAGAAAATGATGTATTAGAGTTCTTCTCTCAGCGTGCCGAAGAAAAAGGAATTGATCTCAATATCTTATTGAACGACTTACTTAAGAAGGACATTGCTTTCGAGAGAGGTTTGATTGAGAAGTGTATAAAAAAATCGAATAAGTAATGTCACGTCCACAGAAATCGACTTCGATTAGGGTCATATTTCTGCTCATCAAACTAATTCACATAAATATAAATACATCTATTTTTCTCCAAGAAAATAATTTTCGATTGAATCACAAATGCCTCTGCTGGGTATGCTTATAGAAGATCAATAGGATTCTGTTCGGACAGTTTGACAAGATCATTCAAAGTATATAAGGAACGCATACAGATGACTCTTACGAATTGCCCTCAATGTGGCTCTAAACTTTCAGCTCCTCTAAAAAGTAGTGGCCGTCAAGTCTGTTCTTCTTGTGGATGGACAGATAAAAAATGAACAAATTTATCATTCTGAAAAGACTGAAAATGTAACCGAGTCAACGACATCTAACGCAATAAAAGAGATAGATGCGTTCTCATCAAGAGAATTAATTGAAATAGCCAAAAACCAGAAAAATATTATTTGGTTGGTTATAATAGGTCTTGTCTTACCTTCCTTAAATCCTTATCTCATATTAATCTCAAGCATAGTGCAGGCTATTTTTATTTATAATTTAGCTGTTTCCATGAAATCAAAATCAGCACAGGTATATTGCTTTTTGATGTTTATTCCGTTGATAAATTTAATTGTATTACTGATTGTAAGTGGAGAAGCGACATCTATTCTGAATAAGAATGGAGTCAAAGTTGGTTTGATGGGAGCACAAATTCAGGATATATCGCAATTAGAACAGGAGATTCAAATTGATAATCGTATTTCCACCTCAAATAACTTAAGCTCTTCAGATAACTTTGGAAACCTCGAAAAACTTGCAGAATTAAGAGATAAATCAATTATCACAGAAGAAGAATTTCAGGAAAAGAAAAGACAGATACTTGATCTTCAGAGCTTACGATTTAAAATCAATAAGACGATTATCTTCTGGCAAGATGAGCAGGTTTATTAAGTGCAATTTTACCTCAAACATATTTCCCAATATATCGAGAGCAATTCTAGTGAGATTGCAGCCAATCATCCAAATCCGAAGACTGAGAGAAATCGAGTAAATCTTCGCCTAGATCCTCAATTTGATTTAGAGGCAATTCACGAATTTTTGTCTCAGTTTCAGGCAAGATTTTTCCGAATCGTCGATTTAGTAAACGAAGAATCAATGATTCAGCCCCTTGTTTTTGAGCCGTGCTAATAATTTTTTGCTCTAAATCCAGAAACTCTTTAGACAGTGCCATTATTCTCTTTTATCAAGCTTAGGAAGTTAGTACAATTCTTTTTCAGGGACACTTTATGATCGCAGTCATTTCATGAAATCGTCAAGCACTAAAAAATCCAATGTGGAATGTATGTGGCGTCAAAGCGATATCCTTATAGGGTCATCAACGAACCTTTGTACTAAACCCGCTGGCCTTAAATTGCTCAAGCGTTAGCGGCGGTGGCAGCTCCTTTGGAATCGACATCCGCATTTCAAAATCGCTGATGCCAGGGGGGACTGTCTCAATGGCTCCCAGTCGCGTTCGGTTTTCCATGATGGAATTGCCATTGGCATCATAAATGCGCCCAAACACATCGGCATCTAGCAGCGCTTTACCAGACTTGTTTTCTGCCTTGCCCGTAATCAAAAAGCAGTTTGCCGCTGCGGTTACGCCCCCGCTGGTCACGGCTCCTTCTGCCAATTCTGGTGGGCAGTCTTTATAAGACAGGTCATAAAGGCGCACGTCAACTGCCGCCAGTGCCGAAGGGCTAAACAGCCAGCTACATGTCAGCGTTAAACAGCACAGGGCTAAAACCACCAATCTAGTTCGCAAATAAGCTGCTGTCAGTTTCATAGGGCACCACACAGAAAACGTCACTTCAGCATTTTACCGTCATCCCCTGCCTCAGACGTGCATCATTGCCCACAGACTCAGTAAAGTAGAGTAAAGAACCCCATAGCTTCACGGAGTTTTACGCGTGCTGAATATCAGCGAATTGGCGGCGATCGCCCAAGACAAGGCTCAACAGCTCGGCATCCATAAGTTTGACCTCTCCGGCTCCACCGTCGAAGACTCTAATGTGCAGGTCGATCAGGGCGCACCCAAGCAGGTCAAAGCCTCCAATCGCTCCAGCGTAACGGTTCGTGTATGGAATGAAGCGCAGCAGGTGGGCATCGCCAGCACCACAGATGTGGATGCGCTGGGTCTAGAAGTTGCCCTCAAAACCGCCCAGGAAGCCAGCATATTTGGCATTACAGACCACGCCCCAGACTTTAGCCCCGAAGCAAAAGCAGCGCTGCCGGATAGCCCTAGCGAAATCTTTCCTCAAGCACCCATTTCTGAGTTGCTAGAGCGCCTGTCTAAGGCAGAACATAGTTTGTTAGAAGCGCATCCTGCCATCGTGGGCGTACCCTATAACGGGCTATCTCAGCGAGACGTTGAGCGGTTTTATGTCCACAGCGAAGGGGCGCTCCGTCACGAGGCGCACTCCTACAGCACTATTTATCTGTATACCAAAACCGAAGAAGAAGGTAAAAAGCCTCGCAGTGGCGGCGCGTTTCGCATGAGCCGTCAGCTAGAGAAGCTAGATATTGAGGGGTGCCTCAAGGAAACAATTGATAAAACCATCAGCCATCTCAACTACAAAAAAATCCCTACGGGCAAATATACGGTGGTGTTTTCGCCGGAAGCATTCTTAAGTTTGCTGGGGGCGTTCTCTAATTTATTTAATGCCCAAAGCATTTTAGATAAGCAAAGTCTCTCTACGCCTGAATCTTTGGGTACTCAGCTTGCATCCCCACTGCTTTCGGTGGCGGATGATATACTTCATGCTGCCAATATCGGTCAATCTTTATTTGATGGCGAAGGCACGCCCACTCGCCGCGTTTCGCTCATTGAGAACGGCATTCTCAAAAGTTTCTTGCACAGTGCAGGCACGGCAAAGCGAATGAACGCGCAGCCGACGGGACACGCCAATATGGGGTCTAAGATTACGGTTAGCCCTCACTTTTACCATGTGTCTCAAGGCGAGGCGGGGCAGCAGTCTTTTAGCCTTGCTGAAGCCGAGAATGTGGTGCTGATTGACGATTTGCAGGCACTCCATGCAGGGGTGAAATCTATGCAGGGTTCGTTTTCGCTGCCCTTTGATGGGTGGGTAGTTAATAAGGGCGATCGCACCAGCGTAGAGTCTGCGACCGTTGCAGGCGATTTCCGTGAGCTGTTGAAAGCCATTGTTTATGTAGAGCCAGAAGAACATCTCACGCCATCAGGCGTTTGTCCCTACATTTGGGTTGAGGGGCTTTCGGTGACGGGTGAGTAGTAATGTCTTGGGTGGGACATAATTAAAAAGCTGTCTGCCCTAAAAACGCAACTATGAGTCCCTTTGAGCAATATATCCAAGAGCTTCGAGATATCCAGGCTACGGGGGCAGCAGTTAAAGAAACCTCTTACTACAGTGCCCTAGCAAATTTACTGAATGTGATCGGCTCAACCCTTAAGCCGAAGGTTCGCTGTGTCATGCAGTTGAAAAATCAAGGCGCTGGATTGCCCGATGGGGGACTTTTTACTGCCCGTCAATTTCAGAGGCAGTCGAGTGACTTGCCAGCCGAACCACAGAATCCGGAGCGAGGGGTTATTGAGGCCAAGGGCACAGGTGATGATGCTTGGGTTACGGCGCAGACAAAGCAGGTTTCTAAATATTGGGACAAGTACCGTCAGGTATTGGTCACAAATTATCGAGATTTTGTCTTAATCGGGCAAGATGCAAACGGTCAACCCGCGAAGTTAGAAACCTATCGACTTGCCACAAATGAAAAGGAGTTTTGGCAAAAGGCACAAACTCCGAGTGCCTTTGCTCAAGAACAGGGCGAACAGATTACTGAGTATTTAAAGCGGGTGATGCTGCAACAGGCGGCGATCGCCTCTCCTCAAGATCTCGCGTGGTTTCTGGCCTCCTATGCCAAAGATGCACGGGCACGAATTGAGAAATCTGATTTGCCTGCGCTAGCAACAATCCGCACGGCACTCGAAGAATCTTTGGGGATTAGCTTTACAGATGGTAAAGGTGAGCATTTTTTCAAATCTACCCTGATTCAAACTCTATTTTATGGGCTGTTTTCAGCTTGGGTACTGTGGCACAAGCAGGGCGCTAGACGGGGCTATTTTGACTGGCAAACTGCGGCCTGGTCGCTCCATGTCCCTATGGTAAGAGCGTTATTTGAAAAAGTTGCCACGCCAAGCAATCTGGGGCGGCTCGATTTAGTAGAAGTGCTGGATTGGACAGGGGAAGCCCTCAATCGAGTAGATCGAGCGGCTTTCTTTGCCAAGTTTGATGAAGGGCAGGCGGTACAGTATTTCTATGAGCCGTTTTTGGAAGCGTTTGACCCACAACTGCGGAAAGATTTAGGCGTTTGGTATACGCCGCCAGAAATTGTGCAGTATATGGTGGCGCGGGTAGATACGGTCTTACGAGAAGAGTTGGGACTGGCCGATGGTTTAGCCGATGAGAGTGTTTATATTCTTGACCCCTGCTGCGGGACGGGTGCTTTTTTGGTGGAGGTGCTAAAGCAAATTAACCAGACGCTGACAGCAAAAGGAGAGGATGCCCTAAGCGGATCTGCGCTCAAAGAAGCGGCAAAAAATCGGGTGTTTGGCTTTGAGATTTTGACGGCTCCGTTTGTGGTGGCGCATTTGCAGTTGGGGCTGCTGCTACAAAATTTGGGCGTACCTTTACAGGATGAAAGTGAACGGGTAGGGGTGTATCTCACCAATGCTTTGACGGGCTGGGAACCACCCGATGAGGCAGCAAAACAGCGCGTTCGGCAGTTAATTCTAAGTTTTCCTGAACTGCAAGAGGAGCGAGATGCGGCGGAGGCCGTGAAACGAAAAAAGCCCATTTTAGTGGTGATAGGAAATCCGCCCTACAATGCCTATGCTGGGGTAAGCCCGAAGCAAGAGGAAGGGCTGGTTGAGGCTTACAAACAAGGGCTGATTGATGAATGGGGCATCAAAAAATTCAATTTAGATGATTTGTATGTCCGATTTTTCCGCATTGCCGAAAACTGCATTGCGAAATTGGCAATTCAGCGGGGTGTCGTGTGCTTTATCTCTAACTTCTCCTATTTGAGCGATCCGTCTTATGTGGTGATGCGACACAGCTTTTTACAGAATTTTGACAAGCTTTGGTTTGATTGCCTCAACGGAGATAGCCGCGAAACAGGCAAGCTGACCCCTGAAGGAACCCCCGACCCGTCTGTATTTTCAACGGAGTACAACCGAGAAGGGATTCGCACGGGTACGGCGATCGCCCTAATGGTGCAAACGGGCTTGCAAAGCCCTGATTCAGAAGTTCGCTTTCGCCAACTTTGGGGAACTCAAAAGCGTCAAGAACTTTTGTCTAGTCTGCAAACGGAATCTTTTAATGCCCAGTATTCTGTCTCAAATCCTATCGCCGAAACCCGATTTTCGTTCCGTCCTTCTCAGATTGAGCCGCATTACTTAAAATGGGCAAAATTGACTGAGCTATGTGCCGTTGCGCCCAGTAATGGGCTAATGGAAAAGCGGGGTGGGGCGCTGATTAATATTGATCGCGATGCCCTAGAACAGCGAATGGAGGCTTATTTCAACCCTGATTTAGATTGGGAGGCTTACAAGGCGTTGGGCTATGGTTTGGTCAAACCTCAGGCTAGTTTTGATCCCAAAGTTGCTAGAAGAAAAGCTTTGTTGGCAGGAAGATTCATTCCTAAACATTTAGTTCGCTATGCGATTCGACCGTTTGAAGTCCGTTGGTGCTATTACACATCAGTCAGCTCTGTTTGGAACCGACCGCGCCCTTTCCTTTGGAAGCAATGCTGGCAAGGTAATTCATTTCTAATAACACGACCGGCTGGAGTTGCTAGTCCTGAAGGGTGTCCGTTCTCCTTTACTCGTTCCCTAGGAGACAACGACTTTCTACGAGGTCATGCCTACTACTTTCCGCTACAGCTCATGAATGGAGCGCGACTGCAAGCGCAAGAAAGATTAATTCTGCTAGAAATGCTGGGGGAAAAGCCAGAAGTTGATCGGCCCTTTGCCAATCTTTCCCCTGCCGCCCGTATCTATCTGGCTGAAATAGGTATTGCTGATCCTGATGAAAATACTGAAACAGCCACATTAATTTGGATGCACGCCCTAGCCATTGGCTATTCACCCATTTATTTGTCAGAAAATGCCGATGGGGTGCGCCAAGATTTTCCACGCATCCCCTTACCTAATAACCGAGACTTGCTCATCGCCTCCGCTCGTTTAGGACGTCAGGTCGCAATGCTTCTGGACACCGAAGCCAAGGTTGAAGGGGTCACAACAGGCACCATCCTCTCAGAATTGCGCGGGATTGCCGTTATTTCACGAGTGGGCGGAGGACAGCTCAACCCCGATACTGAACTTGCACTCACTGCGAGTTGGGGTCATGCCGGAAAAGAAGGCGTAACCATGCCAGGGAAGGGCAAAATTCAGGAACGAGCCTACACTCTTCAAGAATTAAAGGCTTTGGATGATTCAACTCAAGCATTGCTGGGGACAGCCACCCGTGATATTTACCTCAACGATGTCGCGTACTGGAAAAATATGCCTGATCAAGTTTGGGACTACACCATTGGCGGATATCAGGTCATCAAAAAGTGGCTCAGTTACCGCGAAGAACCTTTATTGGATCGTCCACTCAAGCGAGAAGAAGTGCAGGAAGTTAGCCACATGGCAAGGCGAATTGCGGCTATTTTACAGCTAGCGCCTCAATTGAATGCTAATTATGAAGCGGCAAAGCAGTCCGCCTATCCCTGGACTAAACCATCGGCGTAGGCTCAGCAGATCGAAACTTCTCATACTTGACCCCTCAGCCCCCTTTTCAAGAAAGATTTAGGAGGATCGAGTGTAAAAATTTTCTGGGAAAGCAGTAATTTGCGATCTACGAAGGCTGTTAGGCCGGAATAAAGCGGAATCTCTCCGATCAAAAGCCTGCTATAAAAGCGCAGCCGCGCGATCGGCAAGTTCTGAGCGTTCGCCTTGATACAGCGTAATATGGGCAGCCAAAGCTTCTTGCTTAAAGCGCTCTACCACGTAGGTCAATCCATTGCTGGCGGCATCCACATAGGGGTTATCAATTTGGGCAGGGTCGCCCGTGAGGATAATTTTGGTTCCCTCTCCTGCGCGGGTCAGAATAGTCTTGACCTCGTGGGGGGTGAGGTTTTGAGCCTCATCCACAATCAAAAACTGCTTCGGAATCGTGCGGCCTCGGATGTAGGTTAACGGCTCAATTTGCAGTAGCCCCCGCTCCATCAGTTCTTCATGACCGTGCCGCCAGTGGGCGGGTTGACCGTTCCCGTCTTGGGTGCCAAAAATGAGGTCAAAATTGTCGTAGAGGGGCTGCATCCAAGGCGTGAGCTTTTCTTTGATGTCCCCTGGTAAGTATCCTAAATCTTTGCCCATCGGTATGACAGGGCGCGCAATCAGCAGACGGCTGTAGGTGCGCTCTTCTGAGACTTTGTGTAAGCCTGCGGCGATCGCCAACAACGTCTTGCCCGTCCCCGCCTTACCCACCAGCGTCACCAGTGAAATGGAGTCTTTGAGCAGAAAATCGAGGGCAAACTGCTGTTCTCGATTGCGGGACTGGATTTTCGATACGCCATTGTGGGGCAGCTTATGAAGGGGCACAATTTTGCCGCTAGAGCCTTCTACCACAGCCAAAGCAGTATGAGAAGGATTTGCAGTATCTATCAGCGTTAGCGCCTGGTTGGGGTAAAAATTGCCCTCTAAGGAAATGCCGCCATGCTTAAAGAGCAGGTTAATATCTTCTGCACTTACATAAACCTCTGCAGTCCCGGTGTATAGGTCGCCGATGTCTACTTTGTCGGTTTCGTAGTCTTCGGCGGCAATGCCCAGCACATCGGCCTTGATGCGCAGGTTGGTGTCTTTACTCACCAAAACCACGTCACACTTTGCCTGCCGTTTCACCTCAAGGGCAACCGCCAAAATTGCATTGTCGTTTTGGTTGCCCTCTAGCTCAACCGGAAGCTCCTTGAGGGTTTCTTGATGGCACAACGAGACTTTGATGGTGCCGCCGCTGTCGAGGGTAATACCGTCAATTAAGTGCCCTTGCCCTCGCAGATCGTCTAGCGATCGCGATACCTGTCGCGCATTTCGCCCCGTCATTTCAGTGAGCTTTTTGAAGCGATCTAGCTCTTCGATGATGGTAATAGGCAGAATAACGTCATTGTCCTCAAACCGAAACATTGCCCCAGGGTCATGCAGCAAAACGTTGGTATCCAGGACAAATACTTTTCGCATAGAGCAAGAAATTTTAATAGCATAATTAGAACAGCAGCTTAACATTAAAGCCCTAAACACTTCGAGGCGGCCTTCCCTATGATTTTGCCTGCCACACAAACAGCGCTCCCTAGCGGCACACTCCGGCGCATTCACCACATAGCCCTAAACGTCAAAAACATGGCGGCCTCGCGGCAGTTTTATGGCGAGATTTTGGGGCTGCACGAATTGACCGGAAATGAGGTGCCAGAGACACTGCGATCGCTGGTCACCCAAGGCAAAGTCGCCAACTTCATCACCCCTGACGGCACCGTCCTTGACCTGTTTTGGGAGCCGGAACTTACGCCACCGAACCTTGACCCCAAGCAGCAGTTTACCCGTGCCAATCACTTGGCCTTTGATATTGCACCAGCGCTGTTTGACCAGGCTGTCGCCGTCATCCATCAAAACCAGATCACGGTTGATCATGGCCCCGTCACCCGCCCGACCGGACGAGGCATCTATTTTTATGACCCCGATGGCTTTCTCGTGGAAATTCGCTGCGATGCGGAGAGCACTCTTGGCAATTCAACTTAGACAACGGGTGGCCTTTTATCATTGAGCCTTGGTTGATAGCAGGTCACAGCAACATGTTCAGCCCGATTCAACAACCATTCCGGTAACTCTACCCAGTCAATAAAAGCAGCTGTCCCACAACAAGATAATATTTCACTCATTTTGTGATGACCTTTCTTCCAGCGCTGATAGATGTTCTGCGCCTGTCCCACATAGATGACGCTGCCTGCCGCATCCAGTACGCGGTAAATACCGCAGCAAGATGGTAAATCCTTAATCTGAGTAATTGGTAGCATTACAGCCTTAGATCCGCTAGCGTGATATCCAAATCATCCGTTTGAGTACTCCATTGGATAATTTGCCAAGCTTTTTCGACGGCGACAACCGCAGTTCCAGCGAGTCGCTCGATGCGATGCAACGATTGTTTAAGTTCCTGTTCTTCTCGCACTAGGTCATTTAAGGTCAGGTCATCTCGTAATAGTGAGTAGATTGATAGCCACTGAGCCTTACGGCGCAGATCGCGCCCTTGAGTAAGGTCAGGCCGCTCTCTCTTAAGTGCGGTCGTCTCAGCTACGCCCACTCGTTTAAAAACTTCCGTTTTGATGACTTGGAGTTTCATACTGCGTCATCTCCGTCATTTGCTAGTTTTTTGTAGCGAATGGCGGTCTTCACTAGCTTCAAAATTTCCGATTGTTCCCAATCTAGAAGCGACGCTCCCAAGGTAAGTGCGTTGTTAACAGAGCGAGTTTTATAAATCTGGTTGACTTTATCTTGTACGGCAAGTTCAACTTCTGTCTGCTCCAGCACTTTTTTGACTAGGACACGCTGCACTCGGTAAGTATCGTTCCACTGCTGAAGTGATCGCTGGCTGTTTTCCAGTTTGGCAATCGTTTTCAGCTTCTCTGACCAACTATCCAACAGAGTCGCTAACGCGCTAGCTGATTGAACCCCTGCCTTTTGCAGCAAATTTTTCAGAATATTTCCGCGTTTTTGGGCAACCTGGATTACTTTTATATGCTCATCTCGGTAAAGAGCCAAGACCATTTCTGTAGCGGCATTGGTAGCATGTTTCACATGAAAGCTAGAGGCATAGCCTAGCCCTACCCTAATTTCCTGCAATACATCATCATAATTAGTGACGGTGTGGCGCAAATGATTGAGCAGCTCCCGCCCCGAAGCAGAAGAAAAATCTAGAACGTCACCATATTCATTACAAATTTGATACAGCAAGTCCGGTCGGATGACCTTAACCATCGACTTGATTTGCTCTTTGGAATAAGACTGCTCAGGCATAAGAATGAGAGGTGATCGTTTTTTACAAAACGACTATCAGCAGATAGCGACTAAAAATGAAGAGTACGTCTCTATACAATACCCATTAGTCCCCGCAAATGCACTTTGAGTGACCGTCAGAAAACTGGCGGCATTCCCAGCCCAACTACAATCATAAGAATAATCTCTGAATCATCCAGCAACAAAATTTTAAGAGACGTCAGTCACATTTAAGTTTGTTTAAGATCAAAACAGCTTATGTATGCCCTATTTGGGTACCGCTGCCGTTAGCACCTCATGGCCTGCTGCCGTCACTAACACATCATCCTCAATCCGAATCCCAATGCCACGCCAGCGCGCTGGCACCTCCGGCTGATCTTCGGCTAGCTTAATGTCTGGGCCAATGTATAGACCAGGTTCTACCGTGACGACATTGCCGATCTGAAGCGGCTGCCAGGTTTCTTTTCCAATTTTGTAAAAGCCCGCATCGTGGACATCTAAGCCTAGCCAGTGCCCCGTCCGGTGCATATAAAAAGGCTTATATTTTTCTTCTTCAATGAGCTTGTCTACTTCTCCTACGAGAAGCCCCAAACCCACTAACCCTTCCGTCAAAACGCGCACGGCAGCATCATGAAAGGCGTTGTAAGGGTTCCTCGGCTGAATTTGGGCGATCGCCTTCTCCTGCGCCGCCAACACCAAATCATAGAGAATCCGCTGCTCTTCGGTCATAGATGCTCCCACCGCGAAAGTGCGCGTAATATCTGCGTTGTAGTAGCCATAGGCAGCCCCCGCATCAATTAAAAGCAGCTCCCTATCCTGCATTTGGCGGTTATTGGTTGTGTAGTGCAAAATACAGGCGTTTTCTCCCGATGCCACAATTGAGGGGTATGCAGGTCCCTGTGCGCCATTTTTACGGAAAATATACTCCATCTCTGACTGGATTTCGTACTCATGGCGTCCTGGCTGCGCCATCTCCCGCGCTACATTGTGAGCCTCGACAGAAATGGCGATCGCCTTTCTCATCAACCCTAACTCTGTCTCACTTTTGACCATCCGCATCCCGTGGAGGGTAAACCCCACATCCTCGATCGCCGTGGGGCCTGTGCCGCGTTTGCCGTAGCTTGCAATGAGACGCCGCCAGTGGTTGAGCAGGGTCTGGGTGAAATTGCGATCGCGCCCCAGTCGGTAGTAAATTCGGTCTGCCTGCTCTAGGTACTTAGGTAAATGCTGATCTAGCTCAGCAATGGGGTAGGCTTCATCCGCACCGTACCGCTCTTTGGCCGCATCTATGCCAACGCGATAGCCATGCCAGGTTTCTTTTTCTGGGTCTTTAGGCTGCACAAACAGCACAAACTTATGTTCTTCATGATGGGGGGCAAACACCGCCACCGCATCGGCTTCATCAAATCCTGTGAGGTAAAAAAAGTCGCTGTCTTGCCGGAAGTTATACTCTACGTCATTGTGCATAACGGCAGTAGGGGCACTGCGAAAAATGGCCGTACCCGCGCCAATTTTCTCCATGAAGGCTTGTCGTCGCTGCTGATATTCGATTTGCATTGCTGTACTACAGAGCAAAAAAAGACATTTATGCTTCTTATTGTGCAACAAACCCTGAAGAGACTGCGAATACCACATCCTCTTCAGGGTTTGACGGAGCGGAACAAAATCCACTACAGCACTCACATCAAGCGTTTACTTGCCATAAACCTTGAGCGTTGCAGGATAACGAGAATAGTCAGCCGTATCACCCAACACCACAATAGACGTCACGCAGCGCTCGCTACCTTTGAGATCAATCCAAGGGGTTTGAGACCCCTGGTTAATTTTAGAGCGAACCGACAAGTCTTCGATCTGGTTATTGCCAAAGCGAACTCTCAGTAGCTTTATGTCAGCCGTGCCCCTTACGGCTGAAACTTTAATAGAACGTATCAGTCGATTGGGTGGACAGTTACCCAGGCGAATCACATCTCTATCATTCTCAGCATAGGAAAGCTGCGTTTCTCCTAGATAAGAACCCTCTTGGGGGCGAGGTTGAGGTTGAGGTTGATATGTGCCACGTTTTCCATAAACCTGAAGCGTTGCAGGATAACGAGAATAATCAGCCGTATCACCAATAATAACAACGGATTTTACACAGCGATTGCTACCTTTGAGATCAATCCAAGAGGTCTGAGACCCCTGGTTAATTTTAGAGCGAACCGATAAATCTTCGGTCTGATTATTTTCAAAGCGAACTCTCACTAGCTTTATGTCGGCAGTTCCCCTTACGGCTGCCACCTTAATGGAATCTATCGGTTGATTGGGTGGACAGTTACCCAGGCGAATCACATCTCTATCATTCTCAGCATAGGAAAGCCGTGTTTCTCCCAAATAAGAACCCTCTTGGGGACGAGCTTGCGAAACCAGGGGTAAGGCTAATGAAGACAATATAAGCGCAGAAATACCCAGTTTTTGACTTAAAAGTGATGTAAACATTATAATTTCGCTTTTCCTTAATCAAAGTGCTGAGTCACCAAAATACTGAGACGGCAGTAGAAACGGCTGTGTAGTCATCTCAATACTCCAACTCTACGATTAATGACTATAGGGCAATCTAACTTTGTTCCAGACTTATCTAATATTGAAACGTTGTAGATTCTAGGTAAGGCTTTGCGATCTTTAAGATGATCGACTATTCTCGTTAAAAGAACGAGATCAATACCGTTACAGCTATGAAAATAACTGATAGGCGGTGAGAATTAGACTCCATGCCGCGACTCAACAATATTGAGCGGTTGAACCTAATTCTGGCAATGGGCGGACTTAAAGGGGGGGTACCCATGAAGCGGGCAGGCAGTGAACAACAAAGGAAGGATGCTCTGTGGCAAACGACGCCCATATCAAAGAACTTAGGATCGGGGTAGGTCATTGGAATAGCTGGCGTAAGCATCATTTTGCCGAGCAGCCTGACTTTAGTGGTGCTGACCTCAACGGGATTAATCTCAACGGCGCCAATCTGATTGGCGCAAACCTCAGTAAAGCAAATTTGAGCTGTGCAAGCTTAAAAGGTGCCTTCTTAAGCTGCGCCAATCTTAGCTTTGCTTATCTTAGCGAGGCTAACTTTAGCAAAGCAAACCTCAGTAAAGCCAATCTTACCAAGGCAGATTTAAGCTTTGCCGACCTAACAGTCGCGACCCTAATCGAAGCCGACCTCAATCGCGCCACGCTGATTGAGACCATTTTGGCAGGGGCTAATCTCAGCTTTGCCGATCTCAATCGCGCCAACCTAACTAAGGCCAATCTTGAAAATGCCAATTTGACCAAGGCTATTTTGATTGAGGCTGTGTTAGATCACGGGAATCTGCGGGGCTGTAATCTCAATCAGGCGATCGCCAGTGAAGCCAGCTTAAGAGAAGCCACCCTCATTGAAGCCAGACTCAACAAAGCCGACTTTAGCTTTGCCACCCTCATCGAAGCAAACTTTCGACGCGCCAATCTCAGTAAAGGCATCTTCATTGAGGCCAACCTGCGCGGAGCCAACCTGCGCGAAACTAACCTGCGAAAAAGCCGTCTTGTTCGCGCCAACTTAGGTAGCGCTGACCTCACCGAGGCCGATGCCAGCGAAGCAAATTTTACAGGGGTAGATTTAATTCGAGCTACTCTGGGCAAGACCCTTCTGGTGCAGGCCACCCTTAAAGAAGCTAAATTAAGTGGTGCAAACCTCAGTAAAGCCACCGTCACCAACGCTGATCTCAGTGAGGCAAATCTCAGTGAAGCAGATCTAACCAAGACCGATTTCCGTCAGGCTAATTTGAGCCAATCCAATTTAACCCGTAGCAAAATCTCTGCCACCAATTTTAACGGCGCCACATTAACAGGAATATGCCTTGAGGATGCTCAGCTCAGCAGCACTACAAAGCTAGAAGGCGTAACGTGCAGTTTTACCTACCTAAAGCAGAATAACCAAGATCGCCGCCCCAGCAGTGGCGAATTTTTGCCTGACGAATTTGCTCAGCTCTTCCACAGTGCCCTTGAGACCCTCAACCTCACCCTTCATACAGGTGTCAATTGGACAGCTTTTGCCCACTCTATCAATCGCCTTAATGCAGAATACGAAGCGGCTCAGTTAGGCATTCAAAGTATTGAAAATAAAGGTGATGGCATTATTGTCCTCAAACTCAGTACCGCACCCGGAATTGATACCGTCCAAATCCACCGCGACTTCATGCGCATTTATGAAGAAACCAAACAAACCTTAGAAAATCGTCGGCAGCTCAATACCCGCGATACGCTCTTGGGACATGGCGCTACTGACAACGCTCATCCCCGTGAATCGATCAATCAGCTTTTTGAGCTGCTCAGCCCAAGTTTAGACAGAAGCAACAAACGTCCCGCTCCGTTTCAAAACAGTGTGTCCCCCATCGCAACGCAGCTTTCTCAACCTGCCACGGCAGTCACCACAGCAGATACTGCCACTATTTTACAAACCATTTTGTATGACCTTGCTCAACGCTATCCTGATGCGACTCAACCACAGCGGCTAAATGTAGCATCATTAGAAATCCAGCAGAAAACAAAAGATAATCCGCTGTTTAAGGCCAAACTCATTGAGTCCATTGAGTCGAGCAGTTTGCTTATTGATCAAGTGCTGCTTAATAACCCCTTTGTCCCCGTGAGTTTTAAGATGATTCAAGACTGGCTAGAGATTGATCTACCCACCTTTTCGATCGCTGTTCCTCAACCCCAAACGATTAGATAAAAGGTTAGGCAATGCTCTATTCAGAGGTGAGGTGCAAGAATAGGCCAGTATCGAAATAGATAAACTTCTGTCAAGATAAGTTCAGCTAAAAAAACCCTAGACAGTCTCTTAGAGGTGCTGATTGAGGGTAAAAATAACTGTGTTAAAGGTATCGACACACCAATGTCTCAAACCAACGCCAAGCTTGTCATTCACAGCGAAGGTCAGTTTTTTCAAGATTTATGGCTGAATGAAACCATCGTGACCATTGGGCGTGCGCCCGATAACCTGCTTTGCCTCAGTGATGATTTGACGGTTTCTCGGCATCATGCTCAAGTTGCATTGGGAAATGGCGTTTACCTTTTAACGGATGTTGGCAGTTCCGACGGTACCTACTTAAATAATCAGCGCATTCAGGCCTATATTCCGCACCCCCTTAAGGATGGCGACCAGATCT
The DNA here is from genome assembly GCA_031422435.1 of Acaryochloridaceae cyanobacterium VAR_48_metabat_390. Lineage (GTDB taxonomy): Bacteria > Cyanobacteriota > Cyanobacteriia > Thermosynechococcales > Thermosynechococcaceae > JAAURS01. The sequence continues at coordinate 91,623 of JANPLU010000014.1, forward strand.
TAATTGGCTCAGTCTGTCAGTTTGCGTTTAAGGCAACGGAGGCTGTCGTCGCTGCATCTAAGCCCTCTTCTGGGAGTAACCTGCCGCCTGCTGATAAAACGGTTGTGTTGCCCTTTGACGCATTTCCAATCCAAGAGCTTGAGTCTTCTCAGCGTATGAACCTGCGGGGACGCGACCTGCTCAATATTGGACGCGACCCCACCAATGATTTGGTGATCAATCACCCCTCTTCTTCACGGTTCCATAGCCAAATCAAGCTGGAGCAGGGCAACTACGTCCTGTACGATCTCAATTCCACCAACGGAACCTTTCTCAATGGTGAGCTAGTGGCAGGCAGCCACGTCCTCAAGGTGGGTGACACGATTCGGATTGGCTCGACACAGCTTGCCTTTAATGTCGATGAAACCCTCATTAAAACGAATGAGGAAGGCAACCTTCGCATTGATGCCTTGCGCATTAACAAGGTGGTGGCAAAGGGACTCAATTTACTCAACGATATTTCGCTGTCGATTCAGCCAAGAGAATTTGTGGCGATCGCCGGAGTGAGCGGCGGCGGCAAATCGACGCTACTGGATGCCCTCAACGGCTTTCGGCCTGCCACAAGCGGGAATGTCTACGTCAACGGCATTGACCTATACAAAAATTTCAACGCCTACCGTACCGAAATTGGCTACGTCCCGCAGAAAGATATTGTACACATGGAGCTAACCGTCGAAGACGCGCTCCAGTTTGCAGCCAAGCTGCGGATGCCTGCGGATACCACTCCCGCCGAACGCCACCAGCGCGTCGAAGAGGTGATGCGGGAGCTAATGCTAACCCAGCGCCGTAATCTTACGATTAAATCTTTGAGCGGTGGGCAGCTCAAGCGGGTTTCGATTGGCGTAGAGCTGCTGACTAAGCCCAGCCTCTTCTTTTTAGATGAGGCCACCTCAGGGCTAGATCCGGGCATGGAGAGTGAACTGATGCAGCTTTTGCGAGAGCTGGCAGATCAGGGACGCACCATTTTGCTCATCACTCACGCCACAGAAAACGTGATGATGTGTGATCAGGTTATCTTTATGGCGCGGGGAGGCAACCTAGCATTTTTTGGACCACCGCAAGATGCGCTGAAGTATTTTGAAGTGCAGCGCTTTAACGAAATTTACCGAAAGGTCGAAAACGAGCGATCGCCAGAGGAATGGCAGGCTCAGTATCTGAAGTCTCCCTATTTCCATAAGTACATCGCAGGCCGCCAGCAGTCTTTGAATATTGTTGAAGATAAGCGCGGTACGCAAAAGCGAGAGCGGCTAGTCAAGTCTGGCGCACACATTAAGCGTGCCTCTAGCTTTCGGCAGTTTATGGTGCTGTCTGAGCGGAACCTAGCGATTTTAGCCCGCGATCGCGTTAGCCTCGCGCTGATGCTGGCGGTGGCACCCCTTTTGGGTTTATTTGACTTCGTGGCTTGGCCTAGAACCATCCTCAACATCAAAACAGGGAACCCCAGCCTTGCCATTTCAATGCTCTTTACGTCCGTCCTCATTGCCATCATGGTCGGCAGTTTGGCAACCATGCGCGAAATTGTCAAAGAAATTGATATTTTCAAGCGAGAGCGCATGATTGGCATCCGAATTATGCCCTATGTGCTGTCTAAAGTTTGGGTTGCTCTGCTGCTGTCTTTTTATCAAGCCGTTATTTTTGTCTTTTTCAAATGTTTGGCAGTAGATTTACCCCTTAGCCCTGAATTTATCTTTGGGATGTTTCTTACCATGCTGCTAACGACCTTGGGCGGCATGATGATGGGGCTATTGGGTTCAGCAATTTCACCCAATCAGAGCGTTGCGCCGATGATTGTACTGCTGCTGCTCATTCCGCAAATTCTATTTGGAGGTGGGGTGTTGCCCATCGAAACCTTTGGCCCTCCAGGAAAAATACTCAATAGCGTTGCGCTCACCAAGTGGCCTTTTGAAACCTTGGTGACGTTAACGGGCTTTGGTACAGATGTAGCTCGAGACAAGTGCTGGATTAAAGTGGGTGAAACGAAGGGCAGTAAACTCAGCGATTTAACGATTGAAGAAAAGAAAGACTGTAAGTGCGTGGGCGCACCCTTATTTAAGAGCTGTACTTTTCCGGGCATTCGGAGTTTTTACGTCCCAGAAATTGATCAGCCCGAACCCGTCAAGCCCCAAGAACCAAAGCTTGCGAGTAACCCTACGGTCGCTGAGCAGTTGACCTATCAAGACGAAATTAAGGTCTATCAAGACAAAATGAAGGTTTTTCAGGATGATATTAAGGACTGGAACCTAAAAACAAGCCGAGCCATTAGTGAAGCTGAAGGCAATATTAATGGTTTATTTTCAAAGTTTAAGCAGGCGTTTGATGTACCTGTGCAGCTCCACCTCACCATTTATGCGCTCTTTGTGATGGCGATGTTGGCATTGACGGTTGTGGCACAAAAAGTGAAGGACTTTATTTAAGAGACGTTATTGAGGCTGTTCGCATGGAGCGGCTTCACACTAAAGTAAAGACTGGCAGGTTAATCCTGCTCAAAACATTGTAAAGAAAAGAACCGTTGTAAAAAAGGAATACCGTTCAGCATGACCCTTCAAATCCCTGTCATCGTCAACGGAGCGGCTGGCAAAATGGGTCGTGAGGTCATTAAGGCCGTCGCCCAAGCCGATGATTTGATTTTATTTGGTGCGATTGATCGTAACCCCGAACTCCAAGGCCAAGATATTGGCGAGGTCTGCGGCATGGAGCCATTAGAAATTCCGGTACTCAGTGATCTAGAATCTGTCCTGGTGGCGGCTGCCCAAGAGAAAGAGCTGGGTGTAATGGTGGACTTTACCCACCCTAGTGCCGTGTACGAAAATGTACGGTCGGCGATCGCCTATGGTATCCGCCCTGTAGTGGGTACCACAGGACTCAGTAATGCACAGCTCAGCACCTTAAGCGCTTTTGCAGATAAGGCCAGCACAGGCTGCTTGGTCATTCCCAACTTTTCGATTGGGATGGTGTTGTTGCAGCAGGCGGCGATCGCAGCCTCCCAATATTTTGACCACGTTGAAATCATTGAGCTACACCACAACCAAAAGGCCGATGCCCCCAGCGGCACAGCTATTCAAACTGCCCAAATGTTGGCAGAACTTGGCAAAACCTATAACCCTGCAATGGTCGAAGAAAAAGAGCATATTGCAGGCGCAAGAGGGAGCCTAGCCGACGAAGGCATTCGCATCCACAGCGTGCGGCTACCGGGTCTGATTGCCCATCAAGAAGTGTTGTTTGGTGCGCCAGGGCAGCTTTATACCCTGCGCCATGACACCAGCGATCGCGCCTGCTACATGGCGGGGGTATTGCTATCCATACGCAAAGTGACTCAGCTTCAAACCCTGATCTATGGCCTTGAGAAAATTCTATGACAGCCCTTGAATTTGACCTGCAAGGTGCCAATATTTACCTAATCGGCATGATGGGAGTCGGCAAAAGTACCGTCGGTCATCTGCTCGCCCAGCAAATTCGCTATCACTTTTTTGATACCGATACCGTTGTCACCCAAGCCACCGGATCCTCCATCTCTAAGATTTTTGCAGACTCTGGCGAAGCTGGCTTTCGGCAAATTGAAACCCAAACCTTAGGTCAACTTTCTGCCCATACGCGCCTAGTGGTAGCAACGGGTGGCGGTATTGTCACCCAGCAAATGAACTGGAGCTACCTCCATCACGGCATCGTTGTTTGGCTAGATGCATCCCCTCAAACGCTGTGGCAACGGCTTAAAGAAGATCAGTCTCGTCCACTTTTACAAGATTCTAATCCCCAACAAAAGCTAGAGAATCTATTGAAACAGCGTCAGCATTTATATGCCCAAGCCGATCTGCGGGTATTGATAGAACCCCAAGATTCTATCGAAAAAGTCACCCATCAGATTCTGATAGAAATCCCGAAGGTGCTGAAATCTAACGCACTCACACAGCCCTTAAGGCTGAACTAAGCCACATATTTTTGTTTATTAAGGCACATCCTGGCATCTGCTTCAGCTCTACGCTTCTTTCTCAATCCCAATCTGGTCAGACTCATTTACAACGCGAAACTTTTCCCCCTCAAGGTTGAATACATAGCCAGGATTAACGTACCAACCACTCTGAGATGGAAAATAGAGTGGCGAGATGCCGCATGTTTCTGCAACCTCTGCTAACACGCCATTAGGGCCATACTCTAAGCATCCCACCCAACGTTCAAACTCCATAAAACTTTGCTGTGGCCGGAGAGGGTCATACTCAAGTTGAACCAATTTTTCATAGATTCTGACTTCCAGTTCTTCTTGAAATGCCTCCACAATATCAGATTGAAGGGGTGGAATCAGTCTCAAGATAAATGGCTCAACTTTGCGCTCTAACAAGACGTACGCAAAATATTCAGCGGTATACGCACAGGCTAAAGCCAAACCATCCTCAATCTCACTATTAAAAACTGGTTCAGCCTGGAACAGTTTGCGCCAGATATCCACATTTCCCCCCTATCAGCCATCGGTCACTTTTGCCCCAACCATCAAACTTTAGCTAAGTCTTTGGCAAAGAACAAAGACCTAGCGACTTGATGCGAATCTCAAAAATAAAGCGCTAGGGTTGCTCATCTACAATGGCCTCATCGTCTCTTATAAAACTTTCCCTATGGACTGCCCTGTCTGTATGCTTTAACAAACGACTCGCATCCGTATAAACTCGTAGATCCTGACAATAGCTCGACCATAAAGTTCAGTATTCATGCCGTATTGATTTCTTGATTTCTATTGGATGATGAATACACAGATGCAGGTATATAAAGACAGGGGGAGTTATGTTGAACGTTTTATTAGCCGAAGCTTTAGCCAAAGCGGCTAACCAACTCAGCATGACAGCCAGTATTCTCGAGTGCACCAGAGATGCTGCTGTAGACCTTAGCCCAGAAGCTCAACAAAGGCTTCACCTGGTTCATATGGGTCTGGCAATGGCAATGCAGGCGATGAATCATGATGAACTTTGTCAAATTATGGAGCAGTCCGATAGCTATATTCCTGCTTGGCTATCGTTGATATAGGGTTACAAGAGGGCTAGCTCCTTAAAGAAGCATACATACGCTAATCTCCGTAGAAAGATCCGCTCTACTCTGGTTCCATAGCGTATTAGAATAGCTCTTCTCTCCAAAAGTGCCGATAAACCTTGGAAAGCTGTACACTCTCATTCTGCGATCCTGTTTCCAAGATGCTTCAACCATCCGCTATTTTATTACTGACACAAAATTCCGATTGCACTCCATTCTTTGACTAAGCGCGACACAATAGAAGAGAACCTCAATTTAGAGAATACAGAGGAAAACTGTGAGTAACACCAGTAACTTTAAAGAAGCTGTTCGGCAGGCAAAACAAAACGCGCTGGTTGGCCCCAACGTTATTCAAAACGCCTTACCATTTGTGGGTGGTGGCTTAGTATTGACTGCGTTTGGTGCATTTGGTGGGCTGAGCGTTCTGCAAAGCAACCCCGCGCTGTTCATGCCGACCTTTATTGTCGCGTTCATTGCTGAAATTGCGCTCTTTTTTATTGCTCAGGGTGTGGCGGCTCGTGGCAACAATAAAGTGGCGCTACCGCTGCTCGCAACCTATAGCCTGCTGTCCGGGTATACCCTGGCAATGCTTCTTAACCTGGCGCTGCGGACGAATGGCGTTGGAATCACTGGGCTAGGCATTGCTGCCCTGAGCTGTGGCGTTACCTTTATTGCCGCGCGCTCGATTGGCTCTAATTTGACAGAGCAAGATGGCTTCGCCCTGACTAAAACCATCCAGCTCGGGGTGATTGCCCTAGTTGTGGTTTTACTGGCTCAAGTCGGCTGCTCATTTTTCAACATCTATACGCCAAGCTGGTTAGAAATCGCTATCTCAGGGATTGGTGTTTTGCTCTTCGTCGGCGCTGCGGTGGTCGATTTTTTCATCCTTCCTCGCACCTACAAAGACGATCAGTATCTCCCTGCTGCGCTGTCGATGTATTTGACCTACGTCAACCTGTTTGTGTTTATTCTGAGACTGCTGATTGCGCTCAATAGCCGTGATTAATGCAGGTTGATAGACCACTTCCAACGCCGATCTTTTTAAGAAGATCGGCGTTTTTTATGAGTAGGCTGCATTCACAAACGCTTTACAATCATGAGATAGCGTAAAGCCTTGCAGTATCTTGGTTAAAGCAGCGGCATCCATTTTTTCTTGACGTAAACTCCCATGACGGCGCAGACTCACAAAAAAGCAAAAGCCCTAAAGCCCACGAGCCAGCGTCCTGCAAAGGCACTATGCAGCGAGTGTGGGCTGTGCGACACCTACTACATTCACTACGTTAAAGAAGCCTGTGCCTTCATTAATCAGCAAATTTCGACGCTTGAAGCACAAACCCACGGACGCAGTCGGGATTTAGATGCCCCCGATGACGTGTACTTCGGCGTGCATCAGTCTATGATGGCAGCGCGTAAAACGGAGCCGATCGCAGGGGCGCAGTGGACGGGCATGGTTAGCGCGATCGCCATTGAAATGCTGAATCGCGGCATGGTGGAGGGCGTTGTGTGTGTCCAGAACACCAAAGAAGATCGGTTTGGCCCCATGCCCGTCATTGCCAAAACCCCAGAAGATATTTTGGCAGCGCGGGTTAATAAGCCCACCCTTTCGCCCAATCTTTCGGTGCTAGAGCAGATTGAGCAGTCGGGGATGAAGCGGCTTCTGGTCATTGGTGTAGGCTGTCAAATTCAGGCGCTGCGAGCGGTTGAAAAAGAGCTGGGGCTAGAAAAGCTCTATGTGCTGGGCACCCCCTGCGTCGATAACGTGACCCGTGCGGGGCTGCAAAAGTTTTTAGATACCACCAGCCGATCGCCGGATACGGTGGTGTACTACGAGTTTATGCAGGACTTTAAAGTGCACTTTAAACACGAAGATGGCTCCACGGAGACGGTGCCATTTTTTGGTCTTAAAACCAATCAGCTTAAAGATGTCTTTGCACCCTCGTGCATGAGCTGTTTTGACTATGTAAATTCTCTGGCAGATTTAGTGGTGGGCTACATGGGCGCACCCTTTGGCTGGCAGTGGACAGTCGTTCGTAACGACACGGGGCAAGAAATGCTGGATTTGATTGCTGACCAGATCGAGACGCAGCCTGTGAATTCCGTGGGCGATCGCCATCAGGCCGTGCAGCAAAGCATCCCTGCCTATGATAAGGGCGTAACCTTGCCTATGTGGGCGGCAAAGCTGATGGGGGTATTCATTGAGCGCATTGGCCCAAAGGGGCTGGAGTACGCTCGATTTTCAATTGATTCTCACTTCACGCGCAATTACCTCTATATCAAACGCAACTATCCCGAAAAGCTAGAGGCGCATGTGCCAGCGTTTGCAAAAAAAATTGTCAGTCAATATAAACTTCCCCAGTAACTATGACCACTACAAGCAGCAGCATCGAATCCCCTCCCTTTTTGTCAGGACTTCGGATTTTGGGCTATCAGTTTAAGCTGATCGGCTGGGTGAGTTTTTGGCTTAAGCTAGCGCTGGCGATCGCCGCCATTGTCATTGTGCTGTTTGCCTCCGCCACCTTGGGTGGTCGCCCTGCTGCCCCAGGTCAGCCTGTCCCAACCGCTGGGGCAGGAATCGGGCTTGGCATCCCCTTCTTAATTGGTGGCGTGGTGTGTCTCTCGATTAGCGTGTACTGGAGTTTTTTCTACACGCGACTGAGTCGGCGATTGGTAAAGCCGAGTCCCAAAGGTCAGCCTTCTAAAAGCGAAACAACGAACTGGATCAGAGCCGCGCTCATTACAGACTTAATTGGAATGCTACTGATGGTGATTGGTGCGGAGAGCATTGGCGGTATTTTGTTTGGCAAAGCGCTTTCCCAAGGGGTTGGCTCCTTTATTAGCATTGACCCCACCCGCTTTATCCAGCCTGGAGATTTACTGATTATTTTAGGCAGTATTCACGGCATTACAGGTCTTTTTATTGGGTTGTCAAGTTCGCTTTGGCTGCTCCAGCAAACTGCAATGCAGAAGCCGCCCGTGGTGTCTGAGGTCGCCGCTGGCAGAAATGACTGAGTTACCGCCTTTGTCTACAGAAACACTGTGGGGGATTCTTCGCGGCGAAGTACCGGATGAGATGGTAAATCGTCTACTGTGGCGCTGCTTGGGCTATCGCCATACCCCAGAGGTACACCAGTGGGATATCAGTTCCGTGTCTATGGACTGGTCAAGCCAATATCCAGAGCCGCCAGATTTTATTGGGAGCCGACCTGCAACAGTTAAGCTCACTCGCTCTATTCCATCCGAAAATAAGCAGCTTT
>JANPLU010000015.1:0-25636 GCA_031422435.1 Acaryochloridaceae cyanobacterium VAR_48_metabat_390
CTCTAAAGGGAGAGCAGGTAAAAGCGCAGTCCCCTTGGATCTTTTGGCAGTAAGGATGAAAATTCCACAACAGAGCCATCGCCCTTATGGCCAGACGTGTAGAGTCATCAGAGCCATGAAAATATTGCATCTGATAAAGGATGCGGTCTTGATAGTTGATCAAGCGGTCAACTTGATTACTCGTTCTGTAAGCTTGAGGAGCCTCAAAGGTCAGTTTGAATTGAGTTGCCTTGGTCTTGAGCGCCACCAGCTTGTTAAGGACGATTTCATGAGACACATGGGTGCTTGCCCATTCCTGAATTCGTCGTAAGCGTTGCCCAAACTGCCGTGGATTGAGTGCATGAAAGAGTCCCCATAGTTTATCTGTGACGTCTTTATAGAGCACCTTATCTCTACGGCAATGTTGTTGAATGCCAAGTACCGTATGCAGGAAACACAGCATCAACGTTATCCCTGGGAATAGGGTTTTCCAGGCTTGTTGGGTTGCGTCCCATCCGTCGGTGTTCACCGTCTCAGGACAATAGGCTGGGTTGAGCGCCAAAGCTTCTTGCTGAAATTCTCTGTAGGCTTGGGTCAACCCCGTTTCGTCTGCACTGTGAGCTATCCCAACCCCTAAAAAGCATTCTTTGGCAGCAGTCACGGCAATGTAGATTCGTTTTCCCAGCCATCGACTATGTTTTTCATCTCCAACAAGGTTAGGGGGGGAAAGCCGACGAGTCTTTGACCGTCGCTCCGACAATTGAGATGCGCCCTAAAGCTTGGGTCGCGTTGTACCAATACATGGCGTTATGGCCTAAGACATGGGCAATGGCCTCATAAGGCACTCCATAACGTCGCAGGTACAGTCCTTTTTCAACCGCTTCAGTATGACCAATCATATAGGGCATTACGCTGTCAGGACGCAGTTGGTAAGCTTGGCGATTACTTTTGAGACGAATTCGGCGGGTGCGTAGGTGCAGTTTGTCCGATTCAACGAATCCGTGAAAGCAATATCCTTGACTGATCTCGGCTGGAAACAATTCAGGGTGTTTTGCAATGAGTCCGTCGAGATAGGCGCGATACCGTAGGGTATCTTCGACAAATACTGGATACTCAACATCCGGTGGCATCGGCAGACAAATTGTTTTGTCTCCTGATGTGCTTCGGGCTTTGCGTTTTGACCTAGGACTGCTCCTCTGAACTCGCCCACAACAACCATTTTATCAAACACAAACTAGCTTAGAACCAGGAATGTTAGGCGAATACCCCTATCCCTGGGCAAAGCACAGAAATGACCCATTGGGTTAAATTTACGCTGCCCGCGTGAGTAACCGCAATCACTAGCCAGAGACAGGTGGTCAAATGGCTTAGATGTGGCCAATCACAGATCTTAAAAATCCCTTGACTATTGAATCCCTCATAAATTACTTTATGTTCAGCAACCAGAGCTTGCCGCACTTCAGAGTCGAATTAGCAAGTTTCCTTACGCTCTGGGCTCCTAGATTTTCCACTTAAAATTTTGTCAGTCAAACAGATTCCAGCTCAAGCGGTACGGCAGTCCTAAATCATTTGTAAATGTCTAAACCTGAAAAGCTTGTAAGACAGACATTTTATGCCTAGGCAGGATCCCATAATTCACGAGTCATTCAGGACTGCTGTTGACGATGTTCGCGAAGCACTCAAAATGGTCTAATTTAATGCTAGAGACTTGCCTTTTGATTTACTAATACGTTATTATTGGCTTGATATTCGCGCTGTTATAGAGAATTTAACGTAATTTTTTGAAATGTCAAGAAGCGTGAATTTCCATAAATACTTCTTCTGAGATATGTATGGAAATTGTTAAGATTGAGCTTAAAGCAGTTCATGAGATATCAGGCTCAAAGGCTGTTCTTTATTGTCCTGTTTGAATTTTGAATTCTTAAAAGCTTTGATCGTTTCGCTTTCGCTTGATTTTTTGGAAGGCTACTTTTGTGCGCAGTGTTGTTGTGTGTTTTCCTGCGATGTTAGCCCAGTCAAAATCAAATCAGTCAAAATATAGGATCATTGCATCATGAAAAACCTCCATGTAAATATTGCTCTGTCTGCATTTAGCTTGACAGCTTCAATATTAGTTGGGTCACTGTCTGCCTCTGCCCAAGCCATTGCTGATAGTGTCGTTGACAACACTTCTCCAAATGCCCGCATTAGCAAGACTCAGCTTCTAAACCTCAAAGCTCACAAAAACTCACTCACGCCACCCAACACTGCATCGGTAAAGCCTGCTGCTGCTACTAGATCGACGGGAACACCTGGTGTAAAGGCAGAATCGGGTGCTACAACGTCAGGAACCCGAGCTTTTGGGACTTTTGGTGTGCCTTACACTTCAAAACGAGTTTCTCATCAGCCGACTTCAGCCGTTGCGTCAAGTGCTGGCGGATACTTGAGTGCCACTTACCCCTATCGGGCGATCGGCCGGCTCAACTTTAACACAGGCTCTGGAGGAAGCTTTTGTTCTGCTAGCTTGATTCGTAAAAGTGTTCTGGTGACTGCGGCTCATTGCATCCAAAACTTTGGATCTGGTACTACTATTTACTCCGGCTTTACCTATATCCCCGCCTTTTACAACGGTGCAGCACCCTACGGGGCATGGACTTGGCAAACGCTGGTAAGGCCAGGTTCTTGGGCGAGTGGTACAGATATTGGCAGTGGCGCCGCCAGAGACAACGATCTTGCAGTCATTGCCTTGCGCAAAAATGCCAATAATCAGTTTATTGGAGATGTCACGGGTTACTTCGGTTATGGTTGGAATAATTATTCCTTCGTTAGCTCTAGTCGAACCGGAAATCTAGCTGTTGCAGCACTCTCTACCTTAGGGTTCCCAGGCCTACTGGATGCGGGTCGAATTTTGCAAAGAACTGATGGTCCAAGCTACCAAACCATCATTTCTGGAGCGGGTCAAATTTATCAAGGCAGTAATCTAACAGGTGGTTCTAGTGGTGGCCCTTGGATGGCAAATCTAGGTTATCAGAACCCTGCCTTTTCAGGCGGAGCAACGGCTGGCCTTGCGGCTAACGGTAATGTTGTTGTTGGCGTTACATCTTGGGGTACCGCAGATCCTAATACGCCTAAGGATAACTACTCATCTCAGTTCAGACAAAATAGCCGTTATCCCAATGCGGCTTACGGTGTCTATGGAGCAGGGAATATTGGATCTTTGCTCAATACATTGTGTACTTCTAGCCCCGCAGGTAGCGCATCGACCTACGCCCAGCTTGGCTATTGCAACTAGGCGAAGATGATCGTTTTGCTTAGAACTTAGGGTCTTATGGGGCTTGATGATTTATCGTCAAGCCCTAATTTATGGGGTTGTTCCATTTTTAGAAACGATAGAAGGAAATTGAGATCGGTCTGCAATCATGAAAGGAGAGAGAATCTACAAGGATCTCAACAAACGGGTTCATTGATAGATCAAGCTCATTGAAATAACTCCCCATAAGCGGATGTAAGTATGAAAAAGCAACTTTGGAATGCGGCGGCTGACTCTCAACCCAATTGGCTCCCTAGGTTTTTGTCAGCACTTACCTTTGCGATACTATTCACTGCCGTAGGGGTAGTAGTTTATAGGCATCCAAAAGCGAATGCTCAGGATACAGTTATACATTCAACTCCCAGTAGTGATTTACCTATGGAAAATCAGTCTTCTAATTCTCGGATTGGTTCTACCTGGGTACTCCTTTCTTGGCAAAAATCAGGACGTGTTCAGAACTTGGTGATGGGTAAAACACTTACCGCAACCTTTACGCCAGATATGATCAGTGGAAATAGTGGATGTAATCGTTATAGTGCCTTTTATGAGATAAAGTCGTCCGATTACATTGCCGTAGGTTCCGTTATGTCTACTCGCATGGCTTGCATAGAACCAGAATTAATGCGGCAAGAGGCTGAGTTTATCGCCGCACTGAAGGGCGCTCAGGTTTTGAATAGCGATCGCAGTGGAAATTTGATTCTGCAATATAAAACAGAAGAAGGAGAAATGGGATCCCTGACCTTTAGGGCAAACTCGATAGATTCTACCTCACAGTCCGCCCCCTGCAATAAATAGTTGAATTCTGGATTATTTGCAGAAGAATCGGTTAATTCGGTATGACTCGCGCCATAAATAGAGAAGGTGTTTTGATGCCTTTGTTTACTTGGCGATCATTCACATCTGGATTAATAAACTTATATTAGTGGGATAGGTCCTTGGACCAAAACGCCTTTTTCATCATTGCCTTACGACTTTTATCAGCAGATTAAATGTTAGTTTGCTAATAATGGCGGTATTACGATTTTCTAAAGTAGACCAGCATGAATGAGGTAGATACGGGGCGGGTTCAGGGTTTTCTTAAGAAGTGGCTGGGTTCTGAGGGGAATGAACGGGCGAATTATCAAACGTTTTTTGGCGATTTCTGCATTGCGTTAGGGGTTGAGGGGCCGCCACCCAAGGGAAGTGGGGAGGGCGATCGCTATTGCTTCGACAAAAATATCAAGTTCTACACCGAGAAGGCTGAGACGACGAGGTTTGCAGACTTTTACAAAGAAGGTCACTTTTTAGTTGAGGCGAAGCAGGGCAGTACAGATTCGAGTAAGGGGCACGGGAAGCGTGGGACGAAGACCTACAAGGACGCGATGCAGAAGGCGTTTAACCAGGCGAAGTCTTATGCCTACAACCGGATGCTGCCATCGCTGCCACCGTTTTTGATGACGTGTGACATTGGCTCCCATTTTGAGGTGTGGGAGGGGTTTAGTGGGGAATACGGCAGTTATGGCGCGCGCAAGCAGATCAATCTGAATGATTTGGTGCAGCCGGAGGTGTTTGACCGCTTTGTGGCAATTTTCACCGATCCGCAGTCGCTGAACCCAGAGAAGTATCGAGCGCGAGTGACTCGGGAGGTGGCGGCGGAGTTGGCGAAGCTGTCGCGGTGGCTGGAGGAGCAGGGACGAGAACCCCACGAGACGGCTAATTTTTTAATGCGCTGCATTTTTACGATGTTTGCGGAGGATGTGGAGCTGCTGAAGGGGGAGGTGTTTACGAAGGCGTTGCGCGATCGCTGGATTCCGAACCCGGAGACCTTTAAGCCTGAGATTGAGGCGTTGTGGCAAACGATGAACACAGGGGGTACGTTTGGGTTTGAGCGCATTCTGAAGTTTAACGGCAGCTTTTTTGAGGATGCGACGGCGTTTGAGTTGCCGAGGGCGCAGCTTGAGGTGCTGTATGCGGCGGCAGCGAAGGATTGGAGCCAGGTGGAGCCTGCTATTTTTGGGACGCTGCTAGAACGCGCACTAGAGAAGAAGGAGCGCAGCCGATTGGGGGCGCACTATACGCCGCGCTCGTATGTGGAGCGGCTGGTGCGTCCAGTGGTGATGGAGCCGTTGCGCCAGCAGTGGGATGAGGTGGAGCTTGAGCTAAAGCGGATTTTAGAGACAACGGCGGGGCAGGAGCCGACGGCGGCACAGCGGAAGAAGGCGGAGCAGGAGATTCAGGATTTTTTGGCGGAGTTACGACAGGTGCGGATTTTGGATCCGGCTTGCGGGACGGGGAATTTTTTGTATGTGACGCTGGATTTGCTGAAGGGGCTGGAGCAGGAGGCGATCGCCCGTCTAATCGACATTGCTGGCGAGGTACAGCTTGGGCTGGAGCAGATTAACCCGTCGCAGTTTTTGGGGATTGAGATTAATCCACGGGCGGCGGCGATCGCGGAGCTGGTGATTTGGATTGGCTATTTGCAATGGTATTTCAAGCGTTATGGCAATGCGGCACCGCCGGAGCCTGTGTTGCAGGCGTTTGGCAATATTGAGTGTCGGGATGCGGTGTTGGCCTATGACGGCACGGAGCCGGATGTGGATGCGAAGACGGGGGAGGTGAGGACGCGCTGGGGTGGGCGGATGATGCACCATCCGGTGACGGGGGAGGATGTGCCGGATCCGAGCGATCGGGTGGTGATTTATCGGTATTTAAATGCGCGGGCGGCGGAGTGGCCGGAGGCGGATTATGTGGTGTCGAATCCGCCGTTTATTGGGAATGCAAGGATGAGGGAAGCACTTGGTGACGGTTATGCCGAAAAACTACGTGAAACTTATCAGGATGTGCCTGAAACCGTTGATTTTGTTATGTACTGGTGGCACAAAGCAGCAGAACTAACAAGAAGAGATGAATTCAAAAGATTTGGTTTTATCACAACTAATAGTATTCCCCAAATTCGCCAAAGAAAGGTTATTGAATTTCATCAAAACCAGCAGGATTCTATTCGTATGGTCTTTGCCATAGCGGATCATCCTTGGATTGATGAAGGTGCAGATGTCAGAATTGCTATGACTGTTGGCGAAAAGAATTTATCTATGAAAGTTGTATCAATCTCTGAGCTAGGAAATATTCTTTCCGAAGAAGATGGAGAAACCCCTGAACAAAAAGCTGAAAACGTAAAAATTTATTGGAAGAGAGTCAGTTTAATTCTCAGCAACCTTAGTTCTGGAGCAGATGTAACGAAAATCAGCCCGCTAGCAGCAAACTGTAATCTTTCTAGTAGAGGCGTGATGATTAATGGCTCTGGTTTCCTCCTTGAAGAAAATGATTTTGAAAAGGTTGAGTCTGATATTCTCTTTCCCTATTTGAATGGTAGAGATTTAATGCAATTCTCACGTAATACGAGAGTCATAGATTTATTTGGAAAAAATATTTTGGAAATCAAGACGCAATACCCTAAAGCTTATCAATGGATTTTAGAAAGGGTAAAACCAAAACGAAAGACTAGTAACGATAAGAGGCTGCGTGAAGAATGGTGGAACTTTGAGAGGCCGCGCCCTGAAATTCGTGATGCACTCAAAAAACTATCTCGCTATATAGCAACCGTAGAAACTAGTAAGCATCGAGTATTTACATTCTTTGATCGCAATATAGTTCCTGACAATATGCTGGTCATAATTGCGCTTGATGATGCCTATTTTTTAGGAATCCTTTCTTGCTTTATTCATAGAGCTTGGTGCTTGGCAAATGGTGGATCATTAGGTGTCTATATTGGGAATATTCGTTATAACAATACCCGTTTATTAGATACTTTTCCCTTTCAATATACTACGCATGAGCAAAAGCAAAAAATTCGTGAGTTGGGCGATCGCCTTGACACCCATCGCAAACAAGTCCAAGCCGCCTATCCAGAAATCACCATCACCGGAATGTATAACCTGCTTGAAAAACTGCGATCGGGTCAGCCGTTTACAGATGGTGATCGTGAGTACAACAATAAAGCGCTGGTTTCTACGCTGAAGCAAATCCATGATGAATTGGATGTGGCGGTGTTGGAGGCGTATGGTTGGCAAGATTTGGTGCCGCTGCTAAGCCCCTCACCCCTAGCCCCTCTCCCAGCGGGAGAGGGGAACCGGAAAGATGTTAACCCGTCCGACTGGGACAGTGAATTCTCTCATCTAGCAGGTCGCTGGCGACAGATACCTGAAGCCTTTCTGCAACGGGTGCGGCAACTGCGACAGCAGCAAACCCCCGCCGAGCAATTCCTATGGGAACTCCTGCGCGATCGCCGTTTCCTAAATGCAAAATTCCGCCGTCAACATACCCTTGGCTCCTACATCGCAGACTTCTACTGCCACCAAGCCCACCTAGTCATTGAGCTAGACGGCAGCATCCACCAAAGCCAAACCCTCAGAGATCAAGATCGAGATCAGTGGATGCAGGCCAATGGAGTAACCGTACTGCGCTTTTCTAACGATGCCGTTTATCACCAAACTGCGGAAGTATTGAATGCGATCGCAGAATTAATATGCCCCTCCCCCCCTTCGACAAGCTCCCTATTGCCAAAGGCAAGGCTACGCCAACGACAGCCTCAGGACACAGCAAGGCAACGCCTAGCCCCTCACCCAAAAGTAGAGGAAAACCAGATCATGCCCCCTTCTCCCGCTGGGAGAAGGGCTGGGGATGAGGGGCAATCCATGAATGAAAAATCCTCAGACGAAACCCTCCTCGAACGCCTCGTTGCCCTCAACGCCGAACGTGCCGCCGAAGAACGCAACGGCCTTATCCGCTGGCTGCGCCCCGAATACCAAGCCCCCGACCAAGCCAAACCCACCCAAACCACCCTTGAAGGCATAGACATTGAAGCAGAAACCGCCATCATCGCCCCCGTCGAACAGCAAAAATGGCCCACCCAACCCAAAGCCCAACTCACCGCCATCCGCGACCTACTGCGCACCAGCAGCGGCGAATGGACAGCCCTACAAATCGCCAGCCAATTTACGGGACGCAACACCCAGAAAAAATTGGATGCCGTTAGAGAAAACTGTGATCGGCTGGAATGGTTTGGGCTACTTATCCGGCGCGAAGAAGGAGGTGTAGTGTATTGGCAATATGCCGAATTGCAACAAACCGCCTGAAAAAAAGGAAACTACCACCCTGTAACCCATCAAAAAAACAAATCACTACTAACAAATCTGTAAACGCGCCCGGATGGGATCGAACCATCGACTAACCGCTTAGAAGGCGGTCTATCAACTTAGTAAAAACAAGGTTTTCACGAGTACAAGAAATTTTTTATCCCAAACTTATCCCAGTTTTGCAGAATTTATCATTTTACTGAGGCCATTCAGAATGGGTTGATACTGATCAGGCGTTAACGTCCCTATGTAGCGGCTTACACGAGTCTTATCCAGCGATCGCGCCTGATCTAACAAAGCAATAGAGCGAGTAAGGTAAGCTCCCATCGCCTGCCGCCAAAACTGGATACAAAGCAGGGCATTGAATAGCCCATTGCTGCCCTCTAAAAGTTGTTAATGGAATCACCAGCAATATTGGGTAGCGTGGGGTTCCTAGCGCTTCTGGCACCCCTACAACGATAGCTGGGCGATATCCATGCTGCTCACGTCCAGCGGGAACCTGCTCAGGTAATGTTGCCACAATGACATCCCCCACACCTAAAACATCATTCCCTACTCTGCTTACTGCCCTCAACGACGAAACCTACACCCTGTTGATAATGGATAAGCTTTCCCGTTGTCTGAGGGTTAGTATCTCCCCAGTCATAGGATTCCATCTCAGATAAATGAGAAAGGTCTGCATCTAGCCAGTTTTTGTCCTCTTGATCCATAGCCTTAACTTCAATGGTTTTAGATTGCATAAGTTCCTCCCTCGTTAGCCTTTCTATAGATCATTTCACTTAAATGCATGAATTGTAAACGCGCCCGGATGGGATCGAACCATCGACCAACCGCTTAGAAGGCGGTTGCTCTATCCACTGAGCTACGGGCGCAAGCAGCGTGTGCTTCTCTTCAGATAATACCCCATGTTTCTACGCGCTAGCACTCCTTTCACAATGCCTAGACAGGAGATAACGAATCACGATCGCCGCATTGACCCAATGTGGCGTCGAGTCCCTACGCCGCCACCATCCCCAGGCTTCTTGTGGCGATCGCCATAAATCCAAATGCGGCACCCCTGGTTCTGCGTAAAATGGGTCTTGCCCCATCCCCAGCGCTTGGCTACTCCAGTGGGTAAACCCATCATGGCTCAGCCGATAAATCGGAAATGCTCCGTAGAGCGGCACTCCCCATCCATCTAGGGCAATGACTGCGCGAAGGGTGCCGCCCTGCTGTTGCCAAGCCCAAGCTGCCCCCGCCATCCCTACTACGCCTGCACTAAAGCCAATCATCACCAGGGGTTGGGTTATCGAAACGTTTTGATGTAGGAACCGTAAAATATGATCAGGTGAAAAACCCCAATATTGAGCATCTGGAACAATATAAGGAGCTGGCAGTGCAGCAAATAGGGCGTTGGGCAACGTTACCGCCTCAATCGCAGCCCAAAAGTCTGCCGTGAGGGCTGGGTCATGAATACCAGGACATAAAATAATCGGCACAATTGGATCTTGAATATTTTTATGATCGCCTAAACGCATTGTAAAACAGCCTTCCAGATAGCTCCTCTAGGGGGCAAAACCTGCAATCTGTTCAGCAGTCGCACATTCATTAGCAATCCCCTGGGAGGGGATGTTAGGCTTAAGGTATACCTAGCCTAAAATAAATCAAGAGGAAGCCCTGTGGTTACGACTCCAGAAAAATTGCAGACCCCCAGCCTTGATCGCACTGCTAATGACCGCGTTGCTGTGCTGCTGATGGGCTACGGCGAAGTTGAAAACTACGAAGATTTTGCCAACTATAACGAACAGGCTCTAAATTTACTAACCGCTAAATTTGCGCCCGTACCCACCTGGGTTTATCCGCCCCTTGCCAAGCTGTTGGCAATATTTGACCTCCATGAGTGGGGGCACACACACCACAATTTTGTATCGCCTCACAACGCCATCTTTGAGCGTCAAAGAGCAGGCATTGAGGCAGAACTGCAAGAAAAATGGGGCGATCGCGTCCAGGTCTTCAAAGCCTTCAACTTCTGTGCGCCGTTTCTCCCAAACCAAGTATTAACCGAAATCAAAGCGCAAGGCTTTGAAAAACTGCTGATTTATCCGTTGTTAGTCGTAGACTCTATTTTTACCAGCGGCATTGCAGTAGAGCAGGTAAATCAGGGGCTAGAAGAGCTAAAAGACGCAGACGAGCCTTGGATCAGCGACCTGCGCTACATCCCCTCTTTCTTTGACCAACCCGACTATATTCAGCTTTTGGTAAAGCGTACAGAGCATACCATTCGTGCAACTCTGGGCACTCAGTACCTGCCCTCTCAGGTGGGTATTGTGCTAATGAATCATGGCTGCCCTCATAAAGCTAAAGGATTTGTCTCTGGCATTGCCGAAAGTCAGGCGCTGTATGACAAAACCAGAGAAGCCCTAATGTACCGCTACCCGCTCATTTCTGTGGGCTGGCTCAACCACGACACACCGCTCATTGACTGGACTCAACCTGCGGCGGATAAGGCCGCCCGTAACCTGATTGAGCTAGGCGCTAAGGCCATTGTGTTTGTGCCCATCGGGTTTGCTACCGAAAACCATGAGACGCTACTGGATGTCCATCACATTATCCATCAGCTAGAAGTAAAGCACGACCAGCTTAAGTTTGTGCAGATGGACTGTGTAAACGACCATCCAGAGTTTTTGGCAATGGCTGCGCGCTGGGCAAATCCTCAAATTGAGGCATTACTAGAGGAAACAGCGATCTCTGACCATGCCAGCCACAGCCATGCTGCGGAACATAGCCACCATCATCACGGCGCGGTTCACCACCATTAGGATAGGAGTGATGGCTGATTAGGCATCTTCGTCTGCAACGTGAGTGCAGCATTCAGGTTGCAGACGAACAGGATGTCTCATTTACGATTTTAGAAAGCTGAAGTTTTCTCGATCTTTACAGGCAGCGGGCAGATTTTTTGCAATAAATAGATATCCGCCACGTTGAGCAGGTTGTTGAAGCGATCCTCGGGCGGGAGGTCTAAAAGTTAAAGAGTGGGGACGTTGCCTGCTTACTCCACAAAAGTTTGACGCATGGAGCTTTTCTCTGCATTGCCCTAGTTTAGGGTTGAGAGTTCATTGACTCAAAACCAGTCTATGGCATGATTAGAAATTGATTTTACCAATACCCAGCCACAGGTTAGGGAAAATCAAAACGCTCAAGTATCCGTCATTCGTAAGCAGTGGGTTATGCAGTGAATAAAGCTTCGTCCATTTTTCAAGTTTTTGGAAGCCGGAAAATGGCGGCTGTCCTCGCGCTGGGCTTTCTGTCTGGCTTACCCTTCGCCCTCACGGATGATGCATTTCGGGCTTGGATGTCAAAAGCAGACCTAAATTTAGCGACCATTGGCTGGTTTAGCCTAGTGGGACTGCCCTATTCTCTCAAGTTCTTGTGGTCTCCTGTGCTGGATCGATATGTCCCCCCCTTTTTGGGACGGCGACGGGGATGGATGTTAGTGGCGCAAATGGGGTTGGTGGCAGCCGTACTGGCGATCGCCTTTCAAATGTCCATCATTCCAGGGCTGGCTGGCGCTCAGCGTACCCTGTGGCTTCAGGCTTTAGCGGCAACGGCGCTGCTGATTGCCTTTTTAAGCGCCACTCAAGATATTGCCATTGATGCCTACCGGACCGACGTTTTAGAAGAACGTGAAACCGGAGCGGGTGCTTCACTCTACATCTTGGGCTACCGCGTCGCCCTTCTGCTAACGGGATGGATTGCCTTTAACCTAGCCGATCGCCTGGGGTGGCACTGGGTTTATGTTCTGATGGCGGGACTCATTGCAGTTGGATCTTTTACCGCTTTCTGGGCGCCGGAGCCAACCCGTGACGAGCGTCCCCCAGAAACTTTTGCCCAGGCCATTGTGCAGCCTTTTCTAGACTTTTTGAGGCGCTTAGGTTGGAAGTCAGCAGTCTATACTTTGCTTTTTATCGTGCTGTTTCGCTTAGGCGATGCGATGGTCGCAAAGCTCGCCGTTCCGTTTTTGGGGGCGAAAGGGATTGGATTTAGTGATGGAGATATTGGCAACATCCGTCAGGGCATGGGTCTGATTGCAACCATTGTGGGCACCCTCATGGGGGGAGCTGCCCTCAGCAAATTAGGGATTAATCGATCGCTATGGCTCTTTGGTAGCCTTCAGGCCGTCAGCAATATTGGGTATTACATTTTGGCAGTTGTGGGCAAAGATTACCTCACAATGGTGCTGGCGATTAACGTCGAAAACTTTTGCAGTGGGCTAGGCACCGCAGGCTTTGTGGGCTTTTTGATGAGCCTTTGTAATTCTCGTTTTTCAGCCACCCAGTTTGCCCTGCTGTCTAGCCTAATGGCTGTTGGGCGCGACATAATTGCAGGCCCTTCGAGCGGCATCATCGCTGAGCGTATCATGCAGTGGATGGCAGTTAATCCAGACTTGAGCAGCAATATTTTATTAGGCGGTGCGACTGGAAAAGGGTGGGCACTGTTTTTTCTGGTCACGCTAGTGGCGGCGTTGCCAGGACTTTTGCTACTGCCCTTTTTTGCCCCTTGGAATGCCAAACCCGTCGTGTCAATGCCCCGCCCTGGATTAGATGAAGAAGCGTAATAGGTTAAAGTCTCTAGACCTTGACTGAAATTCGATCTTCTGGAACAGGCAGTTCCACTTCAATAGGCTTTGTGTTCATAACCTCAGACTCGGTAATCAGCCGTGCGCCGCGCTGACGGGTGAAGTAGTTCCAGCCCCACTGCATTAACACCACCATTTTGTTGTCAAACTCAATGAGGTAGTAGATGTGAGCAAAAATCCAGATAAACCAGGCGAGTGGCCCAGAAAACTTGATGAACCCTAGATCGACTACCGCTGCATTTTGACCAATGACGGCGAGGCTCCCCACTTCTTTGTAGGTGAAGGGGGCGATCGCCTTTCCTGCAATCTGGGCACAAATCTTTTGCGCAACATACTTGCCCTCTTGGGTTGCCACTGGCGCAACACCAGGTAACGGCGCATCGCCCTGATGGGCAAAGTGTGCCAAATCGCCCACCACAAAAATATTGGCGTGGCCTGGAACGCTAAGGTCTGCATCGACCATAACCCGACCAGCCCGATCTAACGCCGCGCCAGCTCGTTCTGCAAGTACCTTACCCATAGGGGAAGCCTGCACCCCAGCCGCCCATAACACCGTCTTTGCCGGAATTCGCGTTGCAATATCACCCTGCTGCACCGTCACGCCATCTTCGTCTACATGGGTGACGCGGGTTTGGGTCAGAATATTTACACCCATGCGCTCAAGAGATGCGGCGGTTTTTGCCGATAAATCTGCTGCGTAGGGGGGCAGCACTCGGTCTAGCCCCTCTAGTAGCAGCACCTGGGTTTGCTGCACATCAATATTGCGGAAGTCGTCTTTAAGGGTTTTGAAGGCTAACTCGGCGATCGCCCCCGCTAGCTCTACCCCCGTTGGGCCTCCCCCCACAATCACAAATGTGAGCATTGCCCTACGTTTTTCTAGATCTGGCTCCTTTTCCGCCGCCTCAAAAGCCAAAAAAATCCGCCGCCGCATTTCGAGAGCATCTTCGATGGTCTTTAGCCCTGGTGCGGCAGTCTGCCACTCCTCCTTGCCAAAGTAGTGATGCCGAACGCCCGTCGCCACAATCAGCGTATCGTAAGGGATGCACCCGTTAGGCGTAACGACCTGCTGACGCTTGGTATCGAGGTCAATTACATGCTCCATCAGCACTTTTGTATTGCGATTGCGGCTCAAAATGCTGCGTAATGGCGAAGAGATTTGAGCCGGAGACAACGTACCCGTTGCAACTTGGTACAAAAGCGGCTGAAATAGATGGAAATTTCGTTTGTCGATCAGCGTGACATCCACAGGGGCTTTGGCGAGGGATTTAGCTACATACAGTCCACCAAAGCCGCCCCCAACAATGACAACCCGATGACGGGAAGATGGCGGCTGCTTGGTCATGACAAACTCCTAGCAATAACAGAATTGAATGACGAATCACAGTTACAAAAACTTCAGTTTTGCACTTGATGATACTAGCCTAGGAAATTCTCGATCCACTGGCAGTAGTGATGATTACGATATAAAACAATCTTGACAAGAAATCTTGACAAAACCTTCATCACAGTATCACACAAAGAATGAATGAAGGCTTCAAATACAGTGATGACAGTGCGTTTGGCTCTGCTGTAAATGGCAAAACGTGTGTAGAGCGCAGTCAATATCTCTGGCTGCGCTCTACACACACGTTTTCTAGGCTGTAGCTGCTGACCTAATTCCAGGCTTGATCTACATTCATGTTGGCTTCGGCATGGATATAGCTAGGCTTTTCTTTGCGCGGGAGCTGACCTGACAGCACTAAATTCGCCATCGCGTCGCAAATCACGCGGGTTGCCATTAGAGAGGTCATATCGCTGACGTCATAGGGCGGTGAAACTTCCACAATTTCCATGCCGCAAATGGGCGCACGACGCACGATACGAGCCAGCAGCCCTAGAGCTTCTCTGGGCAAAAGTCCACCGGGTTCGGGCCAGCCTGTACCAGGGACAAACCCTGCGTCGATGCAATCAATATCAAAACTAATCCATACGCAGTCGGTGCCGTCCATCGCGCGCTCTAGGGCATAGTCGGCGGCGGCATCGAGACCCATTTCGCAAATATCTGTCACCGTCAAAATGTTAGTGGCACGTTCGCGGCATACTTTTACGCCCTGACGGGGCACTTGCCAGCCCCCAATGCCAAGCTGCACCAGGTTTTTAGCAGGTGCATTTGCCATATTGGTTGCATGGAACCAGGGGCAGGTGTGCATCCGCTCGTCCAAGTCGGTTTCTTGGGTATCGACATGGCGATCGAAGTGAATGATGCCGACTTTTTTGTCGCCCAAGTGCCGACAGATACCGCGCACGGTCGGGAAGCCAATAGAGTGATCGCCCCCCAGCAGAATGGGAAATGCACCAGACGCAAAAACGTGGGCAACCCCTTTAGAAATTTGGTCAAAGGATTTTTCGTTATTGGCAGGGATGGTAAAGATATCCCCCACGTCACAGAGCGTAATTTGCTCCCGTAGGTCAATGCCCAGCTCAAAATTGTAGGGCGTGTACAGCGCTGAAATCCGGCGGATGCCTTGAGGGCCAAAGCGAGTGCCAGGGCGATAGGTGGTACCAGAGTCGTGGGGCACCCCAACGATCGCCACGTCATACTCGCCGACCTTGCGCACGTCTTCGAGGTAAGGAGCCTTCATGAAGGTGTTAATGCCTGCATAGTGAGGCAGCTCACCGCGAGAAAAAGTAGGGATGGTGCGATCGCGTATACTTTCCGCCGCCTCCAGACCAAACTCTAGCCCCTTGGAAACCTCCTGCTGCCAGCCCGTCAGCGGTAGCTGAGCTTCTAGCGCTAACGCACGTTGGGCTTCAGATTGACCATCTGGACTTTGGAAAAGCGGATTTTCTGAATTTGCCGTCATGATTGCCTATCCTAATCAAGTGCATTCTCATTTCATCAAAAAGCCCAGGAAACCCCAGCCTTTTTGACTGCTGCTCTCCCGGGCTTTTCTCCCGCCGTGCCGCTAGCAGCCCCTGTGGAGAAACCCACACGCGTCAACTAGCTCGCTTCTCTCGGACCAGACGTTTTGTGGCTACACACTCACATTAAGTCGTAGCGGATAAACCGGAACCCTAGAAGCCTTTCAGTTTTTCTACTCTATTCTACATAGAGGTGGCGTGGCTCACGTCACGGATTTAACCTGCAAAGGGACAGCCGTAGCCGCCATCAAGCCCCAGAATAGGCCAAATCGAATTTTCCGAGACGCGTCAATGTTGAATCCTGATGAGATAAAAAAATTGTGAAGCTCCCGCTGGGTATAGCATTGCTGATGGGCAGGATCGATCCATTTAAGAGCAATATTTAAAGTGCGGCAGAATAGAAAGTCTCTACACCAATCTAAAATCACGACTTTTCCACTCGGTTTAAGCACCCGTTTGATTTCAGTCATCACTACTAGGGGGGCATCAAAGTAGTGGAAGGCGCTAGCCGATACGACGACGTCAAAGCTTTGGTCTGGGAACGGTAGCGCTGAGGCACTGCCCCTTTGAAACGAAACATTAGAAAAATTGTGCAGCTTTTGGTGGGCGATCGCCAGCATCTCCTCAGAAATATCAACGCCCACAATCTGTTGAGTTGGGTTTTCGTTCAGCACCAGGCGCTCAAATTCACCTGTCCCGCAGGCAATGTCCAGAACCTGATCTGAGGCGGAAAGGTTCACCCAGGTTTTGAGAAACGACAGCGTATTTGTAACATACCAATTCCACCGCTGATCGTAGATAGAGGCGAGGGAATCGTACTGCTGGCGGACTTGAGCTTCAGTCATTTTCTTCTAGGTGCGCAGCCACTTCTGCGTAACAGATTCATGATGTCAAGACCAGATGGATATTAGTCTGCGATTGATTATAAGGTGGACGCGATCGCCAATCACTGAGGTGCGGATCTATGAAGGGTCGTAAAACAGAATCGCCACGCAGTCGGATCGACTAGACTGCTCCAGCGGGGTCTAACAGCGTTAGAGAACGGCTGGGGTGGTTTGTTCCACAAGACTGTTCCAGTGGTTCAGTGCCATTTGCTGAATCTCTTTGAGGGGCGTATTGTGCTGCCGTGCCAGCTGAGCGCAATCTTCGTATTCGGGCTGGGCATTGACGATGCGATCGCCATACCGCGCTACTTTAACCCGAACTGAACCTAGGGGTGTCTCAACCGTTTCGCTCATTCTATGCAAGACTGTCCGGTGTTGGATAGAGCGACGGATGCCGAGGGTGGTTGTTTCACGAAACAGGATTGCCTCACAGGGTTCAATGAGGGCGGTTGGACAAAGTACGCTCAGCAAAATGCCAGGTCTAGATTTTTTCATGCCGATCGCCTGGGTAAACACTTCTACAGCGCCTGCGGCTAGCAATGTGTCATACAGGTAGCCTACAACCTGCGGATTAATATCATCAAGCTGGGTCTCTAGCAGCGCAATTGTTTCGCTGTTGGCGGCAGAAGGAGAAATATCCCCTTCTGCCTCTCCAACCCACAGCCGCAGTAAATTAGGAATCGGTAAATCGTGGCTGCCTGCACCTAAGCCAATGTTTTGAAGCTTAAGAGTCGGCGCAGCGCCAAAGCCTTGAGCTAACGCCGTCACAATTGCTGCACCTGTAGGTGTCACTAACTCTTTTTGGATGCCGTTGTCGTAAAGCGGCACCTGACGCAGTGCTACAAGCTGCAACACGGCTGGTACTGGCACCGGAAGTAACCCGTGGGCAGCTTTCACCGTACCACCGCCTGTGGGCAGTGCAGAACAAAAGATCTGATCAATGCCCAGCCAATCTAAGCCGATACAGGTGCCTACAATATCCGCAATGGCATCCGTGGCACCCACTTCGTGGAAATGCACTTGCTCTGGAGCGATGCCGTGGACGGCTCCCTCGGCGATCGCCAGCGTCCGAAAAATCTCTAAACTCCAGGTTTTGACCCGCTCTGGGAGCTGTGTTTGCAAAATCAGCGCCTCAATTTCGGGTAAATGGCGATGAGGCGCATGATGGGAGTGCCGGGAATGCACCTTAACCTGCACATAGGTTCCTCGCTGTCCCTGACGATGCGCTGTTTCGACAGCAATTTCATACTCATCGGTTAGGCAAAGCTGAGCAAGGGAATTTTTTAGATGCTGGAGGGGTACCCCAACGTCGATAAGGGCACCCAAACACATGTTTCCGGCAATTCCCGTAGGGCAGTCAAAATAGGCAATTTGGGGCATTTTGTATCTTGAAATACAGTGGAGCGCCTATGATAGGCGTGTTGGCGTTGCGTTAGCGAATTACCGTCATGGCTCAAGTTTACACCGTTCATCCAGACTCACCCCAGCCGCGCGTTGTGGCACAAATTCGGGATGCGCTGCAGTCCGGGGCGGTGATGCTTTATCCCACCGACACGGTTTATGCGATCGGCTGTGACCTCAACTCAAAATCCGCTGTTCAAAAGGTACGGCAGATCAAGCAGTTGGCTAACGATAAGCCCCTCACCTTTTTGTGTCCTTCTTTGTCCGATATTGCCAAGTACGCTCACGTCAGCGACCCTGCCTATCGGCTGATGCGACGCTTGGTACCAGGTGCCGTGACGTTTATTTTGCCTGCAACTAAGCTGGTGCCTAAGCTGGTACAAAACCCCAAGCGCAAAACCACGGGTATTCGCGTACCCGATCATGCTGTGGCTCATGCACTTTTAGAGGCGCTAGGCAATCCCATTATTTCGACCTCAGCCACCGTGGGCGTGTCTTCAGAGGATGAATATGTGCCTGTTTTGTCAACTTCTACGGCTGAACTATTTGATGCTTTTGAGAAGCTAGTAGACATTATTGTGGATAACGGTCAGGAACCGAGTCATGAGGTTTCAACGGTTTTAGACCTGTGTGAGGAGCCTGTAAAAATTCTGCGCCAGGGGCTAGGCTGGGAAGAGATTGCGCCGCTGTTGGAAGGGGCGATCGCACCGTAATCGCAGCATTATTTCGCTAAAACCAAATTATGAACGCCATTGAGCAGATTTTCGTCCTAACGCTTGAGAAATTGGCATATCAACCGCCAAATCAGCAGAAACCCCGCAGTAGTGTAAAGGTAATTCTGCTTTGAGGTTGATTGCGGTATGCCCTATCCAGAGCCTGAACGCTACATTCCCCTTCAACTGCGTTTATTGGCAAGCCACCCAGCGCTCCTAGAAGGGTTAGACACATGGCTTAAGTTAGGACTCATCACCGACCGCGAAGTGCAGATTCTCTGCCAGCGTTATTTAACGAGCGATCTTCCGGCACAAAAAATTGTCGCATCAACGCCTGCAAGCACGGCGATCGCCACTGAAATCACTCAGCCGCAGATGGCTGCGATCGCCACTCCCTCAGCCTCGCCCCCAAGCCCTCGTAGCCCAAGCTGGGTGAGCCAGTTTTTACAAAGTCTGATTAACGAAGTCAGCGTCATTTGGCTGCTATGTCTAGGGGTTTTCTTAGTCATCGCATCTTCGGCGGTACTGGCTGCCAACCAGTGGGAAAACCTCTCCGCCGCAGGGCAGTACGGCATTTTATTAACCTACACTGTGGCCTTTATTGGAGCCAGTTTTTGGACTGCCACAAAGCCTCAGCTTTTAATCACGGCTCGGATGCTGCAAGTCGCAAGTTTGCTCCTAATTCCAGTCAATTTTTGGGTGATGGACGGGTTTCGGCTGCTCCAGAGCGGTAGCGGCATCATAATGGCGGCGATCGCAGCGGTATTGCTGTCCGTGGCGATCGCAATACTCATGCCGAAACGTCACAACACCCGCGCAATTACCGCGAACGTTTTGGGACTCAGTTGGCTGCACTGGGGCTGGGGGTTCGCGTCTGTTCCGGTCATTGCAACCTACATCGGCTGCATTGGCACCTCAGCGATTCTCTTGGCACAGCAACAGGCGGAACCTACAGAAGAACCAAAAACAGCCTGGTGGAGCCGCATTTCTGCCGCCGACATTGTGCTGCCCTTTGCGGTAATGCTGCTGCTGTTTCGTGCCTGTGTGGTGGTTGCGGTGCCCTTAGAGCAATTAGGGCTAGCCTTTGGACTCTGCGGCTGGCTGCTGTGTTGGCAAACGCGCAGCCAGCTGTCTGGGCAGATTTGGGCGCTGATTGGGTTGGGTTTACTTGCGGTGGGCTGGCTGGTGAGCGTGGGGGCTGAAGTTCCTTGGCAAGCAGTGCTGGTGAGTGGATTGGGGCTATGGCTGCTGGGCGATCGCCTTCTACGCCATCACAACCCTGCCGATCTCATTGGCCTATTTATTGTGGGTCTAGGCAGTCTTGGGGTTGCTCTCCGACTCGTCCCGTCTTCACTGCGCGAGGCTTTTACCGTAGCCTGCACAAACTGGTTTGGCTCAGCGGGTATGCCGGACGTGCTTTGGAGCATCGGGCTATATCCCTATCTCTGGGGATTTTTAGGACTCACCTTTTATCTACGCCGGACTCAGCAGCCACGCCTGGTTCGGGTTGGCTACACCCTAAGCTGGATTTTGGGGGTCTGCTTAGTGGGCTTGAGCTTGCTTAACCCAGGGGTGCGATCGCTGTCTCTCTGGCTAGCGCTATTAACCTTAGGGGCTGCGCTGCGGCAGCAGTCTTCTGAGCGACGGGTGTTGGTTTACATCACGCATCTGTTGGGGTTAGCTGCAATCTTCTCGACCGTAGATAATTTCGCGCCCCCGTTGAGCATTGCACATTGGGGCATTTTGGTATTGGCGGTCATGGTTATTGAGTGGGTCGCGTCTCTGCTGTTGACGCGATACGCTTTGTGGCAAGAAAGCGCCTGGTTTGTGGGTCTAGGGTTAGCAGGGCTAGGGTATTTGCTGCTGGCTGGCTCCATTGGAACAGCGCTAGCAATACAGCGCAGTGCGGTGCTCGTGATTCCGACTGCCCTGACCAGTCTTGCGTTTTTTCCGCAGTTTAGACGGGTTGAGGCCGCTGCCGGACTGAGCGTAGTAGGCGTGATTGCGGTTCAGTTTTTGACCTTTGAGGCAACGGTTCCCCGTCTGATTGGGCTGGCGCTGGGAGCTTCGCTGATGGTGCTTAATACGGTACGCAGCCCCAATCTGCTTGCTGCTTTTCTAAGCATTGGGTTTGGCCTTACCTTTGGCTATGCCCTTGGGTGGGAGGTTTTACCCCTAAGTTTTCAGAATTGGGTATTGCTTTGCGTGGGTTTACTGTGGGGCATGTTTATACTGCGGCAGGGACTATCGTTTCAAAGCTGGAACGTGAGCCGCCCCTTTCAGCGCGCTTTGGATGGCTGGGCGATCGCCGTAACCCTCTGGACAAGTCTGCCCCTAGCCGTCTATGGATTAATCACAGTCTTGGCTCCGACATCATGGCTTCTTCCCTTTGGCTGGGTTTATCCTACTGCCGCTGCGGTGCTGACGGCGGCTCTGGCCTATCGCCACTGGCAGGCTCCCCTACCGCTTGGACTGGTGGGTATCGCTTGGGGGCTAGAGGTGATGCTGGTCTGCACCTTTGCCTATTGGGGACAGGCAGCCTCTAGTGTGGCGATCGCCACACTCTCTCTCGGCCTACTCAGCGTATTGCTTGGGGAATTCTGGGTACGCCGCACAGGGCAACCCTACCGCTGGAGCTACAATCTCATTCCATTGGGCTACGGCGTTTTTGGGGGTGCGCTCGGTCACACAGAATGGACTGCCACCACGGGGATTTATACCTTGACTTTGGCAATGATTGGGCTAGGGATTGGTCGTCGTTTGCCTGCGCTTGTGCCCATCACCATTTTGGGAGTATTAGGTTTTTCTCTTAGCTCTTTTGAGCTAGTGCTGTATCCGCTGCTCAACGCAAAGGGCGGTCAATCTGGGGATGGGCTGATTATTCTAGGCGCAGTGGCACTCGGCCTTGCGTTTGTCTACCGATCTATTAATCCGTGGGGTGCAAAATTTCTTAATCTCCCGCCTAATGGACTCAGTATTTTGGGGCATATTCACTGGGGACTGGGCACTTTCTTCGCCATCATTGCCCTACCAGAACTCAGCAGCTTGGGCGAACAGCTTTGGGGCGCTGAACTACTGATTCTAGGTGGTTATGCGCTCTGGCAGGGGCGATCGCAGCCCATCTGGATTTATGCCGGACTGGTTCAGTGCTTAATGGCGATGGGGCAGGTTTCCTATACTCAGCTACCTGTAGGGCAGGTCATGCCGTGGGCAGGGGCGATCGCTAGTGCCGTTGCTTTAGCAATCTACAGTCTGCCGTGGGCGCGTTGGGGCTGGGCAAAGCCGCCGTTTACGCAGGTGGCGATCGCACTTCCTGCCGCCGTCACGCTGCTCAGTGCCTTTCAAATCAACACCAGCAGTCTTTTGCTGGTGGGCGGTTTCTATGGCTGGATTGCGTTTGCTACCCAGGTTACGCGCATTAGCTATATTGGCCTACCTGCGGTGTACTGGGCGGCGCTCAAGCTATTAGAAGCGCTTCAGCTTACTTCCTCTATCTGGAGCGTGGGCTTAGTGGGGCTATCGCTTTTGTTTGTGGCTCAAATTGACCCCGCGTTCCAATCTGCTACCCGACGAGAGCTGCGGCACACGCTGCGCTGTTTTGCCGTGGGGCTGGTGGGCGTAACGGCGCTGTATGAGTCGGATGCCTACTTCTGGTCAGGGGTTGTGACCATTGGCTTTAGCTTAGTTTTGGTGGTGTTGGGGCTGGTTTTACGAGTCCGTGCCTTTCTCTATGTGGGTACGCTCACTTTTGTATTCAAGGTACTGCGGCTGATTTGGCTGTTTGTGGCTCACGAGTCTCAGACGCTTTGGATTTTGGCGTTTATCCCAGGTGTGCTAATTATTTGGATTGCAATGACTTTTGAGGCACGGCGATCGCAGGTGACGGCACTGCTGCAATACTGGGTGACTGCTTTAGAAGAATGGCAATAATCTCTTTAAAGATTTGGCACGGACTCAGCGTGCTAAGGGTGTTGTTGAGCCTGCTAGCGGTCTAGTTTCATGCTTTGACGGATAAATTTATAGTCTGTTTCCAGAATAGGCATACTGATGAGCTGATGATGTGCTCAACGCCTTGCGGCATCAAAGGTTTCGGCACGCCAGGCGCTAGAACCCTTGCGGGGCAAAGCTCCAGAAGCAACCTTGCAAGCAGGTTAGACAAACTTTTGTACCCAATGCCTTACGGCATCGAAATTGCATGGTATGTCCTCCTAGAACCTAGTCACCGTAAGCATTTTAACATCCTGCAAGCACCTTATCATCTCTATAAAAGCCAGAAACTCATGCGCCACAAAGTGCCTAGCCCTCCAGCCTCAGCACTTACTGCTTACAACCACTCCACCCTGCAATATCAGTCCTCAAAGAATTCTGAAAGACTCCAGCTCCGTCGGCCAAGTTTCAGGACGGTTGCAAGCTACCACCCGCTGCACACAGCGATCGCACAGCCCCGCAATCAGCAGACTATCCTCCTGCGTCAGAATTTTCTCCAGTTCCCACCGTAGACGTTCCCGCTCTCGTTGAGAGAGCATGCATCTAAAAATCGAGAGCTGCAAAGACTCCCCATAGCCCTGTAGTAGCTTGTACGCCTTTCGCCAGCGTTTTGGTTCGCGGATATCGTAGCAAATCAGATACCAATTTTTTGCCTGAGCCATCTATTCCACCTACCGTACAATCAACTTTGCAAACAACCCACCTTCGCCCATCCATTCCTTCTCCAATAGCCTCACCTCCAGCTCAAACAGCCTACGGTAAGACAGCGAATAGCCTAAAATCGGATGTTTCCAGCTTTCATCCTTACGACGCTCATAAAGCTGAATAAACTTACGACTACCGTCATTGCTCAGCCAAACCTGTTGCCCTCTCACCTCAAAATCTTCATTTACATCCCACTGACTGCGATTAATAGAGGCCACAACGGTCATATCTACCAACGGCACCCTAAAAATCTCCATCAAATCCAACGCCAGTGGTGATGCCTGAGTTCTGGGCTGATGGTAAAACCCTAAAGCAGGCTCCAACCCCACCGTCAAAATGGCATTCATCACATCCTTGAGCAATAGGGCATAGCCAAACCCCAGTAGGGCATTAAACCGATCCTTCGGTGGACGACGATTCCGCTCATTGAAATGCAGTAACACAGGCACATTCTGAGAGACTAACTGAGACAAAACTCCAAAATAAATTGCCGCCAACTTTCCCTCTACTCCCAGCAGTGAAGGCAGCGAATCTGCATACTTCACCTGTTTTAGGAGCGCCTGCATTTGGGCGATCGCCTCCGTCAGTTCCTCACAGCGATTGCCCCGTTGCCCCCGCATCAAAAACTTACGCTGACTTTGCCCTCGACACTGCACTAACTGTTTCGCCATCGTCAGGCAAAATGCCGGATCGCTCAAAGCGCCATACTGTCGAATCCGACGCTGAATGCTGCCCTGGCGCTGGTCAAAGCTGCCAATATAGCGCCCACCGCCAGATACTAGATGCACCCCCACCTCATATTCCTTACAGAAATACAGCGCCTGTGTTGAGATCTGAGAATAGCTGTGCAGCACTACCTGAGACACCTGCCGAATCGCCATCTTTTCTACAGGCTTGCCCTTAAGCGTCACCTTAAGCTGATCGCCCGATCGCCCCACGCAAGTTCCTGGCTCTAAAATATGCAGCACCTCCCGTTCATCATCCGCCGGAAACAATCGAATCGGCTGCCACTCACGGTCATGAGCAAGCCGCGCCTCCTCTGGCAAACAAACCGGAGCCAAAGAACACCGCGCACACAGGCGTTCGTTTTCTGTCACCGGAGGTCGTAACGTTGAAGTTCTTAGCGCTCTGGCGCGATGAATGGCATCTTGTACCGCCTGTCGCCCTACATCATCTAAAGGCACATGCACCAAAACATTATCGGCATGGTAACGAATGCGGCCTTCAACAATCTGGATGCCCAGCGCACATTCTAATAGACAGGCATAGGAAAGAATTTGGAGGCGATCGCTTTCCCAAGCCTGCGGTTGATTCTCTGCATCTCGATGGCAGCGCCCCCGCTTATGCTCATAGGGGATTGTCTGTCCATCGCGGGTACGCAGTGCATCTACCCGACCGCGTAAGCCTAGTTCTGGGCTTTCTAGAAACAACTCATCCCAATCTTCGTCTTCTTGTTTTTCTAGCTCTGCATGGAGCCTACGCCCCGCGAAGACAGCAGCATCTTGGGTGTAGAGTTCTTCGACTTCTTCAAGGTAAAATAGCCGTGGGCAGTAGGCTAGGGCATGGAGTGCAGAAACCCGAATAGTGTCGGAGCTTGTGGCAGTAGCTTGCAGCAGCGTTGTCATAAGTTGGCGCTCAGATTAACTTCTGCACCAATCTGGCATCCGTACCCTGCAAAATCTTTGCCAGTTTCAAAAGTTTTCTATCTTTTCATTAGCAAAAGTAGCCGTTAGTTCCCATTTATAAGGAGCAAAGGTGGAAAGGGCGATAGCTACACACCAAGAGTCCGCACTTCAGTCTCACGCAATGGACTATTGCCATAGACGCTGAATGGGATAAGCATCAAGGTGGGCATCTCGACTAACTAAAATGAGCGTACGGTTGATAGCCTACGCCACAAGGATTCTATCGGGAGCATCTCACTTTTGCGATGAGTAGAAATACTTAGGCAACATTTTTTAATTGAAGCGATATCGAGAAATAACCATTAAGGTAAGCACACCGATGTCTGAGAACCTGAGGGACATTCTTGGTTGCCCATTGTGCTC
>JANPLU010000016.1:0-94147 GCA_031422435.1 Acaryochloridaceae cyanobacterium VAR_48_metabat_390
CTGCCGCAACTGATGGTCGTGCAGCTCTCCGTAGATCGGCAACGCCAGGACGCGAGCCGCCGCGGCATCGGCGTGCGGAAACGCGCCGGCCGACGAGGGGAGGTGCGCGAAACACGCCTGCCGGTGAAACGGCACCGGGTATCCTAGAAACCTCCTTAAAGAAGTTACCGATCATTGTGCAGGCGTTATCGTCCGGCTGCTTACCAGATTTATTGACCTTACTAGACTGGGCGCAGCAGCCGAAAACAATGCGTTCTTCGCGTGAAGAGCGCCAGCTCCGTCGTCAGATGAAACAAACCCTAGTCGAGCAAGGGTTTGCCGAGGATGCCGATGCAATCGCTAACCAGTTGAGCAAAATGGGCGTAACCGCTCCCCTCAATCCCATCCTTCCCCTACTGCAAACTCCCAATGCCCCCCTGCTGCTTGAGGCTGTCTCTTCCCTTGTGACCATTCACAACAACAGCCAAAATATCCATCTGGCGACAGAAAATGCCACTCGAATTGTGTATTCTCTTAAGCGTTATGTTCATCAAGGCACTGCCGACCAGCCTGTGCTGGCTTCAGTGGCAGAGGGGATAGAGACCGTTTTAACCCTCTATCAAAACCAAATTAAGCGTGGGGTTGAGGTAATCAAGACCTATTGTTATCATCCGCTGCCTGCTATTCTTTGCTACCCAGATGAGCTGCTGCAGGTATGGTCAAATTTGATCGGAAATGCTATCCAGTCCATGAACTACCAAGGTCATTTAGAGATTGATATTTCTGAGCAAGGCTCACAAATTCTGGTTCAAATTACAGATTCAGGTGGCGGCATTTCACCCATTATTCAAAAGCAGATTTTTGAACCTTTCTTTACTACTAAGCCCGTGGGAGAAGGAACCGGATTGGGGTTGAGCATTGTTCGCACCATTGTGAATAAGCATCAAGGCAAAACTGCACTAGAGAGCAAACCAGGTCGCACAACGTTCAAGGTCTGGTTGCCCATCCAAGGGCCTACAAGCCCAGAGGCTTAATTACTCATTAAGATTTTGAGTGCCCTAAAACGAAAAGGTTGTGCGGACATATCCCTGAATAAGCGTCGGTTGACCACGGGTGTTATTGGCATCGGTAATCACCATAACGCCCGGTGTGACCGAAATATTGTCATTCACGGGCAGACGGAAAAACGCCTCATAGTTCGTTTGAGTGGCATTATTAGCCCCAAAGGCGTTAGTTGCGGGCAAGTTATTGATGAATGGCTGTCCCACGGCGATCGCCGCCAGCGAACCAGGAACCAGTAAATCTTTAACGCCAACCCCTGCCATCCAGGTCTGGGCTGTAAAGTCTAGGGTTCCGAGGGGAGCGGTAGCAGTCCCGAAGGCAGACGCAGCCGAATAGCCATAGCGACCAAATAGACCGAATTGCCCAACCGAAATTTCTACATTAAGACCCACCGCATTTTGAGCAACATCAAAGGTTGCAGCGTTGGTATATTGCAGTCGAACGGCAAAGTTGTTCTGATCTTTTGACCCAAAGGTATCGGCATACTCCACTTCTGCCGTAGCTTGGTAGGGATCTCCAAAAAGTCCGCCCCCATTTTCGTTGGCGATCGCATTGCTGGCCCTAGCCGCCACATAGGCTGCCCGCAGGCTCACAGGGCGACCTTTGACTTTCCAATCCAGACTTGCCCCCGCCCCACCCAAGAAATTAAGCGCAAAGGGAACAATGAGCGGATTGTTAGAAAAGACGTAGGAGCCAAAATCGCTGTAGGCGTTATTGGCATAGCTATTGAAATCTAAAAAGTCACTGGGATAAACTTGAGGACCGACCGTCAAAGCCAAGTTTTCGGTCGGCTTAAAGGTGTAGGCGAGCCGATACAGAAAAGCATCACTGGAATATAGTGCCAATCCATTGATGCCCCGCGAGATAAAATAGGGCTGACCCGCATTGCCGGATGTATTGGGATAGTTAGTCAAACCCAAACCTACGCCTAAATCTTCGCCACTGTTACCCGCTGCGATCGAGGTTTGTAACAAATCCGTACCGTTAAAGCTGGTATTAAAGTCTAGTTTGGCAACGGCTATCACAGAGGCTCTG
This sequence comes from Acaryochloridaceae cyanobacterium VAR_48_metabat_390, assembly GCA_031422435.1. GTDB lineage: Bacteria > Cyanobacteriota > Cyanobacteriia > Thermosynechococcales > Thermosynechococcaceae > JAAURS01. The sequence goes on from JANPLU010000016.1 coordinate 2,077, forward strand.
GCGCTTCCCTGAGGGACGGAAGCCTGAGTTTCGGGGTTGATAAAGCCATCGCGGGCTGTATCGCCATACTGCACCATAAACACGGCTTTTCCCGACAGTTTGCTCGTGGTTGAAAACTGCTGAGCTTCTAAGGCTGCTGCTCTCGCTGCTAGGGCATCTACCCGACCAGAAAGAGGGGTAAGTTCGGCCTTAAACGCGGTCTGAAGAGCCTGAATCGTTTTTAAGTCCTCTGCACTCACGAGGCGATCGCTAATGCTATCTAAACAGGCGCTCAATAGAGCCGCCATTTCATTGCGGGTCACTGCGCGATTTCCTCGAAATGTCCCGTCGGGGTAGCCTGCAACGCATCCATAGCGCTGCACTAAAGACGTTAGGGCTTGAAATGCCCAATCCGTAGGGTCAATATCTGAAAGCTGAGAAACAGAGGTTACTTGCGCGAAGAAATCTTCATTCATCTCTTTCTGAGTCAGCGGTTGGAGCCTTTCCGTTTGAGACGTGCTGACCTCCGGTTGTCCGTGGGCAACCCCCATAAAGCCAAAAATGGAGAGGAGAGACAGACCTCCAGCACACAGCATTAATTGCTTCATAACCAAAATTCCACCCGACGGCGTTTTATCTACATGGTACTAAGGTGCCCAGATTTTTCTAAGGAACGCAAATGCTTACCCCAGACCTCTGTGCCCTTAAGCCATCAGAGACTATGACCCATTGGTGCCCGATTTTTGAGTTTGCAGTTGCGACCGATCGCTGTATGGGGTTTAGGATCTTTTCAGCTAAACTACTGATAGATGATTATCCGCCTTAACCCACGCGGCATTTCTTACTGTCTACTCTTTTTCTGACACAAAACCTATATGGCTGAAGCCTATCTCCTTGACAAACTCAAATCGGTTGAGCAAACCTTTCACGAGCTAACTCGCCGCTTAGGAGATCCCGAAGTAGCCGTAGATCCAGGAGAGATTCAGCGGATTGCAACGGCGCGTGCTTCTTTAGAAGAGACGGTGGATACCTTCGACCAATGGAAATCAACGGAGTCAGAACTCGCCGAGGCTCAACAGATTTTAAAAGAATCGGCTAGCGATCCAGAGCTGCGAGAAATGGCCTCGTTAGAAGTATCAGAACTCGCTGAGCGCCTAGCCTCTTTAGAAAACCATCTCAAGCTGCTGCTGCTGCCCCGTGACCCCAATGATGACAAAAACATCATGCTAGAAATTCGCGCAGGCACTGGGGGCGATGAGGCCAGCATCTGGGCGGGGGACTTGGTGCGGCTTTACTCACGCTACTCAGAGACTCAAAACTGGAAGGTGAAGCTGATCAGCGATTCTCAAGGGGAAATGGGCGGCTTTAAAGAAGCCATTTTAGAAATTCAGGGCGATCGCGTTTACAGCAAGCTCAAGTACGAAGCGGGCGTTCACCGTGTCCAGCGGGTGCCTGCAACAGAGACTTCTGGGCGGGTGCATACTTCAACTGCAACGGTCGCCATTATGCCCGAAGTGGATGATGTAGAAATTCACATTGACCCGAAGGATATTGAAATGTCTACGGCGCGATCGGGCGGTGCAGGGGGACAAAACGTAAATAAGGTTGAAACCGCTGCCGACTTATTCCACAAGCCAACCGGGATTCGGATTTTTTGTACCGAAGAGCGATCGCAGCTTCAAAACAAAGAGCGCGCCATGCAGATTTTGCGCGCAAAGCTCTACGAAATGAAGCTCCGTGAGCAAAATGAGGCGGTGTCTGATCTGCGGCGATCGCAGGTGGGTACAGGGTCGCGCTCTGAGAAAATCCGCACCTACAACTACAAAGACAATCGCGCAAGCGATCATCGCCTCAATATTAACTTCCCGTTAGAGAAGGTTTTAGAGGGCGATTTAGAAACCATCATTCAGTCCTGCATCTCTCAAGATCAGCAGCAGCAGCTTGAGGAATTGGCCGTTTCTAGCGCTCAATCCTAGGGAACCTCAAAACAACGTTCTGCTAGCGATTCAGCTAAATGACCTCAAGAATAATACGGGTCGCGCGTAACCTCTGGACAACGGGGTCGGTGTCCCAGTGAGCCAGCAAAAGCTGCTGAATCAGCTTAGCCGAGCGATCGCCCACCGGATCGCTCGTCAGCCCCAGGTATACGCTGGCGCTGTGGTGAGAATCTGTACCAATAATTTGCATCAGGCTATCGGCGCGGTCAATGAGGTTACGGGCTTGGTTTTGTAGGTTACTCCAGAGGTTGACGTTGCGGAGATTGCTGAAGGATTCTGCAACATGATCTTGACGATGCTGAATCAGGATGGTCTGCGATCGCGCGGGGACAGGCAGATCTTCAAACATAATGGCGGGGCCATAGCCAATAATCCGCAGTGCCTGGGTCCATTTTGAGTAGTCGCCAAAAAACTGCTGCACAATGTGAAGTGCCAAAGCCGTAATAATCAACCCTTGACTATGGGCGACTACATAAACCTCTGCTCCTGTGCGAATAGCGTTCACAATTTCGTAGGCAAGGCGCAGGGTGGGGCGAGGGGCACCCGCAGGGTAGGTTCCGTAAAGGGTCGTTTCTAGGTCGTCCCAGCTTAGGGTCTGGAGGCTGGTTAAGCGTCGCAATAAGTCCATGTCTAGGGACGGTAGCCCCTTTGTAGGAGTCTTGGTCGCCGTTAAGATATCGGCGTTGGGTGCGAGAGACTGGTCACAGAGCGATCGCAGCACGTCTGCATAGCTTAGGAGTCGCTTTTGGCTGCTGACGGTTTTATGTTGAGGCCAGAAGCGATACAGTTCGGCTTTGCCCAACAGGCTTTCAGTTAGGTCTGCCTGGATGCCTTGAGTGCTGTTGTGAATCCCAACGACATCAAAGGGGCGTTCTAGGGTAAGCCAAACTAACGCCTCTAGGTCACGGCGCTGTTTTGCGACATCGCTGGCAACTCCATTGACATGGAAAATGCGCTTGCTTTTGCCTTGAGGCAGTGCGGCATCATAAAGAATTAAGTGGCCGTCTTGGTTTATTTCAGGAACTGTCATTGTCTAATTCAGCTAAATTAAAACTCAGAATATATTTTGTTGCCCATTGTCCTATTTCTTTATTTAAAGATATCGTCAAAGCGCGATCGCTTAACTTAAAACCCAGAACCAACTAAGGTTTGACGAAATTTATCTAGGTCTTCTCGCCAGCCAAATTACCTTCAATTAGACAAAAAATTCAATGCCCATAAGGGTTAGAATTTTAAAAACTGCGGTTTCAAAGTTTAAGATCTCTGAGGCTTTTTCAAGACTGCAAAGCAGTGCGCCCCATCAAGTCAATGTTTTCAGGGGGTGAGACGTGGAGTCTCCCAGAAGAAAAGGACTTCTTCTGGCTCCCCTCGCCCGTGCTGGGAAAGGGGCTAGAGGAGAGGATCATATTTGCGCAAGAAGTCAATCGTCCTCCCATGTTAACAAAGCCAATACTTTCAATAACTTCTGGCAACATATCCCCCTAATGCCTCCTTATCCTTCTTAACCTAGGATTATCGTCTGTAAATCCATAAATTCATCGTTTCAAGAGATTGAGGGAAGATACCATGCAGCTCTTTGCCGATGCCAGCCAGCGCCTTGAGAAAGCCCTTCAGTACGTTGACCTACCAGAAGATGCCCTCACCCACCTCCGTTCCCCAAAATCTTCTTTAACAGTTTCTATCCCCGTGCGGATGGATGATGGCGCTCTGAAGGTATTTCAGGGTTATCGGGTGCGCTATGACGATACCCGTGGCCCCACTAAAGGTGGCGTGCGCTATCACCCCAATGTGTCTCAAGATGAAGTGCAGTCTTTAGCCTTTTGGATGACGTTTAAGTGTGCGGTGCTGAACCTTCCCTTTGGGGGTGGTAAAGGCGGTATTACCCTCGACCCAAAATCCCTTTCCAAGATGGAGCTAGAGCGACTAAGCCGAGGCTATATTGATGCGATCGCCGATTTCATTGGCCCAGATGTCGATATTTTGGCACCCGATGTCTATACCAACCCCATGATCATGGGCTGGATGATGGATCAGTACAACGTGATTCGGCGCAAAATTGATCGGGCTGTGGTGACGGGTAAGCCTATTTCCATGGGGGGCAGTGCGGGGCGCGATACCGCAACGGGGCTGGGAGCATTTATGGTGATTGATGCGATCGCCCCACGCTTGGGTTTAATTCCAGCCGAGACCACCGTTGCTATTCAAGGCTTCGGAAATGCGGGCAGCATTCTTGCCGTGGAGCTGGCGAAGGCCGGATACAAAATTGTAGCGGTGAGCGACTCCCAAGGCGGCATTTATGCCCCCCAAGGCTTAGATATTCCGAGTGTTTTGCAGTACAAAGAATCAAATCGCAGCATTAATGCGGTGTACTGCGAGGGCAGCGTGTGCAGCGTCGTGCAGCACACCACAATTTCTAATAAAGATCTTTTGGCACTAGACGTAGATATCTTAATTCCTGCTGCCCTTGAAAATCAGATCACGGAAGCCAATGCTCCTCAGATCCAGGCAAAGTACATTTTTGAAGTTGCCAACGGCCCGATCACGTCGGCTGCGGATGAAGTATTGGATCACAAGGGAACGCTAGTCTTCCCCGATATTTTGATCAATGCGGGTGGGGTAACGGTGAGCTACTTCGAGTGGGTACAAAACCGAAGCGGTCTTTACTGGTCCGAAGAGGAAGTCTACAAGCAGCTTAAGCAGCGCATGGTCACAGCCACAGAGTCGATCTGGAAGATCTCACAGCAGCAGGGAATTTCGCTGCGAACCGCAGGCTATGTTTTAGCCCTGGAGCGCATTGGAGAGGCGATCGCCGCAAAGGGCACCCGCGATTACTACGTGCGTTAATGGCTCTAAAAAAACTGACGCATCCATGTAAAGATGCGTCAGTTTTACAAGCATAGAAAAGGATTAGAGATTGGCTCAATAACTAAAGCTGAGCTAACGTCATCTCACTTCGGCTAAGCAAGGACTCGTTTAGTAACGTCGTCCGCCGCCGCCGCCACCGCCACCAAAGCTGCCGGGGCGACCGCCGCCACCGCCACCGCCGCGATTGTCTTCACGAGGCTTAGCCTTGTTGACTTTCAAAGAACGACCCATCCATTCAGCGCCGTCAAGTTCAGCGATCGCCTTTTCTTCTTCAGCGTCACTGCCCATTTCGACAAACGCGAATCCACGCATACGGCCTGTTTCGCGGTCTGTAGGAAGCTGAACTCTTTTTACAGAGCCATACTCAGCAAACACAGAAGTTAGATCTTCTTGCGTAACGTCATAGGAGAGGTTACCAACGTAAATCGACATAAGAAAATTCCAGAGTAGAAGACAGGGTTAAGACTTGAGTAATGTGGCGAAGCATTTTTAACCGACTAGGGAGGATCCCCTTAACCAACAAAGAAGCTGTGCCATCAATTGTTCATCTTGCGCCCCATTGTAACTTAGGCAAAGGCATTCGCACTATATCCAGCGAGAGAAAGACGCTACAAAGATCTCAAAAAATGGATGCTAGAGTGCCAGAACCGGAGCGCCCACAACGGTTTAGAGAGCGATTGGGCAATGCACAAACCCCGATCTACAGCGTTGCAATACTTCAGAAATAGGCTTGTGAAAGGATCTTAGATAAAGTGACCCGCCGCGTTGTATATTAGCTGAGGCAATGCTTTAATCCTGATGCGATTACTGAAGCCCATGTCATCAAAGGGTAACTATCTTTAGGCTGTTTCAACGCAGCTTCAGGGTCTTAGATGAAGTTTTGATAAAGGTTTGAACAATCGCCACTTCCGTGTAAAAGCGTTTCGATGGCAGTCGCTTAAGTACTTGTCAAGTAAATGCCTGTTAATGACAAAAAACACTGAAAACGTTAGGAGCGCACTATGTCAATTGCGGTTGGAATGATTGAGACGAAAGGATTTCCTGCCGTGGTAGAGGCGGCTGATGCAATGGTAAAGGCAGCCCGCGTCACGCTGGTGGGCTATGAGAAAATCGGTAGCGGTCGCGTTACCGTCATTATTCGGGGCAATGTCTCTGAAGTACAGGCTTCGATCGCAGCGGGTGTTGAATCGGCGAAGCGGGTTAATGGCGGCGAAGTGCTCTCAACCCACATCATTGCCCGTCCCCACGAAAACTTGGAGTACGTTCTACCCATTCGCTACACCGAAGAAGTAGATCAGTTTAGAGAAAACTAGGGCTTAAACCTTAAAGAAAAGCACCAGCGAACCTCAAAGCGTTCTGCTGGTGCTTTTTTTTGAGTATTTAGAGAGAAAGTGCGCCAAAAGTTAGCGCAATCACAAAGGCCGCCAGAATGGGGATCGCAACAATCAGCGCTTCGGGCGGAATTTTAGCCGAGGGGCCTTGGGACTTTACGACAAAGAATACGCTTGTGAGTCCTAAAAGAATCCACAGAAAAGCAAATCCGAGAAAAAAGACGTAGGGTGATTCTTCCATATCTAAAGATGCTTTGCGTGCCTTCGTCTTGAACCCAATGAGTCTAGCACCTCAGTCTCTAGGCCGAATTAATCCCTCTCTAGTCCCATTAAAGTCTGTCCCATTTTGAGATGCATGATTCCCGCCTCTTGAAACGGTTCTCCAAGTGCTATAAATCCAAGCTGTTCATAAAATTTGGCAGCGGGCAGTTGGGCATGAAGCGTTAGGGTTGTGTATCCCTGAGAGCGGCTGTAGGCGATCGCCGTATGCACTATTTCAGCCCCAATCCCCTGCTGCCGATGGGGTTTTAGCACCGCTAATCGTTCGAGCTTAAGGCCAGAGGAGCCAGTCATTTCTCGCAAACGGGCAACGCCTACGCCTGCGCCCCTAACTTTAGCCACTAAGTGAATAGATTTTTGATCTAGTCCATCCCAATCTAGTAGGGGGTCAATGCCCTGCTCTTCATGAAAAACTGACGTTCTGATGGAGTGGATAGTGGTGCGTTCGTCATCAAATAAACAAGTTTTGATGGATAGATCGGCGGATGGTTCCATGAATAATCTCGTGCCTTAATCCACTTACTGAACTCTTAAACCTTGCAGGCTGCGGCTTCTATCATACTTAACGCGATCGCCTCTGCCACCTTAATGCCATCCACGCCAGCGGAAAGAATGCCTCCTGCATATCCTGCGCCTTCTCCAGCGGGGTATAGCCCTTTCGTATTGAGGCTTTGGTAGTTAGCCCCGCGTTTAATGCAGATGGGCGATGAGGTGCGCGTTTCAACGCCTGTCAGCACCGCATCATGCATGGCAAACCCTTCAATCTGCTGGTCAAAGGCAGGAATGGCCTCACGAATGGCGGCGATCGCATAGTCTGGCAAGCTTAGGCTCAAATCGCACAAATGCACGCCCGGTTTGTAAGACGGCTTCACGGTGCCGAGCTGCGTCGAGGGGCGCTGAGCCAGAAAATCCCCTACGAGCTGCCCTGGTGCTTCGTAGGTGCCGCCGCCCAAGGCAAAGGCTCCCTCTTCTAAGCGACGCTGTAAGTCCATGCCAGCCAAGGGACTGCCTGGATAATCGTCTGGTGTGATGCCCACGACAATACCGCTATTGGCATTTTTGCCGCTGCGCTCGTACTGGCTCATGCCGTTAGTGACAACTCGCCCTAGTTCTGAGGTGGCCGCTACCACCTGTCCCCCAGGGCACATGCAAAAGCTGTACACTGCTCGCCCATTGGAGCAGTGATGCACGAGGCTGTAGTCGGCGGCACCCAGCATGGGGTGGCCTGCTTGGGCACCCAAGCGGCACTGGTCAATGAGCGCCTGAGGATGCTCTACCCGAAAGCCGATGGAAAAGGGTTTGGCTTCGATGTAAACCCCTTGGCGATGGAGCATTTCAAAGGTGTCGCGGGCGCTGTGCCCCACGGCAAGCACGACATGCTGACTGGGGATAAATTCGCCATTGGCGAGGGTAACACCACACACCTGTCCATTTTCAATTTCCAGGTTTTCGACCCGACTCTGAAAGCGAATTTCGCCGCCTAACGCCTCGATGCGATGGCGCAGATTCTCGACAATTTTGACGAGGCGATAGGTGCCAATGTGGGGCTTATTGATATACAAAATTTCAGGAGAAGCCCCAGCGTTAACCAGCTCAACCAACACTTTGCGCCCCTGACGGTTGGCATCTTTGATGCGGCTATAGAGCTTGCCATCGGAGAAGGTACCCGCGCCGCCTTCCCCAAACTGCGCGTTAGATTCTGGGTTAAATTTGCCCTTGCTCCAGAAGCCGAAGGTATCGACGGAGCGATCGCGCACGATCTTTCCTCGCTCCAAAATCAGCGGACGAAAACCCATTTGTGCCAAAAGCAGCCCCGCAAACATCCCGCAGGGGCCATTGCCAATCACGATGGGGCGAGAGTATGGCGACGCGGAGGGTAGCGGCGCTTGCGCAACGTAGCGATAGGAAGTATCCGGCGTTAGCACCACATGGGGGTCTTTCTTGAACCGCCCCAGGAGCTGTTTTTCTTGGGTTGTTTTAACGTCCAACACGTAGGCAAAGCAGACTGCGCCTTTCTTTCTGGCATCATAGCTGCGCTTAAAAATGGAATATTTTACTAAATCGGCTGAATTAATTTGCAGCTTTTTAAGAATGGCGGCTCTAATTTCTGGCTCTGTGTGGTCTAGCGGAAGCTTAACTTCGGTAAGGCGGAGCATGGAATATACGCTGAAGGGGCTGGGAAAGCGCCGAGGATTCCCATTCTTATTTTGGCAGATGCCGCTGAGATTCACTGCACGCTTGATCGGTTTGCGTGTAAAAATGTGGGCTCTTCACCCTTCACCTACACTCTTTCTAAAGTCTTAATTTTGAGGAGAAGTCTGCACCGTAGGGGAGGCTGATAACGCTTCATCCTGAATGGGTGCAGCATCCAGAAACTCTTCTAAATCAATGTAGGTAGAACTTGCGCCACGGGTAATAGGCCCTCGGGCGTTGATTCTAACGTCCATTAAATCGCGCAGTACCTGCTGTGGGTTATCTTTTGGCTCAAGCGTCAGCAGAAGCCCTTTACAAGATCCGCCATACTCTTCTGCGACACAAATAACGTTTTGATCGTTAACTTTACCCGTCGTTAGATACGTAAGATTCCCTTTGCTATAAAAGTATTGAAACCGACGAGAGACCTCTATACAGCGGCTTTCAGGCGTAAAGTCACTCTGGCTATTGTTGAAAAAGTTAGACTTCCAGTAAATCATCAACACGTTCCCCCGCTGCGTTCGCGCAATCGTGGTGGGCATCACTCCCCCTGTTGCGGCATTGCGACTTTTGCCACAGAAGAAGCGAGCATTGGACTGGAGTTCTGCTTGAGCAGATGGGACAAACGGCATAGAAGCCATTAAGCCCAGCGCTGTAAGACCAATAGCAGAAAGAAAAGTGACTTTCATGATTTTACTGAGAATGATCTAATGATTGAGGAGGGGAGTAACAGATACGAAGAAAGATTTAGCAATTAGGAATCTCTAGGAAGATAATATGCCATCGTCCCCTGCTCAATGAGTGATCTAAGTCGGATTTAGATGTGACTTCGATCACTGTAGAAGTAAAAAGCTTGATTCATTACTTTAATCCACCTCCTGCTCAACAATTCGATGTAGGAGAACGTCGTCTAAGTTTCCGTAGATTTAATAACTCTTAGTCGTGGATCAACTAAAACAATTGGAGCATCGTATCCTAGCTGGCGCTGACCAGAATAGAACTGCCTTCGGTTTTGACGGCAAACTTTGCAAGGGGTTGGGTTGCTGGTCCTTTAGCAACGCTGCCGTCCGCCTTAAATTCGGTCGCATGACAGGGGCACAGAAAGCCCTTAGACTGGTCGCTCCAATCTACAACGCAGCCTTTATGGGTACAGGTTGCATTGAAAGCCAATAGTTTAGTTTTGTCACTGGGGTCGCGCACGATGAGCAAAGGTCCCGCTGCAAATTTTTTGTCCTGGATAAATCCATTTTTATCGAGGTCTTGCATCGTACCCACTGCGGTGAATCCGCTGACAGCAGAGGGATTTGGCTGGGCGGGCTGTTGTGCAGTGGGTTGGGTTGAGTCTGGGGTGCAGGCGGCGATCGCCACTGGCAGACTACTCGCCAAGGCACCTACGCCCACCCGCAGTAAAAACGCTCGACGATCCATAGGGGGTCTCCGTAAAAGGTCTCCAGAACTTTTCTGTCATTATGCAGCCTTAAGGCTGTTTTATGACCCGACGAATCCAGCGATCAATTGCGGCATTGACGGCTTCAGGACGCTCATCATGGGGACAGTGACCTGCATCCACCCACTCCAGTTCCGCGTCTGGATAACACGTCTGGAAACGCAATGCCTTCGCAGTGGTCATCCACGGGTCGGCTTCGCCCCAAAGCAGCAGCAGGGGACATTTCAGTGCAGCCAGCAGTTCATCTAGCTTTCGCCCTGGCGGCTGCTTGAAGACTGCTGCAAACACGTCTAGGGCACCCTCATCAAAAGCAGGGCGATAAATGTCTTCAATGAGCTGATCGGTCACAGCGGTTGGGTCTTTGTAGACCTTAAGCAAAATCTCACGAATGCGATCGCGGTTCCTCGTGCGGTTAAACAGCACAAAGCTCGCCACTTCAATGACGCCAGGCAGCTTAAAGAGATTCCGCGTTAGGTCGCCCATCATCTGCCGCCAAACGGGGGGCTGCACCGCGCTATCTTCAGAGAAAGGCCCTGCACAGTTGAGTAAAATCAGCCCCTGTGTCCACTCAAGGCAATCTACTGCAAAACAAAGCGCCGAATAGCCCCCCAAGGAATTTCCGGCAATAAAGACCGGAGCCTGCACGACCTGGGCACAGAACTCTCGAAGCTGGTCGCGCCAAAGGTCTGCACTGTAGGTGATTTTGGGCTTCTGCGATCGCCCAAACCCTAGCAAGTCTACTGCCCAAACGCGATAGTGAGCAGACAGCACCTCAATATTTTTGCGCCAGTGGTCGGTCGAAGCCCCAAAGCCATGAATTAAGACAAGATTGGGTCCCTTTGACCCAGCCTGCACGTAGTGAATTCGCCAATTGTTCCAATCCCAATAAGACGATTCGCTAGTCTGAGATGCAATGGCATCAAGCTGCATGATGTCCCCTCGTTTAATATCCTGAAGCGTTAGAAAAAGGCTCTGAGGAGGGAATTCTAGAAAAATCCATCTATAGAGAGTCTTCTTTAGGATAAATGAGGTGACAAAATTAAGCGAAGTACCTAAGCTTAAGAAAATTTGATGAGTTTTTGTACTGACCCACGAACTTCAGTAAGATGAAGTTAAGTGTTGTTTAAGTGAAGCATTGACTTTGCCTAAGCCTACACAAAACGTCCGCATTAGAGGAGGTGCAGACATGCTATCCCCAATCGACATCATCGGCCAACAAGTTTGGATAGAGATTCCTAAAGATCCTGACTATCCTCATTCAGATTCGTATCGGATTAAGGCAACCCTCACCCAGCCCACGTCGCCCCCTTGGTTTTATGCTCGGTTTGATTCACCCCCTGCTGCCGTTAGAGAGGCAGGTCAGTGGCTGAGTCTTAAAGAGGCTCAAGACGCCTACTTATATAGCCCTGTGCTTGAAGACTATGACCTAGATGAAGAATGGAACGAGTGGGCAGACGAAGAAGATGAGCTAAATCTTAAGTAAAGCTTGTTACTGTTAACCAAGCTTTGCCCGCTGTGGCAATCGCTTGTTAATTTGGCTAATTAAGCCACTCAGTAAAGCGCCGCCCATCAAAATACCCAGCGCTGGTGTAAACACTGGCACCCACAGTCTGTACCACAGATTTAGACCCAGCGAGAGTCCGGCACCTCGGCCTAAAACGGCGATCGCCAGCCAAGCAAAACTGCCCAATACTACAAACGTATTGACCACCAGCAGGGTATTTAGAGCATTCAAAAGCTTCTGCATGATTTACACCAGTGGGTTTATTATTCTAAAACCCAAGCTTTAACCTTAATCAGGCTAGCCCATTCCGGGTTGCGTTTGAGTCCATCAGCAAAGCTCTTTTCTACTTCTTCGCGCAGCTCGGGCACCATCAAAAGCTGCTGGATAATCTCAATGTGAGGCCGAACCCCTTTTTGGTTGGTATCTAGCATTGCCATCACAAGATTGATCCGCGCCTGAGGATCTTGCTGGTTTAGCTTAATTGCTTTTTGAGCTGCTTTGAGCGCTAAAGCAGGCTTGCCTTCTAGTAAATAAAGCCAAGCCAAACAGGTTAGTGCGGGGCTATTACGCTGGGCGCGATCGCAAACTTCCTTGAAAACTGGAATCAGTGTCTGAGGTGCCTCGCCAGCGCTGTAGCGCTCAAGCCCCTGATCGAACAGTTCTTCAACCGTGGTCGTAGTCATGTTGCTGCTGCTTAGTTATGTAGAGAACGAAGTGCCGCAGCCGCAGGTCTGAGCAGCATTTGGGTTTGTAAACTTAAACCCGCCACCAATCAGCGCCTCGCTGTAATCGAGCATCAACCCATAAATATACAGCAAGCTCTTTGGATCTGAAATAACTTTGAAGCCTTCGTAATCAAATACCTCATCACTCGGCTGAATGTTTTTAGGCTCCTCAAAGTCCATCGTGTAAGACATTCCAGAACAGCCGCCGCCTCTAACCCCAACCCTTAGGCACAGGTCTTTACCAGCTTTTTCCCGTAGTTCTAAAACATGTTTAAGAGCGGAGTCGGACATTAAAATGCCCTTTTGCTTCGTCTGGGTGGCTTCGGTCATAGCGAGTTTTAACTCCCTGAGCGTGCGATATCAATGTATATCCATTGTAGGTCGGACGTCTCACCATTGACAGTCATTCACCCTTCTACAGTCTTTATGGCTGTCAAAGACCCACAAATCTAAACACCTCCCTAGCGGAGTGACTTATCTCTACGCCACAACCTCATCAACTTTATTTGTCGTGAGGAGGATCTCCACTGTAGGGCACTACTCCGGTGGCTGGATAATGCTCCTCATTGGGCGCAAAGTTTTTCGTAACGCCTTCAAGGATGAATCGCAAACTGTCAAGCAAGGATTTTAGAAGTTTCATACTCAGTTCCTTTTTATGGCTTAAGCGCAACGGGTGCCGCTGCACTCCTTTATTTTATTCAATGAATTAGCTCAACTAATGCAAGGCTCTGTAAAATTAATTTTCTTTGATGTAACGTAACCCAACGTCACTCTGGCAGGAGCATCCACTGACACACCAGAATAAGTGATGAATAGCAGAAGCATCGGTAAAGAGATGAGTCGTGTCGGCTAGAATCTGTGGTGACTTTAGTTTCTCAATAGCTTTGATAAGCTCAGGAGATAAAAGCCACCGCAGATGCTAAAAAGGAAGGCAACTGAATGTGCCGACTTGAATGGGTAGAGTGCATATCAATAGCGATCAATGCGAGCAATATAGCCGTTGTGTCGTAGCCGACGGGCGGCAAACTCTGCTTCAAAGCGTGTGCCGTAATCACCCTTAAATTGCCAGTGTTTTTGATACTGGGTCTTGTAGTAGACAGCGTATTTTGAACTCTGGCGATCAGAGAAACGATAGCCGCCCACGTTGATTTCAACGGCATTTGCATTGAGAGGTGCCGCGATGACGATACCAAGGGCACTTAGAGTCATTAGGGAAAGAATAAGCTTTTTCATGGGAGAGCCTCATGGGTGAAGGTTGATGTTGCTTAATTTGCCATGCTCTCAAGGCTGTGTATGTGACTTAGCTCTATTGGTCAGTGTGATTTAAATCGCAGGTGACGCAAAGCCTTAACTTAGATATGAAGAGTATGAGCCAGACACGGCAACGTGTTACAAACGCATTAGGCTCTCAATTCATCACAATTATGAAGATCACACTCACCTGCGGATCTAGATCACAGGCATTTCAAAGGTTTCATCCTATTCATAGATATGAACCACTCAATACCCCATCACCTAAGGATTAACGCTATGAAACTGCAAAATCGTGCATTGCTGATTGGGGGCGTCATTGCAGCCTTTGCCTGTGGGGGTGGTTTATATGCAAGTCCGTATTTCACCCTATATCAGATGTATCAAGCGGTAGAACGCAAAGATGTAGAGGCGATTTCATCTCACGTCGATTTTCCTGCCCTACGCGAAAGCGTGAAGACCAATTTACAGACTGTTGTAGAGAAAGAGACGTCTCAACAGAGCAATCCACTAATGGGGCTATTGGGTTCGGTGATGGGTGGATTCGTGCTAGATCCAGTGGTAGATCAGCTTGTGACCCCTTCGGGTGTGGCAGCACTCCTAGAAGGTCAACAGCTTCAGATTGGTAAACAAGAAGGCCAAGCTCAATTTACGCAAGGAAGCAGCAGCACTCCAGATGTGAAGGCAGAGTACGAATCTTTCAATCAGTTTGCGGTCAGCGTAAAGCCCAAAGCGCAAGACATAGAGCCAGTAACGCTACTGCTGTCTAGAGATGGATTAGGTTGGAAAATATCTGGCGTAAGACTCCCTAGTTCCCTGGCGTTTGCCAAAGACATGATGCCTCAGAATGCCATGCCTCAAATCAAGGGAATTGAAGGTGAAATTTCTAAGTTTCTAAAGGGGGGAATTTAGGTTAGGTGTTTGTGCTAGGTCATGACCACAATGCTTACAGAAGCTTGTGAACTTATAGGTTTTTTGGTGACAGTTTGAGCAGTCAACAAACTGACTAAAGCCACAGGATGGGCAAAACTCATCGCCAGCACCCAACTTAAAGTTGCAGTTAATGCAGCGAACATTCTGAATCCTGTTTCTGGCCTGAACTTTTGGATTAAATACAAACCTTTGCAAAAACTTGATTAATCCAAAGCCAGCCAAAGGGATAATCAGAATGAGTAAATAGCTTGTAATAAAGAGTAAACCACCTAAAAGTGTTGTCAGCCCTTCGACAACAACACCCAAAAGATTTCCAAATTGAACAAACTCAAAAAACTTGATCAGTAAAGGAATGCAAAAGATTACTAGCAAATGCCAGCTAATCAAAGCAATGACGCCCTTATTCTTTTTGGTTGCGGCAGTATTGACAAAGTAGGCACAAGCAATGAGCGGCAGTAGAAATGCAGTTTGTAAGAGCAACTGCTTATTTGGGTACCAAAACTGAGCTGAACGATAGGCTTTTTGTATTTCTTGATAGCCTGAAGCATCGTTAAGTTGCTTCAGGTATTCTTGAGAAGAAGGCTGTTGAACTAATTTAGTCTGTTTTTCAAAAATCAGCTTCTTCTGGACAGCAATTTTAGCGTTGTTTGCATCAATTTTAGGTTTGACCTGGTCAGCAGATGCTTGGTTGATAGATTTTTGAGAAGACTGACCCGCAATTTTTTCCAACAGTGTTGAGTCATATTGCCTACGCAAGGTTTCAGTCTCTTGGTTTAGTCTAGAGATTAGGATTCTGTCTTGATTAATGCTGGCTTTTAGCTTTATATTTTCTGCGGTATTAATTTTTTTAGATAATCGGTCGATATCTTCGCATAAATCTGAAACTTTACCTAATCTACTTCTTTCCTTGTCAGCCACCCATGAGGGGGATTGATAATTGACATCAATAATAGATTCAATCGTTGCTGTATTAAAATCAAAGGTTCCCTTTTGTTTAGCAATTTGATAACGCTCATAGGCCGAGAAGCACGGAAATTCTTCTTGAGGAGATAACGGCAACAGCGCTATATTATTTAGGCCGTTAAAAACATTAAATAACACAAAAATATCGACTAAAATTAGAATAACAATGCTGGATTTATTAATCGACTCATGCTGAACATGAGTCGATCTTCTGATTAATTGCCGAAATAGTCTTTTAACAAAAGAAAACATATTTTTGCCACTATAGGAGACTTCAAATAGATTTTGATAATGGACTTTCTAAGCTTGGGAGAGTCTGTTGTAGCTTAACAAGGAATTGTTACCAAAGCGTTATACATATGTAGCTTATAATACAGAAACTTTTATATAATTATGGGTCAGGGCAACTAAAGCCTGATGATGAATTCTGGTTAAAGACGATGGCTCAAGTACTTCAGTTTAATTCGCTTCAAACTTCTGCCATCCATCAGAACAATATGATGGATTCTTTGGCTTACCGCTTGAAAATTGCTCGAGCCGCTAAAAACACGCAGCTCATTGAGCTATTAGAACAGGAAAAGCGACAGATCGCTGCTCATAATACAGGTCGCAAGGCTCTTAACGCTCTAGAAGCTGGGTTAAAGGCTGCTAAGGAAAGGCTTAGTAAGTTTTTCTTTGGTGGTTCTACGCTTCAGGTGAGCGAATTCAATTCGGGTAGCGACCATTGGTGGTACGCTTTTGACCCGCGCACGGGTGCCTGCGTCTACGCAGACTCTGAGGTGGAGCTGCGCCTGTGGATTAAGACGAATTACCGAGGCGTATAAAATACAGGGATTGTGCCCGCGTTAAAGGCATAAGCATAATCCCTGTCAGTATTTCCGCAAGCTACCTATCGTCCACCGACAGTGATGGAATCTACTTTAATGTGGGGCTGACCTACCGTGACGTAGATGCTGCCGCTGACGGAACCACAAAACCCAGCAGCTAAGCCTAGGTCTTGAGAAGACATGGAAATCTTGTTCATGATTTCGGTGGCTTCGCCGATTAGGGTTGCGCCTTTGAGGGGCTTGGTGATTTTGCCATTTTCGATGAGGTAGGCTTCATCTACGGCGAAGTTAAATTGCCCAGTGGCACCAACGCTGCCACCGCCCATCTTTTTGCAGTACAGCCCTTTTTCAATAGAGGCAAAAATTTCGTCGGTGGTGTAGTTGCCTGGGGCAATGTAGGTGTTGCGCATTCGGCTGGCGGCAGCAAAGGCGTAGCTTTGGCGGCGACCGCTGCCTGTGCGAGGATTGCCTGTGCGGATGGATCCGGCGCGATCGCTCAGGAAGTTTTTCAAAATCCCATTTTCGATCAGCAGGGTGCGCTGAGCGGGCATCCCTTCGTCATCCATATCAATGGTTCCAAAGGCGTTATCGGTTAGCCCTTCATCCCAGGCGGTGAGGTTTTCGTGGGCAATTTTTTCGCCTTTTTTATCGGAAAAAGGCGTGGTTTTACGCTCGATCTGGGTGGTTTCGAGGAGGTGTCCACAGGCTTCATGGAAAATTACGCCACCAAATTCGTTTGCCATAACGACAGGGTAGGTGCCGGATTCAATAAAGTCGGCGTGAATCATTTGGGCGGCGGAGTGCGCGACTTCTTCGGCATCAATGGCAAAGTCCCAGGTTCTGAGGAAGTCTGGGGCATAGGTTGCACCCACGCGCTTACCAATGGAGGCGCGATCGCCATTTTCTTCGCACAGTAGGTTGTAGCCAACGGACTGAGTGAGGCGAATATCACGGGCAAACACACCATCACTGGCAGCAACTAAAACTTCTTGCCAGTCGCGGAAGTATACGGCTTTACGAGACTGGACGTGCTGGGCTTTTTGGAGCAGGCTGGCGTTGGCGGCAAGCAATACTTCGCTCATTTCCTGCATGGGGCTACAGCCTGCAAGCCAGCTATCTTTATTACGGGCGGTGGCATAGTCTCGCAGTAGCTCTAGGTTAATTTCGGGAACAAAGGCGCTGGGGTCAGGAAGGGTTAGCCCCATGATAGATAGCGCTTTTTCAAGCGATCGCTTGAGTCCGCTAAAGCTCAGGTCGTTGGTGCTGACGTAGCAGTCTGCGCTGCCGACAAAGACTCGTACCCCTGCACCTGTGGCGAGACGGGGCGAAAGGCTGGTGATGGCATCGTCTTCTGCTTGGGCGCTGATGTAGTTAACGCGCTCTAGAAAAAATTCGATGAAGTCTGCTCCTGCGGCTCGTCCTAAACCCAGTAGTGTGGAGAGCGGCTGTCGCCAGCTTTCGTCAAAGCGATCGCGGCTAACGGCATAGTCTAGGTTGGGAAGTTCACGAGACAGCAGTGCGACGCTTGGGGACATGCTAGACCTTTGGTGTAGAGAGAATTAGGGCTTTTCGCTTATTCTTCATAGTCTAGCAAACCCCCACCGATTGAATGGCGCGACTTAGCCGTCATCATTAGGTGGAAATAAACAGAGTTAGACCTATCTAAGTTGCTCATAGTGACCACCGATTGCAAATATATAAATGTAGTCACTATCAAACTTATAGATTATTCGATCCCTTTGTGATAACCTTCGAGACCAAAGACCAGATAAATTATGTTTGAGAAGTTCAGGTTTACCGATCCCTACTTTTGGATCGCCTCTCAGCATTTCCTTAAGGATTTTACAAAGATTTTCGTGTAGTTTTTTGTCATTTTGACGCAATTGCTCATATGCATTCCAGGTGTCTCCTTCAAACACTAAGAATCTCATTAATCTCCTCATAAGTCGGTGAATAGCCTTGTTTCTGGGCATGAGTGGCGAGTGAATTGGAAACTTGGCTCATTAAGCTACTGTTTTGCAGCACATGTAAGGTTTCTTGCTCTTGCTCCCAGTCCTCAGCACTAACCACAACAAAGTCTTGCCCATTTCGGCGAGTAACCTTAAGAGGGTTATGTTGACTAATGACTTTGTCAACACAGTCTTTCAAAGTGTCTCTAAATTTGTTTACGCTCACGGTATCCATTGGGGATAGACTCCAAACGTACTGTAATACCGTACACTTTACCCTAGAATTACTCTGTCTAACAACCCAATGCAAGGGATGCTCGAATCAGCCTTCTGGTTGGTCTTTTAACGTCGGTAAGGGCTGCTAACTTCGGTTTATAGTTAGTTTGCCGTCGATGCAGCTAGCAAATGGGTTTATGAACGACCGCCCTCTACTCTCTCTAGAAAAGCTGAGCGTCAATTATGGTGGCATCCAGGCACTCCAATCTATTGACTTAGAGATTTACCCAGGTGAAGTCGTAGCGCTGATTGGAGCCAACGGCGCTGGCAAAAGCACCACGCTGCGCGCCATCTCTCGAATGATTCCGGTACGCGATGGCTCTATTCACTATGTAGGACGAGCAATTCTCAGCCGCAACGCCCATGAGATGGTGAAGCTGGGCATGGCGCATAGCCCTGAAGGTCGCCGAATTTTAACCCGTCAAACCGTCTTAGATAACCTAAAGCTAGGAGCCTACAGCCGCTCTGATCGCTTGGGCATTAAAGCCGACCTAGAGCAGCAGTTTTTAACATTTCCGCGTCTTGCCGAACGTCGCCATCAGATTGCCGGAACGCTGAGCGGTGGCGAACAGCAAATGCTGGCGATCGCCCGTGCCCTGATGAGCCGTCCCAAACTCCTGCTGTTGGACGAACCCAGTTTGGGCTTGGCTCCGGCGATCGTTTTAGAAATTTTTGCCATTATTCGGAAATTACGGGAGGCAGGCATCACGCTTTTGCTGGTTGAGCAAAACGCACATCTTGCCCTTAAGACTGCCGATAGAGGCTATGTGCTAGAGGCTGGACGCATTACGCTAACAGGGGTTGCGGCTGACTTGCTAGAAGACAAGCGCGTTAAGCAAGCTTATCTTGGCTAGTGGGGGCTGAAGGGATAAGGCGCGATCGCTATTTGATTCATGGGCGTACAAGCTTTACATGCGGACAGGCCAGAATCTCTTTATCAGCCTTCCTCGCTTTCCATACTCCATTCATCAGACGATAGGGCTGATTCTTCTGGTTTTGCATGAAAAGCATAAGGCTGGAGGTTAGCCAAAGGATTAGGACTACCGTTGGGGCGATCGCTTATCTCAAGCTCAGACAGCTGTATCTGTATACCCTCAGCCAGAATTTCAGAAGCCAATTTTTCTACGGATACATTTTTTGCTGCTTCTGCTTTGATCAAAAGCTCTTGCGCTTTTTCGGCAAGATAAACGTTGGTGACTGTCATAGGTTTGTACTCTCCATATCTTCAGAATCTATCACAGGTGAACTGTCATGACTGTTAGCAGAATACAACTTACACTTACAGGGGTTGCTACTGACCTGTTGGAGGATGAGCGGATTAGAAAGCTTTGGGTAACGGGGCTGAAGGGACAAAGCGATCGCCTATGAGTTGTTGAAATTCAATTTGATACAGCCCAGCCAGTTGACTGACACTACCAAGAGTAATGCGCTGCTACTGAAAGAGGGTGATCGCAAGTTCGGTGCGGAAGTCTGTTTCACTGATTTGCAGGGTATCGGGCAGATCAATTGTGATTTTCATTGTTTAGACTCTAGGAGGAGGGTTTGCAAAGAAAAAATTAGGTGAGATAGCTATGGCAACAGCTCAAAGCTTTGGCAATGTTGAGGGCGAAACAGCCTGAAGTCTCGCTGGTCTAAGGTCAAAACTGTGGTAATGCTGAGGCGCTCTGCCACTGCCATAACGCTAGCATCTACAAAATCAATACGGCTGTCGCCATATTTTATCAAAATCTCGGCAATCCGGTTCAGATCGATTTCTGTTAGGGCGATAATGCGGAATCGACTCTTAGGAAGACCTTTGAGAAAGGCAACAACGGTTGGAGTGCCTGCATCGCGCCCTAGCAGATACGCTACTTCAGCCAGAACGGTCTGGGGGAACCAGATAGTCTGATGCTGTTGATAAATTGGGGCTACATCCTGATGTCTTGCATCTGTTTGGTTGAGTAGGGCCACAATAAAGCCTGTGTCAGCTATGACTGTTCTGGTTTCCATGTCCATCCAGATGTTGGAGTGATTGACTGTTGCAGGATGTCTTCAGATTGGGTTGCTAGGTCGGGAGATCCTGAAAACAGTCCAATTAGAGGATCATTATTAATATCGTTTTCATTAGGCACTTGAGTCTGAAGGTACGAAAGGACTGCTTCTGTGATGATAGATTCTGCTGTTTGACCTCGCTTTTGAGCTAATTGAGTGAGTCGTTCGATTAAGCTAGGCTCAGGATTCCATTGGACTTTTGAACTAGTCATACATTATTCCTCTACATAAGAAAGTTACTACTGCCAGACTTGACGGACTTCAGGCAATATATCTTCCTCAGACACATTTTTCCACTTAAGTAAAATTGAAAGAATTTCTTTATTCTGCCGTTCATAGAAGTAATACAGGAAATGAGCAAGTCGAGAGACTAAACATCTATACTCAGGTCGCTCTTCAAAACGAATGAGTGGATTATCATCAGCATTAGTTAAAGCTTGTTATAATCTAAGTCCCAAACATATTATCCTCATCCAAAAAAAGAGATATTTGCGAATCCTCGCGCATGATTTCTTCTAAATCTTTATCACATTGCTCAAATTTATTGAGAGATTCAATTTTTTTTAATAAATTGAACGTTCTTGAATGAGCCTGTTTAAGAACAGTGTTATAAGCTCTTGGCGAGACAGTAATACTACCATCAGTAGAAGGGTCGCCAGCGGATGTCTCAACCGAAGCTCCTAACACATAACAAGTAATTTTTGTGAATTTATTTACTTTGCCACTTCCTCGTATCTCTCTTGCATACTTCATTGCTTGATCTTTTTCGTCATAGGAAATGGTAAATCCACCCTTTTTTAATTCCACAATAATTACTGTTGCAGTACCAGAAACCTCATGGTTCTCATCAAAAGCATCACAAGAGTAAATACCAATTGAGCTATCAGGAAGCATTACAAAATCAGGACGCTTTCTAGGTGAATCAACTACCCCACCTTTGAATAGTTTTTTGACAACGGTAGCCAGAGACTGATTAGATGTAAAACTAATAGACTCAAATTCTGGCCCAAAAATCCATAGCCCTCGTTCAAATAGAGGTTGCAGATCGTGCAACTCGTCGGCTGTAGGTGAATCAACCAGCTTTTCTAATTGACTAATAAGGTCAATGCGATACCTAAGTTCATCTAAAACCTTCTTTGCATCTGCTACAGTCCATTCTTCAAGAATTAAGTCTAAATTGTCTAGATCATTAGAATTCAACTTGGATAATTTTTCTAAAAGACCATAGCCAGAACGGGATTCCTCCAAATTAATTAAAGTTTTTACAGTATTATTTAAATCTCTCTGATTAAGAGTTGGACAGTTTTCCTGGACTTCTTCTGCAAATTCTGCAATATTTTCCCGCGATATAAGTGGCAGTCGCTTAATGGCATCCTGATTTTTCGATAATACTGCTCGTTTTCTTGCTTTACGAATATCCCCTAGAAAATCTTGCAAATTACGTTTAACAAACTCTGTT
This sequence comes from Acaryochloridaceae cyanobacterium VAR_48_metabat_390, assembly GCA_031422435.1. Classification (GTDB taxonomy): domain Bacteria; phylum Cyanobacteriota; class Cyanobacteriia; order Thermosynechococcales; family Thermosynechococcaceae; genus JAAURS01. Next base: position 24,086 of record JANPLU010000016.1, read on the forward strand.
ATCTTTCGTCTGGTAATATTGATTTCAGGCCCTGCGGAAAAGCCAGACCAATCAGGCTTAACAAAATTGACTAAATAATCTGCTTCAATAACATATGTAATTCGCTTGCCAATATTCATACGAGCATCTAGCAGTGGACCATCATCTCCTTCCCATGTCGATTCACCCACTAATCGATGATTAACCCACCAGGCCAAACCACTTTGCTTACTAGTTCTTCCTGTCTTCTCACTATCAAATCGTCGAATTTCAACAGCTCCAAGATCACCAATATTTAAGGAGTAAACATCACATAAATGTTTTAAGTCTTCTAGTGTGACTGGATCCTCATTTACGTAAATACCAAAGTCTGGATCGGCTACAAAACGTGAACCAATTAGGTCAGCAAGTTGACTACAGTTCATGTCACTGATGTTCTGTTCTGCTTTGGTGTAAATACGAGTCCCATTTCCTTTGACTTTTCTCTCCTCCTCCAGATTAATAATAAAAGGTGTAGAGCCTTTACTTCTTTCTACTCTAAATTTGTGTAGTTTCCCATCTTTTTGGGTTTCAACATAATATTGATTAGCAAAACAGAACATCGCATGTCGGCCAATTCCATTGCGGCCAAATGCGGTACGAGTAGTTTTTTTAGAGCCTTTAGGAAATTCAACTTTGCTACCCTGATATTGCAGTCGGTTGTAGCTCAACTCTTTCCACCGTTGGACAAACTCATCGCAGGTCATGCCTACGCCATTATCCTCAATCATTACAAGCCTATCTTCACCTGTGGGCCAGCTAATTTGTACCTTATTGGCTCCAGCATCCCAACAATTTGCAACAAGCTCAACGATTGCATGGTGAGGATCAGTAATAATTTTGCCTGCATGATGATTTAGAAAGCTCTCACCAAATGTGGGCAATATGGACAATTGGCTTATATCTGGCATATTGACTCTCTTTCTGAGTACACAGTTAAAATCCATCCAGATGTTTTGGGTATTGCCATCTTATGAAGCTGCTGACTCAGCAGCCACAAATTATCTCTTCAACTATGTTCGCTGATTTGGAGTAAAAGATCTGTTGGTTTGGCGATCGCCGCACCCTACCGAATCACAACCCGTTCCGTATCCTGACAAGGTTGTTTCATTCTAGATTTCAACATTTTGTGCGTCTATGAGAATGCGCTGTTCCAGACATCAGAGATTTTTATTTTCGATGACTGAAACCGCCTAAACTCATCGCCTAAACCTAGAATGAAATGACCCTGGTATCCTGATGGTACCGAATCCGACCCAGCGTCTTCTGCTCCAACCCATCCAACGAGGGTAAATTGGCGTACTATTCCATGAGAAATTGGTCACTGGGCGATCGCCGTAATCCAAACCGTTGATGAACATCATTTAAGGTCTTAACAACCTGAGTGACCGCCGTTTGTACCATCAGTCCTTGCTCTACCCAACTACTCCTATGGTATTGCACCCAAGCAAGCCACTGTGTGAGTAAATCTAAGACTGGCGATTCAATAATTTTGCTAATATTGCTGAGACCAAACCTGAAAAATCAGCAAATTCTATTTTCCCCTTGAACGAACCGCCCAAATAAACCTATACTAGTAAGCTGTGACTTCATGAATTAGAGGAAGTGATATGTCGCGATATCGGGGCGCGCGCCTTAGAATAGTGCGCCGCTTAGGAGAACTACCGGGTCTAACTCGGAAATCATCACGGCGGGCTTATCCGCCAGGGCAGCATGGACAGGCTCGCAAAAAGCGATCTGAATATGCGGTTCGACTCGAAGAAAAGCAAAAGCTTCGCTTTAACTACGGACTTTCTGAAAGACAGCTTTTACGCTATGTGCGTAAAGCCCGTCGGGCAGGTGGTTCTACAGGTACGGCGCTGCTGCAACTGCTAGAAATGCGTTTAGACAACACCATCTTCCGCTTGGGCATGGCTCCTACCATCCCCTCAGCGCGTCAGTTGGTGAACCACGGACACATTACAATTAACGGCAAAACCGTTTCAATTCCGAGCTATCAGTGCCGTCCAGGCGAAGAAATTGGGGTCAGAGACCGAGAACATTCTCGTAAAATGGTCGAAACCAATATTCAGTTCCCTGGGCTTGCAAATATCCCCAGTCACCTTGAGCTAGATAAAGCAAAGCTGAAGGGTAAGGTCAATAGTCTGGCCGAACGCGAATGGGTTGCTCTTGAAATTAATGAGCTGCTGGTGGTTGAGTACTACTCTCGAAAGGGATAGAGTCTCGCTCAGCGATACAAAAATTCTACGCGGCATGTTTTCACACTTCTAGGCTTGGCTCTCGGATCCGTCAGATCGAGAGCCTTTTTTATGGGTACTTTTATAGAGATTCAGAGGTGCTTAGAAACTAAACTCTTATAGCTATTGTCTTTTAACCAAAACCCATCAGCCTTTACTATGAAGCTTGCGCCTCTATTCTTGTCGGTAATTTGCTTGCAAAGCAGCTTTGTGGCGATCGCGCTTACGCCATTGTCGCCCTCAACAGCTCTTGCAGAAGGCATCTCATCTCAACCTAAAATTAAACCCCTTTCAGGCCGCGTTAACCTCCAATCAAAAACCGCTGTTCTGCGCTTTGGTAAACAAGGGGCGGCGTTTCCAGATTATAAGGAAGCCGTTATTCGCTACCCAGTGGCATCAGGGTTGACGAATGCTGCCATTTTGAAACAGGTGCAGGTAGCCATCAGCCTTAAACAGGTTTTAGGGCAATCCCTAGAAGAAATGCGGCAAGAGTATGTCGAAAATCATTGGCTGACTGAGATTGAGTACGCCGTTAACTACAACCGCAACAACATTTTGGATCTCACTTACGCGGTTTCGGGGGTCGGTGCTTACCCTAGCGGGTTTGAAAAATGGGTATCTGTCGATCTTAAAACAGGGAAGAGGCTACGAGCCAAAGATTTATTTAAGGCGGAGGAGTTGGGGGTGATCGCCCAATCTATCGACCAGCAAATGCAGCAGAATATTCGGCAAAAGATTGCAGAAGTTCGTCAGCAAGAGCCTGACCTTGGCCTAGATGCTTTTGCCAACCATCGTTTTCAGACCAAAAACCTTGAAAACTTCACCATTGGCAAAACGGGCGTTACCTTTCACTATAACTTTGAGTTTCCCCACGTCATCAAAGCGGCTGAGCCATCGGGAAATTATCTGATGCCCTACAGCCAGCTAACGCGCTACATCCGACCAGAGGGTGCGCTGGGTTTTCACCTTAGTTCTACAAAGCCAGCTCAACAATGACGGGCGTATGATCACTAGGCTGAGGCAGCGATCGCGGTTCTTTGTCAATGACGCACCCTACCGCCTTCTCGTAAAGATCTGGCGTAAGGTAATGATGATCAATTCGCCAGCCCAAATTGCGCCGAAACGAAGCTGCACGGTAATCCCACCAGCTATAGTGGCCTGTTTCTTCCGTAAACTTGCGAAAAGCATCGGCAAACCCAATATCTAGCACAGACTGAAGCACCGTGCGCTCTACTGAGGAGGCCATAATATGGTCTTCTTTGTTGTCTGGCTCACAGATGTCGCGGTCTTCTAGAGCAATATTAAAATCCCCACACATCAAGATGGGTTGGCCTTCTGCTTTGAGCTGGGTCAGGTACTGCTGCAATATGCCAAACCAGCGCAGCTTGTATTCATATTTTTCGCTGCCCACTGAAGACCCATTGGGCACATAGAGATTTACAAGGCGAATCCCTGGCGCTATGACGCCTGCAATCACCCGCTTCTGCGCATCAAGCTGTTGGGCATCTTCTAAGGCATCTGTGCCGCCTAGGACTGGGCTGAAGCCGTAGGTGACGTTCTCTAGAGGCAGACGGCTAATCAGCGCAACGCCATTGTAAGATTTTTGCCCAGAAATGTAGAGATGATAGCCTTTTTCCTCAAAGGGAGATCGCGGAAACACCTCATCTGGCACCTTTGTTTCCTGAACGCACAGAACGTCTACCGCACTACTCTCTAGCCAATCTAAGACATGGGTAAGGCGAGAGCGAATGGAGTTGACGTTCCAGGTGGCAATTTTCATGGAGTCCTGACCAATGACCATAAAAAAAGAAGGCTCCAAACTTTGGAACCCTCTCTTGAAAGTACCCCCAGGGGAATTCGAATCCCCGTCGCCTCCGTGAAAGGGAGGTGTCCTAGGCCTCTAGACGATGGGGGCAAGTGACTTTCAACGTTTATCAATTTACCGAGTTTTAGTACCTTCTGTCAACCCCCCATGACCTTTTTCTTCGAGATGATGGGGGAAAGCCCTTTTTGGCTAAAGAATGTACAAAAGCAGAAACAGCAGCACCCAAATGACATCTACAAAGTGCCAGTAAATTTCAGCCGCCTCTACCCCAAAGTGCTTCTCTGAAGAGTAGTGACCAGGTGTGCGCGATCGCCACAGTACAATCGACATCAAAATCACGCCCACCATAACGTGCAGGCCATGAAACCCGGTCAAAACATAGAACGTGCTGGAGAAGAGGTTTGTTTTAAGGCCAAATTCGAGGTGGGCGTACTCGTAAAGCTGACCCGCCAAAAACGTGATCCCCATCGCCATTGTGATTAGGAACCAGCGACGCATTCCGGCAATGTCATTGGCTTTGACCGCATCATCGGCTTTATGGATAACAAGGCTGCTAGAAAGCAGGATAACGGTGTTGATGCCAGGCAGCAGCAGCTCTAAGTCTGGCGTGCCTGCGGGAGGCCAGCTCGTGGCGACAGACCGAAAGGTGAGATAGGCCACAAACAGCCCCAGAAAGAGCATACTTTCTGAGGTCAGAAATAAGATAAACCCAAACAGTCGGAGATCGGGGTGTTCGGCGTGCTGTGAAGCAGCGGCAGGCGCAGCGGCTTCTGAATGCGTTAGATCGATAGAGCTTTGGTCAGCGATGGAACCTTGCATGGGTCTTTATCCAATTTTCCTTGCTTAGGAGTAGCAGCGAATTGACTGAAATGGTGGGTTGGGTGAGCAGAGCCGAACCCAACCGATGCAGAGAATCAAGAAACTAAAGCCTCTTCTTCCTCTTCGTAACCATAGTCATATGGGCCAGTGGTTAAAACCGGATCGACGTGAAAGTTTTCGACGGGAGGTGGGGAAGTGGTGAGCCACTCTAGCGTAAGCGCATTCCAAGGGTTGTCGCCTGCAATCTTGCCCTTAGACCAGCTCCAAATGGCGTTAATGACAAAAGGAATGGTGGAAACAGCCAGAATGTACGACCCAATCGTGCAAATCATATTGATGGTCGCAAACTTAGGGTCATATTCGGCAACGCGGCGGTTCATGCCCTGAAGCCCCAAGACGTGCATGGGTAAAAAGGTTAGGTTAAAGCCGACAAAAGTGAGCGCAAAGTGAATTTTGCCCCAGGTTTCATCAAGTAATCGACCCGTAATTTTGGGGAACCAGTGATACATCCCCGCGTAGATGCCGAAGACACTGCCGCCAAAGAGAACGTAGTGAAGGTGAGCCACAATGAAGTAGGTGTCGTGGACATGGATATCAAAGGGTACAGAGGCAACCATGATGCCGCTCAGCCCACCCACCACAAACATTGAGACAAAGCCGATCGCAAACAGCATGGCAGAATTAAGGCGCAGTTTGCCGCCCCAAATGGTTGCCACCCAGCTAAAGACCTTGATCCCCGTCGGCACTGCAATCACCATGGTGGCAATCATAAAGAACATCCGCAGCCAGTCAGGGGTACCGCTGGTGAACATGTGGTGCGCCCATACAATCAAGCCCAAAAAGCTGATGGCAATACTGGAATAGGCGATCGCCAAGTATCCAAAAATCGGCTTACGGGCATGGACGGGCAGAATCTCAGAGATCATGCCAAAGGCCGGCAAAATCATAATGTAGACCGCCGGATGCGAGTAAAACCAGAACATGTGCTGGTAAACAATCGGGTCGCCGCCGCCTGTGGGGTTAAAAAATGCCGTGCCTACTAAAAGGTCAAAGCCCAGCAAAATCATTGCGCCCGTCAGCACGGGTGTCGCCGTGAGCTGAAGTGCTGAAGTTGCCAACATCGCCCAGCAAAACAGGGGCATCTTCTTGATGGGCATACTGGGGATCCGCATCTTCAGAATGGTCACGACGAAGTTTAGCCCCGCCATAATCGAAGAGGTGCCCAGCACAATCACGCCTGCAATCCAGATTGCTTCCCCTGCTTTATTGACCGTTAGGCTCAGCGGTGGGTAAGAGGTCCATCCGGCGCTGGCTGGGCCTACAAAAAAGCTGCACAACAGCAGAATTCCGGCAGGGGGGATCATCCAGAAGGCGATCGCATTTAGCCGAGGAAAGGCCATATCCCGCGCCCCAATCATGAGGGGAATCAGGAAGTTACCGAATCCTCCCGTTAGCGTGGGGATAATCCACAAAAAAATCATGATGGTGGCGTGGATGGTGAAGAGCGCGTTGTAGGTTTCACGACTGACAAAATCTACTTGAGGCGTTGCCAGCTCAGTCCGCACCAGCTCCGCTAAAACGCCACCAATGAGATAAAACACAAAGCTGGTAACAAGGTATTGAATGCCGATGACCTTATGGTCGGTGCTAAAGCTAAAATACTCCCGCCAGTTTGAGCCATTATCAGCCTCTACTAGGGGTTCAAGCTGCCTTGGGTCTGACAGTTCGGCTTGGGTCATATAGCGATCCTTAAAAACTTACAAACGGAGCAGGGGGAGCTAAATCTAAATCTCTCAGAATCTCTTAGAATCCTTTAGGACTAGAGAGACTGTGCAATCTGGACAACTTCAGCCATCGAAATCGCTTCATGACGTAAGTGATTCATCACGGAATGGTCAGAACCAAAGCCCATTGCTTTAACTTGAGAAGCCATTGCCTCGTCGTGAATCAGCGCTGCAACCGTGACTGGATCTTTTGTTGCAACGGTCTTTTGGCTCTCTTCCCAAGCCTGATACTCCTCTGGAGACTGCACAATCACCCTTGTATTCATGCCGCCGTGGTAAGCACCACAGAGTTCTGCACAAATTAAAGGATAGGTGCCGATGCGGTTGGGCGTAAAGCTAAGGTGCGTTTCTTGGCCTGGAATGGCATCTTGCTTAAGGCGAAACTCAGGCACCCAGAAGGCGTGGATCACGTCGTTAGCCGAAATATTGAGGCGTACCGGACGATTTTGAGGCAGTCTCAATTCTCCAGACACAATGCCCGTCTCAGGATAGGTCATAATCCAGGCATACTGAAGACCTTGGACGTTCACCACCAGAGGTTCTTGTGCCGCATTGTCTCCAGAAGAGATAGGAGGTGCTGCTAGAGGGTTAGAGAATAGGCTGCCGCCGCTCGGCATTGCCGCTGCCATTGCAGATCCAGGCATTGATGCCATAGTGGGGGCGTGCTGATGCGCCATGTGGTTAGAGCCAATGGCGTTACCACCATCTACAGCTTTATAAACATCAAAACTGTAAACTGCCAGCCACATCACAATGACCGTAGGCACAGCCGTCCATAAAATCTCGAGAGGGACATTGCCTTCAATCGGTGCTGCATCGGTGTCATCTCCAGGGCGACGACGAAAGAAAAAGACCGAGTACAGAATGGCTCCCTGAACAATAAAAAACAATCCTGCTGAGATTGCCATCATTGCGTTAAACAAATCATCAATTTTTTTGGCTTCAAACGATGCGCTGACTGGCATCAGGCCATGATTTTGACCGATCCAGAGGCTTGCCAACGTTAGGGTGATCCCAACCACTAGTGCCGTTATTGTGCTTGGAACTTTCACTGCTATCCTCGACCGTACTGAAAAACGACTGTTGGCTGGCTGCTACATTGCGACTTTAGGTCTTGCTCGGTTTTCTTTGTAAAACTGTGTTAGAGCAATTTACCTAAGCATGTAGGCTTTAAATATGCTGATGTTATCTCTCAGAGCGAATCAACATACTCTTAATAAGGTAAACCAGTGTCTCTGAGAAGTGGCATCACACATTACAGGTTGTGACAATTTTCCTGATTTTTTTTGGGATCGGTGTCTGGTCTGAGTGAAAAGGTTAGGTAGGCATCATTTTCTCTGCTCTAAGGCGATCATCCATATCATTGTCACTGCTAAGGTCTTCTGCTCCAGTGCTAGAAAAGGCTTGAAGTCTCAGAAGCGGGTAAATCATCCATTCCTCTTTTACTATTTCTTAGGGTCAACATACCGTTAGATCCAGGCTCTCTTTCTCTAGAAATTGCCACCAAAATTCTGAGTGCTAAATAAGCTACGGTTGCCTCTCCAAATAACTCTTTACAATGAGAGTATATCTACGCTCTCAACCCCTTCTGCATCAAATATGGATCCCTAAGTCCTCAACGGTAAGCCTTATTGCCTTTAAACAGCATCTTTTTACTCATTACCTTTAGTGACTCATGGCTGATAGCTCAATTAACCCGCCCCCTGCGATCTCCTCACTCTCAAAATCACCCCAGTTAAAATTTCTCAGCTCAACATCGCCGCTGTCAGTGATTCGCAAGATTGTTTATGGTGTAACGGTTGCAACCCTGGCTCTGATGGCGCTTGGCAGCGCAACTCGAGTGATGAATGCTGGTCTGTCTTGTCCTGACTGGCCGCTCTGTTATGGCGCCTTAGTACCCTCTACACAGATGAACCTTCAGGTATTTTTAGAGTGGTTTCATCGCCTAGTTGCATCTTCGATTGGGTTTGTAACACTAGGGGTAACGGCAGCCTGCTGGGGCTATCGTAAGGCCTTACCAGGCTGGCTACCCATTTCCATCACGCTGAGTTTGGGGATCGTCATTTTACAGGGCATTTTGGGCGGACTCACCGTCACCCAGCTTTTGCGGTTTGATATTGTGACCGCTCATCTCGCGACGGGGCTACTGTTTTTTTGCAGCATGGCGGTTATCAGCAGCTTCATTATGCCCTACCAAGGGACAGGCGTTGCTGGCAATCTTTACCTGTATGGGGGGGTGGCAGCGCTCTGCATTTATTTGCAAAGTGTATTGGGGGCGCTGGTCGCTTCGCGGTGGGCGGTGCATCAGTGTTTGGATACGGCACAGCTCTGTCAGGTGCTTAACAGCCATATGGTTAGCGCGATACCCGCTAGTTTGTCAGTACTGATAGTAGTCTATAAAACGTGGAGAACTGCGGCACTGCATCCTACCCTGCGCAAGTTGATGCGGATGGCGGTAGGGCTATTAGCGCTTCAGGTTGTGATCGGCGTTTCGACGCTGCGTCTGCACCTTCAGGTGGAGTGGCTGACGGTGTCTCATCAGGTTATTGGGGCAAGCTTATTCGGGACGCTCGTGCTGTTTAGCATGATTGCCCTGCGTGATCGCACCCAAGCAAACCATTACCTTTTTGCCATCCCTTCTTCAGCCGTTGCCGCTAGCGGGAGCATAGGAAGTAGCGGATTTCACTCTTCACCCCTGTCACATTAGTGTTGGCACGCAGTCTTCAGTTTACTTAAGAATATTGCAGTCAGCCTAAGCAAAGGTTGATTAGCTCATTTTTTGGGAGAGGAGTTTTTATGTTAAAGATCATGCCTGCCGAGACGGTTCTATACCGAGCCTCCTTTGCCCTTCGTCTTTTAGACTATTACCAGCTTATGAAGCCTCGGCTCATTCTGCTGTTTCTGATTACCACAGCAGCGAGTATGTGGGTTGCCTCTCACGGTCAGGTCGATCTTTGGAAATTTTTTGTCACGCTCTTTAGTGGTGCTTGCGCAGCTGGTTCTGCCAATACCATCAACTGTCTTTACGACCGCGATATTGATGCCATTATGGAGCGCACCAGTACGCGGCCTTTACCTGCGGGGCGCGTGCAGCCTTGGCAGGCGGCAGTGTTTGCGATCGCCCTAGCTGCCACGGCGTTCATCCTCTTAGCGCACTTTGTGAATCTGCTGAGCGCTTGGCTTTCGATGTCTGGCATTGCGGTTTACATTGGCGTGTACACCCACTGGCTTAAGCGCTCCTCCTCTCAAAATATTGTGATTGGCGGTGCGGCAGGTGCGATACCCCCCTTAGTGGGCTGGGCGGCTGCAACGGGGGATCTCAACCTCTCGGCCTGGGTGCTATTTGCCATTATTTTTGTTTGGACTCCACCCCATTTCTGGCCCCTCGCTATGATGATTGAAGAAGACTATGCCAAGGTCAACATTCCCATGATGCCTGTGGTTGAGGGCGCTCGGTCTACGGCGTGGCAAATTTTTTACTACACGCTGCTGCTGCTGCCCGTATCGCTGCTGTTGGTATATCCCTGTGGCGCGTCGGGCGCACTTTATGGGGCGATCGCCCTTACTCTTGGGGTTTTGTTTATCAAAAAAGCAGTTTGGCTTCTTCAGACCCCCGAAGATAAATCTGTAGCGCGCTCAGTCTTCAAGTTTTCAATTCTCTACATGATGCTGCTCTGCCTGGGCATGACCATTGACAGCCTACCGTTTGTGCAAAATGCGATGTCTGCACTAACTCAGCCCATTCAGGCCATTATCCAGGCTATTCCAATCGTCCATGGATGATAGCAATAATGCCCCAGAAGTAAAGCTTTCTGGGGCATTATTGAATTTTATGGCTCAATTTTGAATGAGATGAAGTATCGCTAAACCCTAGTCAAGGAAGCCCATGAGTTCATAAGGCTCATCAATTTGGTTAGATGCAATTGGACGATGATTGGGGAGAGAATCAGAGTTTGGCAGAGGGAATTTTGAGCGAACGACCGGACGATGGTTGGGTAATGTGTCCGTATTCACGATCACAAGCCCCGACTTTACGATAGGACGATGATTGGGCAACATTTGGTCGTCAACCACAACTAAATGGGCAGAACTAATGGGACGGTATCCAGGATAGTCAGAATCTTCTTTCACAATGTCTACCACCGCTGATGAAATAGGCCGCATATTAGGCAAAGAAGAAGGCTGGTAAAGTTCGATGGCTTTCGACTTAGTGGCACTGGATTTACGGCGTCCAGAAGTCTTGCTTGCCGTGGTCGTGAGGGCGGCGGTTTTGCTGGTTGCCAATTGAGATTGCTCTGCGCCGTTGCTACCTGCCGTTTTGTCTGTGGCGTCCAACGTTGTCATGACGATTTCCTATCGTAAATCTTTGAGACTAGCTTTAGTAATTCATCATACCCTGATCGGTTCACGCTCTTATGCCGCAAAGTTGAGTTGCCGGTTGAGTAAATCTTATCGAAGTAGCAGTGACTGATTATCGCTCCATACGTGGCCTAGGACAGGGAGAGATCGGATTGAGTGGATGCTTCATGCAGATTTTGGGTGTGCAGCTTGGTGATCGCCACCGTCACAGCTCCAAGACCTTGTAATCCCCGAAAGACCTGCTTTGGCACTATCAGGGTTGACCCTAGTTCTAGACTAGCTTGGGCGGCGGCTCTTAGGGCTGCCGCCTCGCAAACGCTAGACACACCTACGGCAGCTTTGACCACTACGGAAGGATTGGGGACGGTGTACAGCTCTAGTTCTGCTTGGGTAAAGTAAATCAGCGGCCAGTTTTGAGCAAGGCTAAACTCCAGCAATCTTGGATCTGTTCGTTTAGAGTCTATTGTGGCTAATCCGGCGATCCTTGCCCAATCAATAGAATACTGACGGCAGACTATTTGTAGCGCCTGCTCAAAAAAGGAAACTGGCGTTCCTTGTCGGTAGCCTAAACCAACCCATAGATTAGCCGTGAGATACAGGGGGGCAATCACTAAAAAAACGGAAGAAGACTTTTCAACAGCTTACGAAGCCGCAGCAGTTCTACGGCTCGATAAATTGACGGAGCAAGTCGAGGGGGCACCGCTGCCGCTGTCCCCACCTGAAGCTGCTTTTGTTCATTGGCACTGCTAGTGGCAGACTGTGCTAATCCTGTCAGTGAGGAGTTGGCTTCGGTCGTGATTTGCGTTTGCAGCATTTCTTCAGGAACATCTTGTGCAACTGTCTCTACCTGAGTCAATCCGCTACGTGGAACCCCAATCTCCCAGCCCAGTAAAATTGTGGGGGTAAGCAGTGCCAGTCTTATTAAAGACCAGTAAACCAATGAACTGAACTCAATCGTTCTTTTTCCCATGGTTAATTAAGAGGAGCTATTGCTGCTAGTTTAGACTCAAAGGCATTGAAGTCTTAAATGACGTAGCGCTCAAAAAAATGTCCCGGCAAAGCTCTCAAAGAGAGGTTACTGGGACATTTTAGCTAAACTACAGAATTTTGTAGTCTATAAATCAACCTTTTGTAAGCTGTACTACTACTTAGGAGAAGGAGACATCGCGGGAGATGTTGTGGCCGACGGAGAAGCAGCTGGTTCTGATCCACCACCGCAAGCACCCAATGTTGTTGCAATACCTAGTGCAAAAACGATTGCCAAAATTCTAGTGTTCATGATCTTAGACTCCTCACTACATCAAACGTGAAACTAGGAATATTCTACAAGAAATTTACTTAAACTCGGTTTTTAACCGAATAAAGTTGGGTTAAGGGGATTTTTTAGGCACGGCTGAAGGTGACACTGTGGGGGTAACGGTTGCGGTCACTGTGGGCGAGCCTGTTGCAGAAATAGTTGGAGTCACCGTCGCAGAAACGGTTGGCGACCCAGCAGGGGATGCAGGGGTCGTTGCGGCAGGAGACATTTCTGGAGAGGCTGCTGGCGTTTCTGAACCTGAGCCACAAGCGCTGAGGGGCAGTAAAAGACTCATTGCAGATACAACAGCAATCAACTTACTCTTCATAAAAAGTTTAAACACAACTAATGGAAATAAATTCTCTATCGAGCATTCCTACTTTGTCAATCTTCAAATTCATGTTTGTAGAATTTAATTGAATTGACCAGGGATGCCTGCTTAGTTTACTTCAGAGTGATGCGTTTGATGAAGATAGTCAAAGACGGTTTTGTCGCCAATGTCGGGGGGGATAGACTGTGTGTCTTTATCTAGGGCAAACCATAGAAACAGAATGGCCCAGGTCCCTAGCAGTCCTTTTTCAATGGGGACTGGGAGCGCGCCTAACCAGTGACCAAGCAGCAGCACGGGAACCAGCAGTATTAATGCTTTGGCCTGAGGCCGATTAAAGCAAAAGGCTTCTTTGACAAACAGCCCTGTGAGGGCAACAAATACAAACCCTACGCCCATTAACTCAATGGCAAAGGGTGGATAAAGCGTTGTGACGAGAGCCTGAGGCTGAAGGATAAATACGGTTAGTGCTGTGGCACACCCAAAGCCCCAGCAAAGCTGAAGCGCAATATGAAGCGGTTTAAGGTAGATATGAATTGTCCACAGGCAAAGCCCCAATGCGGCACAGAATAGTGCAAATAACAGATCGAGCGCTACGGCTAGTCTGGGCTGGAAATTCCACCCTAAGATTAGAACTGTGCCGAGTCCAAGGGCGATCGCCGCAGTGGTTAGCCCAGCACGATACAAGACAACGCCCAATCGATCTTGGGCTGTTACCGTAAACGTTCCAAACTGTCCTTGATAAACTTCACCAGTCTCTTGCAGCCATGCCACCATAGAGCGCCTCTTTTGGATGTTGAATGGGGTGAACTTCTCTTAGATTAGGCCATCTGAAGGGTAAGTAGCGGAGGATAGTTCCGTAGATCTACCGATGGCAGCCGACTTTTGACGCAAAATATAGACTCTACATATTTCTTTCTAGAAAGAAATTTATATTTTGTGGTTCAGTTTGAGTAAAACCAGTGCCCAAATGGGGCAACATAGAAACACAAAAGAAAGAAGATGGCGTTCACGTAAGCATCTCAGGATTTCGCAGCGTTAGCTCCTCATCACAAATATGCATATATGTAAAATTACCTAAGTAGTTGTGCGGACAATCTAACAAGATTTCTCCGCTAAAACCCGTGTTTTAACGATGGCTTTGAGGGTGGGGTCTGTCGATAATGAGACTCAATGGTTCATCAATGAAAGCGGATACCCACCATGGCTTACCAAACTTCTTCCCATTCCCAAACCATCGAACTGCTTATGGCCTATCGCCAACGTCCGACCGTGCAGTTGCGCAATCGTCTTGTAAAGCTCAACTTGGGTTTGGTTCGTAAGGTGGCTCATCGTTTATCTCACCAGTGTGCTGAACCCTACGAAGATCTTGAGCAGTGTGGCTATCTGGGTCTGATTACGGCGATTGAGCGGTTTGACCCATCTCAAGGCTATGCCTTTAGCTCTTTTGCCGTGCCCTATATTCGGGGCGAAATTCTCCACTTCCTAAGAGATCGTGCTAACACGGTTCGCATTCCTCGTCGCTGGCAGCAGTTGAGCCGTGATGGAGAAAAAGCCAGACAGGTTTTGACAGTAGACTTAGGCCGTCAGCCCAATGACCAAGAAATTGCGATCGCGCTCCAGGTTGACCTCAATGAATGGCGCTCTGTCAAACTTGCTTCTTCTAACCGAGTGCCGTTGAGCCTCAATGCACGCGTCCCCTCCAGCAGCCATCAGCAGACCGATTCTGCGATGACCTTGGGTGATACCCTCATGGATATTCGTACTTCGATTCAGCAAGGCAATGAAGAAGAGCGTTTGGAGCTTCAGCACGCCCTAAACCAGCTTGAAGAAAAGACTCGTGAAATGATTGAGTCGGTATTCTTGCATCAGCACTCTCGACAAGAAGTGGCTGCCCGTATTGGTGTTAGCCCTGTGACCGTCACGCGCCGCATTAAGAAAGGGATTGAGGAACTGGTTGGATTGCTTCATCATCAGTCTGCTTTAACCGTTTCGGCTGAAGCCTAGGCTTGAGAGGGGCGTATGTTGCCAAAGTCTGACGATTCTCGGTAGACACCAACGCAAATTGACTTACATAATGATCACAGTCTTAAAAACCACAAGTCCTCGATGGACTCTTGGGGGCTGTTGTTATAGATGAGTTTTTGACTGTGAATGCTCGGCATCTTCCCCATACTACGGCTCATGTCCGCGTGACTCGGCATTCTTGGCAAGATGGTCAAATTGCCGGAGAGGTGATTGCTAGCCAGTACGTGTGGCAGTTTCAGTGGGAGTTTAGGCAAGGTAAGCTGTTTGTCTCGCCTTCGTTGGGGCGATCGCTCATCATAGAGCCGCTGAACAGGTTTTTGGAGCAGCAAGACTATCGTCTAGAACCTGGTGGCGATTACTCGTTTCAAATTCGATCGCAGTTTTAAGATTGACATTCTCGTCTGGCATTCTTGGCTGTGGTCATGATGGTTAGCCGCCGTCTCTAAATAGATTCTGCGACCTGTTTGAGCCGCAGGAGCTGAGCCTGCATATCTTTGTGCGTCCATTGAGCAGCAAAAGTCCGGAAGCCAAAGGCAATGACGGGGTTTGGTATTTGAAATTCAAATCGGTTTATAAGGCAGGTAAAATTCTGGTGGGGGATGCATTCCCAGCGGTCATTTCCCTTGAAAAAGCCGTTAAATTCCCAAACGACTAGCCCTAAACGCCGCTCAGTCACGACGCTTTGTAGGGCTGGATAGATGAGCGGAACCTGAAGAATAAACTGACTTTTTGCGCCCACGGCGGTACTCCATTCGCCAAGAGGGTTACATTGCAGGGCTGGGTTGAGCCATTGGTGCATCAATAGGCGGTCGGTAATAGTACGATCAACCGTCTCCAGTGGTGCGTTAATTTGAATGGTCTGCTCAAAAGTTTGGCGGTTAGTATTCATTGCTGAATTCATTGATTGAAAGGTGCCACAGGCATTGTGTTGGCTTCATCAAAGAATAGCAGCAGCTTATCGACAGTCCTAGCAGATGGATGGGTCTCGTCTAAATTTTTGTGCGATCGGCGCATGTAAAAGCGATCATTTATGTCTATGCTGATTTATTGCTGGACTTGAGCGTATTAGTTACGTAAGGAAGACGCCGATTATGTTAAACCATCTTTTGGCTGGATTGATGGGGCTGGGCGGGTTAAGCCTATTTTTATCGGGTTTCTTTTTCCCAGAAGTCCGACGAAAGACCGATTTTGCCTGGAGCGGTGTGGCTGTGCTCTACGCTCTGGTGTTATGGATTGAAAGCCATCAGCCCCCTAGCGGCGCACTTTTAGGGCATATTCTCAGCGTGGCGCTGATCGTCTGGTTTGGGTGGCAAACCCTTCAGCAACGTCAGCAGTCTACTGCATTAGAAGAAAGGACTGTAATTCCAAACTCTTTAGAGACTCTGACCCCATTTCTAAAAGCAGGTTGGATCCAGCTTACGGTAGCCTATGGCAAAACCGTAAGCTGGATCCAAACCCAAATGGGTAATGACGACATAAACGTTGTGCCCGAATCACTTACCTCTCAATCGCCTCAAGAAGATGCGTGGGACGACAACACGTTTGCTGTTTCGACCCATTCCCCAACGCCTGTAGTCGCTGCTGAAACCCCAGAACAGTTAGAAGCTGAGCCAATCACCCCTACCGAAGCTAAACCCCTTCAAGCCGGAGCAGACCTTCAGCATAATTTACCCCATCTAAAGCCTGAAGAATTACAGGATGCACCGCCGCAAGTTTCCCCAGACTCACCCGGAGGCGAAGAAAACAGCCCCCCTTCTGCCATAACAGATAGCGCCTCTGCATCAGCGTCTGAAATCAGCCACGATATCCCGGTTGAAGAGATTGCTGCCGAGTCCAAATTAGCACCCCTGGATGAAGAGCAAGATATTCCAGATGAAGGAACGATGCATGAAGACGTCACCCGCACCCCAACGCCAGAAGACGATGATGAATCCTGGCCTCCCGAAGATCCAGTTACCTAGAGCCAATAACCTAAACAGTTTGATTGATTTTCATTCAATGGTTGCCTCGCTGTTGTTATCTTCCGCAGTTAAAGATGCCTTGTAGGGTGTCGCTATTTGTGTTTGAGAAATGATGGTAGACGGCTCTGTAAGCGGGTGATAGAGAGATTAACCTCAGGAATCCCTAAGCGGGCTGCTAACCCTCCAAAGAGCAGTAGCCCTATTAGGCCAGCAAGGGAAAGTTCGAGCAACAGCAGCACTTCATTTTCTTGAGCGCCCGACAAGAGTTGCATTCCTCTCAAGCTGCCCCAACTGGCGGCCCCTGCTAAGGCACTGGCAATGGTCAACCCTGTGATGGGCTTAATCCAGGACTTGAGATTTAGCCCATGCAGCCGTCGATTTAAGATCCACAGCAGTGCCGCCATTGAAAATACGTTGACGCTGACCGTGGCATAGACCAGTCCAGGTGCGCCAAAGTCAAAAAATCGCACAAAGATGTAGTCCATCAAGGCGTTGATGCCAATGTTGATCATGCTGATGCGAAAGGGTGTGTCGCCATCGCCTAGGGCGTAGAATACGCGCACTAAGACATCTCGCCCTAGATACACAAACATACCTAAGCTGTAGGCAATC
The DNA here is from genome assembly GCA_031422435.1 of Acaryochloridaceae cyanobacterium VAR_48_metabat_390. Taxonomy (GTDB): domain Bacteria; phylum Cyanobacteriota; class Cyanobacteriia; order Thermosynechococcales; family Thermosynechococcaceae; genus JAAURS01. The sequence continues at coordinate 41,354 of JANPLU010000016.1, forward strand.
AGTACGGGCGCAACCAACTGTGAGGCTTCGCGGCTAAAGGCATAGCGCTCATACACAACTTTTACAATCGGAAATGCTAGCGCCATCATGAGCGCCCCAATGGGCAGCATGATGACAGCCGTTAACATAATGCCTTGGCGGATTCGGCTCTTGAGTTCTGGCCAGTCTTGAGGATCGGTTAGTCGAGAAAATATGGGCAGTAATGGCACTAGAATCATGTTGGACAAAATGCCCAGCGGTGCCTGTACTAAAAGCGTGGAATAGGTTAGCGCTGAGGCTGCCCCTGGAATGAAGGAGGCAAAGAACAGATCGGTATAGACATTGATAAACATCATGCCTGAGGAAAAGGTTGCAGGGCCTAAAAGCCGCAATACCTCTTGTATCCCAGGATCGCGAACATTAAACCGGAGACGCAAACCTCCCATCTGGGCGCGTACTTGCGCTGGAATCTGAACGAGCCACTGTAAAACTGCGCCAGCTAAGGTTCCATAGGCCAGCACTAGGCCTCCTAATTGGGCGTGCTGTGGGTCGACGATTTTGCCCCCCAAGGTCAAACTTAACCAACCCACTCCTAAGATGACTGTTAGGCTAGACAGCAGTGGGCTAATGGAGGGAAGCCAATACTCGTCAGCAGCATTGAGGCTACCAAAGCCAATGCCAATGAGTCCGGCAAAAAGTGCCATTGGAGCCATGATGCGGAGCTGAAGAATCGCAATCTCACGGGTTTGCTCAATGACCTGGAAGCTAGCGGGATCTTTGGCCTGTTCTGCTGTAATGAATAAACCAGCGGCCACTAGGTGCAGCATAGGTTCGGCAAAAACCATTAGGGCAAGAGTGAACAAGATTAAAATTCCACTCACGACGGTCGTGATGGTTTCGACGAGTGGAGCCGCCTCTGCTTTGGAGCGCTTTGCCAATACACTGACAATTGAGCTATGAAATGGCCCGTTAATGCCCCCTAACAAAATCAAGAAAAAGCCAGGGATGACAGAAGAAAAGTTATAGGCTTCGTAAGCTGGCCCTGTGCCAAAGGCTGCGGCAATGACCACCTGCCGCAGCAGCCCCGCGACTTTACTAACGAGGGTGGCGATCGCCACAACGGCGGCGATATTGGTCAGAGAACGGCGGGGCGACTTTGACGATTCACTCACAGATGGCTATGCCCAAGAATAAACATTCACCTATTTAAGCGCGTGTGCTGTCCGAATGAACCTTAGACTTTCGGAAAACTGTAATTTTAATGAAGAACTGACTGCTGCATTACCGCTGCTCGAAGAATGAAGTCAGTAATGTCATCAATGCCCGTCCTTAATGGGAAGTCTGGCGATCTCACACTTTCGGCGATCGCAAGGTCGTAGCCGCACAGCTTCGTTTTTTGACCAGTCCTTAGCCACTAAATTGGAACTACTGTACTAGCCACTGCCACAGTCTCAATAAAGCATCCACCCCAAAATATCCCATGCCAAACACTGCCACCGTAATCACCACCGTCATGCCATAGCTGACGCACATCAGCAGACCATCCGCTTCCAGCATGGCAAACACAAACAGCAAAATGCCCACCGTTGGGATCGGGTTCGTGAACGGAATCGGCAGCATGAGCAAAAACGCCAGCCAGCAAATGCATAGCCCGTTAATGCGCCAGATCGAAGGATTATTTGCCAGCCAGGGCATCCTGGGGCGCACAAACTTTTCCAGCAGCTTTGTAATCGACTGCATCACCTTAAGCAGCTTCTCCATAAAAGCGGGGGGAAGCTTTAGATTTGCAACGCGCTTGGGGAGCCAAGGAGCTTTCCACCCCGCCAGCATCTGTAGCCCCAGCAAAATGCATCCGCTCCCAGAAATAGTAGAAACCCCAGGCGGCATGGGCAGCAAAAACGGCAGCGCCAACAGCGCCATCACTAAACCAAAGCTTTGCTCTGAGGTTTCTTCTAACAGTTCAGCCAGCGTGACGGATTGGGTTGCGGAACGCTCAATGAGTGGCTTCAGTTCTTGAGAGAATTTAAGATGCATGGGTGGCGGCGGCGATGGCGTAATAAGGACGTTAAAAGATTGTGATTGATTCTGGCCCGTTTTGACAGCAAAAGTGTCGTCGTTACTCGAGGGTAAACCTATGTTTTAAATCTTTATAATAGATTTCTCTCTCAGCTTATTCTGACATCTGCATCTTGAGCAAAACTTTCAAAACGCCTCGTTGTTGGGCATGGCTAAATACTGTTAATCCATCTGCTAAAGGATAGCGCGTCTGAATTAAACCAGATACATCCATTTTTTGAGCAGTCAGTAGCTTAAGGATCTCTGGGAAAAGCCCACAGCGGGAGCCAATCAGCGTAATTTCATCCACCACTAACGCAGATGCATCGAGACTTAGCTGTTCAGCATAGGTGCTTTTGAGTACCAAAGTACCGCGAGGCCGCAGCGATTTTAGGGCGATCGCAAAGCCTTTGGGGTTGCCTGTGCATTCCACTGCAATATCAAAATTGCGGTGCTGCACTGCATCCGCATATCCGGTGCGGATACCTCGTGCTTCAAGGTGGGCAAGTTTTTCTACATGTCGCCTTACCGCCAACAGATCGCATTCAGTGAACCATTGTAAACTAGCCAATCTGCTGACTCTAGGCCGCACAGCACAGTAAAATGGCGGTAGCGACTTATGCGTGCGCAATTTTATAGGACCGGATCGCACAGGCGGTTGGTTTTGCAGACGTGAGCGATCGCCACAGCAAAGACTTCATGGTTTAGGGGCATACATAGGGTGATGGACTATCAGCTAATTTCAGTGGCTTCGGCGATCGCAGTTGTCATCGGGCTGGTGCTTAGCCTTCGATTTCGGAGCCAGCGGGGAGCGGCACAGTCTGCCTTAGCCGCAGCCGATTCAGAGAAGACAGCGCTACAAAGCAGGGTAGAGAAGCTGACCCAAGAAAGAACTGCGCTTACAGAAGCCATGAGTCTTGCAAAGCAGGTCGTCACGGCCTTAGAGCAAGACGTGGCGGCACTCACCCAATCTAAAGAAACGCTGCTGCAAGAGAAGGCAGTTGAGCAACAAAATAGTGCTAATCTTCAAGCTAAAGTTGCAAATCTTCGCCAGCAACAGCAGCAGACTGAGCAGAACTTAACGGCAGCACAAGCTAAGCTCACTACGGTGCAGGCAGAACTTGAAAGCTTGAGTCAAGCGAAAACTCAGCTTGAAACCGAGCTGCAAACCAAACAAACCGACAATCAGGTGTTGCAGCAGCGCCTTGATGAAGCCTCCCAGATCCAGCAAAAACTCCAGACCCATCTACAAACAGCGCTTCAAGAAACAGAATCGAGAGATCAACAGATCCACAACCTGACCCAAACCCACGATCAGCTTGAACAAACGCATCGTACAGCCCAGACCCAAATCACTGAATTGGAGCAGCAGCTCACCCAACTCCGGCAGCAAGCCCAACGGGATAATGATGCCTTCCAAACTGAAAATGCAGCGTTTCAGGCACGTCTGAAGGTATTGGCTCAAGCGGAACAAGATCTAAAGCAGGCTCAAGCCAAACTGACCCAACTCGAACAAGCCATAAGTCAGGTGTCTGAGGAACGGGGGGCACTCACGCTAACCCTGACCACCGCCCAGTCACAGGTAAAATCTTTAGAATCTGATCTAGAGAATCTTCAGCAACAGCGCCAGCAGTTGACGGAAGAACTTCAGCAAGCTCGAGCTGAAACCACTGGGCTGCAAGATCAGGTAACGACCTTAGATCAGAATCACCAGCGCACCCTAACCGAACTTGAAGCGCAGCATCAAACGGCGATCGCTCAGCTACAGCATCAGCTAGCAACGCTAGAACCCTACACCGCTCAGGTTGAAGATCTCCAGGCACAGCTCCAAGCCGCCCAGAACGATCGCACGACTCTTCAGCAACAGGTAGATCGCCTCACGCAAACACAAGAGCGGCTTCAGCAAACCCAGCGCAGCGGAAACCAGTCCCTGACCACTCTCCAACAGAGGCTTCAGGATTTAGAATTCCAAAACGTGAAGCTGGAAAGCGATCTCCTCGAAATACAGGAGATTGCGGCTGTTACCGAACAAACGCAAAGTAACCTTCAAACAGAGCTAGAAACCGCCCATCAAAACATCTCTACTCTTGAGAACAGCCTTGCTCAAGCCAATGCGCTTGGGCAACAAGCGCAGGAGCTAGAACAAGAGCGCGATCGCCTGAACCAATCCCTCGCACAAATCCAAGCCAGCCTTACTGAACAAGAACAAGCCAAAGCCAACCTGGAAGCTTTACTACAAGTCACGGAATCCAAAGCAATTGAATTAAAGGCTCAGGTCGAGCAGTTCTCGCAAGCCCAAGCGCTGCATCAACAGGAACTTCAGGCGAGCCAAGCCACCATCGAAGACCTGACGCAGCAAATTCAAGTTTTAGCACAGCAGGAAGCGGCGCTAAAAACGGCTGCGGCACAGGGCGAAACCTTAGCACCGCAGCTTGTGGCGCTAGAACAAGAACGCGATCGCCTTAGTCAAGAACTTAAAGCGGCTCAATCCGCACTGTCTGAGCAAGAACAAGCCAAGGCGAACTTAGAAAACTTACTGCAAAAGGCTCAAGCCCAAAAAGGTGCTTTAGAAACTGAGTTGCAGCAGTTAACGCAAGCCGAGACGACTTCCCACGCAGATGTCCAGTCTCATCAAACTGCCCTGGAAACCCTCACTCAGCAGATTCAAGCCCTAGAGCAAGAAAAGACAAAACAGGCAGAGAAGTTAGAAACGGCGATCGCCCAAACGCAAACCCTTACGCCTCAACTTCAGGCGCTTCAGCAAGAACGTGACGAGATGGAACGGGGGCTGACGGAAGCCAGTACCGTGGTGGATACCCTAGAGCAAAAGGTTGAAACCCTGCAAAAAGAAAAAGGACAGTTGGCTGAAGCCATGAAGATGGCAAAGGATGTGGTTGCCTTTTTAGAACAGCAGGTAAAGGATTTAAGTCAGCAAAAAGCAAATCCGCCTCAAATGCCCCAAACCTCTCAGGCAGTAGCGGAACCCAAAACAGAGCCTAAACCCATCGAAGAAGCGGACTTATCGCCTTCTAGCGCAGGATCTACGAGTAGACCATTAGAAGGAAAAACCTTTGTAATTACAGGGAAGCTCCTGGCGCTGAGTTTTGAGCAGTCTAAAGCCCTCATTGAAGCAGCAGGAGGGCAGATTAATGAGCATCCTAGCTCCCAAACCAGCTATGTGGTTGTGGGCACAAACCCTGGCAAAAAGCTCAAAAAAGCAGAGAAATACGGCACCCCACAGCTTACAGAAACCCAGCTTCTAGAACTATTAGAGCCGTAGAATCATCTGCTGCAAAGGCTCACTTTTGTAGACAGCCTTTGGGCTAAAGAACATTCATTTTGACGGTCAAACGTGTACATTTGAGTGGGGGCAAAATTGCCTCCGTTCGCGGATAACTGCATATCAAAAGACAGGGGTACTGCATGGTTGCTGAACTTGTAACAAATGCCTCGGTTGCATCTAGCGCCACAAAGGCTGAACCCCAAAGCCGCATTTTAGCGGCGATCGATATTGGCACCAATTCAGTCCACATGGTTGTCGTTCGCATCAACCCCGAACTGCCTGCCTTCAATATTGTCGATGCCGAAAAAAGCACCGTCCGCTTAGGAGAACGCTGCCCACAAACTGGCAATTTGACCGCAGAGGCAATGGCACGGGCGATCGCCGCCCTCCGACGCTGCCTAGATATGGCAAAGGTCTGGAATGCTGAGCAGGTGATCGCCGTTGCCACCAGCGCTACCCGCGAAGCGCCCAACGGGAAAGACTTTATTCGAGAAGTAGAGACGCAGTTAGGACTGCAAATTGACCTAATCTCAGGGCAAGAAGAAGCCCGTCGAATTTATCTGGGCGTATTGTCAGGGTTAGAGTTTAACCATCAACTCCACACCATTATTGACATTGGCGGCGGCTCTACAGAACTCATTTTAGGGGATGGTCACGACCCGCGTTTTCTCAGCAGCACCAAAGTTGGGGCAGTGCGCCTCACCAACGAATTTGTTACCACAGACCCCATTGGCAGCCGCGATTTTGATCGCCTCCATGCCTACGTGCGCGGCATGTTGGAGTGGCCGATTGAAGACCTCAAAGCCAAAATAGCACAGGGCGAAACCGTCAATATGGTAGGCACCTCTGGCACCATTGAGAGCCTAATTCGCTTAGATGCTTACGCTAACGCTGCCGGGGCGCCACCCACCACCCTCAGCGGCTATGTCCTTACCCTAGAGCGGCTTCAGGCGCTGAACCAGCGCTTACGAAAGCTGTCCTTTGGCGATCGCTGTAAGATGCCAGGCATGTCCGAGCGACGCGCCGAGATCATCTTGGCGGGGGGCGTCATTCTCCAAGAAGTGATGGAAAATCTGGGCATGACTAAAATTCAGTCCTGCACCCGCGCTCTACGGGAAGGCATCATCGTAGACTGGATGCTCAACCACGGGCTAATTGAAGATCGGCTGCGCTATCAGGGTTCTGTGCGTCAGCGGAGCGCCCTCAACCTCGCGCAAAAGTATCGGGTCAACCTAGACAATGCTCAACAGGCGGCGAAGTTTGCCGTCATGCTGTTTGACCAAACCTGTGGAACGCTGCACCAATGGGGCACCCAAGAGCGGGAATTACTGTGGACTGCTGCCATTTTGCATAACTGCGGGCACTACATTAGCCACTCCGCTCACCACAAGCATTCTTACTACCTCATCCGCAACGGTGGGCTGCTGGGGTATACCGATGCCGAAATTGAAATGATTGCCAACCTTGCGCGCTATCACCGTAAAGGCGCACCTAAGAAAAAGCACGAAAGCTATCAAGGTTTAGGTAAACTAGAGCGCCAAATGGTTGATCAGCTCAGCGCCCTTCTTAAGGTTGCCGTTGCCCTTGATCGCCGACAAATTAATGCCATTGACTCACTGCACTGCACCTTCAATGCTGTCGGGCGTGAACTGTCTTTGACTCTAACGCCCACCCAAGCAGGAGATGACTGTAGCCTAGAGCTATGGAGTTTGGAGTATAAAAAAGGCTGCTTAGAGGCAGAATTTGGGATAAAACTCGTCGTTAAAGTAGACGCTGCTCAAGATACGGGCGTTCTCTCTGCGGTTGGCTAAAAATCTCTTAACCTTGCTAAAAACAGTCTGTTTCTGACGACCATAACCCCCTAAGATGATGGGAGTTGCTGCGCTCTAAGACTCTATGGCTGTAAAAGCGATTACCCTGCTAGGTTCCACTGGCTCCATTGGCACCCAAACTCTAGATATTGTTGCAACCCACCCCGACCAGTTTCGGATTGTGGGACTGGCGGCAGGTCGTAATATTGCGCTGTTGGCAGACCAAATTCGGCAGTTTAAGCCCGAGATAGTGGCGATCGCAGACCCCACCCAGCTTCCAGACCTAAAAGCGGCAATTGCAGATGTCGTCCCGCAGCCCATCTTAGTGAGCGGCGAAGCAGGTATTGTTGAAGTTGCTGCCTATGGCGATGCCCAAGCCGTTGTCACCGGAATTGTGGGCTGTGCAGGACTGTTGCCCACCATTGCCGCCATTAAAGCAGGCAAAGATATTGCTTTAGCCAATAAAGAGACACTAATTGCGGGTGGCCCCGTCGTGCTGCCGCTGGTAGAGACCCACGGCGTTAAACTCCTCCCCGCAGATTCAGAGCATTCCGCTATTTTTCAGTGCTTGCAGGGTGTTCCAGAGGGCGGACTTCGGCGTATTATTCTAACGGCTTCCGGTGGCGCGTTTAGAGATTGGCCTGTCGAAAAGTTGGTGCAGGTGACGGTCGCCGATGCCCTGAAGCACCCCAACTGGTCGATGGGTCGCAAAATCACCGTCGATTCTGCCACGTTGATGAATAAAGGGCTAGAGGTGATTGAAGCTCACTACCTCTTTGGCGCAGACTACGACAACATTGATATCGTCATCCATCCCCAAAGCATTATTCACTCCCTGATTGAAGTACAGGATACCTCCGTGCTGGCTCAACTGGGCTGGCCCGATATGCGTCTGCCGCTGCTCTATGCACTCTCTTGGCCGGAGCGCATCGCCACAAATTGGGAACCCCTCGATTTAGTTAAATCTGGCGACCTCACCTTCCGTGCACCCAACCACGAAAAATATCCCTGTATGGGCTTAGCCTACGCTGCCGGACGTGCAGGCGGCTGTTTGCCAGCGGTCTTAAATGCGGCTAATGAGCAGGCGGTTGCCCTATTTTTAGACGAAAAGATTACCTTTTTGGATATCCCTAGGGTGATTGAAAAAGCCTGCGATCACTTTGGGTCTCAAAATACCTCAACCCCAAGCCTAGACGATATTCTCCATGCCGACCGCTGGGCAAGACAAGCCGTACTCGAGGCAAGTCAAACGTCAGCAACAAGCGTCATTTCACTTTGAGACTAGTACAACGGAGCCGGCTTTTCTTTAATCCGTTTGGCGATCGGCCGCACTCGCTTCACGACCTTAATCAGATAGCTATAGTCTGGCGGTTTTGCATTAGTGACATATTCAGCGGCGGCAGCAACAGAGGCGGGTGCCGTTTCGAGCGCCTGGCGGATTTGTTCTTGGGCATTACGCTCAACCGTGGAACCCACCAAAACGCTGCCGGAGGGAATTTGATGAGTATCTCGAGCCAAAATCCGAAACTGGGTTGGGCTAAAGTCTCCACGATAGCGACTTAACTCAGTTACGGATAACGCCCCCGCCATTACTTCGCCTTTACTGATCCACTCTAGGGTTGTTCGGGGGGTTGGTGACAGGCGAGTACCTGCAAGGGTTAATCCATAAAGGTTATAGATTGGCAAATAGTAGCCCGTGGCTGACCCTGCTTGACCCAATGCGACCGTTTGATTTGCCAGATCGTTAAGCTTTGCCATTGGGCTATCTTGTCGCACTACGATCACAGAACGCTCTGTCTCGCCACCCGCTTGGGGCAAAAGGGGCAGGTATTGGTCTTCAGAAATGGCGATCGCTGCCAGACCTGGGGGCGCAAACACAATGTCCCAGGCTTTGCGCTCAATTTGCTGCACTGCCTGCACTTCGTTGTAGGCTGGCTCTATCTCAATAATGCTCTTAAGCTGGCTTTCTAAATGGGTTTTGAGGGGAGCATATCGCTCAGCGACATTACTGCCCTTGCCATAGCTCACCACGCCAACGACAAGCTTTTTCTGACCTGATAATTCAGAAGAGGTACAGCCCAATAAAAACGAAAAAAGTAGTGAAAAGCTCAGGAAACGGTTAAAAAACATATTTAATTGGGAAAGCTATTCTAATAACAACTTATAATAATGTCTAGCCTAGCAATAGAAGCCAAGACTTTTAAGTTTAGTTAAGCTCATTCATAAATGAGCCGATGTGCTTTCACCACGTATTTCTATCCATAAAGGAGATTGCTTAAAATGTTGAATCGGCTTAGGTTAGGTACAAAGCTTAATCTAATATTGCTAGTCGTTTTTCTGATCATTGTTGTTGTTAATGGAATTATCTTATCTCAGATTTTGCAAAAAAATGCGGAACAAGAAATTACCTCTAAAGCCGCGCTGCTGATTGAGACAATGGGTTCCGTTAGAGATTATACCAGCACTCAAATCAATCCAGAGTTAGCGCCTCGACTAGAAACCGAAGATCAGTTTTTGCCGCAGACCGTCCCAGGATACTCAGCGCGGGAGGTCTTTGAAAATCTACGAAAGCGTGAGCAGTATAGAGACTTTTTCTATAAAGAAGCGACTCTAAACCCAACCAATCTTAGAGACAAAGCAGATACCTTTGAAAGTGAAATTGTAAATCAATTTCGCAATCAATCTACGCTTAAAGAACAGTCTGGTTTTCGTAGTTTGGCAGGTGGGGATATTTTTTATGTCGCTCGACCTATTGCGATCAGCAATCAGACCTGCCTACGGTGCCACAGCACTCCTGCCGCTGCGCCCAAGAGCCAGCTTATTTCCTACGGCAGCGACAACGGCTTCGGCTGGAAGCTCAACGAAATTGTGGGGGCTAAAATTGTTTCCGTTCCCGCTAGCAAAATTTTGGCTGATGCTCGGCGGCTTCAGCTTTTGGTCATTGGGATTTTGACGGCTGGCTGTGTCATCGCGATTATTATTCTTAATCTATTCTTGCGAAATTCGATTGTGAAACCCCTCACGGAAATGTCTCAGTGGTCTAAGGAACTAAGTACAGGAAATACTAGTGATGAATTTAAGCATGTTGCCAAAGATGAAATTGGCATTTTGGCAACGTCGCTAAACCGATTAAAAGTTAGTTTGGAAATGGCGATGAATATGCTGAACCCTAATAATCCATCTTGAATCATCTGTAATTGATATCAGTCATAAATTCATATCAGTCATACTAAAACTACCGCCTGCCTTTAATCATAAATGAGTCTTTGTATCAACCCTATTTGCCCTCGCCCTCAAAACCCTGATGATCGGCTGTTTTGTCAGAGCTGTGGGTCAGAGCTGCTGTTAGAGGGGCGCTATAGTGTCGTGTCAATGTTGGGCGAAGGTGGTTGTGGAAAGACTTATGAGGTAGGCGATCGCGATGGCATCACCAAAGTACTGAAGGTACTGAGTAAAAATGAGCCAAAGTACATCGAATTATTCCATCGAGAGGCGAAGGTTTTAAGCCAGCTCAATCATCCTGGGATTCCTGCCGTTGAGCCGAATGCCTACTTCGCCTATCTGCCAAAGGATTCGACCACGCCTTTGTATTGCCTTGTGATGGAGAAAATTACGGGGCTAGATTTACAAAAATATCTTCAGCAGCGCGGCAGCCCCATTGGTCAGGGCTTGGCTGTTCAGTGGCTGATTCAGCTTGCAACCATTTTGAAGGCCGTTCATGCTCAGCAATTTTTGCATCGAGATATTAAGCCATCTAACATCATGCTGAAGTCTGTGGGGCACCTAGTCTTGATTGACTTTGGAACCGTTCGCACGATTACAAGAATCTCTTCAGTCGGGGAACCTTCTACACAGGCGACTCGTATTATGTCTGCTCTCTACACCCCAATGGAGCAAATGAAGGGTAAGCCTGTCCCCCAGTCTGATTTCTTTGCGTTAGGCAGAACCTTTGTTTTTTTATTGACGGGGCAAGATTTAAGTGATTTGTACGATCCTGAAGCGGATGTGGTGGAATGGCGCAACCACGTCCCTAATCTGTCCGAAAAGTTGGCAGATTTTATCGATCAGCTCATGGCTCCTCTGGTCTCTCAGCGTCCGGCCAATGCAGATATGGCTTTAAAGCAGCTGTTTGAGATTCAGCGAGAATTTGTGGCTGCACCAGAAGTGCTGACCTCAACTCAAATCAAAGACGCACCTACGCAATTAGCCCCCCACCGTCAGGGTCTAGCCCCAGATTTAATCGATCATGCTAAACCTGCTCTGCCTTCCCAAGTGAGTTTAGCGATGATTGAGCGCTGCAAGCAAGAGCTAGCCGAGCTTATTGGTCCCATCGCCGCCATTGTGTGTCAACGGACGTTGGCTCAAAAACCTCAACTTTCAGAGCGTGAGTTTGTGGAGGCAATCGCCCAGCAAATTCCTAAGCCCGAAGATGCCAACGCCTTTCGTCAACGATTGCGGGTCTAAAGTGATCACCCCCACCTCTTAGCCTAATCTTTTAGAACCCACCCTCTACAATAGAGCTTAAGAGCGTTCTGGGCAGATTCTATGACTTTTACACCTTCTATCGCAACGGCTGAAACAGTCGTACTTAAACCGAGCTATCGACTGCCGATTGGACTGGCGATCGCCTCCACCCCCCTCATCTTCCTATCCATCTGGGCTTTTATACCCGTCTTCTTATTTGCCATCTTTTTGAGTGTACAGGCCGCTACCCTACGACTGCATTTTACTAACACCGCCCTAGAAATCTATCGCGGTCAAACCCAAATCCGCATCTTTCCCTATGCAGACTGGTATCATTGGGAGATTTATTGGCCTGTACTGCCTATTTTGTTTTACTTCCGTGAAGTTAACAGCATCCACTTTTTGCCCGTGCTGTTTGACCCAGCCGCTTTAGCACAATGCTTGGGCGATCGCTGCCCTCGTAAAGTAGAGCAAAACTAGCCGTGTACTAGCCGCCGTCCCTCAATTGAACACTGCCAGACCCTAAACCCTTCATGGAATCGTCCAGTTTACCGCCCTTGCCCCCCGAACCCGAAGCCCTCCGGCAGGAGATTATGCAGCTCAAGCTGGAAAAAGGCCAGCTTCTAGAGCAGCAGCTTCAGCAAACCCAGACCAAAATTAACCAGCTCTACCAAGAAGACATTCAGCAGCTTGAAGAGCGCAAGAAAACGCTACAAACTTCAGTCGAGCAGCTAGAGCGCCGTCAAGAACGTATCCAAACCGAAATGCGCTCTACCTTTGCGGGAGCCTCCCAAGAGCTTGCCATTCGTGTTCAGGGTTTCAAAGAATATTTAGTAACCAGCCTTCAGGATGTCGCCCTTGCCGCCGAACAGCTTGAGCTAATTCCCCAAGCCGCAGCGTCTGCCTCCACGAAGGTAAGCCCCGAGCCGAAGTTAACGCCCAAGCAAGTTCTAGAGCCAAGCCCAGCAGCACGTACTACCGCTGCCCAACCTCAGTTTGCCACCCAAAGTTTTCAAGAAGAAACCCGAGCAATTCGACGACTCCTCGAGCAGTACCGCACCACGCCTAACTACTACGGACCTTCCTGGCAGCTGCGCCGTACCTTTGAGCCAGTTCATGCTGATCGCGTCGCAAAATGGTTCTTCAACCTAGGCGGTCGTGGCGCTGTGCGAAGTTTGGGCACAAGGCTACAGAACATTTTGGTAGCCTCAGCGGTGATTTCAATACTAAATGAGCTGTATGGCGATCGCCTCCATGCCCTAATTCTTGCCAACGCCCCCGAACGCCTTGGTGACTGGCGGCGCGGACTCCAGGACTGTCTTGGCGTAGAGCGAGCTGACTTTGGTCCTGATCAAGGCATTGCGCTCTTTGAATCGCCTGAGTCGTTGGCGCAAAAAGCAGATCGACTTATTAAAGATGATGCTATCCCGCTGATTTTGCTGGATGATTCTGAGGAAACGGTTAGCCTATCGGTACTGCAATTCCCGCTGTGGCTGGCCTTTGTGCCAGAACCGCAGCTGCGCCGCGAACGTCAGCAAAATGACTGGTTTGAATAACTAAATTTGGAATCCAGCACTTTGTTTCACGTGCTGTTGCTCTACCTCGGCGAGAATGTGCTGCTGAGTCCATTCCTGATTTATCGCTGTGAAAAAGATGGGCGATCGCCGTATTTTCGCCCATCTTTTGGTTCTGACACATTGGTTTTGATCGGGGATTGTTCTGCTGAAGGCGATCGCCTCTGCAAATGGCAAAGCTTAACGAATTTATCGGTGATTTTGTGCGACCTTAATGAAGAGATTTCTTACCCAACCGTTTCTGATTTAGGGCTATGTCAAACCCCACTATTGAATCCATCCTTAACGAAAAGCGTCTGTTTGCGCCCCCTGCTGAGCTATCTGCCCAAGCAGAAATTAAAAGCTTTGCTGAGTACGAAGCGCTTTACGCTAAGGCAAAAGCTGACCCCGCTGCATTTTGGTCAGAGTTGGCAGCCCAAGAGCTGCACTGGTTTCAAAAGTGGGACACGACTCTCGACTGGCAGCCCCCCTTTGCCAAATGGTTTGTGGGTGGCAAGCTCAATATTTCTTACAACTGCTTAGATCGTCACCTCACCACCTGGCGCAAAAACAAAGCGGCGCTGATTTGGGAAGGCGAACCAGGAGACTCCCGCACCCTCACCTACGCACAGCTCCACAGAGAAGTGTGTCAAATGGCGAATGTGCTGAAGAATTTGGGCGTGCAGAAGGGCGATCGCGTGGGCATTTACATGCCCATGATTCCAGAAGCGGCGATCGCCATGTTAGCCTGCGCCCGCATTGGGGCAGTGCATGGGGTGGTGTTTGGCGGATTTAGTGCCGAGGCCTTGCGCGATCGCCTGGTAGATTCTGAAGCCAAACTGGTCATTACCGCAGACGGCGGGTTCCGTAAAGATAAGGTAGTCGCCCTCAAAATTCAGGTCGATAACGCCCTTGCCAATAACGCCGTCCCCTCGGTCAAAAACGTGCTGGTGGTTCAGCGCACCAAAGCGGCGATCGCCATGGAAACGGGACGGGATCACTGGTGGCATGAGCTTCAGGCGACTGCCTCCGCCGACTGCCCCGCTGAACCGATGGACAGCGAAGATATGCTGTTTATTCTCTACACCAGCGGCAGCACGGGCAAACCGAAAGGGGTCGTCCACACCACGGGCGGTTATAGCCTTTACACCCACATGACTACCAAGTGGACGTTTGACCTCAAAGACACCGATGTCTACTGGTGTACCGCAGATGTAGGCTGGATTACAGGCCACAGCTACATCGTTTATGGCCCACTCTCGAATGGGGCAACCGCCGTGATGTATGAAGGCGTACCGCGCCCTTCTAACCCAGGCTGCTTTTGGGATGTGATTGAAAAGTACGGCGTCACTATTTTCTATACCGCCCCCACCGCTATCCGCACTTTTATCAAAATGGGTGAGCAGCACCCTAACGCCCGCAATCTCTCTTCGCTTCGGATTTTGGGCACCGTTGGCGAACCCATCAACCCCGAAGCCTGGATGTGGTACCACACGGTGATTGGCAAAGAGCGCTGCCCTATTGTCGATACCTGGTGGCAAACCGAAACGGGGGGCTTTATGATTACCCCTCTTGCCAGCGTCACTCCGACCAAACCTGGCTCGGCTTCACGCCCCTTCCCTGGCATTTTGGCAGACGTGGTAGATCTGGACGGCAACCCAGCCCCTGATAATGAGGGCGGCTATCTGGTCATTACTCATCCCTGGCCCAGTATGCTGCGGAACGTCTATGGCGATACCGAGCGTTTTCGTAAAACCTACTGGGAGCATATTGCCCCTAAAGACGGTAAATACCTCTACTTTGCAGGGGATGGTGCCCGTCGGGATGAAGACGGCTATTTTTGGATTATGGGTCGAGTGGATGACGTGATTAGCGTCTCTGGGCATCGCTTGGGCACGATGGAAATTGAGTCGGCGCTGGTGTCTCATCCTGCCGTGGCAGAAGCTGCGGTGGTAGGTCGCCCTGATGATTTAAAAGGGGAAGACATTTTTGCGTTTGTAACCCTAGAGGGAACCCATTCTGCCAGTGATGCGCTTAAGGATGAGCTGAAAAAACATGTGGTGGGGGAAATTGGGGCGATCGCCCGTCCTGGCGAAATCCGCTTTGCCGACGCGCTACCCAAAACCCGCTCTGGCAAAATTATGCGGCGTTTACTGCGCACCCTCGCCAGCGGCGCTGAAATCTCAGGTGATACTTCTACGTTAGAAGATCGCTCTGTGTTGGATGCACTGCGAGAAGAGGGATAAAGCGATTGCGGTTTCAAAGGTGCTGGTTGTCATGACAGCGGGTGGCCTTGAATTTAGAGGAGAAAGACAGAACGCTAGAGCGAAAATCCCAGCACGAGATCAAGCGCTGTCTTGATCTCTGTCCAGTATTGTTCTTCAAGCTGCCCAACGATTCCCAGAATTCGCTGACCGTCCACAGAGCGCACTTGACCCACATCTATAAACCGATCCTGGTCTAAGCCATTCTCTACACTCGCCTTTACATTCACCACATAGGGTGCCTGTTTCTTCCCTGGTCGGAAGGGTAAGACAACTGTTAACTGACCGTACTGGTTCATCACATCATTCTGGATGACCAGACAGGAGCGAGTCTTTTGGATTTCTGCGCCTACGGTCGGGTCTAGCGTAACCCAGCGGATATCCCCGCGCCGATACGTCAATTCACCCTTCGGCATCTAGTCCATCCCCAACGACCACATCCCAAGCTGCAATCTCTGCTTGATACTCTGAATCCGCTTGATCCGCTTGCAGTGCGGCAATCATCTGTTCTCTCAAAACTTTGGTGCGCTGCTCTACTAACAGGCCATTAAGATATTCGCTCCGGTTCGTAGCCTGTGCGTCCAGAAACGCTATTAATTCTTGATCCAATGAAACTGCGATTTTACTTTTCATTGTAAGACTCAAAGGTATGGTAAGTTCTTCATACTTTCGAGTATATCAATTTATCTAAATCCAGCAAAAAGATGGGCGCAGTTCCATCGAGTTGGATGACGGAAGAACAGACCGATCGCAGAAAAGATGAATCATTGATCACCTCTGATAGCGGAGAGATCTGACTTTGGGCAACACGCTGCATTTTAGGCTGTGCCTCAATGCTGATGCCAAAAGTATGACCTGCGGCAGACTTAAACAGGATTAAACAGGACTTTTGCTTGGGAGTTTCTAACTCCTTCAAATTTAGTGTTGCGGAAACTACCGCCGGAAAAAGCTTTTGTTCTAAATCAATATGCTGAAACTCATCTGAATCTTGGGTGATAAGACTCGCCTCTGCGGAAGTCGCATCACTCGCGCTGCAACTGCTGACCCGCTGCAAAACTTGAATGGGCAGCGCAAACCAGTATTGCCAGATCGCAAAGGTAACGTATTTTTGAGTCGCTTCACTGGCACGGTCAGCAAAGCGTCGAGAGCGAAGAAGAGTTGCCATGAGCTATCGAACAGAAAGAACAGGGACAGCGGTTTGAGCCATTAAGCGATTCAGCGTCTGGAGCAGTTCAGACTCACGGAACGGCTTAGAGAAATAGTCTTTTGCACCCAGAGACATCGCTAACTTACGGTGTTTCTCGCCACTGCGAGAGGTAAGCATTACAACCGGAAGATTCTGTGCGCTAGGGATACTCTTGAGGTTTGCGAGGAATCCGTAGCCGTCCAATCGCGGCATCTCAATATCGCAAACGACAGCCTGGATGGGTAAGCCCGTCTGCAATAGCTCAAGGGCATGTTGACCATCTTTCGCCTGCTCCACTCGAAAGCCCGCTTTTTCAAGGGTCAACGCAAGGAAGCGTCGCACGTTGACAGAATCATCCACCACCATGACGAGGGGTTGGGTGGCGATCGCCTCTGTCCCAACGTGCGTTTCAGACAACTGATGTAGAGATATCTCTGAGGCATCCGTCGAGGCATCACCCTGAGTCGCCATCTGAGCTTCAATCTGCTCAAGGAAACTTAGCGGATCTAGCAAGGGTACAATGCGACCATCCCCTAAAACCGTACAGCCCGCAAACGCTGAAGGCAGGGGAATTACGCCCTCCACCTGACGAATGGTAACTTCTTGCTCTCCCCAGTACCGATCCACCTGAATGCCTACCACTTGGGCCTCTTGCTCAATCAGCAAGACCGCAGGCTGGTTAATTTTGGGCGTTGTTTCAAGGTCAGACAGAACCACAGGTCGAGGGAAGCGCAGCAAATCCTGCGTCTGCACCAATGGAATTAAAGCATCATCAAGCTGGAGAACGCGCTGTCCATTTACTTTTAAGACCTTGTCTGGCTCCAGAAGCAGCATTTCTTCAACTTGGTCAATGGGTACAGCCATCAAAAGACTGCCGCTTTCGACCAGCAGAACGCGGATAATTGAGAGTGAGAAAGGCACCGAAATTGTGAAGGTGGTGCCGTGCCCTTCTTGGGTATCGACGCTAATGGAACCCTTTATTTTTTGCAGAGACGTGCGGACAATATCTATGCCAACGCCCCGACCAGAGAGTTCTGTGACCTGAGATGCCGTGCTAAATCCTGGCTCAAAAATGAGGTCTAAAATTTCAGAAGGTTGAGCAGATGCCAGCAGGGTATTGTCAATGCCCAACTGCGCAGCCTTAGCTTTAACCTTATCGAGAGAAATACCAGATCCGTCATCTCGCAGCGTAATGAGTGTTTGGTTGCCGCGATAGGCAGCGCTAATTTCAATCAGACCTTTGGCAGCTTTGCCGTGGGCGATGCGAGTTTGCGGGTCTTCAATGCCGTGGTCAAAGGCATTTCGCACTAGGTGAACCAGCGGGTCGGTCAAGGTTTCTAAAATCACTCGATCGATTAACGTTGCACCGCCTGAAATTTTGAGATCAACGGCTTTACCATGCTCTAGGTTTAAGTCCCGCAGCATCCGAGCGAAGCGGCTCAGTACGTCAGAGACCGGACGCATCCGCATTTGCGTCATGGCAACCTGGAGCTGTTTGGTGGTGCGCGTAAAGGCACGGGCGGTTTGCTCAGCTTCATCGAGGTTGAGGTTAATGTCTGTGGTGACTTCCTCAATTTGCACCGCACTCTCCATGAGCGCTTGAGACAGGGTGTGTAGTTCGCTGTAGCGATCCATTTCTAGCAGGTCAAATCCCTCAGCTTGCCCAGAAAGCCAGCCCTGTCCTGAATTGGACACAGAATGGTTGTCCGTCGCAGCCATAGGGACGGACGATGGCGCAAGAGGCTGACTTTTGAACGCGGTTTGAGTGGCGACAGTATCGTAAGTGCTTCTAAGGCTGGCATTAGATGTTTCTAAAGCGTGAACCCGCTGCGTCAGCAGTGCTGTGAGTTCGCGAAGACGTTTGAGCTGAAGAGCAAGACCATTGCGCTCAATGACTAATTCCCCAAAGAGTTCGCCCATTTGATTGAGCTGCTGGGCTGGAACGCGCAGCATAATATCGGGTTCGTCAGTCTCGTCTGGGGTCATTGCGGTGATAGCTGCCGCCGCAATTTTGGTTCTGATAGATCCCTTAGAAGATTGCGGCAGTAGCCCACTCGCCGCTTCTGGCTCTAATTTTTGTGCAATTGGCTCAAGCTTAAGCGGGACGGATTGAAGGTCATCGAGAAAATCCCCATCAGCCCCTTCAAAGAGAAGCTCAGCAAACGTTTCTTCTGGAAACGCAGGTTCAATTGCTCCGACTTCCTGTTCTTCTAATTCCCATGCCTCCCATTCAAGGGAAGCCGTGATCGCAGCGTCTGTCTCAGTGGTTTCTCTCTCGGTAATCTCTTCTGTCTGAACATCAGGATTGCCGACGGTAAGATAGGTTGGAGCGGATGGGTTCATCCCAAACGTTGAGGGAATCAGATCGCGTTGCCCAACCATCACTAAGGCTTGCGCCTGTCGCCAAGCCTGCTGCGCCTGAACTACAGTATCGAGCAACGCGGTACTCTCTGCCGTTTGGATCTGTGTTGAAATATCTACGCAAAGGTCGCGAAAAACCAGGAGATCTAGCATTTCGCCAAGACCCGCTAGCTCCTGGGCAGCGATCGCAAATTCTTCTTGAAAACAAGGCTGATCGGGATGTACCAAGACCTCATCTAGACGGTTGAGGATTGAATCCACTTCAGACTCAAATAAAAGCACCACCATGTCTGCACCCACTTCCTCAGAGAGCAGCGACGCTGCATCTTCTGCTTGGGGTTCGCCGAGGCGACTGAGAAGAGACCCAAAGGTAGCCTCAACGGTCTGATTAAGCCAAGCTTCGGATGGATCTATCCCCTCACGGTTATGGTCTGCCACCTGTCGCAGGTGATCAACGCCCACCAGCATTAAGCGCTCAACGTCCTCGTCCTTTGCTTCAGAGGGTCTGACCTTAAGCACCTTGAAGAAATCTTCGAGTTGGTGGGCAAGATGACTCAAGGTCAAAAAGCCCATCATCGCGCTGCCACCCTTGATAGAGTGGGCGGCGCGTAACACCCCATCCATCACCGATCGTTCGATGCCGTGGGTAGACATCCCCAACACGGCTGCTTCAATTTCAGTTAAGTATTCTTGGGCTTCATCTAGAAACTGGAGCCGAACGATCTGTTCAGTATCTTGCATCATGATCTTTTTGGGCGACAGGGCGGCTTTAATCAATAGGGAAAAAGTCTCCCCGTGAGATGTTTCTACAGCGCCTGCTGCTACTTCTCCTCCAGCTTGAAGGTTCCTACAGAAGCCTGAAGCTGTTGGGCGATCGCAACGGTCTCTTGCAAAGAGCTTGAGACTTGGCGAGAGGTTGTAGAAGTCTGTTCTGATGATTCTGTAATCTGCTCCATCAGCAGCTTCACCACCTGAGACGTTTCAGTTTGCGAAACCGTTGCGATCGAAATCGACTTCAGCAGGTCGTCAATTTCACGAGACACCTTCACAATTTGATTGAGGCTTTCTTTGGCCTCGTTCACCTGGCGCGTCCCTTCTACCACCTGGGTCGTACCGTTCTCCATCGCGTCTACCACTTCACTGGTTTCGCGCTGAATGGCGTCTACAATGCCCTCAATTTCTTTGGTTGCAGCCGCAGACTGAGCCGCTAGGGCACCCACTTCTTCTGCAACCACCGCAAAACCGCGCCCTTCTTCACCCGCACGGGCGGCTTCAATACTGGCGTTAATCGCCAGCAGGTTGGTTTGTAGCGCAATTTGGTTAATCAGCGAAACCACCTTAGAAATTTGCTGAGACGATTCCCCCAGTCGTTTGACTTTCTTAGCGGTTTCGGCAACGGTGTCTCTAAGCTGCAAAATGCTTGCCACCGTGCGGTCGATGGTTTTCCCACCGCTTTCAGCCGTTCTAGAGGCAAGCCCAGACACCTTAGAGGCCTGCCGCGCGTTTTCTGCTACCTGCTCAATAGAAAGCGCCATCAGCTCAACAGACTTCAGCGTATCGGTAATTTTATGAGCCTGAGACTGCGCCTGATCGGCGAGTTGACCCATCACCATTTCGTTGCTGCCCACAGAAGTGTTTACCTGTCCAGCAGACTCCTTCACCTGAGACACAATGTCTCTCAAACTTTCTACGATGGCGTTAAAGAAATCGGCAACAATGCCAATTTCCCCAGCGCTCACGTCAGCGCGCACGGTCAAGTCACCGGAAGAAGCCCCTTCAACGTCTTGGAGTAGAGTCAGAAGCTCCATTTGCAGCGCCGTGTTTCGTGCTTGAGCCTGCTCTGCTTCAAACTGTTTCTGCTCATACAACGCCAGTCCTCCAAGGACTGAACCTAACTGAATTGCAGCCTTCTTTAAGTACTCAATTTCAGATTCTTGCCAATCGTGGATAGCGGTGCAGTCATGAGCCACCAGCAACCCAAACAGTTCCCTGCCCTGAAGAATAGGAACCACTAAGTTTGCTTTAATTTGCAGCCGCTCCATTAACTGCATATGGTCTGAATGGAAGCAGGCATTAAAGACATCTCTCATCGGGACGATTCGACCATTCCTGTAGTCTTCTAATACCGCCTCAGGAATGCAGGCATCTTCCACAACACTCGCCAGCGCGATGGGAAAGTTTGGGAGAACCGATTCCCCAATGACAGCGCCACCCCAATCAGGTCTGAAGCGGTACACAACCACTCGGTCAACGTTCATATCTGCGCGTAATTCTGACAGCAGTGCATTAAGCGGAGCTTCAAGTTCTTTTGGCTCACGGGCTTGAGCAACACCTGCCAAGAGCTTATCTCGTCGAGCTTCTGCTTCTTGGCGGGCTAGCGTTTCTTGTTGCTGAGCTTGGTAGTCTTTAATTTGTTCAGCCATTAAGTTGATGTTGGAACCTAATGCCCCCATTTCATCTTGTCCCACCACATTGAGGCGTGTGTCGAAGTCGCCTTGACCAATTTTTTTTACGGCTTCAGCGGATTCGATGATAGGACGAGTCGCACGGTGGGCAAGGTAGGCCGCTATTGCACCTACTAGGATTGCTGCCATAGCGGTTCCTAATATAGTGGACAAGCGTAAATCATTCAGAGTGGCAAAGGCTTCTTTTGTTTCGATGGCGATCAAAAAGTTCCAATCTAAGGCTGGCAGTCCTTTTGGTTGAATAATAGGACTATAAGAAACAACCTCTTCAAGCTTATCTGTAGGATTTGTATAGATTACTGTGCCTCTCTTTTTGTCTTTCTTAAGATTTAACAAAAATGGAAAATCGTTTTGGGCGAGTTTTGCAAATTTATTGATATCATTGACGACGAAATATTGACCTGAGCTTTCTGTTAAAAAGATTTCATTGCGATTGTATCCTGAAATCTGTTTGGTAGTCTTCTTGTTCTCGATTTCATTAAATACATTAGATAGATATTTTAAAGGCATTTCCAGTCGAACAATCGAAATCATTTTTCCGGTTTTGACATCAAAGACTGGATCTGCAAGATAGATTACAGGTTCACCGGTGGTATCTGAGTAATCTGGCTGACTTATGAAAGTTTTTTGAGTTGTCAAGACTTTCTTGAAATAGCTCTGAGTTTTTTGATTTGAGAGAGACCGCCCCGTACTTTGCATACGGACATTTCCTTCTAGGCTCAGCTCCGCAATATTAGAATACACGCCATAAATTTTGACGTATTTATCAAGGATGTTTTGCTTTTGAGTCTTAGAGATATTGACTGTTCCCGTTGGGTCAGCAAAAATTGACAAGTTAGACAAAATCTGAATGTTGCTGTAGCGCTCCAACATGAAGCTGCTGACGAGGGAAGCAGCTTTATCTAACTTAGCTTCTTGCTTCGCAATGGCTTCTTGTTTCAAGGCGGGAGCTGTTGCAAAGTAAGACAGGGTTCCTGTTGCCGCTACGGGCAGTGTTCCAAGGGCGATCGCCAATAGCGTTGCCTTTGTTCTTAATTTCTGTCGATTCCACCATGAACCTGAAGCAGAAAGGGTAGCTTGGTGAGACGTTTTAGGCGAACGAATTGTTTTCATTTGATGTCAATATGTCTGAGTATTAGTGTTAAAGATTTAGCGATCAAAACGCAGGTAAGCATGAAGATATGCGCTTAGAAAAGGCAGCATAAAGCTTATCTCTCGCTTAGGCTGAAGTGTAGAGTATCTTCTACTAATTTCCAGAGAATACAGATGAATGAATAATGGCTTCAGTATCCAGAACCCAGAGCCTTTCTTGAGATTGCATCAGGTACCCCTTTAAACAGGGCATTAGCGCCGGCAAAATTTCTTCTACAGGAGGCCGAACTGCATCTAAAGTAAGCCTTACCACCCCTTGAATTTCAGGAACAACAAGCCCCAAAGGCGTCTTACCTGAGCGAATAATCGCAATATTGTACTGTTGGACATTCAGCAATCTGCTAGACAGCCCTAAGAGGAAAGGAAGATCAACCACCCAAATCACACGGCTTTTATGGTTGAGCAACCCTAAAATGCAGGCAGCCATGTTGGGCACAGGCGTGACCCGATGGGTGGGTATGGCGATCGCCTCCTGAGCCTGTCCCATTGGCAATACCGCAGCCTGGTCAGGCTTAAGTAATACCTTTAGATAGGGGGCACCAACCGTCTTTTGCTGCAAAATTTGAGAATCTAACGTAGGCAGCATTATGCCTTAACCCATTACAGATTTGACAGCACGGAGTAATTCTTCTTGAGTAAAAGGTTTAGTAACATAAGCATTAGCACCTTGCTTCATGCCCCAAAGCCGATCTAGCTCCTGATTTTTAGACGTACAGACCACAATCGGCGTATTTTTCGTCTCATCATTTTTTTTAAGCGTGCGGCAGAGTTCAAACCCACTCATCCCCGGCATCACCACATCCGTAATCACAGCATCAGGCTTATGATCGGCAGCTTTCGTAAGTGCTTCCTTTGCGTCCGTTGCAACAACGACAGAAAACCCACCCTCTTTCAAAAAATTAGTGATGAGCGCAAGTTCTGAAGGGGTGTCATCAACAACTAAGATAGTCTGCATAGTGGCCTCATTAAAGCGTAAAACTGTAATTATTTTGTTAGTCTCATTGTTCCCGTCTGATCTACAAAACTAACGGTGCAAAAATAAATAAGTACAGTCAGAATCTACTCTAAATGGCGAAATACCATTTTTAAGAGATCAGGCTGAGTAAAAGGTTTCGTCATATAGTCTGTCGTTCCAGACAGCTTTGCCCTAGCGCGATCAATGATTCCGGTGTTGCCAGTCACCATAATGATGGGGGTTTTCTTGAACAAAGGGTGTTTCCGAAACAGGCGACATAGCTCATATCCATCTACTCTGGGCATTCCTACATCTAAAAGCACGAGATCTGGCTTAATCCGCATGAGTTCAATCAGGGCTTTAACAGAATCCTGAATCAGAAATAGCGTTATATTTTCTTTGCCCAAAAACTGTTCAATGGTTTGCAACATTGCCGGACTATCATCAATACA
This sequence comes from Acaryochloridaceae cyanobacterium VAR_48_metabat_390, assembly GCA_031422435.1. Classification (GTDB taxonomy): domain Bacteria; phylum Cyanobacteriota; class Cyanobacteriia; order Thermosynechococcales; family Thermosynechococcaceae; genus JAAURS01. The sequence goes on from JANPLU010000016.1 coordinate 65,334, forward strand.
GGCAACTCGATAGGTTTTGGTCGATGGCGCAGCTTGAGAAATGGTATCGAAGTGTTCGAGCGATTCGGTCTCAGGCTGCGCTGAAGAAGCAGCAGGCATTGTCTCTACTGCGGCGACATCCTTTTTTTTAGAAGGCTCTGAGAAATTTGGCAGCTCATGGTACGGCGGCTGTGGCTCTCTTAAAATAATAGTCTTATCTAAAATCAGCGGATATAAACTCTTGACCAGTCTTAGCTCATCTTGGCCAATTAAAAGCGCAAGATGCCTAAAGCTATAGCCTTTTAGTAAAGCTCCCAAGCGCTGTTGCCGTTCGACAGAAAGCGTAGTTTTAGACTGACTGAATAAATACGGACGTTGATAAGGGGAAATAATCTGTGGTGCTAAGCGCTGCCAAGACCGAAGTCGCTCTTGAGCCTCATGGAGTAACAATTCAAAGTTCAGGGGTTGGAGAGGCGTGACCAAGGCGTTAAAGCTAGGTACAAACGTTGTAGTGTAGTTCTCAACAAGCAGCAGCAATTCTAAGGCTTCTTGAGACATGCTTTGCAGCAGCGATTGAGCCACATCAAGGCTCAGGACTTCTTGCTGTAACAGCATCCCAATACCCTGATAATCTTGTGGCAATGCAGCGCTAAAATTTGAAGGAACATCAAGGGAAAGCCGAACTTGAGTGCGTACATCTGAAGTGACGCTGGGAATACGTCGGCTTAAACCTCTCAGATGACAATCCAGTCGATCAATGGGTTCGATGGAATGCGTGACGTATAAAAGCTCTCCTTGATCAATATAAATGAACCAGGTAACAGACCCATTCTTGATCTTGAGGCACCCCTTTTCCGCCTTCTTTAGATCTTGGATCAATTGAGGTATTTCCAAGGCTAAGTCGGTTTTTTCTTTTTGTTCAGGTACTTGAATCACTGATTACTCCGTCCGTACAATCTATCAATAACTAAAAATCCATCTAATTTGGGTATGAGTTTCTGTCTGTATTATTCAATGGCTTGCTATTCATCTGGATTGGCAGCACTACTGATGAATAGATCCCCTCCCTACTCACAAATAGGGTATGTAAAGCTTTTAAGCGCCAAAGAAAGGCGTCTCGAAATTAAGATTTGTATCTTTATGATTCCCAAATAATCTTAAGACTGCACATCAGTATCAGAAGATCAGGTATTTCTTGGCGCGATAGCAATCAGTTTCCATCAGCTATCGTAGTCAAAATAGCCCCACAAGATCTTTGAAAATAGGGCTATGTACTACTGTTATGAATATCCGAAGGCAATCTTAATTAAGCTGTTTGAGCCAAACTCTTGTGATAACGAGCCAATGCCGTTAGAGGGAAATGCTGGTAGTAAAGGTTATAGCGCAGGTAAAAATGCCCCGGAAATCCAGTGCCTGTATAGTAGGGTTCTTCCCAGCTCCCATCAGGTTTTTGGGTTTCAATTAAGTGCTGAATGCCAAACTCAATGGCGGTTATTGCATAGTCCGCTCCTGCGTCTCCTGCTGCCAAAAGCCCTATCAGCGCCCAGGCGGTCTGAGAAGGTGTGCTAGAGCCTTGGCCTTTTAAGCTGGGGTCGTCATAACTTTTGCAGGTTTCTCCCCAGCCGCCATCTGCATTTTGGCAGCTTACCAACCAAGCAGCACCGCGCTGGATCTCTGTCGCAAAACGCTTGGGGTCTATGAGCGCCAATGCCGCCAGTACGCCGCTGGTGCCGTAGATGTAGTTTACGCCCCACCGTCCAAACCAGCAGCCTTCTGGTTCTTGCTCTTTAATCAGGTACTCAAGGGCACGCTCGACACTCTGGGTGCCAGTCGTGACACCACAGCGACCCACCATCTCCAAAACCCGTGCCGTAACGTCGGCGGTGTTGGGGTCAATCATGGCCTTTAGATCGCCGTAGGGATGATCGTTGAGCCAGTCTTGATCGTTGTCTATGTCAAAAGCTGCCCATCCCCCTGGACGACACTGCATAGAGGCTACCCACTGAATGGAACGGGCGATCGCCGCATCTTTGGCTTTCTCATCGGGCAATGTCACCTCATTGAGCGCCATGACCACCACAGCCGTATCGTCTACATCGGGGTAGTAATTGTTGATAAATTCAAACGCCCAGCCCCCGGGCTGACCCGTTGGGTTTTTGACCGACCAGTCGCCATAGTCTAAAATCTGCTGCGCCACAAGCCATTCCCCCGCCTTCACCAGCATAGGGTCAGTGCGTTCCATACCAGATTCTGCCAACGCCCGCACCACCAACGCCGTGTCCCACACGGGCGAAACGCAGGGCTGAATCCAGTAGGTGTCTTCGGTTTCAACGGCAAAGCGTGCTACGGCCTCAAACCCTCGGCGCACCGCCGGATCGTTGACGCTGTAGTTGAGGGTCTTCATCATCAAGAGCGCATTAAGCATGGGCGGAATAATGCCGCCCCAGTCGCCTGTGGGTTCCTGACGCTCTAACATCCAGCGCTCGGCTGCTTTTAGCCCTTCTTCTCGAAAAGGCACCAGGTTAAACTGTTCTGCTAGCTTAAATGCCCCATCTAACGCTAGAAAAATATCAGTCCAGTCGCCCTTAAGTTCGGGGCTAAAGGACACCTGATCTCGTCCTTCGGCATACAGCTCATCTAAAGACAGTCTGGGAGTGGTCTTAAAGACGGGTTTACGATCTAACACAATAAATAGCGGCACGGTACTCTCCCGTGCCCAGCTCGAAAGCTCATAAATGTTAAAAGGCGCAAAGTTAGGCAGCAGCATCACCCACGGCGGCAGTGCAGGGATGCCGCGCCAGTCATAGCAGCCCACTAATGCCAGGTGTAGCCTGGTAAACACCCGCGTTTGAGTAATGCCGCCTCGAGAAAGAATAAAAAACTTGGCTTTTACGAGGGCAGGGTCAGAAACCGGAACGCCCAACAGCCGCAGCGCCATATAGGCTTCGACCGAAACGCTTAGGTTGCCGCCATCCCCAATGTAAAGCTCCCAGCCGCCGTGGTCGCGCTGATGCTGGCGCAGGTAGGTTTCAGTTTTATGGAGAGGGTAGTGGGCGTCTGTGCCCCAAATTTTATGCAAGAGCACCACTTCTGCGGTGATGGTGACGTTAGACTCCAGATCTGCCCACCAGTAACCTTCGGGGAATTGAAGACCCAGAAGGTGGTTTTGACTGGCGGCGATCGCCTCATCTAGGCGGTCTTCAGCGATCTTCAGCGGCTCTTGCACTTGCATGATTCGATTGAGTTTGTTTTTAATTTTGATGAAAATCTATAGATCTAGTTCCCGTAGGTCATCCTATCAAAGGCGCTGGCGCATTCGCATAGAATCATAGGTCTGTAGGCAATAAATTTTGGGCAAGCACTTCTTTGATAAACGCAATGGCTTTGGAAGAGAGCCTTAATGCATCCTCCGCTTCCATTTTGTCAGGTTCTACCCGATCGCTTGGATATCGAAACTGTGTAGCATAGGGGGTCAATATTTCTGCTGCATCCAATAGAGATTCAAAGCGCTCATCAAATTCCATACACAGTCTGACTAACACAGTCAAATCATGAGTCTTCTTAAAAAGAACATCATGATGCGTCAGGTAAGCTTTGAGTCCCTTTTCAACGGATTGCTGGCAGTGATATACCGCAATACCAAGATAGGCGTGCTGTTGTTCAATAAGGAGTTCAGCCACGGCTAAGTCTTGGCGGCTTTTAAGCAGCCACAGGCGAATTTCCTCTGTCTTTGGATCGGTCATAGAGTATTTTGCCGTGATTTACTGCGCGGCTAATCAGCGAACTAGGGACTGTACGCTTTGCATCTACTTCAGCTTGAGTTAGCACTGTAATGTCAACAGGCATTTTAAGAGCCATTGCGCGAAGGCTCCGATAGGCTTTCTGCGCTCGTCGATAACCTGCTTCATCCGAATCTTTAACTATAACGAGCAGGTCAAGATCGCTATCTGGATGGATTTCTCCGTAGGCATAAGAGCCAAACAGAATAATCTGCTCTGAATGAAGACTGTTTACAAGTTGTTGAACAATTGCATTGATTAATTCGGGCGAGAATGTTTCTAGCATAGTGCGTGACAGTTGCACCCCTAATTTAGCATTATTGTAAATCTGACTCAGGGATTGAGATGCCGTCCACATCTGTAATACGGATTAAGACTTGTTCAATGCGAGGTCCCAGGGCAGACACAACTTTAATCTCGAGATTCTCATAGCCGAAAGACTCTCCTTCTTCTGGAATTCTCTGGAGATGGAACATCACAAATCCGCCCAAGGTTTGATAGTCCTCTAGAATTGGCAAGCTTATGCCTAAATGCTCATTGACCGTCTCTAGGTCAGTTTGAGCCTGAATCATAAACGTGTGGTTATCTTGTTCGGTAATGGGTTCATCGGCAGGCGAAGGGGCTTCATCCTCAATACCAATAATGGCGCGAATTAAGTTCTGAAGGGTCACTAAACCCGCCGTGCCGTTAAACTCACTTTCTCTTACCATAATCACGCCCAGCTTATACTTCTGCATCATTTGCAGAACATTTTGAATGGGTGTTCCTTCAGAGACAAACCAAGCCGTTTGAATCCAAGGCTGTATAGACGCATTAAAGTCTAATGACTGAAAGGGCAGCTCACGCACGACGTCTTTGTAGTAAAGCGTGCCGCGAATTTGATCTAACGATTCATCAATGACTGGATAGTAGTGATGCCCTGTTTGAGCGACTTCTTCTAAAAATTCTTGCAGCGTAGACTGTGCCTCAATGGCATTGATACTGGTGCGAGGCACCATCACCTCTTCGACTAAAATTTCGCCCGATTCAAATACGTTTCTAAGCAGCTCACGCTCCTCTGCCTGGAGATCGCTTTGCTCTGAAGAAGACTCTAAAATAAGCTGAAGCTCTTTAGCCGTGACGGGGTTAAAGGTATTGCGCCGAGAGATGGGTACTCGCAGCAGCTTTAACAAGGCACGATTCGACTGGTTTAAAATCCACACCAGTGGGGTAAATAACCGAGAAATACTGAGGCTAATGGGACCTAAAAACCTTGCCAGCTTCTCTGAATAGGCCAACGCCAATGTCTTAGGGAACAGCTCCCCCAGCACAATCTGGAGATAGGCGATCGCCATAAACGCCACAGGAACCGAAAATGAGTGTGCCATCCAGTACCGCGCATTAGGGGCGACTTGCGCCGTATTAAACCAGGCAAACAGCATTTCGGCGATCGCCTTTTCCCCCATCCACCCTAGGGCTAGGCTAGAGAGCGTAATGCCAATCTGGGTGGTAGACAGCAGCCGCTCAATATCACGCTGAAGATTTTGAACCGTCTTGGCCTGAAGATCTCCTTCTTGCACCAACTGCTGAATGCGTGTGCGTCGAACCGAGACCACCGAAAACTCCGCTGCCACAAAAAATGCATTAATTGCAATTAGCAGCAGTATGATTAGCAGTCTTGAAAACACCTCTCCTTGCGGGAGCATCACCCCAAATCCCTACCCTAGATAATCGCGTCCAATATTCAGAAAACCTTCATGTGCGTAGGGGGCGGGTTTAACTGATGTTGCATTAGAGAATCCCAGATTTATCGGCAAACTCCGCCCCATAAGCCCCATAATCCATCTTTACTTTTGCTTAACAAGAATTTTAGGAATCTTTAGCTCAACTTTCTGGTCAGGATAATCTGCCAGCGCCAGCGAAATCCACTTAACGGAGCCTGAAGAGACGTCCGAAATCTTAATGACGCCACTAAACGTTTCACTCTTGGGCGAAAACTTTGTCGGCAAGCCCTTCACCTCAGTGGTCAAGCCCTGAGACTGATCGTCCGAAACATCTAAAAAGTCGTACAAAAACTGAACTTCTTTCGCACTCTCGTTTCGCATTGCCACGTCCAAAGACAGCCCATCGGTTTTAACCGTCAGCGCACGCACCTCCAAACGAACCCCTTGAGACTGCACAGCAGTCGGTAGAGACGTTTCTTTGTCTACGGCAGGTGAAGGAGAGGCTTTCGCATCTTTTTCATCTTTTTTGACAGTTGCCGGAGATTGCTTCTTTGGCTCACCAGACTTAGAAATCCCTTTGGTTTCCCGCTCTACCTTTGCTAAGATATCGCTCTCTTTAAGCAGATAGCCTCCTTCACGAGGGTACTGCCCCTGGGCAGAAGAAGCTACAAAAGGGTTCATATCAGGCTGGGTAACGCCCTTGAGCGATTCATGGCCAAAGAAGTATCCCACCACTGCGCTGAAGATTCCCAGCGTAAACACACCTAGAAGCAGATACAGCGTCAAGCGGATGGCAGGATCTTGACTAAGTTGAGTCACTGAGGCAGATGCATTTTTAATGAGCGGGTGTACCTTCACAAATTAAAGCCACTTCTGGAACTTAAAGTCAAAAAACTTAGAGGGAGTACGGTGCTGTCGGCATCAACGTTTCGCTAAATTTGGACTATACCAGATATGATGAGCTTGTGCGATGGCATACGCTTAAAGCCTATCTGTGTAAGATATAAGTAAAATAGGCTTGTTCAAAAATAGCAGCCCACCAGGGTTGGCCGAGCGGTTGAGGCAGCGAACTCATAATTCGCGCTAGGCAGGTTCAACTCCTGCACCCTGGATCTTTAAACAAAATAAAACAGCGCAGATTTTTATGCTCTAATCTGCGCTGTTCTCCGTGGGGCTGGACAAGCTGTAAGCGTCCGCAGGTCTACTTTTGCAGCTCGAGCAAAGACGTATCGTAGAGGTTAGAAATGTCTTGAGTTCGCATAATGACGCCGCCCTCATTTTGCTGCTTCATCATGTCTAGGTAGACCCCTTCAAATCGCTCAGCACGTTTTTGAATCCGAGCCTCGTCACGATCCAACACAAATAGGCTTTTTGCATCGTCGCCGATGGAGCTTTCGGACCAAAATGTGTTGCTTTTTGTCACTTGGCCAATGGCTTCAAAAGGGGAAGGCTGATTAAGTGGCGCAGGGTTTCCTGGCTCCTGAGCCGAAACAGGCCCGCAAGACAGCGCACCCAAGGTGACCAACCCCCAAAACAGTGGGCTGCGGCTGACCTGTTTTAACAACATACCTGACATCCTTTACGCTAATCTGATAGATCCTAGCTTACCCATTCTGCAAAACAGATAACACATTTTGTGGAGTGGAAATAGACGAATGACAGGTTAAGTTTTTAGATGGTTCAATTTAGCAGCGCCTCTCTCGCAACCGCGTCCCTCGACGAACTTCGTCAAATTCTCCTAGATTTACTTTGTACAAAAGCCTATAAAGAGGGAGACTTTACGCTTTCCTCTGGGCAAAAAAGTGCTTATTACATCAACGGTAAACTGGTGACGTTGGATGCAGTTGGGGCGATCGCCCTTGGTCGTCTCCTGCTTCAGTCATTAGCCCCTCAAACCGCCGCCGTTGCGGGTTTAACCCTCGGCGCCGATCCGATGGTGAGCGCCATTAGCGTCGTTTCTGCCTACGAAGGCACGCCGCTGCCAGGACTCATTATTCGGAAAGAGGCTAAAGGTCATGGTACACAGGCTTATATCGAAGGGCCGCTTCCCCCAGTCGGCAGCACCATTGCGGTGATTGAAGATGTCGTTACTACAGGGCAGTCGGCGCTAAAGGCCGTTAGTCGCCTTCAGGATGCAGGTTATCAGGTCACGCAGGTGTTGGCACTCGTAGACAGAGAGCAAGGCGGTGCGGCACTGTACCAGTCTGTGGGGTTGAATTTTACGGCTTTATTTGCCATTCCAGACCTTCAGCAGCGATGGCACATTCTGCAATCCTAAAGCAGGGGGATAAGCCGCCGCCACTTTATCCCCAGCCCGCAGCGAATGCGACATAATATCAAGCATGACCTCCCTAGACCACCACTATCGAGTCCTAGAGCTTCAGCCTGGTGCGTCACTGACTGACGTCAACCAGGCTTATAAAGATCTGGTGTTTATATGGCATCCAGATCGTATTCCTCAAGACAACCAACGGCTCCATCAAAAAGCGCTCCAGAAGCTGAAAGAGATCAATGCAGCCCGTGATGCGCTGCGAACCCACCACAAAACGAAAGCAGAGACCAAGTCGACTACCACAGCGACCTCTTACCGCTCACAGCCAGCCGCTCGACCAACGGCTAGAAACAGCAGCTACGGTTATCCGCCTAGACCCGAAAGTAGCAGCACCACGCAGCCTAAAGCGGCAAAGACGCAACCTTCTACGACCTATGGCTACCGTCCGCCGCCACCTTCTTCACCGCCGCCACCGTCTCCACAATCTGAACGGGCAGCTCATCAAAGACCTGCCTCACCAGACATGAGTAAGGCCAACCTACGGGGGGCGGATCTTCATGAAAAAGATCTAGCAGGCCGCAACCTTAGTCATGCAGATTTAACAGGTGCAAACCTTCAGGATTCGTTTCTGCACAATATTAATTTGTCCTATGCGATTCTATGTCGCGCCAATTTGTTTCGGGCGAATCTGCTGGGTGCCAACCTCAGCCATGCCGATCTACGAGAAGTTAACTTGGTGGGCGCAGATCTGAGTGGCGCTAATTTGAGCTATGCAAACCTTACCGGAGCCAAAATGGGCACGGGCGATCGCGTTATGGTGAAGCTAACAGGCACCATTCTCACGGGCACAATTTTGCCTAATGGCGCGGTTCATCAGTAAGTAAAACGGCGATCGCGCTGGAATGGATACTCTAGATTGATGTTAAGTTTTCGGGTTCTGTGGATGCCTTTCGCAGGATAATCCATTTGTAAAAGATCCGAATGGGACGCACAAGGTAATGGAGACGATAGAATACTTTCGGTAGGTTCAAAAACTGCTGGTCTTCTGCGTTGGGCGTAACAATGAAGCGAAAGGTTAACCAATATTGCGGCAGACGATCTCGTAGGCGATCGCGCAGTTTGAGGTGCATGGGATTATGGAATAGCCAAAATCCTGTTTCTCTCGTTTCAATCAGGATTTCAATATCTGTAAAAATGCGGCGCTTAAAGATCTGCAAAAGTTCTTGAACTGTAGGGTGATGGAGCACTGGATCTCGAAGCGGTAGCGGCAAAGGCATCTCCAAGAGGTCATGAGCCAACAACAAGCCCAGCAGGAACATTCGCTCAATTCTCAGTATTTTAGACTGTTCCCACAGATCGAGCCACGGCAGGTCTGGGTAAACCCGAACCACTTCTGCGATGTCGCAAACCCAAATTAAATTTCGCCACAGCTCTTTGCTGCCGTGGGCACAAAGGTAGAGCAGTAAATTTTGCGGATTAAGGCTATCGATCTGAGACTGACTTACCGTAAAGGCCTGACGGGTATGCCAAATCTGATTGAGATCAAAGGCGACCGGAAAATAGCTGGGCATGAGCTGCCAGTGGAGGTCAACCGTGACAAAGCTCTGCTCATGGATAAACATCTCTTCCCCAGAATGATCCATTGTCTCTGTCTCAAGGTAATGGCGAGTGAGATCTGTGGACACAGGGGGAAGACTGCTTAAAATCTCTCGGTATGCATCGTTTTCCTGCATTGCCGCAAGGATCATCTCTTTGGTTTGAAAACGCTGCTCCATAAGAATCTGACGCACAGCCGGAATATCAGCTTCTTGAATCAGCAGGTCGATATCGCTAAATCGTCGTAAATGGATACTTCCATAAGCTGCTTCTGATAAGACAGGCCCCTTAAAAAACAAGACAGGAATACCCTGTGTCTTAAAGACTTCAAATAGCTCTTGAAGGGCAGACGTTAAACGCTGGTTGTGGGTCGAATTTTGTAAATACAGCTTCATCAGCTGACTGAGAATCGACTTTGGAACGCGGTAGGGTGTAAAAGTCGATAAATTGCGGTAAACCAGCGGTAAAACACCATGCCAGAGCGCAGTTTGGACGAACCGATCCCAGTTAAAAGCCGCTGTACCCTCGTCTAGGATGCGGTTAATTAGCTCAACATCCGGCTGGCATCGGGCGCAGGCAAGAATCAACCGATGCTCGACAGATCCACTGAAGGGATGCGATTTTTGAAGCGCACGGGTTGGGGCGATCTTCATGAACAATAGATCAACGTTGGATATGCGCGGCTGAGAGGAGGCTGAGACAAACCGTATCATCAAATACTTTAGTCGGCTTGCCTAAAGCTTAGCCGAGCCGTTTAACAGGCGCAAGGAAAAATCCAAAAGCCTTTGCTGTTAACCTGATGTTAGGTTTTGAAACTTGACCGTTCTCTAAAAAAGGGTACTAGCAAAAAGAGGTTTAATCTGCAAAACACCGTTTTTTGATGCAAATATTATTAGACTTCAAGTCTCAAAAGAATTGAGCCACAAATGATTAGTCCACGGCATAAGAAACCACAAAAACCTCAGTAATTTTGCCGCGCTTGGTTGGTTGTGAATTAATAGATCGTGCCGCAGAGATGGTGTAAATCTGAAAGTCTTGGTACAAATCTCTTACAAATGGGCTGTCGGAATTAGATAATGCCACTTTTACACCTTGTGCTGATAAATTCACAAAAATATCCCGCAGATGAATTTGATCTGCTTCGGCAAAGGCCGTGCGACTATAGCCCGTAAAGTTACTGGTTTCACTCAGCGGGTGGTAGGGCGGGTCAAAATATACAAAATCTTGTTCTGATAGTGGCTCAGCTAAGATTTTGTGAAAAGGCTGCGTTGTTATCACCGCTTTCTGTAAGACAACCGATGCAGCTCTTAGTAACTCGGCGTTGCAGATGTTTGGATTTTTATACTGTCCCATTGGGACATTAAACCGACCCTGCCGATTTACGCGATAAAGACCGTTAAAGCAGGTTTTATTGAGATAGATCAGCCGAGCTGCTCTATCAATGGGCAGATCGGGATCTTCGTTACGGATTTGATAGTAGTAGGTCTGACTATGGTGCGCCGCATGATGCTCTAGTTTTGTAATGACGTTTTCGACGCAATCTCTCACGCACGTATAGACATTTACAAGTTCTGGATTGATATCTGACAGCACCGCACGAGTTGGCTGAAAATGAAAAAAGAGCGCCCCACCGCCTAAAAATGGTTCATGGTAGGTGCGAAAGTCTGTGGGTAAGTAGGGCTGATACTGCGCAATGAGGCGGCTTTTGCCTCCAGCCCACTTGAGGAAAGGTCTGGGTGGAATAGTCAAGGTAGATGTGTCGGATAGGACTGAGGCGCAAACGGCTTGGGTTACAATAAGGCCAAGCAGCGACTGCAAAGATTTTTTTACTGTACGACCATGCAAGACTTTTTTGAAAATGTCGCTCGGTATCCTCGGTATCTCATTGCTTTAGTGCTTGGGGTATTTTGGAATGCGATTGAGCCACTGATTCCGTTTCTGCGCCGCCCCACGACGGCGATCGCCCTCATTAGCGCCCTCATTAGTGCCCTTATCTTTCTTAGCCTAACGATTCAGGCCATGTTAGGGCTATCGGTAGACGCAGTCTAAAACTCAGGCATATTGCGCCCATAGGCTTTATCGCAGGATAGACTAGGCTAAGGCAACGGATAAAATTTGATGCATCACCCATTGTTCGGGTGAAGAAGAGAAACACTATGGCAACAGGACGGCGAATTTCTCGCGTTTCGGAACTGATTAAGCGTGAAATCAGCCAGATGCTGCTCTTTGGCATTAAGGATGAGCGCATTGGCGGCGGCATGGTTAGCGTAACGGATGTGGACGTCTCTGGCGACCTCCAGCACGCCAAGGTTTTTGTGAGCATTTACGGCACCGACGAGGCCAGAGCCGCCACGATGGAAGGGCTGCAATCTGCCTGTGGCTACATCCGAGGGCAGCTTGGCAAACGGGTGAACCTGCGCCGTACGCCAGAGCTGAGCTTTGAAGAAGATCGATCTTTGGAGCGGGGTATGCGGGTGATCAACCTGATTGAGCAGCTTGCCCAAGATCGTCCGCCAGAGCAGCCTGAGTTAGCGGATGATGACGTGGCAGCAGCCTCTGAAACGAAAGAACTGGAAGTCTAGAGAGAGGCTGATCTTTTGACTCACATACTCCCCGACTTTCAGGATTTAACCTTGGCAGGACAGGTTGCCCAAATGCTCGTGGTGCGGGCATCGGGCTATTTGTTCGATCATCAAATTCTTTACCCCACCTGGGAGCCGCAGGCCAATACCTTACGCCACTACCTTCAAGATTTAGCGGTGGGCGGCGTGATTGTGCTGGGCGGGAGTGCGGCAGAAATTGCCCTGCGATCGCAGCAGCTCCAAGACTGGGCGAAGGTGCCGCTCTTTATGGCGGCTGATATTGAAGAAGGCGTAGGCCAGCGGTTTTCTGGCGCGACCTGGTTTGCGCCTCCCATGGCTCTGGCTGAAATTGCCAAAACCGAACCCAAAACCGCCGCTCATCTTGCCACTGAAATGGGAGCATACACGGCTCAAGAAGCTCTCGCCATTGGACTCAACTGGGTTCTAGCACCCATCACAGATGTCAATAACAACCCTCAAAACCCCGTCATTAATGTCCGAGCCTTTGGCGAAACCCTAGAGGTTGTCAGCCAACTCGCAACGGCCTTTATCCAGGGCGCACAGCAGCATCCGGTGCTGACCACCGCAAAGCATTTCCCAGGTCACGGCGATACCGCCACAGACTCCCATCTAGATTTGCCCGTCATTCCCCATGCCTTAGAACGGCTCCAAAGTCTTGAGTATCTGCCCTTTAAGGCGGCGATCGCCGCTGGGGTCGATAGCGTCATGAGTGCCCATTTGCTGATCCCAGACCTCGATGAAACCTACCCCGCGACGTTATCCCCTCGCATTTTGACAGGGGAACTGCGGGAGGCATTGGGGTTTGATGGAATTATTGTGACGGATGCATTGGTGATGGGGGCGATCGCCGACCGTTACGGTGCCAACGAGGCGGCTGTGTTAGCCGTAGAAGCCGGAGCCGACGTGCTAATGATGCCCCTTGACCCACCTGGCGCAATTCAGGCGATTTGTGAAGCGGTTGAAAGTGGGCGAATTTCCGCAGATCGAATTCTGGCTTCTCTAGAGCGGATCTGGCGAGCCAAACAAAAGATTTTCACCCTAGAGTTATCAGAAAAGGGCACTCACCACCACGATTGGGAGCAGCGCCCCCCCGCGCCCATTCAGCTTGATCAGTTGGCGCAGGCCGCAGCACAGCAGGCCGCAGCACAGATTTTAGAGAAGTCTTCTCAGTTTCGCGGCATTATTCCAGCGGCAGAAGGCTTTGCCCGTAATGTGATCGTGGTAGATGACCTAATTGGGTGTGATTTTCTCAATCGCAAAGCCCCCGCCATTACCATCCCTCAACTGCATGGCTATCAAACGCTCTATCTGGTTGACCGTCATAGCCCCACCCAACCCTATGAGCTGGTTCAATCCAATCCCGAACCCACCATTTTGCAGCTTTTTATCCGAGGTAATCCCTTTCGTGGGAGTGCTGAACTCAGTCAGCTTGCTAAGGATTGGTTTGATGCTCTGTTGCAGGCAGGTCAGTTGCGCGGTTTAGTGGTTTACGGCAGTCCCTATACGCTAGAGATGTTTGTGCCGCTGTTACCACCAGAAATGCCCTATGGGTTTTCCTATGGTCAAATGCCAATGGCTCAGGCGATCGCCCTTCAGTCTCTTCTTCCCAACTAGAGAATTGGGAAGAAGTCATACACCTTGCACGCCCTCATCCCCTAACCCCTTCTCCCTAGGGAGAAGGGGAACCAAATTTTGCTCCCTCTCCCTAGGGTGAGGGCTGGGGTGAGGACGTACAAGGAATGGGTTATTAAATTCATGATCCTTACCGAAACGGCGGCGAAAACATCAGTCCACCTTGGGTGGATAGCTTATTTAGCCCTCGCTCTAGCTTAAGCGACGTTTTAGGGCCAAGGTTACGATCATAAATTTCGCCGTAGTTGCCGACGTGTTTAATCACCCGCGCAGCAAAATCCTTGGGCAGTCCAAGCCCCTTCCCTAACTCACCTTCCTGACCCAGAAACCGCCGGATGACTGGATCTTTAGAGGTTGCAAACTGTCCAATATTTTGAGATGTAATCCCTAAAGATTCACCCTGAATGAGTGCATAAACCACATATCGCACCACGGCCGACCACTGAGTATCGCCATCGCTCACAGCTGGCGCGAGCGGCTCTTGAGACAGCAGTTCTGGCAAAATAATATTTTGCTCTGGCTGCGGCAGCTTTGTCCGTCGAGAAACGAGCTGAGAGCGATCGGACGTCACGCCATCACATCGCCCTTGGGCATAGGCCGCAAAAGTGGCGTTCACATCTTCAAACACGACAGCCTTATACTGCACGCCTAACTTCCGCATCTGATCCGAGAGGTTCTGCTCATTGGTGGTGCCCGTCTGGGTGCAGATGGCCTTCCCCTGAAAATCTTTAAGGGTTTTAACGCCGCTATTTTGGCGCACCATCATCCCTTGCCCGTCATAAAACACCACAGGGGCAAACTCTAGCTTATTTTCGGTATCCCGACTCATCGTCCAGGTGGTGTTGCGGCTCAAGATATCAATTTCGCCTGACTGCACTGCCGTAAAGCGCTCCTTTGCATTGAGCTGACGGTACTCAACCGCATCAGGTTTGTCGAAAAGAGCAGCGGCGATCGCCCGACACACATCCACATCCAGCCCAGAATATTTCCCTTGAGGGTTCAGAAAGCTAAAGCCAGGCAGCTCTCCACTAATGCCACACTTAAGCTGCCCTCGTCCGAGGACCGTTTGCAGCCGCCCAGTTCCAGAAACGCCAGCAGAACTGTTGGGTGCAGGCGCACTGCTGCAAGAAAAAAGTGTGCCTGCCGCTAGAGCAATGCTTAACTTTAGCCAAAAGGGTTTCATAATCATGATGGAATGCCCGAAAGAATTGGAACTGAACGCCATTTCTCCAAACCCCTGAGATTTTGCCCTGAGGTGAGGATTAAAGCTACCCTCCCATACAGCTCTAGCTTAGGATAGAGTTGTAAAACCAGAAACTCCTCTACGCTTTAGGTTTAAAAAATGCCTCCTCGTTGGCCCCGTGAACCAGACCGTCGCGATCCTGCCTTTCGGAAACTTGAAGATCGCATTAACTTTGCCGTCCACGTTGCGCTATTTGCGGCGGTTAACTCTGGCTCTTGGTTTTTTAGGATCTTAAAAGACGCTTCATGGCCCTGGACGCTTTGGATGACGGGAAGTTGGGCGGCAATTCTGGTCATGCACGGGCTGTACATTTTTGCGATCGCCGACTATGGCAGATCTGATTCTGATGCCAATACGAATAAGCCAGAGCAAACTTAAACCCCACTGAAACCCAAAGCTTAAAACCGTAAGTAATAGAAAGAGCGGTGTACGTCATGGCAAATGCACTTTCGGCAAGCGATTTAGACGCTTTAGCCTCAGAAATTGGGAAGACTATCTACATCGACGTGGCAAAGTGGCACCTCTATCTGACGGATGCCCATTTAGATACGGTGTTGGCAAAGCAGTTGGCTCCACTACTCACCGCCGGAAGTCTTGAGGAATCTCAGGTGATGCAGGTACTTTCTGCTCTCACCGTGCCACTGGGCGGGGGCAAGCGAGAGCTGCCGCTGCTAGAGCTATTGCCAATGCAGTGTCAGGTGAATCTGATGGATTTGCTAGAAGACTTTCAGCGTCGTCTGTAACCCCTCATATCTTCTGTCATAAAACCCGTGAGTTCACGCCGATTGTCTTCGCGAAGACCGCGAAAGCCTCAGCCTTTTGCATATTTTGCAGCCCCTCCCTCTTCTGATTCGCCTTCTCGATCTGAATACCCGAGCAAAGTAGGCTCTCGACTATCACGCCTGATGCTGTTGGGCAGTTTGGGGTTCTTTGCGGCAACGCTATGGCTGAGTCTCCAGTATTTGGTGAACCCAGATGTGGCGTTTTGGCTTGACCACGAGCTTTTAGGCATTACCCATCCGCGTCAAACCGAAGCGTCATCGCCCCAAACCTTAGATCAAATTCAGACGGGACTGACTAAAGAAGGACTGACGGCAGGGCAGCCCATCGTGCTGAAGTCTGATTTTGCACTGCAAAGCGAGATGAAAACGGCTTCTGATATTGCAATGCCGATTTTAAAAAAAGATGCGGCAGGTGCTGCGCAGCAAGGGGCTTCCGGCTGTGACGAGCCTTGTGAAAGTATTGACCAACTCCGCATTTATCGTTCTCTTCAGTTGCCAGGGCTGATTCGGCTGTTTTTGAGCAAACCCTACTTTCGCCTAACGGATGTGATTGCGATCCGGGGGCCTTCTGGCGCAGACCTACTCGCTCCCGATCAAAACCCGTTGATTTCTGCGGGTTCCGATCAGCCTTTACCCCTCACTCAATCGGATGTTTATAACCCTGCGCCTCAGCCCGGTCTGTGGCTACGCCTCACGGGACTTCAAACTCAAGGCAGCAGTGTTTCAACCTATGGGCAAATTTTTTACTTTGACCCGCGCCGCGAACGCCTCGATTTAATGACGAACTGGGTAAGCCCCCCAGGGGAGGTGCCGCAGTGGCAGCAGGTGACAGGAGATAATGTCCCAGAACTGGTGGTCAACCAAACGGTCGGGCTAGAACCTCAGTACGCTATTTATAAGCTTAAAATGACCGATGGTGTTGCTCATCAATTGCAGCCGATTACGCTGATGGAGCCAGCCCTGGACGCGCCAGCCTATCTGGATGGACTCACCCTCGCAAAAAGCGGATTGTGGACGCCTGCCCTAACGCTGCTGAAGCAAAGTAAGCAGGACAATTCTAAACGTTGGAACCCAGCCGCACAGGCGCAGTTAGACTATATTCAGCTCCATGCCAACGTGACTCAGGCACAGGCCAATCAGCCTTCTGCCAGTACGGTGCAGCGAATTTTGGGCTATTTGGTCAATGGCTCTTGGTCGCCTGCTTTGGACGTTCTGCGATCGGATCGTTCTGCTCGTGCGGAGGTGCGTGAAATGCTGCTGTCTGATACGGGTCGCTTAGCCAATCGCATTGATGCTGCGCTGAAGGTTTCGCCTGGGGACACTAGCGTTGTTATATGGGGTGCGCTGCTGCGAATGGTTCGCGGGTCTGAGGCTCAGGCGATCGCCTGGACACAGCGCCAGTCTAACGGCAGAACGGCAACGGTCAAGCTGATTCAAAAGCTTTTTAAGCAGCTCAACCAGTCAGATGCTTTATCTACACCCAAAACGGTAGCCCCATCGCCTAAAGGAGCGGCGGCCTCACCCTCTCCAATACCTAAGGTATTGGTCTCCCCCCTACCTACTGCTCCATCGATAACGCCTAGCCCTGAAGCTTCAGGCCAGAATGAACCCTCTGCACCGAACCGTCCGACCAAGGGCATTTAGAAGATTGACTCTGATAGATTTATCAGAATGTTCAAAATCTTGATGTGATGGATTGTAGGGTTACTCCATAAAACTAATCACTTTCACTTTGTTCAGCAACTTCCCTTCGTACTTTGCTGCAGTTGCCTTAATCTCTTGGAGTTGACCCAGTGCCAAGCTGCAGGGATAGCCATATTTAGCTCTAACCCGATCGCTAGCAATGGTCAAAGCGGTCTGCGATCGCGCCACAAAATCCGATAGGTCGTAGCTTTGGTCGGGGGTGAAGTATTCTTTGACGATTAGAGAAGGCGAGTAGCAGACCGCCTGAGCGCCATCAGGCCACTCGATTTGAAACTGCATTTCTGGCATTGGAACCTCCTAGGGATTGAAACCACTCAATTTAGTTCACAGTAGCTGCTGAAACCGATCGCCGTTGCAAAAGCTGGTGATAGTGCTGCTCATGCAGACGAGCAGAAACTTCCCAAGAATACTGAGCCAAAACGGTTTGACTCTTTTGGTGTAGCGCCTCAGAGACCTGCGGCAACAAACTTGCCATCATGGCCTGAGCGATCGCATCCACGTCATCAGGATTAACCAACAGCGCCTGTTCTGAAGTTAAAAACTCCGTAAATGGCGGCTGATTGGACGTGATGACGGGGAGGTTAGAGGCGATCGCCTCTAGTACCACTAAGCCCCATCCTTCCTTGAGGGATGGAAATACAAAGGCATCGGCACAGCGATACAGGAGGGGCAGATCATGGGCTGAAACGACGCCAGGAATGATCAGAGATTGACCCAACGAAATATTCAGGTTCTGAATCGCATCAAAAAACTGTTCTCGGTAAGGTGAAAAGTCAAAAAACGTATCACCTCCAGCGATGATGAGCTGTGCGTCGGGGTAGTGTTCTAGAACTTGAGCAAACGCTCGTACCAGAGCAATCGAGTTTTTGCGAGGTTCAATTCCTCCCACCGTTAGGTAAATCGGATGACCCCTCAATCTAAGGTGCTGTTTGAGTGCCAGTTCACTCACTGGGTCAGCGCAAAAACGTTGAGCATCTACCCCATTGGTAACGCGAACCGTTTTGACTTGATAGTGTTGATCTACCTGCTCTTGCCAATACTGGCTTACGCAAAAACATAAGTCGGGTAGACGAATGGAGCGATCTTGGCATTCCTGCAGGTATGCATGGTTGAAGTCATCAATGTGGTGAATGGTGCGCAGATAGTGGGGGACGCGTTGGCGATCGCGCAAGATTGCCAACGCATTGGCGCTAATGCAGTCTTGGGCGTGGTAGCAGTCAAAAACTTCAGAAGATTGCTCAAAGTAGTCCACAAACTCTTGAATCCGCTGTTTGACGAGCGCTTCTACATCATCGGCAGCAGGAAGTGCTGGAATCAAACGATACTGGCACTGAATTGGGCGACAAAATTCAGCACCCTCTTTTGCCAACGCAAAAATATAGGTTTCATGGCCTAAAGACTGAAGGGCTTCAGCAATATACACCGTATGCATTACCCCACCGCGGGGTTTGGTTGAATAGGTTAGAAAGGCAATGCGAAGGGTGGCTTTTGGAGTCATGGGGGTGCTGGCGCTGAGTAATGGAAGCCCACGGTGTGGATACATTATGTTCTTAGATCGTCAAAATTAACCCACGAACGAATGCTCTACTTTTGCCCGACGATAGAAAGGGCGTTTAACCACGGTTGCAGGACAGGCTTTTCCGCGAATCACCACATCAAGTGACGCTCCAGGCTCAGCTAAATGGGTGGGGACATAGGCTAAGGCGATCGCCTTTTCTACTGCAGGTCCAAATGTTCCACTCGTCACAACGCCCACTGATTGGCCTTCTGACTGAATCTCATAGTCATGACGGGCAATATGGCGACCCTGCATTTCTAGCCCTACTAGACGACGGTTTAGACCCTGCTCCTTTTGCTTCAGCAGTGCTTCGCGCCCCATAAAGCTCGGTTTTTTAAAGTTAACCACCCAGCCCAAACCTGCCTCAAGGGGCGTGGTCACATCATTAATATCTTGACCGTAGAGCGCCATTGCAGCTTCTAGCCTTAAAGTATCTCTTGCCCCCAACCCGCAGGGCACCACGCCCAGTTCCCGCAAGCGATCCCAAAGTGCTGTGCCTGCTGCTGGCGATAGCATGACCTCAAACCCATCCTCGCCGGTGTAGCCTGTGCGGGCAACCCAGACGGGCTGCTCCATGAGGGTGACGTAGGCATGACCGTAGATGGGAATGGCTGACAGAGGATCTGGGGTGAGGGTTTGTAAAAGGGCGATCGCCTGAGGCCCCTGCACCGCAATCAAAACCTTTTGGTCAGACTCATCGGTCAGCACATGGTCTGATTCAAAGTGCGCCACCAGCCATGCCATATCCTTCGCCGTTGTTGCCGCATTCACGATAATTGTGGCGGTACTTAAGCCGGAGGGTAAATTTTCTTGAGCATAGATAATCAGATCGTCAATGATGCCACCCTCGGGATTCAGCAACACCGTATACTTTGCCTGACCAGGCTTTAAGAGAGATAAATCAGAAGGAACCAGTTCTTGAAGGGCTGCCAATACATCTGACCCCTGGAGCTGAAACTTACCCATGTGGGAAATATCAAACATTCCAGCATGTTTTCGTACGGCTAAATGCTCTGCGGTAATGCCCTCATACTGAATGGGCATCTCCCAGCCCCCAAACCCCACCATTTTGGCCTTGAGAGTCTTATGGCACCCAAACAGTGACGTTTGCTTTAGCGATGGTTCTTGCCCCAAAATGATTCTCTCCTCGTCAATAGCGTCATTTTAAGGCCACTGTAACAATTCTGGTAACGGTGATGAACCAACGCCTACCACCCATTAAGGTAAGGTTTAACGCGATGGAAGGCCGCTCTCAATAGCGTTTCTAAGCATCCAAGTGTGTGTCTCAAGATATGTTTAAAGATGCCCGAGATTTTCAGATTTGTTTTTTAAGCCTATTTTTAGGGCTGGGGCTATGGCTGAAGGACTGGACGCTTCGGCCTGATGTGGTATTGAGCGCGATCGCCACTTGCATAATCATCCAAAGCTTAGCGAGTTTCTGGGTGGCGAAACAGACCGCAGATTCACCCGCTTTTTCTTGGCTAGGCTCGTTAAGGAGCGCCCTTGTCACCAGCATTAGCCTCAGTTTGCTGCTGCGTACCGACCACTGGTACACCATGGCCTTTGCTGCATCGGTCGCCATTCTGAGTAAGTTTTTAATTCGGGTGAACCAGAAGCACTTGTTTAATCCTGCTAATGCGGGCATTATTGCGGCGCTCGTGTTGACCCAAGATGCTTGGGTTTCGCCAGGGCAATGGGGCGAATTGGGCTGGTATGCGATCGCCTTTATCGGTGCTGGCGGCATTGTGCTGGGCAGAGTGGGGCGCTGGGATACTTCAGTCACGTTTTTAGCAACCTACAGCGCCCTCATGCTGATGAGAGACTATTGGCTGGGCTGGAGTTGGGATGTGGCAGTTCATCATCTCATCAGCGGTTCGCTATTGCTGTTTGCGCTGTTTATGATTACAGATCCGCGCTCAACTCCCGATGCGCGAATGGGACGAATGCTGTGGGCGGCCTGTGTGGGTGGGCTAACCTTTGTGCTTCAGACCGTCTTTACCATTCCCACTGCGGTCTTTTGGAGCTTGTTCTGCCTTGCGCCCCTTTCGCCGTTACTGGATTGGCTTTGGAAGACTCAGCGCTTTCAGTGGAAAACGGACGCAGTATCCACACCGATCACCTGAACAGTAACACCCATGATCGCAACCCCAATCGCCAAATCGTGTTTAAATTCGGACAGGCATCCAGAAATCGGTACCATAGAGGATAGCTAAGCATTTCATCAATACGGAATTGGAGAGTCAACACAATGGATTTGGTCGCACTCCAGGGCACCTTGGATAATGCATCCTTTGCGGTGCTGTTTATTACCATGCTGCTCTATTGGAGCAGCGCTGCATTTCCTCAGGTTCCCTTTCTCGGCACTTTGGGCACTGCTGGTATGGCGATCGCCAATCTCTGCATCGCGGGGCTACTGGGTGCCCGGTGGTTAGAGGGTGGGTATTTCCCCCTCAGCAACATGTACGAGTCTTTGTTTTTCCTGTGCTGGGGCATTACGACCTTTCACCTGATTGCCGAGCGTTTAGGCCAAAGCCGTTGGGTCGGCGTGGTAACGGCTCCCGTCGCGACGGGCATTACGGCCTTTGCCGCTCTGACGCTGCCTAAATCCATGCAGGTATCAGAGCCGCTGGTACCCGCGCTCAAGTCTAACTGGTTGATGATGCACGTCAGCGTCATGATGATGAGCTACGCTGCCCTCATGGTGGGTTCACTGCTGGCGATTGCCTTTCTTGTTTCGACCTGGGGTAAAGACATTGAGCTAAAAGGCAGTTCCGTAGGCACAGGCGGATTTCGCAGCCAACTCAAGCAGTCAGATAGCACTCCAGTAAACCCAGCGCCAACTCTAGCCTTTGCGGTTTCAGGAGAAGGTGGCACCGCTGTGCTGGATCGACCCGCGCAGACAAAATCGACCCTAACGCTTCAGCGTCTAACCCTTGCAGAAACCTTAGATAATCTCAGCTACCGCATTATTGGTCTTGGCTTTCCTCTCCTTACCATTGGGATCATTTCTGGGGCAGTTTGGGCCAACGAAGCGTGGGGTGCGCCCTGGAGCTGGGATCCTAAAGAAACATGGGCGCTTATTACCTGGCTGATATTTGCAGCCTATCTCCACGCTCGCATTACCCGTGGATGGCAGGGTCGCCGTCCAGCTTACCTGGCATCCTTAGGCTTTTTTGTGGTGTGGATTTGCTACCTAGGCGTCAATTTGCTCGGTAAAGGTCTACATTCCTACGGTTGGTTCTTTTAAGACGATCTCTTCGTCAGGTTTAGTCCCAGGTTGTCTTTTCTCCGGTTGGCCTTGGGTTATCTCTGTGCTACTGTTCCCGTAGCCTGATGTAAACATTAAGACGCTAAGAGAACTACTTTCTATGGATATTGGACTCATCCAGAATATCGACTTGTTAGGACTTCAGGATTTTCTGATGCACGGCGGTTTGAGCCATTCTTTGCTCTCTGGCAGTATTTGGATTGCCCAAACTTACAGAGACGACCTATTTTCTAACGTCGGTCAATCTTGGAACAATTTTATCCAGAGCGGTCAAGTTTGGGCGCTTATGATTGGGTTTATGGTGGGCTATTTTTTTCGGAGCCTAACGTCTTAATGGTTTCGAGTCACTGTTCTTTATTTTAAAATCAGCGAGTCAGCAATACCTTGGAAAGCCAAGCTTCAGTCCCTTCATCTTTAGCCCAACAGCCCTGGAGTCAGCGGTTTGAAGGCTCTTTACACCCTGCGATCGCCCTTTTTAATGCCAGCATTGGCTTTGATATTGCCCTGATTGAGTACGACCTCACGGGTTCTCAGGCCCATGCTCAAATGTTGGGGCACACCGGAATCCTCACGGTTTCAGAAGCAGAGGCCATTGTTGCAGGGCTAGAGCAAATTCGCCAAGAGTATCGCCAAGGCCAATTTCAGCCCGGTGTTGAAGCCGAAGACGTTCATTTTGCCGTAGAGCGTCGTCTCACGGAGCTGATTGGCGATACGGGCAAGAAACTGCATACGGGGCGATCGCGCAATGACCAGGTCGGCACCGATATCCGTCTATATTTGCGTGATCAGATTGACCAAATCCAGGTACATCTGCGTCAATTTCAGCAGGTTTTAGTTCAGCTTGCCGAAGCCAACATCGAAACCCTGATCCCTGGCTATACTCACCTCCAGCGGGCGCAGCCCCTAAGCCTAGCTCATCATCTGCTGGCCTACGTTGAAATGACCCAGCGAGACTATGAGCGTATGAGCGATGTGCGTCGCCGCGTCAATCTTTCGCCCCTTGGCTGTGGCGCATTGGCAGGGACGACGTTTCCCATTGACCGCCACTACAGCGCCGAACGTCTAGGCTTTGAAGGCGTTTATGGCAATAGTTTAGACGGGGTGAGCGATCGCGATTTTGCCATTGAGTTTATGGGTGCCGCCAGCCTCATCATGGTTCACCTCAGCCGCCTTTCAGAAGAGGTAATTTTGTGGGCATCTGAAGAATTTGGGTTTGTCACCCTCAAAGACACCTGCGCTACTGGTTCGAGCATTATGCCTCAAAAGAAAAACCCTGACGTACCGGAACTGGTACGGGGCAAAACGGGGCGCGTTTTTGGGCATCTTCAGGGGCTGCTGGTGATGATGAAAGGCTTGCCCTTGGCCTACAACAAAGACCTGCAAGAAGATAAAGAGGCCATTTTTGATGGGGTTAATACCGTTAAAGGATGCCTTGAGGCCATGACCATTCTGTTTGAGGTGGGCTTAGAGTTTCGTCCCGTTCGCCTCAATGCTGCCGTTGCCGAAGACTTTTCCAACGCCACGGACGTTGCCGATTATCTGGCCTCCAAGGGTGTCCCCTTTCGGGAGGCGTACAACATTGTGGGGCAGGTGGTGAAAACCTGTCTGGCGCAGGGCAATCTCCTCAAGGACTTGACCTTAGAAGAATGGCAGGTACTCCATCCTAAGTTTGAGGCCGATATTTATGGGGCGATCGCCCCTCGTCAGGTCGTTGCAGCACGCAATAGCTACGGTGGAACAGGCTTTGATCAGGTGAGGCAGGCGCTGGATCGGGCGCGATCGCTGCTGCTGAACCCCTAAAAAACTTGAGCAAACCGTTCGTACAGTGCCACTCCGGAATCGTTTGACCGCTAAAGTATTACAAAAAATTATTACAAAATAATGCAGGAGTCACTGGTCTGGATGAATGCTGCCGAATGCGCCACAAGCCCTGAAGCTGCTACCAAAATCGCTGCCGTTGTGGACTTATTTAAGCGGCAGTTCCCCACGGTCAAAGCCAACCTCAAGCCCTGGGCGAGTGACCCAGATACCCAAGAGTGGGTAGATCCCCACTCCCTTGATATCGGCCTTCACCTACCCGCCGGTCAGACACTGGTGCAGCTTCGGCTCCATGAGCAAAGGCTAATTGGTATCGAGGCGGCCTGTTTTGGCCCTTTAGGTCATCAGCGCTGGCGATTTTCGACCGTTGGGGATTGGACTTTTGCGGGGAGCTATCCGCCTGCAAACGGCTTTCAAGAAACGCTAAAGCAGGTTTGTAAAGAACTCTTTTTGCTGTTTAATGATTCAGCCCCCGAATGATTTGCCTTCACATCCTTGAGCTTCAAAATGGCCTATTCTTCAAAAAAATTGGGGTCTCCTCAACGTAAGGGAGCGGTGGTAATGCGATCGCTCACTCCCTACCTCTTCTTGGCGCCAGCCTTAATCGTGCTTGCCCTGACGGTCTTTTGGCCTGCACTTCAGGCTTTTTACCTCAGCTTTACCCGCTTCGAGTATGACCTTACCCAAGCCCCTGCGTGGGTTGGCTTTGCCAACTTTCAAAAACTGTGGCGAGATCCGGTCTTTTGGAAAACTCTGGGTAACACCGTTTTGTATCTCGTCTGCGTTGTACCGCTGCTCGTCACGCTGTCCCTGGGGTTAGCTATTCTCGTTAACCAAAATCTCAAAGGCATTCGCTGGTTTCGGACTGCCTACTACACCCCTGTCGTCATCTCAATGGTGGTCGCTGGCATCGCCTGGAAATGGCTCTACGCCTCTAATGGTTTACTCAATCAAGGTCTGCAGCTTCTCGGCTTTGCTGAAGGTATCCCCTGGCTCACCAGTCCAAATCTTTCGCTGTTTAGCGTCATGGCTGTCACCGTCTGGAAAGGCTTGGGCTACTACATGGTGATCTACCTTGCCGGACTCCAGGGCATCCCTGCGGATCTCTACGAAGCCGCTGCGATTGATGGCTCCGATGGACTTCAAAAGCACTGGGATATTACTATTCCGCTGATGCGTCCCTATCTGTTTTTAGTAGCGGTAATCTCCTCCATTTCTGCCACCAAGGTCTTTGAAGAAATCTTCATTATGACCAAAGGGGAACCCCTCAATAGTTCTAAAACGATTGTTTATTATCTGTATGAACGTGCCTTTCAAGATTTAGAAATGAGCTATGCCTGCGCCATTGGTCTTGTGCTATTTCTAATGATTTTTGGGTTGTCCATCCTTAACCTAAAGTTAGGGCAAGTGCAGCAGTCATAAAAGCGCTGCTGTGGAGGACAGAACCCGCCCCAACCCCGCCATGCGTTGCTAGACGCATGGTGCAAAACGTACTAAAATCCAGCACGATGGCTTCAAAAAATCCCCCAATACCCCACGAGGAACCGATTGGTGAAATTCCCCTCCTTTTTTAATTTTGGCCGCTCGTCGAGAGACATCGGCATTGATCTGGGCACCGCCAATATCTTGGTTTATGTCTTGGGCAGAGGCGTGGTCATTCGAGAGCCTTCCGTCGTTGCCATTGATCAAAACACAAAACTGCCCCTTGCCGTTGGCGAAGAGGCTAAGCAAATGGTGGGGCGTACGCCAGGTGCAATCACCACCATTCGTCCGCTGCGAGATGGCGTAATTGCCGACTTTGAAGCCACTGAAATGATGCTAAAACACTTCATCCAACGCGTCCACGGGGGTAGGACAGTGGGTGGATTGCGAGTGGTAGTGGGGATTCCTAGCGGCGTGACGGGGGTTGAGCGCCGTGCAGTAACCGATGCCGCAACGCAGGCAGGCGCAAGAGAAGTTCAGCTTGTCGAAGAGCCTGTGGCAGCAGCGATTGGCGCAGGGATGCCTGTGAGTGAGCCAACGGGCAGCATGATTGTAGACATTGGGGGGGGTACTACTGAGGTTGCGGTCTTAAGCTTGGGTGGGGCGGTCATTAGCGAATCAGTCCGCGTTGCAGGTGATGAACTCACCGAGTCGATTACCCAGTACATGAAGAAAGTCCATAACCTCGTCATTGGGGAGCGTACCGCAGAAGATATCAAAATTCGGATTGGTTCGGCCTACCCCACCAATGACAATAACGGGGCGAGCATGGAGGTACGGGGGCTTCACCTACTGTCGGGGCTGCCGCGTACTGTCGTCGTGAAAGGGCCAGAAATCCGTGAAAGCATGATCGAGCCGCTGTCTTCCATTGTTGAAGCCGTTAAACGTACCCTAGAGCGCATTCCGCCAGAACTGGCAGGAGACATTGTGGATCGAGGGATTGTGTTGGCAGGTGGGGGAGCCTTGCTGAACGGTCTCGATAAGCTGGTAAGTCATGAAACGGGCATTGTGGTGCATATTGCAGAGGATCCTTTAAGCTGCGTTGTGCTGGGGACAGGCCGTATTCTAGAAGACTACGGCAAGTTCTCTCGCGTCTTCAGTAGTGGTACGATCAACGGTCTAGTTTGAAGGTGGGATGAATAGGTTTGTGCTTTGGTGGCGTCGTTATCAATCTACGCTACTGGTATCGCTGATCATTTTGAGCGCTGCGGGCGTTGTCAGAGCAACACAGGGTGCAGGAGTAGCCGACCTAAACCGCTTGTTAGTGTGGCCCTTTAAGTCCGATGGGGCAGCGCAGCAAAGGCTCTTAGATGCTCAATCCCAGGCGTTGCAGCAGCAGGTTCAGGAGTTAGAAACCCAGAATCGATCCTTGAAATCTCTGCTGAACTTACCGCCTTCACCGAACCAAAAGAAGATTGCGGCCTCGGTCATCTCGAGAGGTGCTGATAACTGGTGGCAGCAGTTGACCTTGGGTAAAGGCAGTGCAGATGGCGTCCGTGTAGATGCGGTGGTAGTGGCTCCTGGGGGGCTGGTGGGTCGCGTGATGAGCGTCACGCTTCAAACCAGCCGAGTGCTGCTCGTGACTGACCCAACCAGTCAGGTGGGGATTACCATTAGCCGCAGTCGTCAGGTTGGCATTTTACGGGGACGCTCTGACCGAAAGGGCGTGCTGGAGTTTTTTGACAAAACGCCGGATGTCAAAAAAGATGATGTTGTTGTCACATCTACCCTAAGCAGTCGTTTCCCCGCAGGGATTGCAGTCGGTCGCGTCACCGATGTGGACTTAGATCGACTTCCCATTCCTCAGGTTGTTGTAGAGTTTTCTGTGCCCCTTGAGCATGTGGAATGGGTCAACGTGTTAACGAATGGCTAAGGTTTTAAAAGGTAGACCCTCTGTCCCTTCATTTCGCTCTCCCTTGCAGCGCGCCAATGTTTTGGTGATAGTAGGGTCTATCTTTTTATGTGCCCTACTTCAGCCCCATCGGATTCCTGGCATGGTGCTGTTAGAGACTGCGCCCAACTGGTTCTTAATCTGGGTTGTGACCTGGAGCGTAAAGCGATCGCCCTGGCAAGGACTCACCGCCGGACTCGCCCTTGGGCTGGTTCAAGATGGGTTGACCGCCGCGCAGCCTACCCACGCACTGAGCCTAGGGATTGCTGGCTTTTTAACCAGCAGCCTTGATAAGCAGCGGTTTATTGAAGAAGACTTTATCTCGGCGCTGCTGCTGGTGTTTGTCATGGCGCTTCTTGTGGAAACTATTTTTGCAGGGCAGCTTGCCATAGGAGGGGACTGGATCATTTCAGATCTCTGGAGTCATCTCCAGCGTGTCGCCCTTAGCTCCGCTATTATCAGCAGCCTATGGACGCCGTTACTGTACGTTCCACTCAACCGCTGGTGGGATCGGTTTAATGCCCTGATGGATCGCTAAACCGACCTGAAGTTGCGATTCCAAGGCTACAAAAATCGTCATAGAACTTGATCTACGGTTCATCCAGAAATCCGTTAAAGTGAAGGGTAGCGAAACCCAGTCGAGATCAGAGACGCCGCCCATTATGCACCTGAGTGAACTTGTCCATCCTAATCAACTGCACGGATTAACCATTCCGCAGCTGAAGCAGATTGCCCACCAAATTCGAGACAAGCATCTCGAAACCGTCGCCAACAGCGGCGGACATTTAGGGCCAGGGCTTGGCGTTGTAGAGCTGACGCTGGCACTCTACCAAACCTTAGATCTAGATCGCGACAAGGTCGTCTGGGATGTGGGGCACCAAGCCTATCCCCACAAGCTGATTACAGGTCGCTACAATCGGTTTCATACTCTTCGGCAAAAAGACGGCATCGCTGGATATATCAACCGCAAAGAAAGCACCTTTGATCACTTTGGTGCAGGTCACGCCTCTACCAGCATTTCGGCGGCTTTGGGCATGGCGCTGGCACGAGATCTTCAGGGCGATAACTACAAAACCGTCGCCATTATTGGAGATGGCGCGCTGACGGGCGGTATGGCGCTAGAGGCCATTAACCATGCGGGGCACTTGCCTAACACCAATCTGTTAGTGGTGCTTAACGACAACGAAATGTCGATTTCTCAAAATGTGGGGGCGCTGTCTCGCTACCTCAACAAAATTCGCCTCAGTTCTCCGGTGCAGTTTCTTTCGGAAAACATCGAAGAGCAGCTCAAGCAGTTGCCCTTTGTAGATAAAGGCGAGCTGGGTCGGCTTAAGGGCGGCATGAAGCGCCTTGCGGTTTCTAAAGTGGGCGCAGTGTTTGAAGAGCTGGGCTTTACCTACATGGGTCCTATCGACGGACACAACCTAGAGGAGCTAATTGCGACATTTCAGGAAGCGCACAAGCACCCTGGCCCTGTGCTGGTGCATGTGGCAACGGTGAAAGG
>JANPLU010000017.1:0-6712 GCA_031422435.1 Acaryochloridaceae cyanobacterium VAR_48_metabat_390
CCCGGAATGCTTGCTAACTCCGGCAGCCAATGTCTAACGTATTCTCCTCTTGGGTCATAGTCTTTAGACTGCTTAAGGATATTAAAAAACCGAAAGCCACGGGCATCATTGCCTACCCCAGCGGTATAGTTCCAGTTGCCCCAGTTGCTGCACACGTCATAGTCAATCAGCTTAGATTCAAACCACTCTGCACCCATGTGCCAGTGAATGCCTAAATTTTTGGTCAAAAAGCTCGCAACGTTTTGTCGACCGCGATTCGACATAAAACCTGTAGTTAATAGCTCCTGCATACTGGCATCAACTAAAGGGTAGCCCGTCTGACCGTTACACCACAGCTCAAATCGCTTCCAGTCTTCTTTCCAGGGTAGTTTTAGGCCGCGTAACCCAGAGAATCGGAACAGGCGATCGCCGTGTTTTGCACTAATCCATCGAAAATAGTCGCGCCACAACAGCTCAAAAATAAGCCAATAGGTCGAGTCATTCTTGACCCGTTTTGCCTCGTACTGCGCCACCTGATCGTGAACATAGCGAGGCGAAAGACAGCCCAGCGCCAGCCAAGGCGATAGCTTTGAGGAATCATCAGGATCTAACATCCCGTTACGCGTTTGTTTATACACCCGCAAGCGGTCTTTCTCCCAAATGTAGCTTTGCAGCCGTTTCAAGCCTTCGGCTTCGCCACCCCTGAAGGTCTGCACTGCGCGCGGATCAGTCGCTGGTGTTGTTTTTACGCCAAGCTGTGTCAGCGTGGGGCAGTCTCCACAGTCAACATCAGGCGGCAGGGGTGGAAATTGAGCAGGCGCAGGCAGGGGTTGGGCAACCTTAACCTCTGCTTCAACGCGCTTGCGAAACTGCGTAAAGATTTCTGGAATCTGCGCTACCGCAAAAGGCAGTTCATCTGGTTCATGGAGTGTCGCACCCCAAAAAGACTGATAGCGAATCCCCAATGCGTCAAGGCGCTGCTGAAGCGCAGCTTCAACCGAAACTTCTTCGGAGGTGACTTCTTTATGAAAGTAGACGGCCTCACAACCTAGCGCCTGCGCCAACTCAGGCACGATGAGTTCTGGCTGACCGATGCGGATGAGGAGATTGCTTTGGTGCGATCGCAGCGATTCGCGCAAAGCTATCACGCTCTCTCGCAAGAACTGAGCGCGAAATACTCCAGTCTTCTCAAATCCAAAGGATGTCTGCCCAAACTGGCGCAGATCAAAACAGTAAACGGGAATAGGCTCAAATTGATTCTGAAAAGCCGTATGCAGCGGTGCATGATCATGCAGCCGCAAATCGTTTCGAAACCAGACTAAGACGCGCTTTGCCATCTAAATTTTAGCTCTTCGCTTTCTTTTAAGGGCGGGGTCAACGGATGTACCTGCGACAGGAATCACCTGATCTCGGCGCTCTACTTCAAGCTTTTTAAGATGCTCATAATCGACCCAGTGAATACAGTCCACCGGACAGGTATCGATCGCCTCTTGCACCACATCTTCCGCATCCCCATCTTGACGAAACACACGAGAGCGACCGTGGCCTTCTTCAATATAAAAAGTGTTGCGAGCCACCAAAGCGCAGTGACGACAGCCAATACAGGTGACTTCATCCACATAAACGCCGCGCTGACGACACGTGCCGCCCAGTTCTGGCTCTAGCCCAGAACGGTTTTGCTGACTTCTCAGGTGTCCCCCTAGCTCCGGCTCAGCACCTGATGCAGATGCTTCTCCGCAGTGGAAACCGCCGGAGTGGTCTACATCGTGATCGGGCATTATGCGCTCCAGCGCTGCACCACAAGCCGAATGCTACCGTCTTCGGCCTTTGCTTCTTCAGTGACTTGAAAACCCTGAGCCTTTGTCGTGCTCAAAACGGTGTGGTAGGCATATCGCTGCGTCACCATATTCAGAAATCGATCTACAGACCATGCCTGTTGCCAAAAATCTAAATCCGTCACCAGCTCATACTCTTGACCGTTCCAGCTAAACCCAACCCCATAGCCGTTATCCTGCTCAACTACCAGTGCTGCGGTTTGAGCTTTGCCTTGATAGCCGCTCACTGGGTGAGGCCCTGTCTTCCAATCTAAGCCCAGGTCTGTTAGAGCAGATTGTAAAGCGGGTAGGCTACGGATTTTGGTCTTAATTTGGCTGAAGTGTGACATATTTAAGCTCTTCTAAAATAAAGGAACGATCACAAAAACGTTTCTTAAATCTCTGTACTAGGGCTTTTACCAGTGGCTAACTTCGGCCTTGGCTGAAGTATTGCTTGACACTGCAGACTTCTGAGCGAAATACTCAGAAGTCTGCTTATGGCTCACCACCTGCCCCAAAAGTGCCTCAATGGCAGCAGTAACCTCTGCACAAGAGGAACCAATCATTCCGGTCACTTTTTCTTGAACACGTCCGTCGGGATAAATAACAAATTCTAAAGTTTCCATTGGTACTGTATTCAATCCAAAAGATGTTACTGACCCTGGCTCATCTCACCCTACGGTGCCTGACAGGGTAAGTGCAAGCACGGTTACGTAACAAGTTAAAGCATATTTAATTTAGTGTTGCGTAGAAGGACAAGACTCGTCAAGAATTTTAGCCTGTTTCATGGGCTTAAGCTTTTAGATTCAAGGCATTCGAGGTTTTGCTAAGCTTTTTAAACTTGGCTCTCTAAAAAGTATTTGGCACCAACGATACTTAAGGGGGTATGGGCAAGGTGCCAGCATTAGAATTTTAGGTACAAGGGTTGACCGCTTTCGGATTACTATAAAAGTTGGTTTGTGTTAACGCGGTGGGCAGTTCAGGTTGCTCAGGCGGATGTCTGTAGGCCAATTCAGAGCTGGAGCTTCGTAACTGGACGATTCTCTAACTAAGCGTGATGAAGCACCTAACCCGTTGGTAAAACGCTGCATTTTTAGCAAATACCCATTAGCAAATCTCCGACTATTCAATCCCTAACGAGAGAACACCATGAGCAAAGACGAAATCTTTTCCAAAGTCAAAGCTATCGTTGCTGAACAGCTCAGCGTTGAAGCCGATCAGGTAACGCCGGAAGCTAACTTTCAAAATGATCTCAACGCCGACTCCCTCGATGTGGTGGAGATGGTGATGGCTCTTGAAGAGGCATTCGACGTGGAAATTCCCGATGAAGCGGCGGAAGAAATCAAAACGGTTCAAGATGCCGTTGATTACATTGCTGGAAAGGCCACGGCCTAACCATAACCGCTCGTTTAACCTTGCCTTTGGCTCAGGAAGCCTTTCTAGACAGATATCATGACTAATTCTGAACTACACCGCGTTGTTGTCACTGGACTCGGAGCCTTTACGCCCATTGGCAGCACTGTTGCCGACTACTGGGAGGGTCTGCTGGCAGGTCGCAGCGGTATTGGACCAATCACGCTGTTTGATGCCTCTCGTCATGACTGCCGCATTGCGGGTGAAGTCAAAGGCTTTGACCCCGTTGACTATATGGATCGCAAAGAGTCAAAACGAATGGATCGTTTTGCTCAATTTGCGGTGGCAGCCAGCAAACAGGCGGTCAAAGACGCGGATTTAGTGATTGATGACAGCAACGCGACCCAGATTGGCGTGATGATTGGCACGGGGATTGGAGGGCTAAAGGTTCTAGAAGACCAGCAGGAAATCAATCTGACCCGTGGGCCAGATCGATGCAGCCCGTTTATGATTCCGATGATGATTGCCAATATGGCTGCGGGGCTAACGGCGATTCATTTGGGTGCCAAGGGACCTAATTCTTGCGCGGTGACGGCCTGTGCAGCGGGTTCCAATGCCATTGGGGATGCCTTTCGGCTGGTACAGCGGGGCTACGCCAAGGCGATGATTTGTGGGGGAACCGAAGCGGCGGTTACGTCGCTCTCGGTGGCAGGTTTTGCGTCTTGTAAGGCGCTGTCTATGTCTCGCAATGATGACCCTACCCACGCCAGCCGACCTTTTGATCGCGATCGCGATGGGTTTGTCTTAGGGGAAGGTGCAGGGGTTTTGATCTTAGAGGAGCTTGAGTTTGCCCTTAAGCGTGGCGCTAGGATCTATGCAGAGGTAGTGGGCTATGGCCTAACCTGTGATGCCTACCACATGACTTCTCCGGTGCCTGGGGGTGAAGGTGCGGCTCGTGCTATTGAGCTATGTCTCAAAGATGCTGGACTCACGCCCAATCAGGTGACGTACATCAATGCTCATGGCACCAGTACAGGCGCGAATGACCCGACCGAGACGGCTGCGATTAAGCACGCTTTAGGGGACAATGCCTACAGCGTTGCCGTTAGCTCGACGAAGTCAATGACGGGGCATTTACTGGGTGGTTCTGGCGGCATTGAGGCGGTGGCGACTGTAAAGGCGATCGCCCATAGCCAAATTCCACCCACGATCAACTTGGACAATCCAGATCCCGAATGTGATCTAGACTATGTGCCAAATCATAGTCGTGCCCAAGCGGTTGAGGTGGCGCTCTCTAACTCCTTTGGGTTTGGAGGTCATAACGTGACGTTAGCCTTTAGGAAGTACGTTGAGTAGGGAAAAAGACCGATTGATGGAACTGTATTTAATTGAGTAATTTGTTGTGGTTTAGTCTGCGCTGAAAAGCTTTTGGTGGATAAGGGAAATAAACCTGCACCACCCAAGTTTATCGCTATTGTTTTGTCACTGCCCCCGAATCTAGGAACGTTTAATTACTATGGTTGTTGCCACCCAGTCCGTCCAAGAGCTTTGTATTAATTCCATTCGCTTCCTTGCCGTTGATGCGATTGAGAAGGCAAAATCCGGGCACCCTGGCCTCCCGATGGGTGCGGCTCCCATGGCGTTTGTGCTGTGGGATCAGTTTATGCGGTTCAATCCCAAAAACCCCAAGTGGTTTAACCGTGATCGCTTTGTGCTGTCCGCAGGCCACGGCTCTATGCTTCAGTATGCCCTGCTGCACCTCACAGGCTACGACAGCGTCAGCATGGACGACATCAAAAACTTCCGCCAATGGGGTTCTAGCACCCCTGGGCACCCTGAAAACTTTGAGACGGCGGGCATTGAAGTGACCACTGGTCCCTTGGGTCAAGGCATTGCTAATGGCGTAGGCTTGGCACTGGCAGAGGCGCATCTAGCCGCGACGTTCAACAAGCCAGATGCGACCATTGTTGACCACTACACCTACGTGATTTTGGGCGATGGCTGCAACATGGAAGGCGTTTCTGGTGAAGCCGCCTCCATTGCTGGGCACTGGGGCTTAGGCAAGCTGATTGCTCTCTACGACGACAACCACATTTCTATCGACGGCTCGACCGATGTTGCCTTCACCGAAGATGTGTCGAAGCGATTTGAAGCCTACGGCTGGCACGTCCTCCACGTTGAGAATGGGAATACGGACTTGGATGCGATCGCCGCTGCTATTGCCGAAGCCAAAAAGGTGACGGACAAGCCGACCATGATTAAGGTGACAACCATCATTGGCTACGGCTCCCCCAACAAATGCAACACCGCCGGAATCCACGGTGCTGCCCTGGGCGGTGACGAAGTGAAGCTCACCCGCGAGAACCTCGGCTGGGGCTACGAACCCTTTGAGCTACCCCCCGAAGCCGTGGCTCACTACCGTAAAGCCATTGAGCGCGGTGCCAGCTACCAGGCTGAATGGGAAGCGGCTTTAGCTCAGTACAAAACCAAGTATCCTCAGGACGCGGCTGAATTTGAGGCACTCACCTCCGGCAAACTCCCCAGCGGCTGGGATAGCGTATTGCCCACCTATACCCCCGAAGACAAAGCCCTCCCCACTCGGAAGCATTCTGAAAACTGCCTTAACAAGCTAGCTGCCGTATTGCCGGGACTCATCGGCGGCTCCGCTGACTTGACCCACTCCAACCTGACCGAACTGAAGGGCATGGGTGATTTCCAAAAAGGACAGTACCAAAACCGCAACGTCCACTTTGGTGTGCGCGAACACGCCATGGGCGCAATCTGCAACGGGATAGCGCTCCACGGCTCTGGTTTAATTCCTTATGGCGCAACCTTCCTCATCTTCACAGACTATATGCGAGCCGCCATTCGGCTGTCGGCACTGTCTCGCGCTGGGTCGATTTGGGTCATGACCCATGACTCTATTGGTCAAGGAGAAGATGGCCCTACTCACCAACCTATTGAAACCCTTGCCTCTCTGCGCGCCATCCCTAACCTGACGGTCTTCCGTCCAGCCGATGGGAATGAGTGTTCAGGTTCTTATAAGGTCGCAATTGAGCTGGCGAACCAGAACGATCCTTCGCTGTTGGCCTTCTCTCGTCAAAATCTGCCCAACCTAGCAGGGACTTCAATTGCGGGTGTTGCCAAGGGTGCCTACACAGTTGTTGAGTCTCAAGGTACGCCCGATCTCATTTTGATTGGGACGGGTTCTGAGCTAAACCTCTGCGTTACGGCGGCTGAAACCCTCACCGCTGAAGGCAAAAAAGTGCGCGTAGTTTCGATGCCCTCTTGGGAACTCTTTGAAGCGCAAGATGCAGCTTACAAAGAATCTGTATTGCCGAAAGCCGTGGTCAAGCGGATTGCTGTGGAAGCTGCTGCAAGCTTTGGCTGGCACAAGTACGTGGGTACCGAAGGTGATACCGTCACCCTTGATCGTTATGGTGCTTCGGCTCCTGGTGGTGTCTGCCTTGAGAAGTTTGGCTTTAGCGCCGAAAACGTGGTGGCAAAAGCTAAAGCTCTGTTAGGTGCTTAAGCTTTGAATAAAGCCAATTAAATTAAGTAGCCCG
>JANPLU010000018.1:0-25538 GCA_031422435.1 Acaryochloridaceae cyanobacterium VAR_48_metabat_390
GACGCAGCTTAGCAAGACGCTAGGGAATCCATTTTCTGTTAAAACGCAGCAGGTGGTCGCTGCTGCCAATCCTCCTTCCCTTCGAGCCGCTCTAATGTTGGGCAGCCCAGAATTTATGCAGCGATAGTCCAGACTGAAACCTCCAAACTTACAATCAATCTCTAGGCTCAAACCCATGAATAGACGTTACTTCCTCCAACAGGCTGCATTTACGACTACCTCAGCACTTGCTGCTATTGGAACGCATAGCTGGATTGCTCGATCAGCTGCTCAACCTTCTTCTTCAGCACCTAAACGACTGATCGTGATTTTTCTGCGCGGTGCTGTTGATGGCTTAAACGTTGTTATACCTTACCGTGAAGCAGCCTATTACGAAAAACGACCTAAAATTGCGATCCCCCAACCTAATAAAACAGGTGGTGCGCTAGAGCTAGATGGACAGTTTGGCCTGCACCCTGCTCTTGCACCCTTGATGCCGCTCTGGCAGCAAAAAAGTTTGGCTTTCGTTCATGCTTCAGGTTCTCCTGCTCCCACGCGATCGCACTTTGAAGCTCAAGACAATATGGAGCGAGGAACACCTAATATTTTAACCACTCAAGATGGCTGGATGAACCGACTACTGGGTGTGATGTCTGATCGCAACCCGATTCAGGCGGTCAATGTTGGCAATACAACGCCTCGAATTTTAGCGGGTCGGGTTCCTGTTGCGACGCTGGCGCTGGGTAGAGGAGCCGCAAAGCCGTTGCCCATTGATCTGTCTCAAGTTTCCTCTGCCTTTGATGGTCTTTATAACGGTAGTGATGCCGTCAGTCAGGCTTACAAGGAAGGACGCCTGGCCCGAAAAGCAATTTTGTCTAATTTAGACGAAGAGACCAAAATGGCGAACAATGGGGCACCGCTGCCGAGTCGTTTTGCAGGCGATGCCCGACGACTGGCTCAAATGATGGTAAAAGATCCTAGGGTTAAGCTAGGGTTTATGGCGTTGGCGGGCTGGGATACGCACTTTAACCAAGGGGCAAGTCAAGGTCTACTGGCCCGTAACTTAGAGCAGTTGGGTAAAGGCTTGGCGGTACTGCAAACTACTCTAGGTCCAGTGTATAAAGATACAGCTATCTTAGTCATGTCGGAATTTGGTCGCACCGCCCATGAAAATGGGAATGGTGGTACCGATCATGGGCATGGCAATGTGATGTGGCTATTGGGAGGTGGCGTGCGCGGCGGCAAGATTTATGGCGATTGGCCAGGTCTTTCTGCAAATCAGCTTCACGAACAACGAGACTTAGCCATTACGACAGATTTTAGAGATGTCATTGCAGTTGCGTTAGCCCGTCATTTCACGCTTTCTGATAGTAATCTTAGTCAAATCTTGCCTAGCTATCGTCCACTTCAGGCTAATTTACCGCTTTATTCTTAACGCTCTTTAGGATCCAGTTTTGCAGTGAGTGTTGCCGCCAAGAGCTTAGTTTTCTACAGACTGGCCT
Organism: Acaryochloridaceae cyanobacterium VAR_48_metabat_390; assembly: GCA_031422435.1. Classification (GTDB taxonomy): domain Bacteria; phylum Cyanobacteriota; class Cyanobacteriia; order Thermosynechococcales; family Thermosynechococcaceae; genus JAAURS01. The sequence continues at coordinate 1,482 of JANPLU010000018.1, forward strand.
TGGCTTCACGCGCTGCTGAAATAAACGTAAAGACCCCCAATGGCACACTCAACGCCAAAATTGTGATGGTCTGCCATTGTCCTAAAGATGGTTCACCGGAAGAAAGTTCAAACACGCAGCCTACGACAGCAATAAACGCAATGCAAGAGAACAAGAGTAAAATTCCGCTTTTTGTGGGTATGACCATAAAGTTCTCTAGATTAGCCCTGCACTCAGCTCAATTAGTTTATCAGCTTCACCCTTAGGTTGGTTTCACGGCCTGTTGAGAGAATCCATGTTTAGATAACTCTTGGTTAAGCAATAGCGCATTTTCGACCCGATCCACAAACAGCACCCCTGAAAGGTGATCCATTTCGTGTTGGATGGCGCGAGACAGTAAGCCGATCGCCCGAATTGCCTGGGGACGACCGAGTTCATCTTTAAATGCAACCTCAATCATTTCGGGTCGCTTTACGTCGAGATACACCTCAGGAATGCTGAGACACCCTTCTTGAGAAACGGTAAAGTCTGTGCTTTTTTTACGAATGACGGGGTTGATTAAAATCAGTGGCGGGTTTGCCGCGTCTTCGGGTTCAATGTCTACCACAATGATTTGTTTGGCGATCCCCACCTGAGGGGCAGCCAAGCCAATGCCATCGGCACTGTACATCGTCCTCAGCATATTCTCCACAATTTGACGAACTTCCGCATCTACCTTGACAATCCGCTTTGCCGTTTGACGCAGGACGCGATCGCCCAGGGTATGAATTTCGTAGGGAGGATGGTCAACTTTGCATTTATCGAAGGCGATTTCAGTGGTCATAGGTTCTGAAAGGATTGAAGTTTTAGAGTGAAGTGCTGACAAGGCGTCAGCCTACAATTTTAGTCGATCTAGGCTTGAGATGACTGCCGAATCATGCCTTGTGTTAGACCTAGACCCCATGTGGCGCTGTATCGAAACGGGGCGAGTATCCAAAAATCCACTTGAATCTCAGACTATTATTTTAAATCGTGACTGGCTGCTGAGTTCTAATTGATTATGGATTTACCGAGGCTCATGAACCTCGGATTGAATTGCTCTTGCCTAGTTTGCGTTTTAATCAGATCTGCTCTGCGCTTCTGGCATTTAAGCTATGGTGAGGTGGACAGCCTAAATTGATTTGCCTCATGCAATCTATGCCTTTAGGCAACAGATTTGGCTGAGAGACTTTATTGCTTGACTCTCATATTTGAGCAAGATCACCATAAATTTTAACTGGAGAATTAATCATGTCGAAAGAACAAAAAGGCAACAAAGAGTCTAAAAAAACGAAGTCAGCTACTGACGAAACAAAAAAACATAAAAAAGATAAGAAAGATCCAAAAAGACACGATGGGCCAGCAAAGTAAGCCCCTGTAAGGTGAGGCCTTTGCGAACCCTTTCTATCTTTACTGAGGCGGTCGTACAATCATTTCCTCAAGCAGTCGCGTTTGGGTTTTGGGGTTGTAGCCAATCAGTTTGATGTAGCTGCGAGGGTTCGCTTTAATGCAGTCCATAATCCCTTCAACCGCTTTCCCTGCATTATCCGGTGCCTGACGCCAAGGCCAGCTTCGCCAAATATTGCCAGACTTTTCTCGTGGCGACGCTATTTCTAAACTGAGCCGTCCACCTTTTCGTAAAGACTGCTCTAGCAATCGCTCGATAGGGGCAATAGAGACATGACTTGGCCAGTCTTGGGGTGGCGTAACTGCCGCGAAGTCAACAGCAGCTTTATACTCTAGCGGACGTTCTAAAGCAGCCGCTTTTTGACTACTATTGTGAACGGTTTGTTTGGGTTCTGCCGTTAAGCCTTGCCCAGAGACGTGTTCTTGGGCAAGCTGCGATCGCACCAGTCTATTTTGCTCTGTTACCATCTCAGACCCCAGCGCAATTAGGTGATCTAAGGTCACTTGTGCTTTGACTGCGCTTAGGGTTTTGTCGGGGTTATTGACCAAATGAGACGACACGCGGTCTACCCCTACCTGCCGAATAAATGCGCGAACCTGCTCATCGTAAACCCGCGATCGCAGGGCACCAAAGAAGTCTACAGACTGGCTAGGGAACGTTGCCACAAGCCTATCTATGTCGGCAGCAGACAGACGATCTTCTTCAAAGATGCCTGCCACAATGCCAAGGCGATCTTCAAGAGAGGGTTCCCAGTAAAACTTATCCATGCGTCCATCTCGTACCAGCGGCGCATAGAGGGTCGAAAAATCATTCCCCGTTACAATAATGGGCACCCGTGGCGTGGGTTCGGTTTCGTAGCTGCCTGGGAGCTGTACGTCGGTTGGGTTATCGGCAATATTCATCAGCGTGCCGTTCACGAGCTGGGTGTTAACGGTATACTGCGTGGTTTTGTCAATTCGACCCGCGCCAGCGTCTAAGTCATTAATGAGCAGCACACACATCTTGCCGCGCACCTTAATAAGATCGGCTGCTTCTCGATAGCGCGAGCGAATCAGCCGCACCGGATCGCCTGCATCAGGGCTTTCTAGTTCACCTGCCGACATCCGCACAGGCTCTATGCCCATAAGCTTAAACACCAGCTCACACTGAAACGATTTCCCCTCGCCCTTGCGTCCATGCACGCCCAAAATGACCGGAACCCGAACGCCGGGCAGATCCATAAAGTTTTTGGTAATGTGAATCGCAACTTTATCGAGAAAGCGAGGTGAGACGTAATAACTCATTGCAGATTCAGCGTGTAGACCTTCTCCATTATGAAGCGTGGTGCGCTCCCAACAGGAACGATTTTCAAGAGTCTCAGCTTTATCCCTTTTACGAGAAAACTAGTATACTGTATACAAAAAACTCAGTTTTTAAGTAATCGCCATGTTAAGGTAAAGCGCTGCTTAAAAGCATTTAGTTGATAGAGCAAGAAATTGTCATGACCGTTATTTCAATGCTTTCGGTAAACTGCGATCGCCTCAACCGCAGTCTGTTCCAGCTTGCAGAAATTGGGAAGCTGCCCAATGAAGGGGTTTGTCGCCTTGCCTTTAGCACAGAAGATCTGCTGGCGCGACAGTTGGTGCAGTCGTGGATGGTGGAAGCAGGCATGACGGTTTGCACAGACAAGGCCGGAAACATTATCGGTCGATATGCGGGGCGTTCTGAACAGGCCGCAGCCTTAGCAACAGGCTCTCATATAGATACCGTTCCGGTAGGAGGCCGCTATGACGGGTGCTTGGGCGTACTAGCAGGCATTGAAATGGTGCGGGTGCTGCATGAAAACAACGTGAGGCTAAACCACCCTATTGAAGTCATTGTGTTTACCGATGAAGAGCGCTCTGTCATTGGCGCAAAAGCAATGGCAGGGGAAATTCAAGAAGGCCCAGACTACTACGTGCGCTTAGATGGCACCTCCATTCAAGCTTGCCTCACCAAAATTGGCGGGGACTGGTCGAAGATTGCCACGGCAAAACGCGATCGCACAGAGGTTGCGGCCTTTGTAGAACTGCACGTTGAGCAGGGCGGTGTGCTAGAGAACATGGGCACTGCCATTGGTGTCGTAGACGGCATTGTGGGTCAGTATCGTTTTGCCGTTACCGTTGTAGGCCGAATGAACCATGCAGGCACCACGCCGATGTCTATGCGTAAAGATGCGTTGGTTGCCGCTGCGCAGGTGGTGCTGGCGGTCAACAAAATTGCCATAGAAACCCTAGGCGATCAGGTAGCAACTGTTGGCTGCCTTAATGTTTCACCCAACGCGACTAATACGGTTCCGGGCAGGGTGGATCTTAGAATTGACCTGCGAGATCTGTCTCAGGCGCATCTGGAGTATCTGGTTACGCTGATGGAGACAGAATTTGCGGCGATCGCCACTGCCACCGACACCCAAATTACAATGCGCGAAACGCTCCATATTTTGCCTACCCTAGCGGCACCTCACATTAAAGACCTCATTCAGCAGGTTTGTGAAAAGGTGGGCTTGAGCTACCTCCATCTCCCCAGTCGTGCCGGACACGATGCCCAAGAAATAGGGCGCTTTACCGAGATGGGCATGATTTTTGTGCCCAGTCGAGACGGCCTCAGTCATTCTGAAGCTGAATATACGTCGCCTGAGCAGTGTGCGCAAGGTGCCAATATTCTTCTCCAAACATTTCTGGCATTAGATCAGCGATACGCGATTTGATCCGCTTCCCTTAGCCAGTCAGGTATGTTCAAGAATCCAATCGAGCAACACCTACTCGATTCATAAGTGAAATAAAGGCGTATTCACAATTGCCACAGCAGAAACGTCATCGAATGGTCAAGAATTTGTTATCGCAGCGGACGATCACTCGTTCATGAAAAATCTTGAGTGCTTCTTTAGATACCTCTCATACTTCTAACCGTTCACAATGCTGCGAAGTGCTTCCCAAGCATTTTGCGTATCTAAATGACTGGCAGCATAGTTAAAGCACAGTAGCTCATCACTCAAAAACTGATCGTGCTTCTCTAAGCGTTTGTTAGAAACTGTTGCGGCTAAAGTAATCGCATCTGCTGCACCTTCATCTACCAACTCGCCAAGGTGCATCATGAGTTCTGCGGGGGAGACTTTTTGGACAGCGATCGCCCCATCATCTCGCCCTACCTTCAGCCCCCGCGCCACCAACTGCACCAAAATCGTATTCAGCACCACATCGCCCTGCCAGCAAAATAAAAGCGTTTGCTTACCCTGATCAATCACAGCGGTTTTTTCTAAACCATAGGCTGCAAAATTAGCGCGGGCTTCTGCCAATAAAGCTTGAGCCGTTGAGTCTAAAAAGGCTGGAACCTCTTCACTGCAATAGAGGCGAAACATCTCTTGGCGGATTCGATCATGCACTTGCCCGACGCCACCGCTAAACTTAGGTCGCTTTGCCGTTGTAGATTCTTCTACCTCTACAATCCGCTCAAAATCATCTACCGTTAGCGCTCGCCATCGCTTGCCGCCAAATATAAAAAGAGTGTTGGCAAGGAGCGGAATATTGGTCGGGAGTGTGCCTAAAGACTTGCCCTGATGCAAAATCCGGTATTCTTGGGGCGTTGCAAAGGCGCTGTAGAAACTGTAGTGGCTAACCATGCGATCACCTTTCTCCCCCAGCAGCAAACTTTTATCTTCACTTTGCAAGATCAGATCATGCTGCCCCAAGCATTTCAACAGCCGCATAAACATCCCCTGATCCACCGACCGAAATGGCCCAGTCCCGCACAGGACTTGCCACGCGCAGTCAGGACGGATACCGCCCTGCTGAGCAATGAGTGAAAGCAACTGCTGAATGAGCGTAGAAAGATGCAATTTATGAATAATCGGCGGTTCACACCAGCCCTCTAGCAGCAGCTTTAGAATTGCCGTCATCTGTACCAGTTCTGGATAGAGCGCATCCTGCGGGTCAAGATCAAACTCTGCGTCAGGGACAGTAACGTAAAACCGCGCGATCGCCGGATCCCCTGCCCGTCGGCCTGAGCGCCCAATGCGCTGGCGCATACTCGCCACTGAAAAGGGTGCGCCCACTTGGGCAATAGAAAGAACCGCACCAACATCAATCCCCATTTCGAGGGTGGTGGTACAGACGAGGTTAGAAGGGCGATCGCTTCTAAGATAGGCTTCGGCTTCTTCTCGCAGTTCTTTAGAGAGGCTGCCGTGGTGAGGCCAAAACTCATTGGGAACCTGCGCCTGTTCGCAGTGGCGGCGCAGCAGGTCTGCATACTTCTCCACACTGCCGCGACCGTTCATAAAGATCAGATTGCGGGTCCCTCGGAGGGTGTTAAACAGATGCTGGCTAATTTCGAGTTCATCGCGGGAGGCATCCGTTGCGCCCGTTTGCAAGGTTTCCCAGTCTGCCAGAGTTTTGCGATAGCCCCGCATCTGTATCTTGAGTTCGCCACCGCCGCTAGAAGGCGCAATTAGCTGTACGGCTTCTGACAGACCTGGGCGCAAAAACTGCGCGGCTAAGGACATATTGCCTAAGGTGGCGCTGAGACCAATGCGGGGAATAACGCGATCTAGGGCAGTGTCTAGACGGTGCATCAAAGACTGTAGCTGTCTGCCCCGCTCACTACCAATAAAGCAGTGCATTTCGTCAATGGTGATGTAGTGCAGGTTTGCCAGCAGTGTGGGTAAAGCAGAACCCCGCAGCGCCAGGAGCGCTTCTAAAGATTCCGGCGTGATCAGCACAATCCCTTCGGGTTTTTTAAGTACCTTTTGCTTTTTGCTGGAGGCAATGTCTCCATGCCAAGGCGTGACGAGAATGTTGAGGCGATCGCCAATTTCCGAAAGTCGCCGATGCTGGTCGTTAATGAGTGCCTTAAGGGGGCTAATACCCAGCACCCGAATCCCTAGGGCTGGCTCCTGCAACAGCCTCGAAAAAATAGGGAGAAAGGCGGCTTCGGTTTTGCCTCCGGCGGTAGCAGCAGAGATGATGAGGTCGGTATTGCCAGAGAGAATGGGGGCGATCGTCTGTTCCTGAATCGGTCGTAGCTTATCCCAACCCTGCGCCCAGATCCAGCGCTGAACTGCTTCGTGAAGCTGTACTGATGACGGTTGAGAGGTTTGATCGCTCATTATGCTCAAAAGTTAGCATGAATGGGAAAGTATAGGTCAATTCAGACTTATTCCTCAAAGCCCCTAAAATTGACCTAACAGGTTACTGACCAAGGGTTGTTTGGTCATAGCAACTGGAATAAACCCGACACAACATTAACGGTATGACAGGTAAGCTCACCACCCACGTTTTAGATACAGCTTTTGGACAACCCGCAGCCCAGATGACAGTGGAACTATGGTCGATCCAGAAAAATCCTACACAAAGCATCCTGCTCAAAACAGTAGCCACTAACAGTGATGGACGGACGGATGCGCCCTTACTCCTAGGGGATGAGTTTCAAGCGGGGGTGTACGAACTTGTGTTTGCCGTTGGCACCTACTTTGCAGATAAAGCCAATCTCTCTTCAGAGTTTCCTTTTTTAGATCAGGTGCCCATTCGGTTTGGCATTGCAGATACTTCGGTACATTATCATGTGCCTCTTCTGACTTCGCCTTGGGCTTACAGCACCTATCGAGGAAGTTGACCAATGGTTTATGCGATCGCCACCCTCAACCAAATGAGCCAAGCTGACTTTGTTGCAGCGCTAGGTGAAGTCTTTGAAGCAACGCCCAATATTGCTCGTCAGGTTTGGCTTGGGCGACCGTTTAGCGACGTTGATTGTCTGCATGAGGCAATGGTCAACTGCGTTGATGCAATGTCGGATAGCGAAAAACTGGTGCTGATTCAGGCGCACCCTGACTTAGGGGCAAGGGTCAAAATGGCGGAGGCGTCAGTGAAGGAGCAGGCTGGCGTAGGACTAGATCGGCTGAGTGCAGAGGAATTTGAGCAGTTTCAATCCCTCAATCAGCAATACAAAGCGCGGTTTGGGATTCCGTTTATTGTGGCAGTCAAAAACCATACAAAGACCAGCATTTTAGCGTCGTTTGAGTGCCGTTTGCAGCACTCAGCTGAGGCGGAAATGGCACAGGCGCTCTCAGAGATTAAGAAAATTGCTAGGTTTCGACTGTTGGATTTGGTGGGTTAGGTTTACTTCCAACAACGATGTTGGCTGGTCATTTGCTCAGGCAGGATTACGCCAACCTAAGCGTTGCTCTAACTGAGGCATTCAAGTTTCGTGCAGAATTTCGTGAGTGCCGTTCTCTAACGCTTCTTTGTTCAACCTTATCAAACTGGGGTGGGTGTATGGAGGTTAGAAAACCTCTTAATTCCTGATTTGAGAGGCCAGAAACTTGCCTAGCGCATCCGCCAGATAGCAATATTGCTCCACATGGTTATAGCGTTGGGCAGAAATACGAATGAGCCGCTGAGTTGGGTTAACCCAGGGAATAATCGGCACCTCGATGCGGTAATTCTCCCATAGCCAGTCTTGGAGGGTATCAATCCCATTAGTGCTGAACTGCGGCAGTCCAAAAGATGTGGGCAGGAGGACAGCGGCGATCGCCCCAATCATTTCCTCAGGACAAGGTAACGGCTGCTCTAGCGCCTCACACAAAATCTGACGAGCTTTTAGAGCTAAGGTGCGGTTCTGTGCCATTACTTCTAGCCAGCCGTTGGAGAAATGCAGGTTCATAAACTCAAACACTGCGGGTAAGCACAGATAGGGGGTGGGGTCATGGGTTCCCGTCCAGTCAAACTCAAGCTGAAACCGTGAACGGTCAGTGCGGGGAGAGTTGGCACCGTGGCTGATGGTGAGAGGGCGGATCAGAGACTGGCGATCGCCCCTCACATACAGAAAACCAGCCCCTTTAGGCGCACACATTCACTTATGGCAGTTGCCCGTATAGTAGGCCGCTCCAATATCCAGCAGGTTGAGCGGCACCATCCCTGGGGCATGGGCACCATCCACTAAACTGTCGATGCCATGTTGCGCTAGGGCTTTGACTAACCTCTGGATCGGAAAGATCAGCGCGGTTGGGCTGGTAATGTGGTCTAGCAGTGCCAGCCTTGTACGGGACGTAACGCAATCTAAAACGGCCTGCACAATCTGCTCGGCATGTTCTACCGGAAACGGAACATCTACCACCACAATCTTTGCACTCCAGCGTTGTGCCACAAACGCTAGGGCATTTCGACAGGCATTATAGGCATGGCTGGTGGAGAGTAACTCCTCACCAGCCTCAAAGGTGAGCGACCTTAAAACGCTGTTAACCCCTGTCGTGGCGTTGGGGACAAATACAAGGTCCGCTGGGTCTGCATTCACAAATGCAGCAAGCGCAGCACGAGCCGTATCTAGCAATGGCTCAAACTCACGCATAACGAAGCGGAGTGGCTCTAGCTCTAGCTGCTGCCGAAATGCCTGCTGTTGCGCCAAAACAGCGCTAGGGCAAGCGCCAAATGCCCCGTGGTTGAGAAACGTGACCGTTGGGTCAAGCTGCCAGAACTTTACAAAATCATTCGAGAAAACTGGAGGCTCCATTAGGCGGCATACCCTACTTCCGTCAACACCGTGAGCGGTCCCAGCGCTTTGAGTTGCGCCAGTTGCGCTTGGTTTTTGACCAGCAGCGCCCCTGTAAACCCAAGGGAATTGACCGGAATACCGGAAATACTTTCTTGCGATCGCGGTACTACACACATCCACTGACGGGTCACGAGTAGGTTATAGGCCCCCAGTGGCTCTGTCGAATCTGCATTTATAAGCAGATTTAGGGAGCCTAAAAGCTGTTGATACTGCTGAAAAAGCGTCTCTGCAAAAGCTAAGGGCTGGGTGAAGTCGAGAGGGCTAAGATGGGCGATCGCATGGCGGTAAGGTAGCTTAGGGTTGCTGTGCCCCATTGTTTCCAGCATCAACGGCTCTAAGGGCAAGGGCGACCCATCGGGGACAAAAGGGAGGGGTACAATCTGTAAATGCTTATGGCGCTGGCTGGCACCTGCGATTTGACCGCCGTTATAAAACCCTAGCCCGTCTATTTCGGCAAGTCCAAGGGCTAACGCCTGAAAATCTGCCAGGGTGAGCAGGCTATCTTGAGAAGCAAACTCACGGGTCACAATGAGAATGTGGTGATCCATGACGTTGAATTTATTGAGTAAGACCAGATGGGTGGGGGATAAATCCGCCACAAACAGGTTTGGGTCGTAGGGCAAAAATGGATTGTAGTTTTTGCTGCGCTGTAAAACCGCCGTTTCTTTGCGCTGGATATTGGCAAGCACTCGCACTAAAAATCGCACGTTTTCGTGCTCAACCCATTCATAGAGGGTTGCGATGGGTTCAAGGGCACCACACGCAAGCGCCTGCTGCGTTTTCAGCCTGATTTTCGACCACAGCATTCCTGGTGCTAGCCATTGAGTATTAAGGGATGAAACAGGATCTTGAACCATAGGTTTGGCTAAGGATAGATCAAAATTTTGTAGGTATCTGCACCTGGTTTAATGGCCTGTTCTACGGCGGCGTTGAGTTCGCTTAAAGGGTAGCGATCGCTCACCAATGCCTCTACGTCTATGCGCCGATTAAACACAATATCGGCTGAGAGCTTTTGGAGACGATAGGAGGAGCTATAGCTGCCCATCAAATCAATCTCGCGGCGATAAATCACGTTGGGGTTAATGGGAATTTCGAGTTCATCCGGAAATTCTGCGAAAAACAAAATTTTTCCGCCTTTACGGGTGCAGTCCAACGCCTGAAAAAATGCCTTATCGCTCGGCACCGCAAGCAAACTCACGTCCACGCCCATCCCGTTTGTTGCAGCCTGAACCTTTTGAGTCAGCTCTGGGTCACGGGCATCAAAGGCGGCAGTCGCACCCACGCTCAGGGCTTTTTCAATGCGGCTAGGGAGAAGATCGGTGGCGATCGCCCTGGCTCCTAAATAGTTCACCAGCATAATAAACATGAGGCCAATGGGGCCTGCTCCCGTCACCAAAACGGTCTGTCCGGGCTGAATCTGCGCCTTTTTAACGGCCTTCATACAGCAGTTGGTGGGTTCTACAAAGCTGGCCTGCTCAAAGGTAATACTGCTGGGGATTTCCATTAGGCCGCCGTTGCGAACGATATGCCCTGGCACTTTGACATACTCCGCAAAGCCGCCGCCGCTGGGGGTAAAGCCGGCGGTGGTGGTGATGTTTTTGTAAACGTCACACATAGAGTAGCTTTCATTGAAGCAGTAGTCACAGTGCATACAGGGGATGTGATGCAGCACAATCACGCGCTGGCCTGCTTGCCAACCCTTCACGTCAGCGCCAGTCGCCGAGATCACCCCAGCCGTTTCGTGCCCAAAAATGCGGGGTGGCTCGTAGAGTGGGTAGCGGATCTTTTTGATGTCTGACTGGCATAACCCCACCACCTTCACCTGAACCAGTACCTCATCCGATTCAAGCTCCGGCAGGGGCACCTCTTCATAGCTAAGCTGATTAACGCCACGAAGCACTTGGGCTTTCATCGGAACCTTTACGAATAGGGAGTATGGAAGTCAGAGAACTCGCCTCTAGCGTACACCGTATTTCTTGTCTAAGATTTTTCACTTTATCGTTGAGTTGGCGCAATATCCTGATAATGGTGCCCGCTAGTGAGGATTCCAAGATGCATCGCAGTGCCGTCTGTACATCTTCTTGCTACATTTCCTGTAAGATTACAGACCTAATGGAATGCCCCCAGTACATTGTTCACCAGACTGTTTTTAACGCTTGCTTAATCAGATCGATGAAATTATGTTCTCGTTCTAAATCTAGGAACAAAACCCTGATCCTCCTGTGTGGCTCAATGCTGCTAGAGCTGTGGGGATGCGGACTCTGGGTCCAAACGCTGGGAATGAAGCTTAGCGATCGCCCACTCTCTCTTTCATCTAAAAATGAACTTTCTCTAGAAAAGGCAGCAAAGGGAAAGGTGAAAGGCATTACCATCTTCCCTAATCGCCCACTCCTGCCGCTTTCTCCCCATCCCGTTGGCATGAACCTGCACGTTACCAACGACGCCACGCGTCCCGGCATGGTCGAGATGATTCGGCGGACTAAAGCGCAGATTGTCCGATGGCCTGGAGGGTCTGAGTCTGATATCTATCAGTGGCGCACCCATCGACTTACGCCACCCTGGTACGCACATCCCAACTCCACCTTTGACCGCTTTATGCGGCGCCTAGCTCAACCTGCCCAGGTGGAGGTTGCCATTACCCTCAACTATGGAAGCAGTCCTACGGGAAAAGGCGGCGGCGATGCCCAGGAGGCAGCAGCTTGGGTAGCAGACGCTAAAGCCAAAGGGTACCGTGTCGCCTACTGGACTGTCGGCAATGAAGTCTTTGGTTCTTGGTCAACAGACCTCAACGAAAAGCCCCACGATGCGGCTACCTATGCCGCCAAGGTTGCCAATACGTTCTATCCCAAAATTAAGGCCGTAGACCCCCAGGCAAAAGTGGGCGTTGTGGTGAATCAGTACGATACCCTCAACCCCAACGGCTGGACTCAAACCGTCCTCAAGCGCGCCCGCTACGATTTTGTAGAAGTTCACCACTACCCTCAAGCACCCAACGGTGGCAGCGATGAATTTCTGTTGACCCAAGCCGTCCCGCAGTTTCGGCAGATGATGTTGAACTTGCAGAAGGCGATGGGAAATCGCCCTGTCCCCATCCTGATTGGCGAATTCAACAACGTTGCTCGTAAACCCAATCGGCAAAGCCTGTCTATTACTAATGCGCTGTACCACGGCCTGATGTATGCCGAGGGTGCGAAACTTGGCCTTGCGGGAGTATTCCCGTGGGAGACCCTGGAAGACTACTGTACCCATCCCGCTCAAACCAATCTGGAGCCAGGAGACTTTAACCCTAGGCTTTACGGCTGGCAAAATTTTGGAACCTATTCTTTATTTAGTTTGGGGTTGCCCAGCAATAGCCCTAGCTGTAGCCGCAGTGTGCCTATCATCCCTTTTGGAACCGCTTTCCCCACTGCTCATGCCGCTACCCTATTTGGAGAATTTGCCGCACCCCGTGAACGATTGCTGCAAACGAGTATCGCTGCGAACTTTCCACGTCTAAGAGCCTATGCTGCCACACAGAGGGAAGGCTATCGTGTGCTGCTGTTTAATTTGGATTTTAAAACTGCTGTCAAGGTTCCCCTTCATCTCAATAGCGCTGCTGGATCTTGGAATGGTCAGCAGATCACCTATGGTAAAGCCGAGTACGATCAGTCTCAGTATGGGTTCTGGGCTGGCCCCACTCGTCAAACCTTGGGACAAGTGAAGTCAGGCGTTCAGATTACGCTGCCCCCTTGGAGTATGAGTGTCATTGCACTGGAGCGCTAGGGTTATCACCCTTCCCTTTTTGCGCCATCAGCTCAGCGGGTTTCAGACGTTCATAGCGTTCAAAGGGCTGATGGATCCAAGGGTTGTCGGGTAGATATTCTGCATAATAGTCAGGGATAAATGCAGAGCAGTCTTTGTACCACAGCACCGCCGTCCGCACTTCGTCAATGTAAAACCCGTATTTGCGATCAAGCCACACCAAAGACTTCTTGAGCGTCATGCCAGAATCGACCAGATCATCCACCACCAGTAAGCGATTTCCTAGGTTGGGCGTGGTCATGGTTAAGTCACGCCCAAAGGTAATAGAGCCGCGCACCTGATTATTGATGCCCCCATAGGAAGACGCAGACAAAATGGCAAGGGGTAGGTCAAATAGTCGAGCAAAGGTGTCCCCCACCCGCAAACCGCCCTTGGCAAGACATACAATTTGATTAAACGCCCAGTCAGACTCGTGAACGGCAATGGCTAAAGCTTCAATGGCGTGGTGATAGTCATCCCACGAAACATGGAGATCGCGCATGGAGTTGTTAGAGGAAATGGAAAATGAGTAACCTAAGGGTATCAGGATTAGTGAGGATGCTGCGATGAATTCCGATACGGCAATTGATTTTTTGAAGAAGGGCTTTCGGATCACGTTGGGAGCCTCTACCTCTCTCGTGGAATCCATCCAAGATCCCCTCAAGCGTGAAGAAAACCTCGCGCAGATGCAGTCTAACCCCAATGCCTTTGCCGAAAAGCTGGCAGAAAAAGGCGCTGTGGCAGAGGGTGAAGCTCGTAAGTTTGTAGATAGCGTTGTCACCCAGTACAGCGCGAGTAGCCCCTCTGCTGCGCCTTCTGGCAGCTACGCCTCTCCTGCTACAACGTCGTCTATTGACCCCACCCTAGAGCGAGAGCTGCGGGAGTTTACGGTTCAACTGGCGATGCTGCGCGCTGAGTTAAGTCAAAGCAACAGCTCTGAGTCTGTATAGGTTGGGTCACTCAATCGCTGGCTCTGGCTTCTGATTCAAGGAGAATTCCAATGAAGCTGAATTTAACCCAATGGATAGAGCGAAATGGCGGTCGGTGGTGGAGGGCAGCCATTGCCGCTGGGATGCTCACCATGAGCTTAGGGAGCCTTCCGGCGATCGCCGTTCGATTTTCAGACGGTACGGTTCAGTTTGCAGGGGTACCCCGCCTCGATAAAGTCACCACCACCGATAACCAAGCCTATGCTTGGGGCGCAACCTATTTATTTACGCTCCAAGTCCCTAAAGATGCCAGCGAGCCGCTGGGTCGAGTGGTCTTGCGACAGGAAGAAGGATTGGACTCAGTTGAGTTTAATTTGGGTCGCACCTATGCTTACCTGAACGGCGATCGCGCCCAAACCACCGCCATTGAGGCTCTCAGCTCCAATTCAGAGACCCTCGATCTTACTTTTAACCCGCCCATCCCACCAGGGTCAACCGTAACCATCGGGCTGCGACCCTACAGCAATCCTCAGACAGGCGGCGTTTACCTATTTGGCGTGACCACCGCGCCAGCCGGAGACAAGGTGCGGAGCCAGTTTGTGGGCTATGGACGGCTTCAGTTCTATGACCGCTCCTTTTGGCGCTCTTTCTGGTAAAGGTGCTGCTACCGTGCCGCTGTCCCCAACGCCCTACGACTGGATTGACGATGCGCTAGCCGCCATTCATCGCGCGCACTGGTATCGACAGGTGAGAGTCATTACGTCTGGAGCTGGCTCTGTCGTGGTGCTAGAGGGCAAGCCAATGCTCAATTTTGCCAGCAATGATTATTTAGGGCTGGCAGGCGACCAACGGCTGAAGCAGGCTGCGAGCGATGCAATTTCACGCTACGGAACGGGCAGTACCGGATCTCGGCTCACCAGCGGTCAGCTTCCCATTCATGATGAACTAGAAACGGCGATCGCCCAGTGGAAGCAAACCGAAGCGGCGATGGTGTTCAGCTCTGGCTACACCGCCAACCTGGGGGCAATCACGGCGCTGGTGGGCGCAAAGGATCTGATTTTAGGCGACATCTACAATCACTCCAGCCTTAAAAATGGGGCAAAGCTGAGTGGTGCCGTGGGGTTTGACTATGCCCACAACGATGTGGCTCAGCTCCGGCTTTTGCTAGAGCAGCATCGGTCGCACCACCGCCGCTGCCTAGTGCTAACGGATGGCGTGTTTAGTATGGATGGCGATATCTGTGCGCTGCCAAAGATTTTGGCGCTAGCGGCAGAATTTAGCTGCATGGTTTTAATAGACGATGCCCACGGCACAGGCGTGATGGGCGCAACGGGGGCTGGGTGCATTGAGCAGTTGGGCTGTAGCAAAATGCCCCTGGTTCACATGGGTACCTTAAGCAAAGCCTTAGGCAGCTTAGGCGGCTATGTCGCAGGTTCCGCCGCCCTCATTGATTTTTTACGCAACCGCGCCGCCACCTGGATTTACACGACCGCCCTGTCCCCTGCCGACACTGCCGCTGCCCTTGCCGCCGTTCAGATTGTGCAGGCCGAACCAGCGCGCCGCCAGCAGCTTTGGGAGCGGGTCACTCAGCTTAAGCAGATGCTTCAGACGTGCGATCACCTTAAAATGCTGCCTTCAGAATCGCCGATTGTATGCCTACAGCTACCTACTGCTGAAGCGGCACTTCAGGTGAGTCACCAGCTCTCAGAACAGGACATTTTTGCCCCGGCAATTCGTCCGCCGACGGTGCCCACCAGCCGGATTCGACTCTCTGTGATGGCAACCCATCAGCCAGCGCATATTGAGGCACTAGGAAAGGCGATCGCGCAACTTAATCTCCCTTCTTGATCTCCCTTAAATTTGGGTCAGGTTCAATTGAGAAGCCCTTAAGGCCATAATAAGGTCACATTTGTTTTTTAATATATAAACTCAACCCGTGAACCTAAAAAATCGTATTTTTCTGGTCTTGCTATTGTTCATTCCGCTCTCCCTCGCTGCCGAATGGCTTAAGCTTGACCCTCTCATTGTCTTTGTGACGGCAAGTTTGTCCATCGTCCCCCTCGCCTCATGGATGGGGATGGCAACAGAAGAAATTGCCGTTGTGGTAGGCCCTACCCTAGGAGGCTTACTCAACGCCACCTTCGGCAACGCCACCGAGCTAATTATTGCGCTCATTGCCCTCAAAGCAGGCTTAATTGAAGTCGTAAAAGCCAGCTTAACGGGTTCTATTATTGGCAACCTGCTACTGGTCATGGGTCTATCCATGTTTCTGGGGGGGTTGCGCTATAAAGAGCAAACCTTTCAGCCCGTCATTGCCCGTGTCAACGCCTCTCTGATGAACCTAGCCGTCATCGCCATTTTATTGCCCACGGCTTTTCACTTTTCTGCACCCAGTATTCAGGCTCCTCAAATTCAGAAATTTTCGATCGCCGTCTCGATCATTTTGATCGCCGTCTACTGCCTCACGCTGCTGTTCTCCATGAAAACCCACAGCTATCTCTACGATGTAGGCGTTGCTGAAAATGAGGAGGAAGAGCTTAGCACTCACTCCTCTAGCCATCCCCACCCTCCCAATCTCAAACTGTGGGTCGGCGTACTGTTCGCCGCGACAATCGCCGTTGCCGTAGAGTCAGAACTCCTCGTCAGCAGCTTAGAAGTTGCGACGGAAACCCTAGGGCTAACGCCGCTCTTTACTGGGGTTATCCTGCTGCCCATCATCGGCAATGCCGCCGAACATGCCACTGCCGTCACCGTTGCCATGAAAAATAAGATGGATCTCTCGGTATCCGTTGCCGTTGGCTCTAGCCTCCAAATTGCGCTGTTTGTCGCGCCCGTGCTGGTGCTGGTGGGCTGGCTGATGGGTCAGCCAATGGATTTAGATTTCAACCCCTTTGAGCTGGTTGCCGTTGCGGTCTCGGTTCTTATTGCCAACTCCATTAGCTCAGATGGTCAATCGAACTGGCTCGAAGGAATGCTCTTGCTGGCAACATATATTGTGCTAGGACTCGCTTTCTATTTTCATCCCGCAGGATAAAAAAGATTTTAATCTCGTTAGATTGCAATTTTCTCTGGGCACTCTGAGAGTAGGTGAAGTGCTGTCTTTCTCAAAAGCTCTGATGTTTTAGAGAGATTATCTCCCTGAAGTCAGGCTTAGGAGGCGTGCGATCGCTCATGATTTACCGACAGCAAATCATGCCAGCATATTCGGGGGGACTCTATGTCAAACACTCATTTTGACTGTCAAGAACGGCACGTTTTAGTGATTCATGATGGCAAACGACGGGCGATCGCCCTAGAAGCTGCAGCCTATTCAATCGGGCGTGATCCATCAAACGCCATTGTGATTGATGCTGACATAATGTCTCGTCAGCACGCTATCTTACTGAGGGTTCCGGTGCCAGGAAAACATCAGTATCGCTACCGAGTTATAGACGGTAACTTGGAGGGTAAGCCCAGCGCCAATGGCGTCTTTGCCAATGGCAAAAAAATTGGCACTTGTGACCTCGTGAATGGGGATGTCATTCGATTTGGGCAAACCATCGAGGCGTCTTACCTTACGGTCTCCATGGGCAAAGAAGAATTTAGTCACTACCTAGAGGGTATTTCCTATCAGCGTATTAAGTCTGAGACGGTTAATGCCAAAGAAACTTTGGTTGCAAATTGCTTTATGGAAGAAGATTTGAGCACAGCCGCAGCAGTGGCGGCTCTGCCGACTCAGGTAAAATCTAGCCCCCAAAACAGGTTGTCTGCACCTTTGACAGAAACCCTTCATGAGGAGAGCAGGGTTAGTTTGGGTGCCTTACCGTGGAAGTTCGTTATTCCTGGCGCGCTGTTTGCAGTGAGCGTCATTGCTGGCTTCTGGATCTTAGCGTCCCAGTCCCGTCCTGCTCAATCCTCTGCTGAAACACGTTACCCAGCGCCGGCAATTCAGCCGAGTTCCACAAAATAGAGGACGGTGTCCAAATCGCTGTGGCAAGTCAATCGCGTCAGTCCCCTGAGGAATGCTAGACGCGGTAATATTCTCGGTACCACTGCACAAATTTTTGAAGCCCCACTTCAATCGGCGTATTGGGTCTAAAGTCAAAGTCTCGTGCTAGATCTTCTATGTCAGCATAGGTTGAGAGGACTTCACCAGGCTGCATTGGCAGCAGATTTTTGGCAGCGGTCTTCCCCAAAAGCTGCTCTAGCAGCTCAATGAATCTGAGGAGCTGAACGGGGGTATGGTTGCCGATATTGTATAAACGATAGGGAGGAGAAGATAAGACCTGAATGCACTCCAACGCTTTGGACGGCTGAGGTTTAGCCTTGGGTGGACAGGCCAAAATTCGGGTTAAGGCTTCAGTAATATCGTCAATGTACGTAAAATCTCGCTCCATGCTGCCAAAGTTATACACGTCAATAGGCTGACCCGCCAAGATGGACTTCACGAACTTAAAGTAGGCCATGTCGGGGCGTCCCCAAGGGCCATAGACGGTGAAAAAGCGTAGACCCGTTATGGGAATTTGGTAAAGATGGCTATAGGTATAGGCGAGTAGCTCATTTGCTTTCTTCGTGGCGGCGTAGAGAGAAATGGGACGATCCACGTTATCCGTCACGGAGAACGGAACTTTGGTATTGGCTCCATAGACAGAGCTGGAGGAGGCAAATACGAGGTGTTTGACGGGGTGATGGCGGCAGTTTTCAAGTAGGTTAGTGAAACCCAAAATGTTGCTATCAATGTAGGTAAACGGGTTATCTAGAGAATATCGCACACCCGCTTGAGCGGCTAGGTTGATAACAATATCAAAAGCCTGCTGTTGAAAGAGGGTACCCAATGCCTCTCGGTTCGCTAGGTCTATCGGTTCAAAGGTGAACTTTGCAAAGGATGCTAGCTGCGCCAGCCGATCTTTCTTGAGAGTAATGTCATAGTAAGTGTTGAGATTATCAATGCCGTAGACGGTTTCACCATCGCTCAGTAAACGGTGGGCAAGGTGATAGCCAATAAATCCGGCAACGCCTGTAATTAAGATACTCATAACTTGTAGAAGGCAATATTGTTAGAAGCGATCGCCCAGTCCATCGCAGCTCGTAATCTCTGCATTAGGTTAGAGCAACTAGGGCGACACCCAGGCCAATCACAAGGCTGCCCATCAGGCGACCGGGCACAACCTGTTCATGAAGAATATACCGCGCGCCTAGTAAGCTCACAGCATAGGTTAAGGCCGTTGTGGGGCGGACGTAGCTCACGTCCGCCCAGCTCAACAGACACAGGAAGGCAAAAAAGGCGATCGCCTGAGCGCCAATGCCCTGCAAAATTGAAGGGCTGAGCAAAATCTGCCGTCCAACCTTCAGAAATTCGGACGGTGACATTTTTAGACTAATCCAGCCAATCTGTTTCATGCCTTTTGCTAAGAGTACGTCTCCTGTTGCATCAGCCAAAACCAGAACGGCTAAGCCCAACCAAACGGGCGATACGGTCGTGGTCGCCGTCAAGAGAAACAGTGGTGCGGGCAGAGACTTGTTGGGGTTCC
This sequence comes from Acaryochloridaceae cyanobacterium VAR_48_metabat_390, assembly GCA_031422435.1. Lineage (GTDB taxonomy): Bacteria > Cyanobacteriota > Cyanobacteriia > Thermosynechococcales > Thermosynechococcaceae > JAAURS01. The sequence continues at coordinate 20,666 of JANPLU010000018.1, forward strand.
ACTTCCTTTTGTCCGGCTGGAGCGGCGGCGGGTGATGACCACTGCGGTTAATGAGATAAACCCCTGCCGCGACCATGATGGTTGCCACCCAGCGCAGAACCGAAATGTGTTCCCCTAAAAGCATCCAAGCAAAAAAGGCGTTGAAGACATACCCAGAAGCGTGAATGGGCAGCACATAGCTCAGGTCAAAGCGAGAGATTGCTACGAGGTAAAACCCTAGCGACAACACTAAAGTTATCACTCCCACCACAATTGAAGGACTCGTCAGCAGGTAGCCCATGAGATTCAAGATGGCATCGGGAGTGAGAGACTGAACTGCCCCAAACAATTTCATCCCATTGCTGAGCCACAGGTCACCAAAGACCTGAGTTACCACCATCAATATTAAAATTAGTCCATTGATCAAGGCTATTTAGCCGTCTCCAGGGCGGTTCGATACGCTTGTTGTCCCATCGAAGACCTGTTCCTCCAAAAGCACCCTACCACGGCGTGTCTGCGTTTAAGATTTTGCGACTGGGGTTTACGATTGTTTGACTGGGTTCAAGCTCTGACGGTCAAGCCTCATGGACGACATGACCTAGTCAATGAGTGCCGTAAGATAATTTCTGAGAACAGACGCACTTTTCTTTTGGTTCAGCTCTAGAAATTGGTCGAAATGGCCTCAACTGGACAAGTAGGCACACACTGCTCGCACACAATACAGCGCGATCGCGTGAAGTTTAGCATAAAGGTTTTAGGGTCTAGAGACAGCGCCTCGGTGGGGCATACGCCTGTACATAGACCGCAGTGCACACAAGACTCCTCGTCAATTAAAATTTCGCGGTTGGCGAGGGAAACCCCTACGTCCTGTGATCGCAGCCAGTCTAAGGCCGCATCAAGCTGGTCAATATCCCCTGCTAGCTCCACCACCACCTTCCCCACTTGGTTGGGTGCAACCTGTGCCCGAATAATATTAGCGGCAACATTAAAGTCTTTTGCCAACCGATAGGTAACGGGCATTTGCACCATCCGGCGCGGAAATGTGAGAGTAACGCGCTTTTTCACGGGAGTTTAGTCAAAGTATTTTCTCTGGGTCAATCTAACCTATCGTACCTAACTTAAATTCGTGGGAATGGATCTGACCTTGGGTACTCCCAAAGGGCTAGGAATTAGGATCCTTTGGCATTGGATTCTGGCAAGACTGCCTTAGCTATTTCCTGAAGCTGAAAAGATGCCGGAAATACGCCTTCTTCCTTGATTCGCACAATATCTTCTGACGGGATTTGCAGATTCATCTGAGCGCCCACCGCTCGTACAATATCGCCTCGATCAATAATGCCCGCCACCGCATCAGCAGGAGAAAGCACCGTAATAAAAGAGAGCTGCTCCTGTTCAAGGCGCTGAATAACCTCCGGCAGAAAAGTAGTTTCACGGACGGTCGGTATCTCTGTAAGCGCATGGGCAATCTCTTTCACGCGACGTGCATCCCATTCACTGCGCTCTAGGGTGTTGAGGTCATCGACATCGATCCAACCCCGATACCGTCCGCCAGAGGCTGCAAAGTAGGCGGGTGCGTGAACCACCTCAACAACGTAGCTATCGGCAAACGATCGCACAGACTGCTCCGCATCCACCACCCGAAAGTCTCGCGTCATGGCATCTTTAGCCTGGATCTTAAGCAAACCTTCTTGCAAATCTGTAAAACGATCGTAACGAGAAGCCGTGCGCAGCCCAAACCAACCCAGCAGCGCAATCCAAATGCCGCCGACCTGCCCCAAAAGCAGCGTTGTTAGCAGACCCAAAACAATGGCTATTAGCCCTAATGCTTGCCCAGCTCGCGCTGCCCAATGAACCCCCTTAAACCGACTGCCTGTCACCTTCCAAATCACGGCTTTTAAAACTTGCCCACCATCTAAAGGCAAGCCTGGAATCAGGTTAAAAAGCGCCAGTACCAAGTTCATGTGGGACAGGTCATTGCTAATGACGTGCCAGGGGGTTTGAGGAGCCGTAAACTGGCTCAGACCCGCCATTAAGCCAAAAATGCTTAGGCTGACCAGAGGACCGGCGATCGCCACCCAAAAGGCTTTTTCTGGCGTTCGGGCTTCGCTATCAATAGAGGCAATTCCCCCAAACAAAAATAGGGTAATGGAATTAACCTTAGTGCCCTGAGATTTTGCGACTAGGCTATGACCCAGCTCATGGAGTAAAACCGATGCAAACAGCAGCAAAGCCATTGCAAAGCCTGCCCCCCAAGCTTGCCAGGGTTCCCACACAGGATATTCTTCTTGCCAAGCCAGGCCATTTGCGAGGGTTACTAACCCCACAATAAACAGCCAGGATGAGTCAATAATCAGCGGAATGTCGAAGATCGACCCGATTTGCCAACCCGAACGAGTACGCCCTTGCATTGCCATAGCCTTTGTCAAAATTGACTGTAATGTTTTGAGCCGTCAAAGTGAGCAAAATCAACCCATAGCTCTATGGTAGATAATCTTACGGAACATGCCCGTTGATTTCTGTTGCCCCTACGGAATGCATCAATAATTTATTTGGATGCGGCCTTTAATCATCCGTTTCTCCCTCTTTTGACTGAGAAAAGAGACCTTCTTTTTAGAGAAACTGAAACAGAACAAAGTGTTTTGCCCTCGTTTACTCATCTGAGTAATTGTGCTTGGGGGTTCAGTTACGGCAACCCGTATCGTCAAGGTGGTTACGATCTATCGCTCAAATTGTTAAGTTTGTTTACATAAATTAATTTTGCCGCAAAAAGATTGCCGTCAGCCCAGTCCATACCCAATAGAGTTGACCCTCAAAACAGCTTTTCACTTCACCGCACGCCAAAGGATAGGCAGTACCGATGAGCATTAAAGACAAGCCAAAACCCTCCCGCTCCAGACTCATTGGCAACATATTGCTGGGGGTATCAGGGCTATTTCTTCTTGGAAACCTATTTCTGCCTGCGTTACTGGGTCCGCGTCCTACGGGTGCGCCCTACAGCCTATTTATTCATCAGGTGCAAGAAGGAGAAGTAAGCCAGGTTTCTGTAGGTCAAAACCAGATTTTGTACCAGCTCAAGGGCGCAAACGGAGAACCTGGGCAAGTTTTAACCACAACTCCTATCTTTGATTTAGAGTTGCCCAAGCTTCTAGAGTCTAAGGGAATTGAATTTGCTGCCGCCCCGCCGCCTAAGAATGGCTGGTTTACGAGCCTATTAGGGTGGGTGATTCCGCCGCTGATTTTTGTCGCCATTTGGCAGTTTTTTGTCGCCCGTGGGGGTGGCGGTGGACAGCAAGGGGTTCTCTCCATTGGCAAGAGTAAGGCCAAGGTGTATGTAGAAGGTGAATCTGCCAAAATCACCTTTGCTGATGTGGCTGGGGTAGAAGAAGCCAAAACAGAGCTAGTCGAAATTGTAGACTTTCTCAAAAGTCCAGCGCGCTTTACCGATATTGGCGCACGGATTCCGAAAGGAGTGCTGCTGGTAGGGCCTCCAGGCACAGGTAAAACGCTGCTGGCAAAGGCCGTCGCGGGGGAAGCTGGCGTACCGTTCTTCAGTATTTCTGGGTCTGAGTTTGTTGAAATGTTTGTGGGCGTTGGGTCTTCACGGGTGCGTGACCTCTTTGAGCAGGCCAAAAAACAGGCTCCCTGCATTATTTTTATTGATGAACTAGATGCAATTGGCAAGTCCCGCAACAGCGGTGGATTTTACGGCGGCAATGATGAGCGGGAGCAAACGCTGAATCAGCTCTTGACCGAAATGGATGGCTTTGCAGCAGGAGATGCAACGGTTATTGTACTTGCCGCCACCAACCGCCCTGAGAGTCTAGATTCTGCGCTCCTACGTCCTGGTCGGTTTGACCGCCAGGTGTTAGTGGATCGCCCTGATCTTGCGGGTCGTGAGGCAATTCTCAACATTCACTCCCAAAAGGTGAAGCTGGGGGAAGATGTGAACTTGAGGGCGATCGCCACCCGTACCCCTGGTTTTGCAGGCGCAGATCTTGCCAACTTGGTCAACGAAGCGGCGCTATTGGCAGCACGGAACCATCGCTTAACCGTGGCGCAAGAAGACTTCGCCGAGGCGATCGAACGAGTGGTGGCAGGTCTAGAAAAGAAAAGCCGCGTCCTTAACGAAACGGAAAAGAAAATAGTGGCTTACCATGAAGTGGGTCACGCCATTGTGGGCGCTATGACCACAGGCAGCGGCCGCGTTGAAAAGATCTCAATTGTGCCCCGAGGCATGGCGGCATTGGGCTACACGCTTCAGCTCCCCACCGAAGATCGGTTTTTGAAAGATGAAACTGAGCTACGCGGTGAAATTGCGACCCTCTTAGGCGGACGCTCTGCTGAAGAAATTGTGTTTGGCAGCATTACCACAGGGGCTTCTAACGATCTCCAGCGCGCCACCGATTTGGCAGAACGCATGGTCACAACCTACGGCATGAGCAAGGTGCTTGGGCCTTTGGCCTACCAGCAGGGGCAGCAGTCCATGTTTTTAGGCAACGGGGCTTCTAACCCTCGACGGGCGGTGAGCGAAGAAACCTCCCAAGCCATTGATAGAGAAGTGAAAGAGATTGTTGAAGGTGCGCATGAACAGGCTCTCTCTCTGCTCAGAAATAATCGAGACCTGCTAGAGACCATTACCGCTCAACTTCTCGAAACTGAGGTAATTGAAGGAGAAATGCTATATGGCTTACTGGGTCAGGTTAAGGCTGTGTCCGAAGCGCCTAAAACTGTCCTTGTCTAGCTTCTAGCGGACATTAGAAACGTTCTAATCTCTCTTTCGCCCAGAAAGCGGGCACTACTCTAAAAGTAGTGCCCGCTTTTTTTAAGCCAACGCATTGACTATTTCCTCAGAAGGGAGAGGCAGAAGTGGGCTAGTGATAAAGCACCCTGATTA
>JANPLU010000019.1:0-2618 GCA_031422435.1 Acaryochloridaceae cyanobacterium VAR_48_metabat_390
GTGTCCGGTATTCCCGCCAGTATTCCAGCGCCACAAGTAACTGGTCTTCCACGCTCAGTTTGCACTGTCCACCCCGTTTGCCCGTCCCCTCAAGCTGCGGTCGCACGACCTCAAGCATCTGCTCGAAGGTGCCTCGTCGCAACGACGTTTGAAGGCACTGGGGCTGAGATGTTTCAGTTGCTCGTAGGTCATGGCTGTTCTCTCCTTGAGCCTTGACACACTTCTACCGACTTCTCTCTATTCACGCAAGAGGTCTAGTCTACTAGCAGGATTGATCGCCTATTCCTGTCATCTCAAGAAGCCTGCTTTAGACCTCAATGACAAAGGGCTAGCTGCACTACCACAAGCTATTTTCTAGCGTCGAACTCACGTTAGATTAGATTTGCAGGAGTTTTTCCGAATGCAATACGGCTCTGTAGGTTGTTGAATCATACGTGTCTACACTAGGCTTGAGGGAAGGCAATTGTCAAAGCCTCAGGCAAGTGCTTTTAACTGGTGGACGTTGATACTAAAGCAAAATGCACGACGTAAAGCAAAAGCAGCGGACAGGTGGGCGGTTATCGTTGGTAGCACTGAGTTTGGTGCTGCTTCAGGCAGTCCCTGGGATGGCGCAAACCAAGAAAACCGAAACCTCTTATGGCGAATTTATTAAGCAGGTTAAAAGCGAGCAGGTTCGTGAAGTTAATCTGCTGCCCAACCAAAATTTGGCGAAGTACACCTTAAAGAGTCAGCCCAGCAATGCCCCCCCTCAAGAAGTACATCTCTTTAACCAGGATGTACAGCTAACCCGCCTGCTGCGCGACAAGGGCGTCAATTTCACCTACGCCCCAGAAGAGGCCGGTAACCCCGTCACCAGCATTTTGGTACACCTGCTGCTAGGGTTCTTTTTGCTGAGTTTGCTGCTGATGTTTCTGCGTCGCGCCAGCAATGCTCCTGGTGGGCCAGGTCAAATTTTGAATTTTGGTAAGTCCAAGGCACGTTTTCAAATGGAAGCCCAGACGGGCGTTTGCTTTGACGACGTAGCAGGTATTGAAGAGGCCAAAGAAGAACTACAGGAAGTTGTCACTTTCTTAAAGCAGCCTGAAAAATTTACGGCAGTGGGGGCGCGGATTCCTAAGGGTGTACTGCTGGTGGGGCCTCCTGGGACGGGTAAAACGCTGCTGGCTAAGGCGATCGCCGGAGAGGCCAGCGTTCCATTCTTCAGCATTTCGGGTTCAGAGTTTGTCGAAATGTTTGTGGGTGTGGGTGCCTCCCGCGTCCGTGACCTGTTTAAGAAGGCCAAAGAAAACGCGCCGTGCCTCGTATTTATTGACGAAATTGATGCCGTAGGCCGTCAGCGAGGGACGGGCATCGGCGGCGGTAACGATGAGCGTGAGCAAACCCTAAACCAGCTTTTGACCGAGATGGATGGGTTTGAAGGCAATACGGGCGTCATTATTATTGCGGCAACCAATCGTCCCGATGTTTTGGACTCCGCCTTGCTACGACCCGGACGGTTTGATCGTCAAGTGACGGTGGATTTACCCACCTATAACGGTCGCTTAGGAATCTTAGAAGTCCATGCGCGCACTAAAAAGCTGGCACCCGAGATTTCTTTAGAGGCGATCGCCCGTCGTACCCCTGGCTTTTCGGGGGCGGCGTTAGCCAATCTGCTCAACGAAGCGGCAATTTTGACCGCCCGTCGTCATAAAGAAGCGGTGACTGACCAAGAAATTTTGGATGCAATTGATCGCGTCACCATTGGCCTTTCGCTCACCCCTTTACTAGATAGCAAAAAGAAATGGGTGATTGCCTATCACGAGGTGGGTCATGCGCTGCTAATGACGCTGCTTAAAAATGCGGATCCCCTCGATAAAGTGACCATCATTCCGCGCTCTGGCGGCATTGGTGGGTTTGCAAAGTCCGTCATTAAAGATGAAGACCTCGATAGCGGACTGCGGAGCCGTTCTTGGCTGCTAGATCGCATTACCATTGCCCTCGGCGGTCGTGCGGCTGAGGTTGAGGTGTTTGGCGATGCCGAAGTCACCAACGGCGCATCAGGGGATGTGCAGTATGTAGCAGATCTCGCCCGTGAAATGGTAACGAAGTTGGGCATGTCTGACTTGGGTCAGGTGGCGCTGGAGCTAGACGGCGATCGCGAAGTATTTTTAGGCCGAGACTGGGGTTCGCGCTCAGACTACTCTGAAGAAATGGCGGTCAAAATTGACCAACAGGTGCGTCAGATTGTGATGCACTGCTACGAGGATGCGCGCCGCACCATTCGTGAGCATCGCGTTGCAATGGAAAAGCTGGTAGAGGTTCTGCTTGAGAAAGAAACCATTGAAGGCGAGGAGTTCCGCGCCATTGTAGAGCAGTGCAAAGCCCTTGAGAAACAGCCTGCTCTGAGCGTCAGTTCCGCCACGGCTCCTTCCTTTGCAGAATAGCAGCAGCGACTCTGATTGATTGACCTTTCTCTACCCTTTCGCCTCAAAAAATAGATTCTTGCCCCAAACGCCTTCTGCCTACTTTTTAATTGCCCACGGTAGCCGAGACGTGCGATCGCATCACGGGCTTGAGGCTTGTGCAACTCACATGCGTCAGCATCTTGCTACCTATAGGGTTCTGCCCCAGACAGAGCC
>JANPLU010000020.1:0-79897 GCA_031422435.1 Acaryochloridaceae cyanobacterium VAR_48_metabat_390
GGGAGCACAATGGGCAACCAAGAATGTCCCTCAGGTTCTCAGACATCGGTGTGCTTACCTTAATGGTTATTTCTCGATATCGCTTCAATTAAAAAATGTTGCCTAAGTATTTCTACTCATCGCAAAAGTGAGATGCTCCCATTGAAATTGGAGCTTAGATTAAGTAAAAAGTACGGTCGTAAAAAAGTATCTTGAAAAGTGAAACCTTCTGAGAGGGGTGATATGAGCAAAGCAATCAAGGTTTAAGCTGCTGCATCAGCCGTTTCTTTTGGCTTAGTAAAGCGTTGTTTGACCGTTGGACAGAAAGGACGACAGCTTCTCGGTTTTCCTGAAGGCCAACCAGGCGATTTTCCACGAGGTTTCAGGTCAGGAGCAGGTGAACCAATCCTCGCTAAAAGTAGAGCAAAAGTATTCGCGATTCCACCTGGGGTAAGTTTGTTCACGGTTTTTTGCTAAGGTAAGGCAAAGGTGAATCGATCACAACATCACGGGTAAGCTGGAACTGCCAAGTTATCAACGGCATCAGGTCAGACTAAGTTTCCATCTGTTTAGGAGTAACCAGTTGAGAAACGGTCCAATGGAGACGTTGACGAATAAAGCGATACCAATGCTCAGTTGCAAATCGGCGCAGGTACTGTTTCCAGGCTTGACTTAAGCGATAGTTCCACAAAGGACGCAACACTCCGAGTTGTTAACACTGCATCCATTAAGTCGAACAGGGCATCTCTTCCGTTTCCTAATAATAGGTAGGTGCGATGGCGAAAGTTCCCAAGATTCTGTAAACTGGTCATTGTGGAGACTAGTAGGTTTACAAACTTTTAGCTTCCATCATTAAGTGGTCAATCTTCCATAGCTGACTGCTTTTCCTTACTATTTACTAAAATCCAAATATTATATTCTTTAATTAACTTACTTAGCTCAAGCTAAGCAGGAAGTATCTCAAAGCTAAAAATTTAATACCTTAAAGAGTTTCAGAGTATATAATTTAAAAATTTCAAAAAATATTCCTAGAGCTTTAGGCTGGACTCAGTTAAACGTGATAGACCAAGATGATAGACTGGATAAAGCACCTTTCTCAATCGACTTATAAATTAGTTTAAATTTTGTTGCAATTATATCCTTCAATCTTTAGTGACCTGATAACAAAGATAATACGGAAACAAAAATCTTGGATAAAGACTCTCTAGGTGCACAATGCTTCCTGTAACTTCAATTAAATGGCGCAACTCATTCTTTTATATAAACCTTTTACCACTTCTTGCCACGGTTGTGTTGGTTGGTGCTGCACTATTGTCTCAGGCTAAGGCGAGCAGAGCTTCTGAGACTATTAACAATAAGCTATCTATTGGAAGCCGTCCACACCCTAATGTGGCACAGGTGCCTCTAAAGAAAGAGAGTCCTGCTGCCCCTGCCCCCCCAGAAGTGCCCCCCGCCGCTGCAGAAGAAGTGCCTGATAAACCCAGCGCTGGCGCATTGCCCGGGCCGACGGCTAGCGAAAAGGAAGTTGTAACTATTCCTCAATCTTCAGCTATTATCGTTTCATTTCCAGCGGAAATAACTCTAGATCCAAAGCGGAAGCATAATATTCCCATCACGCTTCCGCTTTTACAGCCAATCGTAGACACGGATGGACAAGTTGTAGCACCTGCTAAATCTCTGGTGTTGGCTCGGCTTAAATCCATAAAGGGTGGAGATTTGATTGAGGTAACTGCGGTTGTGGTGGGTGGGCGTGTAATTCCCCTTCATTCAGAGGGAATTTTAGTCCCAGCTCAACATAGGTCAGAGGATGTTAGTGCCTTCTATACTAACGCTAACCCTAGCCGTCTTAATAATATAATTGGGAGTGCACAAACTTGGCAGTTCACACAATCTTTCGGGGGAGACAGTAATAATTCTAGTATTAGTAAGTTTGACTTACTAGGTTTAGGTTTGGCAATCGGATTTGGTGCTACTCAGCCGGTCAGTAGGCTGCCGCCCGCTTTTGTTAATATTGCGCAAGGTTCTGTCTATATTTTGACATTAGCCACCCCAATTATTATTCCTAAGAGATTAGTGGAAACAGGAATTCAGATTCGCGAAAGTCTTGGCGAAGAGGGTACAATTTCTCCCAGATAGATTGGAATTTTGCGCTTGCCAGCATAGTAACTGACGCAGTTGTTAAGCTTAGCAACTACTTTTGAGCTAGATCTGGCGGGTGCGTAGGTGCCGTTTGTCTGAGTCGACCAATCTGTGAAAGTATTATCCTCGCCTAATCTCGGCTGTAAAAAATTTAGGATGCTTCTTAATGGGTCCGTCGAGATAGGCACGATATCTTGCAATATCTTCGACACGTACTGAATACTCAAGATTCCGTGGCATTGACAGACGAAATGTTTTGTTCCCTGATATGCTTCGGGCTTTGCGCTTTTATCCAGGACTGTTCTTTAAACTTACCTGCAACGCTATCTTACCAAACATAAACTAACTCAGAACCAGCAACCTTTGACCCTCACCCCCAACCCCTCTGCCCTTTACTACTTTAGAGACGTATTATTGCGATTGACGACTACTCCTAATAAGTTCTCTAGGCTTTCGATTTGAACCTTGCCCATCAACATTTCTCCATTCATGATCAAGAAGGGCGTTCCTGAAACTCCGATCTCTTCTGCTAAAGCAATATCTTTCCTAATAGCAGCCTCCGCTGATGTTCCTTGTCGATCTTGGTTGAACTGATCAAGACTCAGGCTCAACTCTTGGGCGATCGCCACATACAACTTCTCTCCTAGTTGCTCCTGTTTTGCAAATAGTGCATCGTGGTACTCCCAGAATTTTCCTTGTTGACCTGCTGCCCAGGCTGCTTTAGCTGCAGGCATTGCTTCAGAATGAACTGCGGTGAGCGGTAAGTGCTTATAAACTAATGCAACATCTTTCTGATGATTTTCCATAAACTTTTTTATGGGTTCTAGGGCTGTTGCACAGTATGGACATTGAAAGTCAGAAAATTCTACAAGTACAATTTTGCTGCGCACAGAGCCTCTAACAGGCGAATGCCCAATCACGGCTTGGGCATTCGCCCTCATTTTCTGTAAAAATTCCTGTCTTGCCTTCTGCTGTTGTTCTGATTTCTGACGTTGGTAAGTTTGAATAGATTCGATGACCGCTTCAGGGTTCTTTCGAATAATTTGTAAAACCTGTTGCTCTAAGTCTGGTGTTTCCGCTTGACTGGGCACAGCCCAACTTAGCACAATGGTACCTATCACTTCAAAGATTAGAAAAGAAAGGAAAAATGGACGGCATAACTTCAATAAGATACATCCCACGTGCTTAGATAAACCTACTATTACAAAAAAATAATTTACGCTGACAACCTCAACATATCATTCAGAAAAATCATTGAATGGCATCGAGAGAATTTCTATAGAGACTCAACCTGATTCTGAAATAGAGATTGAGCACTTCTACTTTAAGTAAAAAGAAAGATATTTTATTGAGAAATTCTTTGTCTCTAGAGATTCAGCTCATCTATATAACCTTACTTAGAAATAGCCCAGACAGTTTCTGCAAGTCAGCGTCAGAATAAAGTTTCAAGCCTATTCTGGCATGGAACAGCTAACAAGGAATCAAGGATTTCAGCCTCTCTTCAGAAAACTGTCCGGGCTATTGACTTAGATTAATGCCTTACATAGTTGGCGAACTATTTGGTGCAGAGGAAGGGAGTTCTATCATTTGCACTGGTACTAATGGAGCCACTACATCCACTACCGTATTCGGAAGCTGCGGATGGAGTGGGTATGACGCCAGCAAATATAGGCCAGTTACCCCCACAAGTAAAACATAGTGCAGCCGCATTAAGTTTTACTTCGCCGGTACCTACCCCTATCGATGGGGCTACGCCAGGGGCAGGTTTTACACGACTCGTTGATGCAGGTGTGTTGGTAATACCCTGACGAGGAATGGTCTTTGTTTGAGCTGTTGCCACTGCCGCGGAGAAAAGGACTGGGGCTAAAGAAAACAGAGCAATATGTTTGATATTCATCTTAAAAATCCTCAGATTAATATGTACACATTTTGACATCAAAGGTTTAGGAAACCTTTGATGAAATGGGGACTCACACAGCTTTTCAAAAAGGAATTCAATAAAATAACCGTGAAATAAAGATTGCTTCGACACTAGAGTAATAAGGTCGAAACAAATATTTCTTGGCTATGCCGAAAACAAATATATCAAAAACTAAATAGGTTAACTTGTTTTAGATTAGGGATGCAGCGTAAAGCGGGACATTTTAGAACATCCTGCTTCTAGCTAAATTACCGGAGTGTAAGCATCAGAGACTGAAAGGCTCAAACCCAGGCTATATAAGCTGTCCCGCTTTAAGTTGATACCCTTAAATTACATAGGTCAACTACTTAGCTTTGTTAACTTGCAATCAACTTCCTAACAAAAAGATATGTCATATATGGAAAGTTTTGTTTGTACGTATGCAATTCTTTACAAAGTTTGCAAGAGGCAATATTTAAGGACGTACAGGATTAGATAGGATGCAGTTATGTTCTAGATCCGTTTGATTTTAATCAAACCTCACAACCAAACCCAGAGCGATTAATGAATAATTCAGTCATAAAATCATGCATCGCAATAGATTAGGGCTTACGCAAAGCCTAGCGTAGTAGTGTATTTCGGGATAGTCCAAACGCTATATGTAGCGCATGAGTGAAGTCTTAAACCTCTTTTTGCGTAAGTCCCATAGATTTGGAAACCATTTATAGCGGCTCCGTCCCTGGTGTAGTACAGATTCAAATCTGAAAGTCTCTCAATATAAAGCTTTCAGGATTTCTCTCGTACTTTACGAGTTCAGTAACCGCTATAGTTTCTTGGGCCAATCGCTTAATCCGTGTACGGAAAGCTAAAAGTTTGTGCTTAATTCTTTGGGTGTTGCGCTTGCCCACTTTATGGAGAGCATCTCACTTTGGCAAAAGCATTGACTCAAGAGGAGTTGAGAAAACCCCTGATGTAAAGATACCTGAGCGCCAGCATCCGATTGATATTTCCAGGCTTCCATTATGCGCCCGTCAACCGTAGCCTTGGGTCAACAATCAGCTCAAGAATATCTATCAGGTTGACCATTGATGCTATCGCAGTCGCTTCAACTTTCTGCTAAATCTGTCGAATTGTCTTGGCTTGAACCAGCTGCCGATAGACTTATAAGTCTATCGGCAGCTCATGATAGTGATCTTTTTTGGAGCGCACTCCACCAGGAACCTTCTAAATTAAGAATTTAGGCATATATTTATTTAAGAGCTTAATACAATAATTTATATTATTAAGTTATTTTAACTTACCTAATACCTAGTAAAGTGCTTGAAACGTTTTTTAACAAGGCTTTTACCCTATTTTAATTGCTTTGGTATAAAAGCATACAAAGCTTTCAGAAATTTAATTGCCTATCGTGAGTTTTTAATCTTATATTAGTTATAAATTGAATTTGACTTCATTAAAAACTATGAAAAGAGATTATTTGCCATTAGTGATATTGGCTAGTTTTGCTGGACTTTCACTTTTCTCCTTTTCGGCTCTTGCTCAAACGGCTAATACTCCAGGTGCAGGAACAACTTCTGGAGGGCCAACTGCCCCGCGTGCAAGCGCTGGTGTAGGGACAATTTCGGGTAATCAAAGCCGAATGGGGAAGGTTTCTGAACGCGAGGTGCAGAGGCTACTTAGCACCCAATCCTCCACTACGGGTCAAGCTGGCGGTCGGGTTGCGCCAACCACTAAGGGTAGTTCCTCAAAGATTGAAACCCCTACCGGTGCAGGTACACGCACCTACGGCACCGCAGCTCTGCACTTCACCCATGCCAGGGTGGCAAACCTCACTACAGGAGCATCTAATCAGCCTGTAAGCGGCTACCCCTATGTTGCCAGTGGTCGACTTTGGATGGGATTTCAGACAAGGGAAACATACGATTTTTCCTGCTCCGCTTCCTTGATTGGGCCGGGGGTTATTGTTACTGCCGCGCACTGCATTGCAAGTTTTGGGGGGGGGGCTGCGAGTCTTGCCAAACACGTTCGATTTATTCCAGCCAACTTCGGTAACACCCTCACAAGCGGTCCCTACGGATCTTGGTACTGGTCTGGATCTCGATTGGCGACAGCCTACCTTAATGGTACCGATCCAGATACCGGAACGGGTGTTGTCACCAACAACGATGTTGCAGTGATTGAGCTACAAAAGCGGAATAGCCTTGGTGCGCTGGTCTACCCGTATGCATATGCTCCCGTTTTTACCTATGGATATGGATGGAACTACAACGCATCTAGCGTTACTCCCAATGGTCGACAAGAGATGACTTCATTGGGCTACCCTGGTAATTACGATTCTGGACAGCAGATGCAACGTTTTGACAGCTTGGCAACCCCCACCGGCTCTGGTGCCGATGGTAACCCTTACCAATGGATTAGGGGCGGCAACATGTCTCCAGGATCAAGTGGTGGACCCTGGTTAGTGAATTTTGGCACTGTTCCAGTCCAATCCGGAGGAACTTTGGGGACGGGAGGCAGAAACTGGGTTGTAGGTGTCACAAGCTGGTGGACGGGAGACGATGTTAAAAGGAATGGAGCCTCTCGTTTCGGTCAAAATGCTCAATTCCCAAATGCCAGTTATGTATTTAACGGCATCAATTATGGGGCAGGGAACATCGGTGCCTTGATGCAGGCTATCTGTGGTGTAGATGGTGGCCGAGTCAGGGGAGCTTGTTTTTAAGCTTAGTTTGAAGTTTACAACTCCTCAGCGTTCCTTGTTCCTTGATTGACTTTAAAGCTCTCTTGCTTTCCGGTAAGAGAGCTTTTTTAGTAGATTTGCCCTAATACTGGGATTAAGTAGCACAATAGTCGTAAAAATTGTTGCCTGAATCCTTATTGCGTCGTGTTCTGTTCAGGTTCGACGCATTGTTCAGGTTGATGCAGCACTTGGTAATGTAGAAATAGCTCACCCTCAATTTGCTTAACGCTGATGAGTGATAAATGAGGTGCCTGCTCTTGAAGAAAACCAGCTCCCGCCACAGGGGTAGGCGCATCTTTCCCGCCGAGTAAAAAGGGACACACTGTCAAATGCAGTTCATCAATCAAGTCAGCCTCTAGCAGCGCAGCCACTATTTCACCTCCGCCTAAAACCGCAACACTCTCAATTCCACTCTGGTAAAGTTCAGCAAGAGCATGGTGCCAGTTAATTTGATGCGCCTGCGCCGAAAGCACCCGATCAAACCCAGCCTGATCTTGCCAGCGCTCAGCGCCTTCTGTAGTCGTTAGTAAATAGCGAGGGATCGGCTGCTGGAAAAATTTTAGCGTTGGGTCAATATCTCCCGTCCGGGTACACACAATTTGAATGGGCTGCTCTGGTTTGCCGCTTTTGACCCTTTTTGCGATTCGTTCTGGAGTGATGACTCGCATGGCGGTTCCCCCTGCCTTCAGCGTGGTAGACCCAAACAACACCGCATCAGCTAACGCTACCTGCTGCTCTAGATGGTCGAAGTCATGTTTTGAACCAAAGGTAGGGTGCGATCGCCCCACATCCGCAATTTTGCCATCCGCACTCATTGCCAATACCACTGTGGTTAGAGGGCGTTGATGTACAGAAGCAAAATCTTTGACCTCAGAACTTTGCATTTCCACAATAAAAGTTAGCCCTTTTGAAACCGTTCCATTCGCTATCGTCCAACTCAGTAAGTGTCCCAGTTGAACGATCTATGACTGTCAATATACGCAATTATCAGAAAGAAACGCATCATCATTTGGGGAGAAAGGAGCCAGCGCTTGCCTAACGCGATTCGCCAAGTCCAACCGCCGCTAGAGTTTTTGCCCCCTGCCCTCAACCTTAGAGTTTTGGCTGCCAATCGGATGGTGCTACCTCTTTGGATGCGCTACAAACTCCACCTTACCGACATTCAGACCGATAATCTAGAGCAGTTAGTCCGGCTCTATCGACAGTTTCAGGATGGGCGGGTGCGACTGCTATTCACCTTCCGCCATCCCACCACAGATGATCCCTTTGCAATGGCCTATCTGCTATGGTGCCTTGCCCCTAAAGCTGCGCGGCGCGCTGGAATTAAGCTTAAAAAGCCTGTTCATAGCCACTTTATTTATGACAGAGGTATTTCTCTATGGGCAGGGACCTTTGTCAATTGGCTATTTCCACGCCTAGGGGGTACTCCCATCTTACGAGGCAAAGCTGACCGTCAGGGACTTAAGTCTGCCCGTGATTTATTGGTGAACAGCATCTTTCCCCTCTCTGTTGCCCCAGAAGGCGGCACCAACGACCATAACGAACGCATGAATGCTTTAGAGCCAGGTGCAGCGCAATTAGGGTTTTGGTGCGCAGAAGATATCCACAAGGCTGGACGCACAGAAGAGACGCTCATTGTACCCATCGGGATTCAGTACAGCTATGTTGAAGCACCCTGGGAAAAACTTGAGGCACTCATGGGCGACATTGAGCGATCGTGCGGCTTTACGCAGCAAAGCTACCCTGCTGGACTCATCGACGATCCGAAAGCTGACGCACTTTACGGCAGGCTTCTAGGGTTGGGAGAACATTTATTGAACCTCATGGAAGGTTTCTATAGGCGCTTTTATCAAGAAGTTTGCCCTGCTGCTGCTGTGCCTAAAGATGGACTTGAGCGCAATGAGCATGTAACAGCACGTCTCCAAATTTATTTAGAGGCCGCGCTCAAGGTGGCAGAAGAGCGCCTAGGCGTTAAGCCGCAGGGTAACTGTATGGATCGCTGTCGTCGTCTAGAGCAGGCAGGGTGGGATCGGATTTTTCGAGAAGATGTGGTGCACCTCAGTCCCATTGAGCGCGGGATGGCGGACTGGATGGCAGAAGATGCCAGTTTGGCACTATGGCATATGCGTTTAGCTGAGCGACTAACGGTTATTACAGGCAATTACATCATTCAAAAACCCAGCGCCGACCGCTTTGCCGAAATGCTGATTATTTTGTGGCGCATTACCGCTTGGCTAGAGGGCAAAAAGCAGGGACAAACGCCTAACCTAGGGGCTAAAAGGCTGCGGTTAACAGTAGGGGAACCCCTGTCTGTGTCACAGCGATTGCCTCATTATCAAGAAAATCGTCGCAGTGCTAGGGTTGCAGTGCAGCAGCTCACAGAAGATTTGCAAACGGCAATGGCGCAAATGATTCGGTGATGTTGCGCGTCGCTATATATTCAGAGAAGACTTACGTTTGAGGTGTTGTTGTTATGGCTCGCACTGAATCTACTATGCTGCCGCTGGGGAGCATAGCGCCAGACTTTGAGTTACCCAATGTAGTGACAGGCGAACTTACCTCTCTGAGTAAGGTTGCAGGGGCTAAGGCGCTATTGGTGATGTTTATCTGTCAGCATTGCCCTTTCGTGATACATGTCAAAGATGAGCTGGCGCGTTTAGGTCATGACTACGTTCCTCAAGGTTTAGGCATTATCGCAATCAGCGCCAATGATGTGAGCAACTATCCCCAGGATTCTCCAGATCATCTCAAGACAATGGCTCAAGATCTGAGCCTGAACTACCCCATTCTGTACGATGAAACCCAGGCCGTCGCGCAGTCTTACCAAGCGGCCTGTACCCCAGACTTCTTTTTGTTTGATGCAGGCTGCCGCCTTGTGTATCGCGGTCAGTTGGATGACAGTCGCCCTGGTAATGAAAAGCCCGTTACGGGAGCAGATCTACGAGCAGCGATTGATGCAGCCTTAGTGGGGAGACCCATCGACACAGATCAAAAGCCCAGTATTGGCTGCAATATCAAGTGGAAACCTGGTAACGCCCCTGCCTACTAACCCAAGCTGTTTAAAATTATCTCTAACGCCCCATCTACCTCTATGACTTTAATCTGGACTGCTTCTGCGTTAATCGGCCTAAACATTGGAGGCATAGCCCCTATTAGCGTGCCCAGTTTCTCAGCTCTGCCTGCAATTGCTCAAGCCCCCGCCACGTCTTTAAAGCCACTACCACCTTCTGACCGTCAGGCCATTCAGCGCTGCTTTGTTGCCTACAAACAGGCTTTGCTAGAGAAGGAGGGCGATCGCGCCGTTGAGCAGGTTAGCACGACCACCCTCGCCCACTATGGCAAAATGCGTGATTTAGCCCTACGAGGAGATGGGGCTACCGTGCGATCGCGTTCTCTGACAGACCAGTATCTCGTGCTTATTCTGCGACATCGCGTTGGGCTAAAGGCGCTGCTGCCCATGTCTGACAAAGACGTGATTAGTCTTGCGATTCGCGAAGGTTGGATTGGGGAAAGTGGCCTAAGAGAAACCACCATTGGCACCGTGACGGTTAAGGGCGATCGCGGTGAGGCCGTTTTAGTGGTGAGAGGGAAAGCCTATGCCACACCAGATGTGCCCCGCTTTGTGTTTTCAAAAGAGCAAAAGGCCTGGAAAATAGACATTACAGCACTCTTCCCCGTGGCAGAAAAGTTTTTTCAGGACTGGTATGCCGAGGAAAAAGTATCTGATAATATTTCAACGGATACATTTTTAATCAACATTCTGACGCTGATGTCAGACAAACCGATTTCTCCAGACATCTGGAACCCGCTAGTCCGTTCTTAAAGAGCGCGCATTAATTCAGCCAGTGACCAAACTGCTCAACGAACGTGCCTGTTTGAATGGCAGATCTAATGCGTTGAGTAAAGCGCACCAGTTCAGTAATGTTGTGGATGCTCAGGAGGGTATAGCCCAGCAGCTCCCGCGATCGCAGCAGATGACTCAGATATGCCCTCGTAAAACTTTGGCAGGTATAGCAGGGGCAGGTTGTATCAAGGGGCGTAAAGTCTTCTCTGAATTTTTGGTTGCGCAAATTCCAGCGCTCACCACCCACCAGAGCATTGGCATGACGCGCCAGTCGTGTCGGAATCACGCAGTCAAAGAGATCTATCCCAGCGGCGATCGCCTGCACCATTTCTCGGTATGTCCCCACGCCCATCAAGTAGCGCGGCTTGTTGAGGGGCAGCAGCGGCGTGGTGGCCTCCACAATTTTTTGGATTAGCTCTGGCG
The DNA here is from genome assembly GCA_031422435.1 of Acaryochloridaceae cyanobacterium VAR_48_metabat_390. Lineage (GTDB taxonomy): Bacteria > Cyanobacteriota > Cyanobacteriia > Thermosynechococcales > Thermosynechococcaceae > JAAURS01. The sequence goes on from JANPLU010000020.1 coordinate 11,023, forward strand.
GTTCACCTACGCTAACCCCGCCAATCGCATACCCAGGAAGGTCAAACTCAATGAGCGATCGCGCAGAGAGTTGCCGCAGGTCTAAGTACACCCCACCTTGGACAATGCCAAAGAGCGCCTGGTCAGGGCGCTGATGCGCTTTAATACAGCGTTCTAGCCAGTGAGTTGTGCGGTGTAACGCCGTTTCAACTACATCACGGCTGGCGGGGTAAGGCGCACATTCATCAAAGGCCATGATGACATCGGCACCCAGCGCATTCTGGATTTCGATGGATTTTTCAGGCGTAAGGTGGATGAAGTGACCATCTCGCGGCGATCGAAAGGTAACACCCTCATCATTGATTTCGCGTAGTTCGCTGAGGCTAAAAACCTGAAACCCACCGGAGTCGGTCAAGATGGGGCCTTGCCAGTTCATGAATTTGTGCAGACCACCTGCTTTCTGCACAATCCCTTCCCCAGGCTGAAGGTGCAGATGATAGGTATTGGCCAGCACCATCTGCGCCCCAGTTTCAGCAAGTTGAGCGGGGGTAACGGTTTTAACGTTTGCCAGGGTGCCCACGGGCATAAAGCGCGGCGTTTCTACAATGCCGTGGGGCGTATGAAATACCCCTGCGCGTGCTTTGGTGTGGGTGCAGCAGGTTTGACATTCAAATCTAAAAGGATGGCTCATCTATACGCCCACATGGTGGCCTAAGGCCAATCCTGTCACCAGCATCCCCAAGACCAAAAAGGGCTGAGCGCTGGCCTGATACTTCACGTCATTTTTGAGGGGATCTCGCAGAAAGTACATATCCTGAAACGTAATCTGCGGAATGATAAACAGCAGCAGAATGGTGGCGTACAAATTTTCGTGGATATAGATCAAGTAAGCGCCCATGCCTGCCTGAAAGATGTCAATCATCAAAACGCAAATCCAGGCTGCTTTTTGCACCCCAAACATCACGGGCATCGACTGAAGGCCAAACTGGCGATCGCCCTCTACGCTTTTGAAGTCATTTACAATGGCAATGCCCAGACCAGCCAAGCTATAAAACAGCGTCAGCACCACAATGGTTGGAGTCAAGGTACCAAAGAGAGCCTGCCCTGCCCACCACGGCAGCGCAATATAGCTTGCGCCCAGGGCATAGCTACCCGCCCAGCCATTTTGCTTAAGCTTTAGGGGTGGTGCCGAGTAAATGTAGGAAATAAACGAACCAAAGGCCGCTAGCGCCAGCAAAATCGGGAATTCATGGCCTGCCCAGAGATCGAGGGCGTAGGCAACCCCTAATCCGGCAATGAGCAGTACCCAAATTTGAATAATCACCTGAGGTAAGGGAATCGCCCCAGACGGAATGGGGCGATAGGGTTCATTGACCGCATCAATCTCGCGGTCGTAATACTCGTTAATGGTTTGGGTGTAGCCCGCCAACAGCGGCCCAGACATGAGCATACAGGCCGCTGAAATCAGCGTATTTTCTAAGCTCCAAGTGTAGTGTCCCGAAGAAGCCGCACCGCACACCACCCCCCAAATCAGCGGAATCCAGGTGATGGGCTTCATGAGCTGAAGGCGAATTTTCCAGATATTGGTTTCGCCAGCCTTTGCACCTTTCATGCCCAAAAGTTGACGGGTTGTGCTGCCGCCCTGATCTTCGGTCGTGTCAAGGGGGGCTGGCACAGAGACTGCGGTTGGGTCTTCAGGAGAGAGAGGGGGATCAGAATGCGTCATAGCAGTTGGGATGAGAGACCGTTCGGGACATTGTGCCTGTAGCTCTCACCTATTCTGCCAAGTTCTGGCCTACTTTCCAAGGGGATTTCAGCTTTAGACTAGGTTTTCTACATTCTGATGCCAAGGGCGATCGCACAGCTAGCCACCACCCCTCAACCTCTCAAGGTCACTACCGACAGTTGCGATACTTGATGTGATAGACCAATCCACGGTTAGCCAAATCAAAAGAATCTACCGTCGCCATCCCAGCACCACGGGCTGACATTGATGCATTGACGCGCATATTGACGCTATCGCCACAGGCAGACCAAACATCGGCTACCGTCACTAAACTATCGCGGACGTTATAGTCTTTTTCTCCCCGAAACGTGCGGGAAAAAACGGGGCCGCGATTGCCTGCAAAAAAGTATTCTGCTCGGAGATTTCCCGTTGTTGCAGGTGCAACATAGCCACGATAATCTGCATCATAAAGCGAAATTTGAAAGCCTTGAGGCACTTTAATCGGAATACTTAAATTGCAGCTTTTACGACTCTGTGTCTGACTATTGCCCAATGCCATAAATTTATCAAACAAAATACTCAACTCTTGTCCGTCAGGGCTAACGTTGACGCTAGCGGAGTTTTCGGGGCAGCCGCTTCCGCCATAGCTTGCACCCAAAATTTCAACTTTACTCTGCGCCAAAGCAGGACTTATCGCAGTTGCTGTTAAAAAAGCCGCAGTAAAAAATGCCTTTAGAGAATTCATAAAGGGTCTCCTTAAATAATGAGCGTTAATTTGAAAGATAGAAGATGCTGAAATTAAGTTTGAGCAGCAGGTATAAATTCACCTACTTCAATCTTTTTTATCAGATCTAAAAAGCTAAGAGCGAGAACTTAAACTCAGCCCTGCAACGTGTCAAATACCAAAATTATTCAGGAACACGTTACTTTTTGCTTATAGCTCTATGAGTCTTGAGCGCTTACAAAAGTTCCTGACTCTGACAAATGCTTTACGATATTAGGTACAGAAGCCGCGATCACAACCTAAAGTTTCATGGCAAAGCGTAAAAAAAGCAGCAATGGTCTGAAGTGGATCAAAGAAACCCTGGAACTTAGTCCCAATCATCGGTGGCACTCTAATCCGGGCTATAAAGTTTTTGTTGCAGGTCGCGGCGCAGTGCGTTTTGACGTGCCGCAGGACTGGGTATTTGAACCAGATGAAAAGTCTTTTCGATTTTTAGACGCGTCTCCGCCCAACGATAACTGCCGTCTCGAAGTTTCTTTTAACCTACTGCCCCCCTCAGACTGGGGCCTATTCCCCCTCAAGCGCACCCTTAAAAAGATTGCCGAAGAGGATGAGCGTGACTTAACTGAAGTCGGGGAAGTGGTCACGGTCAATCGGCAAACGGCACGCATTGTTTGGATTGAAATCAAATTTATGGATCCTGAAGAACATCGAGAGGCATTCTCACGAATTTGTGTTGGCCTAGGCTCTAACGTCCAGTGTCTGATTACCTTTGACTTTTGGGTCGATGAAGCTGAAAAGCTGGTGCCTGTGTGGGATGAGGTAATGCGATCGCTCACCCTTGGCCTCTTCATTAGCGACCCCACCACAGGGGCAGCACTCCCAGACTAATAAATCAGATCAATCTATAAATTGACCTGAGCGCCCAACTTAAACGGCCGAACTTTCGATTAATTCTGCCATTTCCTCAAGCGGAACTTCTAAACTATTCCACCCATCTTGGCGAGCATCTGTAATGAGCCAATCTAGCGCCGCAGCGCGAACGTCAATAGCCGCACCCGTTTTGTCTACGCAGTAGCGACCAAACACCAGCTTATCTACTAGGCGCACATTGGCACCCAGTCGGGAATACTCAAAAATGACGCTGTTGTCTACTGTTGCGCCACCGCAGATATAGCAGTTGGGGCCAATCATCGAAGGGCCAATAATCTTAGCCCCATCCTCAATGCGGGTCATGCCGCCAATGTAGACAGGGCCTTGAATGTCTACCTTATCCCAATTCACCGAGACGTTTAAGCCTGTAAAAATGCCAGGGGAAACCTCTCGACCTGGAATAGAAACATTTTTGACTTCGCCCGACAGCACGCTACGAATGGCGTGCCAGTAGTCAGGCACCCGACCAATGTCTACCCATTGAAACTCCATCGGAATGGCGTAAAAGGGTGCCCCCATTTCAACGAGTTTAGGAAATAGATCGCTCCCAATATCGAACATGCACCCAGAGGGAATGTAGTTCAGCACCTCTGGTTCAAAAATGTAGATTCCCGTATTAATGTTGTTGCTAAGCGCCTCTTCCACCGAAGGCTTTTCCTGGAATGCCTGAATTCGGCCTTCGTCATCCGTGACCACTACGCCGTAGCTAGAGACTTCGCTGGGGTCAACGGTCTTCATGACGACCGTGGCGATCGCTCCTTTTTCACGGTGCCACTTCAGGGCTGCCGTTAGGTCTAGATCAATCAGAGCATCTCCGCACAGCACCACAAAGGTATCATCAAAAAAGGGCGAAAAATCCTGAATCCGCCGCATCCCACCGGCTGAGCCAATGGCATCTCCCACAAGCTGACCATTTTCAACACGGCCTTCAAAGGAGTAGGCAATCTCTACACCAAAGCGCTGTCCATCTCGAAAGTAGTTTTCAATTTCTTCAGCCAAGTGGCTGACATTGACCATGATTTGATTAAATCCGTGATTCCTCAGTAATTCCACCAAAAATTCCATAACAGGTTTTTGAAGAATGGGAATCATGGGCTTGGGAGTTGTGTAAGTAATGGGACGAACGCGAGTCCCCTTCCCCGCCGCTAAAATCATGGCTTTCATAGGCACTTATAATCTCTAATAATACGGAGAGCGAGTCGTATAGAGGCTTAGCTAAGGCAAAAACCATAGAAACAGCACTTAGCAATCATAGTTTACCCGTTTTAGTTTGTGCTCTATCCCTACAACAAATTTTTTGAAGTACGGTTGGCTATAGCGCATAGATCTGACCATTAATCAGAAGCCGCGTAATTCCTTTGGCAGAGAGCTGTGTGCAGGCAGACCTCAACATATTTCCGTTGGGGACTTTAATAATTCTCTGGGTGCGATGGGAAAAGCGGCGGGCAATTCGATGATTGTCAAAGACGGGCAGCGTGCAGGACTGGCCTTCATGGGTCGGAATCTGACCTAGCTCTCCAAAATCCTTAAGTGGTCGAGTCACAAGCTCGGCTGTACGGTCTACTACGATATAGCAAATTTTGGGCAACACGGCCTGGGCAAAGGGCATTACTTCCAGCAGCACTTCTGACTGGATCTGCATGGCTGAGTCGGCTGCAGCAAAGTCTTCGGAGTCATCTTCTTCCGAATCATAGTCCTCTTCGTCAAATTCATCGTCATCATCTTCGCCGCTTTCTTCGTCGTCGGACGTAGCGGCGATCGTAAATGAAGACGTTAAGTTAGCCCCCAAGTCTTCTAAGATGGCGCTCATTTCATCTTGGGGTGGCGTGACTGTGCGAAGCAGCGGGGGTGCAGCGGCAGAATTAACGCTTGCCTCAAGTCCCTCTCCAGAAGCTTCTTGGGCACGAAGTGCGGCAATCTTATTTAAATTGTCTTCTAGAGAATTACTGCTCCAGCGATGACTGCCGACTACATCCTGATGCTCTTGAAGCTCTTCTCTAACGGGTCGTAGGGTTGGGGGTGCAATCGACCGAGGTGTTGCGACTTCAGTTATGGCTTCGGTTACAGCAGCGGCAGGGGAAGGCTCTACATCATGTTGTAACGGTGCTGGAGCCACTGGAAGGGAGGGCTTAAGAATAAGTTTAGGTTTTTTATCTAAGACGATAACCTTTTCGGGAGCGGGCTGTGGGGGAGCATCTTTTTCTAGAGAGAGTGACTCTAAGACCCCATCAGGGAGAGGAAACGGCAGAGCAGCAGCAACCTGGCTGCTCTCTAGCCTCTCTGCCGCAGGAAGTTCTGAAGCAGCCTGCTTCAGTAAGCGCCGGATGGTCGAAGAACTCACCTGATAGCGCTCTGCTAAACCCAGGATTGTCTCCTGCTGTTGCTCGAAGCAGGAGACAATTTCTTGCTTTTCGAGATCTGACAGTTTGCTCCGAGTCATTTGAACCTATCGTTTTTGAAAAATGCGTGACGGGCTTGCCACACCCTATCGTAGCTTTTGTTCAGTCGGTTTTTCCGAGTTCTGGGGCAGTTTTCTGATGGGCTGCCCACTCAACTTGGCGTAAGATGCCCCGCAGCATCGCCAATTCTAGTTGAGACAACTGCGATCGCAGTGCCATTTGTCGAAATTTCTGCATCCGGCTAGCCGCAGTATGAGGGTGAAGGTAGCCAATGTTGAGCAAGACGTTCTCTAGATGCGCTACGTACTGGTTAATGGCATCCATGGGCGCAAGATCTAGATCTTCCTGCACGATAGGCCGTTGTGGCGGCAAAACACAGGGGGCTTGGACACTTTGGTACAGCTCATAGCAGCACACCGCAACGGCCTGCGCCAAGTTCAGCGACGCATACTCCGCCGAACTAGGAATGCTCACAAACCGCTGGGCGTAGTTCAGCTCGGCATTGGACAGCCCCCGATCTTCTGGGCCAAAGATGAGCGCTGATGGCAGGTCTAGAAGCCAAGGCAGTGCCTGTCGCGGCTGCTCTAGGGGCACAGTCGAGACAACATCGCGGGGTCTGGCAGTAGTGGCGATCGCCCTAAAGCACCCTTCTAGCGCCAAAGGCAGCGTCGCAACTTGCTGAGCCGCCTCTAAGATATCTGCCGCATGAACCGCCATCTGTCGCGCCTCAGCACCCAACGGGTCACAGTGAGGGTTCACTAAAACGAGGTGCCGCAATCCCATGTTTTTCATCACGCGGGCGACAGAACCTACATTTAGCGGTCCGGCAGGCTCTACCAAAACAATGCGAATATTATGCAGTCCTGCACCCATGAATCTCTATTGCTAAACCTTTCTGCTCGTTGATTCTATAGTGATGCAGGTAAGCGATACAAATCGCTAAAAGCCGCTGGCTAATGGCTGCAAATCTAATGCTGTCTGCTGTCCCAGAAATTCAGTGAGCCATTCTTTAACGTGGTAAGTGGCGCGACAGTCATCTTCGTTGTAGAGCACAATGTCGGTTAAGAGCGTTTCATTGCCTGTCTCTAGCCATTCACTGTACCAGCAGATCGCCTGAGCGCCGTTAGCGGCACTGTTGCGCCATTCAAACCCTAGCCATCGCGCAATCAGCTTTAGGGTATAGCTTTCAATGGGTAAGACTGCCGTGCGAGTCACCCATTCATGCAGGTCAAAAAAGCGGGGCAGCATTGACTGTATAAACCCCTCGGGTGCGCCATAAAGCCTTGCCAGTCGCGTGACGGTTTGAACTTCGTAGGCACAAAAATGAAAAATAGGTGCATCGGGGTAACGCTGAAATAAAGCCACTAAGTCTTGCCAAGCCTGCATTTCTTCATCGGGCTGTTTGGCTAAAAACGGATAAAACTGCTGGTGGTTCTGCTGACGGTCTACCATCAAAACGCCGTGGAGATACACCAAGTCAAGCCCTGGCTCTGCTTCAATATCAAAGTACAGCTCCACAGCGGCGGTGGGCAGCGCATCAAAATTATTAAAGGCTCTCGCGCTGGTGAGCAGCACAGGCTGCTGATACACAAATGCCTGTGCCTGAGACACGAGCTTACTCGAAATTTCATGGCCTAAACCCGTTTTGGCATGAAGGTGAATCGGGTCGGTTTTGGCTAAAATTTCGGCTGTGGCAAGGTTTTGCGCTTGTAATACCGGATAGCGTGTAGGAGTAACGCCGGGCAAAAGCGAAAGGTGATTTTGAGACTGGGCGATCGCATAGCAGTGGTCAAACCAAACGCACATGCTGCACCGATTGCGCGCAATAAAGACTTCTGGCTCTTGACGATAGAGCAGCATCTGCAATAGCTCATCGCGCAACGCCTCCATTTGAGGCATTACCTTGGGCAAATCAATGGCATACCAACCCTTATCTTTGAGATACAGCCAAGCTACCTCGGCTGGCACCTGTTGCACTGTCGCTAGCACATCCGCCCCAAAAGCACTTAGGATTTGATATTCCAGCTTAGGGCGCTTGCTCAGCTTTACATCTACAGGTACATAGAGCCAATCCCCCCATACAGAAACCCCAGACCTGCGTATCAACAAATCTGGGGTACTTACAAAACTGTATTGGTCTGCCCTCGGACTCATCAAAACGCCCTTCCGGATAACGGATACACCTTGGCGCATGAGATCTACCGTTGCAAGACTCCCAGCGTTCCAGTCATGATAGAGATACTCTGGCTGGGCAATAGTCTGGTCAAACGTAAGGCTGTCCTGAAATCGCTGTTTGTCCTGCCCTAGCTTTAGCAAAAAGTCATTCACTGAACCGCGAACGCTTTTTTCGCCATACATCTCTAAAAATGCTTGTCGATGGCAGCGTTGAAAATTAAGCAGCAGTTGATCGGTGAGCAGCATGCTGAATCGGTCATAGAACCTACAGGCATCTTAACAAAACATTCCATTGTTCGATCAAGTTGGCGTATCACCGTTGCCCCGTCGTGATAGTGATATGCCACTCGTTTGTTTTGCTTAGTAAAGAAATGAGTTGCGTTCAAAGATCAAGGGCACTCTCTAAGCAGTTGTCACCTTCCCCTACGCGCAGGGTATTGGTATGAAATCAATTACGTTACGGAAGCTTTGGTCTATCGTGGAAGAAACTCAAACACCTATTCTGCTTGGGCTAAATGATACAGACTTAATCCAGCAGCTCCTTCAACAAATTCAGAGTAAGTATCGCCTGAGCACAGAAGAAATGCAGTTGGTGCAGCGCTACTTGGGCGATCGCCTTTCTCTCATCCGCGATATGGCCCACTGAATGGGCGATCCAAGCCTGCGTCACCCCGACAGGAAGCGAGAATCTGCGTAAAGGTTAGTAGACGAAAGTAGAGAAACTTAAGCTTTCTGTAACTTTTGTTGCATCTTTCTCCAGGACTCTCTGACATAGATATAGATTAAGTATGATTGAAACATAAAGAAAACCTTAAGAGTATTCCCTATGACACCAACCATCCTTCACCAGTTCTGGGCTTTCATCGAAAACACTCAGGCCACCACACTCTTGAATTTAGATGACGCAACCCTCGTGGGGTGGCTGATTGGACAGTTTCAGCGGCAAACCGTTTTGAATACTGAAGAAACCCAAAAGCTCAATACCTATATTTCTGGCCGTCTGCCTCTCATTCGTGAATTAGCAGAAGACAGAAGCCCCGCCTATTAAGAATCGTTGTTAGGTCAAGATATTTATAGAGACTGACTTTGAGTACCCAATTGAAAATATTTAGGGTTTTCCTTAGTCTGCCGCCATGGCTGTCTCACCTCACGTTTTTACATTGCTTTAATGGCTTTGATGGGGCTTGTTTCCCTTCACTAATAGACTGACGCGTCATTTAGGCTGTTACTGATCAAATTTATCCTACGGCTCTGATGAATTCTAGACACGGGCGAATCATTTATCTCTACAGTTTTAAGATATCTGTCTAAATCACATCCTAATTTTCACTCAGCGTTCTGAGCACAAGTTTTTCCATCGTTTTGTTATTAAACCCCCTCGAAATGCTTTTGAAACAGCATTTCGAGGGGGTTTAATTTAAGTCCGCAATTTTTAGCTCGGCTATACTTTAGCGAATATATTCTTTGAGGACGCTGTTGCGGTTAGGATGGCGCAGTTTGCGAAGTGCTTTCGCCTCAATTTGACGGATGCGCTCACGGGTGACGTTAAAGATTTGTCCAATTTCTTCTAAGGTTTTCATCCGACCATCATCTAGGCCGTAACGCAGCTTTAGTACGTCGCGTTCGCGGGGACTAAGGGTGTCTAAAACGCTCTCTAAATCTTCGCGCAAAAGATTTTTAGAAACCTGATCTTCAGGGGTTTCACCATCGGATTCAATAAAGTCGCCGAGGCGTGAATCTTCTTCTTTCCCAATGGGAGTTTCTAAAGAGATGGGGAGCTGAGCCGATTTTGCAATAAACCGCAGCTTCTCAATGGTCATCTCCATTCGAGTGGCGATTTCTTCTTCGGTGGGTTTGCGACCCATTTCTTGAGACAGCAGCTTGGTTGTCTTTTTAATGCGAGAGATGGTTTCGTAAAGGTGAACCGGAAGCCGAATGGTGCGTGACTGATCGGCGATCGCCCGCGTAATGGCCTGACGAATCCACCAGGTGGCGTAGGTCGAAAACTTGTAGCCTTTCTCGTGGTCAAACTTCTCGGCGGCGCGAATTAGCCCTAAGCTGCCTTCTTGAATGAGATCTTGAAAAGACAGACCTCGGTTCATATACTTCTTGGCGATCGACACCACCAGTCTTAGGTTAGACTGCACCATTTTGTCTTTAGCGCGTCGGCCGACGTGAAGACGGTGACGGAACGGGTGAAGCGTCATGCCAACGGCTTCGCCCCATTCGGCATCTAGGGGTTCGCGGTCTAGCTTCTCAACGAGATCGTCATAAACGCGCTCTAGCTCTAGTAGATCCGCAATTTTACGCGCTAGCTCAATTTCTTCATCGGCGCGAAGAAGGCGGATTCGACCAATTTCTTGGAGATAGAGCCGAATAGAATCTTCTGTGTAGTGCTTTTTCTTGGCAACACCGCGCTTGCGAGCAGCACCCTTTGTTTTTTCAGCCTTTTCTTCATCTTCTGTATCGGCATCATCGGGCTGAAAATCTTCGTCCTCGGCATCGTCCTCCGCAACTTCGCCCAACAGCAGCGTTTCTAGTTCGCTTGGGGGTGCTTTGACAGATTCTAATACAGTACTAGCTTTGGTCATGCCGAATTCCTCATACTCCCTGGTAAGTGAAAAGGAGAAGTTTATATGGTCAAAAAAGGTGTGGCTTTACTTTGGATTAAGCCGGATCGTCTAAAAAGTAGGGCAGATGTGAAGTAGCGCTCTCTAAACAATTTAATGAGTCTAGAGGGTGTTCACCATCTACTTAAAAAACAGTCATAAAGTAGAGCAGTAACTACCTTTACCCATGACGTAAACGATTGTAGCCTCTCTTACAGATTTTGGCTGTAGACTTGCTAGGTTTCATGGACATTATGGCGCAGTCTTTAAAAGTCATGCACCAAAACTCTGGGCAAATGTTAACTTAGCTTAAGCAATGTCAAGATTTACTCTAAATCTTCTCTTTTTTGGGTGTTTTTAAGCGAACTGGCATTGGCATTCTTGGGCGATGTAGGTAGTGAAACGGAGAAGATGCTGCCTTCGTTTGGCGCTGATTGTACTGCTACGGTTCCACCCATCCCCTCGATAAAGGTTTTAACCAGGGCTAAACCGAGTCCGGTGCCCCCGCTGCGATGACGGGATTCATCTACGCGGTAAAATCGCTCAAAAATGCGGGATTGATGTTTAAGTGCGATGCCAGAGCCGCGATCGCATACATGAATCAGGGCGTAGGGCCGCTGCTGCTCGAGCCGAATGGTAATGGGGGACTTGGCGCTGGCATACTTGATGGCATTCTCAACCAAATTGATCAGAACCTGCTTAAGGCGATGCGGATCAGCATAGACCGGAACCAGTTCTGATGCCTCTAGCGTCACCGTATGATGATTAACCTGCTCCACCAGCTTAATGACGTCTGCCACGATGTCGTTGAGTACAAATAGTTCAGGTTGATAGGTCATATAGCCATCATCAGCGCGAGCGAGGTCGAGTAAATCTTTTAAGATCCGAATGGTGTGGTCGGTTTCAGAAGAAGCAATGCTGAGCGCTTCTTGCTGAGTATCAGTTAGGTTTTGTCCCCGTCGTCGCAGGCTATCTAAATAACCCCGCACGATGGTGAGGGGGGTACGCAACTCATGGGAAACGTTGCTCACAAACTGCCTTTGCTGCTCAGCGACGGTACGCTGCTGTTGCCAAGCCTCAGAGAGCCGATGCAGCAGCATATTAAAGGTGTTGACCAGCTCCTGCACTTCTTGAGGGGCGCGAGGTACCGTAATGGGCTGTTCGCCCAAATCTTCTACCGAAATAGCCTGGGTCATTTGGCTGACTTGCCGCAGGGGTAGCAGCAGCCGTCTGGCTTCATAGGCAATGAGCAGAATGAGTAAAATGAGTGCGGTTAGGTTGCCCCCAATGAGGCTACGAGTGAGCTGATCAAATTTAGTCTGGTCTTCAGTGAGATCGTGGATTAAATACAGCGTCCCGATGGGCATCTGGCGCACCATCAGCGGACTGGAGCAGGTAATAAAGTCATACCCCTGCACTTGGTAGCTTTGAGGAATGCTGCTGATTGACAGCTGACTTACTAATTGTTGAAACAGCAGTGCATCAAGCTGGGGTTTTTGAATATCTAGGGGTTCTTTAACCACCAGCTTTTCGTCTCGGCGCTTCACGCCAATCCAGAGGTTATTGGCCGCACGGTTTTTGAGGGCTTTTTGAATGCTTTCCTCTAGAGGAAACATCTCTCGATACAGGACAACATCTTCTTCGATCCGTTTTGCAGTTTCTTGGAGCGCCTGCTTATGGCTGGCGGTCAGAATATCTTGAGTTTTCCAGCAGGTCCAAAGGGTGACGGTGCTAAGCCCAACGGTAATGATGGCGGCAATGCGAAGGGTAAGGGTAAGCTGAAGCGATTGCGGTTGCGCCAAATTCTTCACCAGTCTGCGAGAGATGGCTTGGATTTGGACTGAGGAAGACAACCGCATGGTTTAGCTTTAGCTCAAGATGATATGACCCTTCTCTAAAGTTTTAGACGAATTTGTGGGCTTCAGGATGATGAAGCGCTAACTGCTAGATAAGTTTTAGCTGAGAAGTTCGATCTGCTCAAGCTGTGGTGGCAGTCTCAATCAATGCTAGTTTTGCGGTGAGGGCTGTAGAATCTGCTGCTGAATTAGCTGATCGATCAGGGTTGTGAGGTGTGAATGCAGATTGTCGCCAGGGTACTGCGGAGATAGCTGGGCGATCGCCGCTTCCAATCCCTCCATTTTCAAAATTACCCGCCAAAACGCCGCTGCTTTACCGGACAACCCAAAGGTTTCTCCGGTCGGTAGGTGCCCAATCAATATCTGACCATTGAGTTCTCCAAAAACAATATTTTCAGTGGGCTGTAGCCAGCCCTGCACCGTCGGCTGTACCTGCATGGGTAAAGTCGTGCCGATGGATGGACGGTTTTTGAGGCAGACCTCAGACGGTAAAATATGCCAGCTTTGCTCTAGGCTCGTCGTTGAAGGGTTCCACAGCAGATGGTCAGGTTCATTCCAGGGGAAGCAGATATAGTCTGGTAGCCCTAGCCAATACCGATGCCCTGCCAAACGCGCTTGGTTCTGAGTTTGCCAGGTTGTGTAGTTAGCCCCCATTGTTGTAGGGCCGTGGTCATAGAGGTCTTGACCGCTCAGGCATTGGATGACGGTCGGTTCACGGATGGCGATCGCCGTTCTCAGATCCGGATGGGAATAAAGGGTTGCAAACACTAGTGCCTGCTGGGGATATTGCTGAAGCACACGGTAAAACCGAGAGCCGCTAAGGGCGCAGTCATCCACAATGACGACAGGCGTATCACTGGGTTCAGACACATTAAGCTGTTCAGCGCGTAGATCCAGCATGTAAGACAGCATACCTAACACAATCAGTCCACCCCTTGGCACGCCATAGAACTGAAATTCCCGTAGGGCTTTCGACCCAAACGTGGTCTTTAATTGGTTAGCCAACTGCTCACAGGCCTTAGTTGCTTCGGCATAGGTGATATATCGCAGTCGCCCACAGGCTTGGTTTAGAAACGGAGCCTGAAGGCTAATTTGCCCTAATACTTTGGCAGAGAACGTTCCTAAGATTGCCAAAACGGGAGTTGGCGCGGCACGAATAATCCCAAGGCACTGGGGAACTTCTTGCCAAAGAGGATGAAGGGCGATCGCTGCCGCAACATAATGCAGTGACTGCTCTAGCGTTGCTAGCCCTAGCTGCTGCCCGTAATGGAGCAGCGCGTCTTTTTCAAAGGGCAGCGTGTAGCAGCGATAGGTCATCGGTTAAGTAAGACCAACACAGCCTAGATTATGGGGTGCTAAATAAGATTCGATAAACGTAATCAGTTGAGGGAGTTGTTCAAGAGAACGCGGTCTTTGCAGATAGGCCATAGGGATTTCTTTGGCTAAACGGCTGCACTGATGAAAGTGCTGTACCCGACAGTTTTGGTCATAGAGCATTTTAGTGGCACGTGAATGCTGAATGAGTTCTGGAAATGCCTGGGTGCGCGATAAAGGCTGAATCTGGTTAAAGTCCCCCCCTTGCAGGACAAAGAGATGCTTTAAGGGGACTGGCATTTGGGCAAACCGAGTTTCTAACCGCTGAATTTGTTTATGGCTTAGCGAATGCAGCAGCGGCATTGCGTCAGTCTGGGCACCCACTGCCATCATTGCATCGGGCAACAGCTTTACTTCAGGAAAACTCGGCACCACTTGAGGGGTGGCAGTATCTAAACACAGCGCCATAACGTCATCGGTGATTAGCCGATAGCCCCGCTGGTGAAAAGCCGAGGCCAGAGTAGACTTGCCCCAGCCACTGCCGCCGAGAAAGGCGATAGCTCCGCACCAAGAGTCCGCTCCGCATTTAGAGTCCGCCATATCCTCACGCGCCACACAGCTTGCATGAAGCACCATCAGCCCTCGCTGCCGCAGCACAAACGCCATTGCAGTGCCCAAAACGTAGGCTCTCATCACCGCCCGATCCGTTTCTAAAGGTGCATCTATGATCACTTCGCACCCGTCGCGAATGAGTAGCTTTACGTTGAGCGGCAGGTCAATCAAAATTTGATTGCTGAGGTCAGGCTCTGCTGCAACCTGATGGAGTGAGTCAAACCGAACCACAATATCTGGCGGTTCAGAATCTAAGACAGGCTGCAAAAGCGGCAGTTCTGACTGTATGCGTAAACCGTAGGCAAAAGAGGTGTACATCCCGACTCAAAAAAGACCAAACTGCTCCAGACAGTAAATAGGAACTTACCCAAAAGTCAACCACTTTAGGTCTTATTTTTCTAAGAAGGTCAGTTTAGCGACAAAGTAGAAATGCTAAGCTTGGCTTTCGTCTAGGGGTAAAGTTCTTACCTTTAAGGATGCCCTGTTGTGGTCTAAGAAATATATTTTTTGGGTCAGCCAACCGTTTTGGCTAATTCTAATAGCCCACTAACGTACATCCAGACTAAAAATAAGGATGGCTTAAAGGCGAATTTTGCTCCAAATTGGCAGAAGTGGGCAGCGCAATGGGGGCGTGATTCAGTGCCGCAATGTGCCCGTTGCGAACGTTGACTTCTCCTCGCAGCATTGTCTAAGCGCCAGCGATCGATTGGTATTGGTTAGCCCAAGGCATGGAATTAGCGCACTGCTGTGTTTTTCAACTAAAAATTGACTGCCGTTGTTGAGCGCCGAATGCGGATACTGCGCAGGCCACTGTCCATTGAAAACAGGAGAGTATCAAAAATGCCCTGCGCCGATGTCTTCATACTGATGAACAGAACAAACTCTCTCGTCAGGCCATAATAGAGTTAATAGAGACAATGGGGTTTATCAGTTTCCGTTGCTAAGCAGAGAGGCAATTGAGCAAATGTTAGGACTCAGTGAATTAAAACAGACGCGGGTTTATCAAGATGCTTTGCAAGAAGGTATTGAACGAGGGCGATCGCTAATTTTAAAGCTATTGACCTGTCGTGTCGGGGGTCTGCCTGCTCAATCTGAAGCTAAGATTATGAAGCTTTCCATCACTCAGCTTGAAGCGTTGGGAGAGGCACTCCTCAACTTTTCGAGTGCTGCTGATTTACAAAATTGGCTGACTCGAGTATCTCCTTAGCTGCTGAGGGGAAATGTGATTGCACAACTGCCCATCAACGAATTAAAGTCACCACCCTCTAATGGGTTTCACCGTACCGTAAAACTTTTGAATTCTCTCTCCGCCCGACAATCTGCATTTATTGCGCTTAAGTCTGTCCATAAAGGTGCTTTTGCAGACGTTGCCCTTGATCGCGTCTTGGCACATCACACGCTCTCTGATTCCGATCGCCGTTTGCTGACGGAGCTGGTGTATGGGTGCGTCCGGCGAATGCGATCGCTTGATACGCTCATTGATCAACTGGGTCGTAAACCTGCTCTGAGCCAGCCCCCTGATGTGCGCACTGCGCTGCACTTAGGGCTATATCAACTTCGCTATTTAGAACAGATTCCGCCCTCTGCTGCGGTCAACACCACTGTTGACCTGCTCAAGCAAAACCGAATGAGTGGGCTAACGGGTTTTGTGAATGGTCTACTGCGCCAGTATTTACGACTTAGGGAAGTACAAGACCCGCTGACGTTACCCACAGAGCCTGTCGAGCGTCTGGGCGTTTTGCATAGCTACCCCGATTGGATTGTTCAAACCTGGATTGACAGTTTGGGGCTAGAAGGTGCTGAGCAGCTTTGCCTTACCCTAAACCATCCCCCCAGCATTGACCTTAGAATTAACCCCCTCAAAACTGATCGTGATGCAGTACAGGCGGCTTTTACAGATTACGGCGTGACCACAACGCCTTTACCGCCGTTGCCCCAGGCTCTTAGAATTGTGGGCAGTTCTGGTCCCATTCATCAGCTCCCTGGCTATAGCGAAGGCTGGTGGACGATTCAAGAAGCCAGCGCTCAACTGGTGGGGCATTTGGTGAATCCAGAGCCAGAGACGATCGCGATTGATTTATGTGCCGCGCCAGGGGGTAAGACGACTCATCTTGTGGAACTGATGCAGGGGAAGGGGACCGTGTGGGCGTGCGATCGCACTGCATCTCGTCTCAAACGTCTCCAGCAGAACCTAAATCGGCTGCAAATCAACACCGTTAACCTTTGGGAAGGGGATGGTCGGAGCCTATCTGCCGAGATCCCACTGGCGGACTACATTTTAATAGATGCACCCTGCTCTGGATTAGGCACCCTAAACCGTCACGCTGATGCTCGTTGGCGACAAACGCCAGAATCGGTTCAGGAACTATCTAAGTTACAGGGGCAGTTACTGAGTGCGGCAACGCAGCACGTTAAGCCAGGGAGCGGTGTAATTGTGTACGCAACCTGTACGCTACATCCCAAAGAGAATGAGGGTGTTATTACCCGTTTTCTAGAGCAGCATCCACAATGGCAGCTTGATGTAGAAAAAGTGGCGGCAAACCCTGTACTTGCCGCGCTACAAACAGAACCAGGCTGGATTAAGATTTGGCCTCATAAGCAAGCGATGGACGGATTTTTTATGACGCGATTAAGGCAGGTATTCTAGGCAATTGGGGTGACGATGCTACAAAATTTCATGAGAAAAGGTTGAAATAGTTTCCTTTCCAGGTACCCACCCAACTCCGAAAATGGATTATGGCAACTCCCCTAACTTAGGACTCCACCATCGATCCTGAGACCAAAAAAATGCGACATCCTGATGCTGTTTGTCGATTTTAGCCTTTGGGTCGGCGCATCGCAGCATTTTTTTAGGCTGCCCATCTTTACTATAGTGATATTCCTCTAAGGGCTTGCTGCAAACTGGACACGGGAAAGCCGTTACGATCGCAACCACAGACGCTGTATTTTTCTGAGCGTGAGGAGCTTGCCACTGTTTATCGTGTTCAGACCAAAACAATACCAAATCAGTGCCTTCTTCAGTCTTACAGCCGTCTTGTTGGCACTTTAAGAAATATCCTTTTTTTAGTTTTTTGGTCGGCACCTTGAAGAGAGGTTGGCTACAGCTCGGACACTTTGTCCTTGATTTTTCAAGATCTCGTTTGGGGTATGCTGCGACAGAGGTTGCCGGAAGGTTGCTCTGCGCTAGCTTTAGGGCTGGCTCAAAATAGTCTCGGTTCCATCCCGTCAGGTAGCGTTGCCACTCCTGCTGCCCAAGGGCGATCGCATCCAGTGCCTGCTCCATCTGTGCCGTAAAGTTGGCCTCAATGAGATCGGGGAGGGCGGTTTTCAAGAAAGCATCCACCTCTAGCCCCAACGTTGTGGGCTGAAGTTTATCTTTGAGGAGTGCCACATAGCCCCGCTGCTTGAGCGTGGCGATAGTAGGGGCATAGGTGGCGGGTCTTCCAATACCGCGACGCTCCATGAGCTGCACCAGCTTTGGCTCGGTGTAGCGCGGGGGCGGCTGGGTTTGCTTTTGCTCGTAGGTGGCGTTTTCTACGTTCAAAGTCTGCCCCTGGTTTAGCGCGGGCAATACCGCATCGGCGCTGAGATCTTTCCAGTATTTTGTATAGCCTGCAAATTCTAGTACCTGTCCTCTGGCCTGCCATTGCAGCCCACCAGATTGGGTCAAAACCTTGGTTTTACGCAGGAGTGCCGGCTTACACTGAGAGGCGATCGCCCGCATCCAAATCAGCACATACAGCTTAAATTCATCGTCTGGGAGCTGAGCTTTGAGAGTGGCTGAAGCCTTGAAAACATCCGTAGGGCGAACGGCTTCGTGAGCCTCCTGAGCATTCTTGACACTCCGCTGTTTCGCAACCTGCTTAGGCACGTTGGCCTGATCGTGGGTTTCGAGCCACTGCTTCGCGGCTGCACAAAACTCTGGGCTGAGCTGCACAGAATCGGTTCGCATATAGGTAATTAGCCCCGCTTCATAAAGCTTTTGGGCAACCTCCATTGTGCGCTCAGGGCTAAACTTGAGGCGAGAACCTGCGGCCTGCTGAAGTGCGGAGGTTGTGAAAGGCGCTGGGGGCTTTTTGGTCATTTGTTTGCCTTCAATGTGCGTGACGGAATGGGGGTGATTCTGGGCGATCGCCACCAGTCCCTCCGCCTGCTCCAGGCTTAACACTCGCGTTGATTCTGTTGTCTTCTCAATTACCCCAGCGTCATCTACTGGGTCTTGCTCAGTGGGGTCTTTTTCAATGCCGCCGTGATAGAACGCGCGAAAACCTTCGGCGTAGTCTATAAACACCGACCAGTAGTCTTGAGGCGTAAAGGCTATAATCTCATGCTCGCGCTGACACACCAAATGCAGCGTGGCAGACTGTACCCGACCGACGCTTTTAGCTCCATTATTAAGCCGCCACACCAGGGGCGATCCGCGATAGCCCACCAGTTTATCCAGCACATCACGGCAGCGGCCTGCCTCGACTAGGTTCATGTCTAGGGCGCGGGAACGGGCGATCGCCGCTTTCACCGCAGCCTCGGTAATTTCTTGATACACGACGCGCTTTGGCTTTTTTAAGCCTAAAACCTGGGCAAGATGCCAGGCGATCGTTTCTCCTTCACGGTCTGCATCGGAGGCCAAAATGACTTCTTTAGCACTATAAGCAGCGGACTTGAGCTGAGCAATGGTCTGTTTGGCCCGCTCATCTTTAGGCACGTAGCGACACTGAATGCGATCCGCTTCAAACTCAAATCCCAAAGAATCCACACCATCATTGGCAAGCTGTCGGATATGACCTGCGGAGGCTCGAATCTCCCAATCTGCACCCAAAATCGACTTAAGCTTTTTGATTTTTCCAGCCGACTCTACAATCAGGAGAAACTTGGCCATTTTTGTCTACGTTCAATCGCGGAGAAATTCTACTAATAAAGCTTCCAGTCAAAATCAGCGTCCCAAACAAAAAGGCTGCACCCATTTGAGTACAGCCTTAAGCCTGTCAATTGTAGACTCAAATCTTTAGGCTTCTTGCGGCGAAACTCGACCGTAGAAAACGCCTTGGATTCTGACATCCTTGGGCTCATGGGCACCCATATCGCTATCTGAAGGCTGCTCTGCCTCAAAGGTACCCGCAATTTCTCCAGTGCGACCATCAACCTTCGCAACCTGCATCGAAATCGCACCCTTGCCTACGATGAAGCGCTTCACGTTAGCGCGAGCCACTTCTTCTTCGCCTTCCGCTACAGCAGGCCGAGCGACGGCGTTGTCGTAACCTGTGGTTAAACCACGACCCTTCGGATCCAAAAAGTTTGAAGTCCGGTAGGACGGTACTTCATATTCTCCTTGAAAATCTGTGGAGGCGTTAATCGTGGTCAGTCCGCTTTGGGTTTCGGCAACTAACCCCTTGAGGGTAAAGAGCATCGGAACTAGCTCACCATCCGAGAGCTTCACCGTAATGGCCTGAAAGTCCATCCCGTCTTCTTCATAAAACGTCAAGCCGCCGTCTTTATTGGGCTTGAGCGTTCCATTAACGCCTTCTAGAGAGGTCGTTAAACGAGTCATGACTTTACTTGGAACAAACTCGGCTTCACGACGAGAATTTTTAGGTTCTTCTTTAACAAAGAAATTAATTGGCTCAAGACATAATTCAGTCAGCACATATTCTTGCCCCGACTCCAGCGGAAATGAACCCCGAGTCGTTTGGCCTAAGGTTTGGCATCGGTTTGCTAATCCTGTTCCTCGAATGTCTTCGTAGGTTAGGCTAGTGCGGCTCTGAGCCAACGCATTGCCGCCACTCAAAGGCAGAGCCGTCAGACAGACGGCGAACAGTGCAATGATGAAAGCGCGGAATCTCATTGATCACCCTCGATATCAGAAGTATATAAAGACCTGTAGCACAGGAACCTGTAGAACAGGGATGTAAACATTAGCTCTGATGAAACCTAAAGCTAAAGGCGTTTTGATTGAGAGCTAAGGATGTTAATCGCAGAAGCCTAGCTTGATGATCGCTATGCATTGGAGCAGGAGTTGGTAGGGCAAGCCTAGACTCAAGTATGCATAAGCTGAAAGCAGGTGCTAAGGCATGTAAATCATCATCTCAGAAATTGCGTGTTAAACCACGGAGTCAATGACTGAGTTGTGATAGCGGATTGCCTTGCGTAGGATGAGAACATCCAGTTTGAGGCTGTTTCACCAATCTCAGATCATCTCACTCTAAATGTTAAGAGACATCACGTCCCCTCGGATGTTCTGTTGAGCATTGTTCACAGTTTTTATTATTTATGAACGTGATTAAGGTTTTGTTGCTGATGCTGATTCAGCTTTACCAACGGCTTATTTCGCCACTGCTGCCGCCAAGCTGTCGTTATCAGCCCACCTGTTCAGCTTATGCCCTAGAGGCGGTTGAGCAGTACGGGGCGATCGCAGGCAGTTGGCTTGCCCTCAAGCGAATTTTGCGCTGCCACCCTTGGAGTGCAGGCGGCTACGATCCAGTTCCCCCCTGCGGCTGTTCCGATCATCCCAGGGCTAACCCGTAAGCGGAAATATAAAAAACAGATTTATAGCTTCCCAGAGGAAGAATGTTAGTATGGGAAAGTTGTCAAAATTGATTCAGCGACAAGGTTAAAATGGCTTGCCCTAAAAAGAAAACCTCAAAATCCAAGCGTGACAAGCGTCGCGCTAACTGGAACCATCTTGGTAAAGTCCAAGCGACTAAAGCGATGTCTATGGGTAAATCTATCCTGACAGGTCGCGCTCAAGGGTTCTATTATCCCGCTACTGACGAAACTGAAGACGAAGAATCATAAGGATACTGCTCCGTCCTGGGGCTAGGGTGCAATCAAGTTCAAATTCGAGAGGGTTGAATCATGGCACTGCCCCCAGCCCTAATTATTGGCACAGGCCGCTATATCTGGACTTCAATGTGGCATCTAATGATGTCTCGCTTAGCGCCCCGTTCCTCTTCGGGTGCATATCAGCGGCCTAAAAGCGAGTTTAGAGAGTGGGTGTCAGAAGAAAGCAGCAAATTCCCTCCTGCTTCTGGGCGCTACGTTTTAATTGTTGGTGAAGGATGCCCTTGGGCGCACCGAACTTTGGTAACTCGGGCGCTAAAGGGATTAGATGAGGCGATCGCCGTTGTCAAAGTTCTTCCTAACGTCAATGCAGGCGGTTGGAAGTTTGAGGAACCTTATTTAGGCTGTACTACACTGCCAGAGCTGTATCAAAAAGCGCAGCCCAAGTACAGCGGACGATCTACAGTGCCTATGCTGTGGGATAGCCAAACTGAGGTGATCGTCAATAACGAGAGCGCGGATTTGATTGTGATGCTCAACGCGCAGTTTAATGCGTGGGCGCAACATTCTAAACTCGATCTTTATCCCGAGAACCTACGCGACAAAATTGACGTGTGGAACGACAAAATTTACGCGACGGTCAACAATGGGGTGTATCGCTGCGGTTTCGCCCAGACCCAAGCGGCCTACGAACAAGCATGCACAGAATTGTTTCAAACCCTAGACGAACTGGATCGGGTGTTAGGCACGCAAAGGTATGTCTGCGGCGATCGCGTCACGCTGGCAGATGTGCGATTGTTCACAACGCTATTTCGCTTTGATGCGGTGTATTTTGGTCTGTTTAAGTGTAACTTGCGCCAAATCCAGAACTATTCAAATCTTGGCCCCTATCTACGGGATCTGTATCAGCTCCCAGACGTTGCTGCCACCTGTAGCTTAGAAGCCGTCAAAAACGATTACTACGGCAATTTATTTCCACTCAACCCTGGACAGATTATTCCGTTAGGACCCGATGCCGACAACTTTAGCTTACCCCATCATCGGGAAGGTCTGGTTATCAAAAAACACGTCTAGTTTAAAGAACCCGCAGATGCTAATGGGCAAAATTTGATCACAAATGAATGTGACCTAAGAAGCCAGTCGATTTTCTACCCAAATTCAGCTTTTGCTGAGGTTTTTAGCATTTTTTAACCAGGAAGCATACAGATTTCAACTGACCGTGATAGTCTGTTGAAAAAAATTGACCTTCTTTATCGATCAATCCTTTCCATTATTAAGATTTTGCCCCTCTGCCACGAGTTTAGCCATCCGTGTACGTTAAGCGCTTAGAGCTATCCTATTTCAAATCCTTTGGCAGCACTGCCACAATTCCGCTGCTGCCCGGATTTACCGTCATTTCAGGGCCAAATGGGTCGGGTAAGTCTAATTTATTAGACGCCATGCTGTTTGCCCTAGGTCTGACTGGCTCTAAAGGGATGCGGGCTGAACGGCTACCGGATTTGGTTAACCAGGCTCAGCTCAAGCGCGGACACTCTAGCGTTGAAACTAAGGTGACTGTTACCTTTGATATTTCTGACGTGCCTCCAGAAGATGGCACTCCTCTAGAAGAGCGGCCTGCTGAACGAGAATGGGAAGTCACGCGCAAGCTGCGGGTGACAAAGCAGGGCACCTATACCTCCACCTACGCCATCAATGGCGAACCCTGCACCCTTACCGATCTTCATGACCAGATGAATCGGCTGCGGATTTATCCTGAAGGCTATAACGTCGTGCTTCAGGGAGATGTGACGGGCATTATCTCGATGAATGCCCGTCAGCGCCGCGAAATTATTGATGAACTGGCGGGGGTTGCCAATTTTGACCGCAAAATCAACCAGGCTAAAGAAAAGCTGGATGCCGTTAAAGACCAAGAAGACCGCTTTCGGATTGTGGAGCAGGAGCTGAAAGAGCAGTGCAATCGCCTCGATAAAGATCGCGTTAAAGCCCAAAAGTACCAGCTCCTTCGCGCCGAATTTAACGAAAAATCTACCTGGGAAAATGTCTTAGCCTATCGTCAGCTTCAGCAGCAGACTGAGAAATTGCAGCAGCAAATCCAGGCCGAAGCCCAGCAGCAGACTGCGATTGAGGGACAGCTTGGGGCGATCGCCCTTGAGATTCAGACGCTATCGGCAACTTTGGCAGAGCTGAATGCTCAGGTCAAGGCATTAGGTGAAGATGAGCAGCTAGCGGTACAGGCGGCGATCGCCACTCAAGATGCAGAACTGCGCCAGCTCGAGCGCCAGCAGGCAGAACTTAAGGCAACCCAGCAGGTGGCAACAGAGCGAGGACAGCAACTTCAGCGGCAGCTTGCCGAGGAGCAGATGCAGCTTGCCACCCTCACCCAGCAGCGTCAAGGTTTAGAAGCTGAAACGCTAAAAGGGCTGACCCAGCAGCGAGATCAGGCGCAGGCAGACCTAGAGCAGATTCGGGAACAGTCGAGGGTGATCGCCAATTCTGCCGATGCCTGGGTGCAGGAGCAGGCCAAGCTCCGTCAGCAAATGGAGACATTGCTGAGTACCCTAGACCCCAAGCGCTCAGAATTTGCCCAACTGCGAGAGCGGGTTGAGCAGTTAGGCCGTCAGTGCGAACAGCAAACCGAAGAAAGCCAAACCCTCGCCCAAACCATTGCCGAGAAGCAGATCCAGCTCACCGAATCACAAGCTGAGCTTGAAACCCATCAGCTTTCAGTTCAAACCTTAGCCACCGCCCTCGCCACCGCCGATGAAAGCGTCCGCACCGAGCAGGACACCCAGACCCGTCTCCAGCGCGAACAGCGCGAAAAACAGCGGCAGCTCGATCAGCTTGAGGCCAAAGAAGAAGCCCAACAGGAAGCTCAAGGCACTTTTGCCACCAAAATTTTACTCAAATCGAACCTCTCTGGCGTTTACGGCTTAGTTGCTAACCTCGGTCGCGTGGAACCCCAGTACCAAATTGCCCTAGAAACCGCCGCCGGAGCGCGGATGGGGCATTTGGTTGTAGATAACGATGAAGTTGCCGCCGCTGGCATTGAGCTACTGAAGCGAGAACGGGCAGGACGCGCCACGTTTTTGCCTCTCAACAAGCTGCGATCAGGGCAAGATTTGCCAAACCTTAAGGTTGAAGGGGCGCTCAACTACGCGGTTTACCTCATCGACTTCGACCCCAAGTACGATGCCGTCTTTGCCTATGTCTTCGGCAATACCGTAGTGTTTGAAACCCTAAGCGCGGCACGGCGCTACATTGGACGCTATCGCATTGTTACCCTAGATGGCGAGCTGCTAGAGCCAACTGGAGCCATGACAGGGGGGAGTCGCTCTAATCAGCAAACCCTTCACTTTGGCAATGCTGAGGCGGGAGAATCCGCTGAGATTTTGGCGTTGCGTCAGCGTCTGGGTGAAATTGAGCAAATGTTGAGTCGCATTGAGGCGCGGTTAGGTCAGCATCAGCAGTCTCTCGCCACCGAAACCCAGGCGCTAACCGCCGCGCGTCAGCAGCACCGAGATGTACAGTTTCAGGTAGAACAGTTGACCAAAGAGCTTCAGGGCTTAACCCAGCGCCGTGACTCCTTATTTCAGCAGCTTGCCGCTAGTACCCAAGAGCTATCCTCCGCAAGCACCCGTCTGCAAACCCTAGAAGCAGAACTACCGCAGCAAGAGGCAGAACTGGCGGGGCTGAGAACGGCGATCGCCACCCAAGAGCAGTCCCAAACCCACGGCGAATGGCAGCGCCTTCAGGCTCAAATCCAAGCTCAAGAAACCCTTCTCAATGCGCGCGAAGCAGACCTTCGAAGGGCACAGCAGCAGCTTCAGGCACTGGATGTGCAACTGCTAAGGCTTCAAGAAAAACAGCAGCAGAATCAAACCGAGGTGGAGCGTGGGCAGCAGCAGATTAGCGCCGTTCAACAGCAAGAAGCCGCTAACCTACAACAGCAGCAGCAGATTAGCACTGCGATCACCGAGATGCGGGTGGAGCTTCAGCGGCTAGAAGCACATCTAGGAGAAGCAAAGCAAAACCGCGACAATGCCGAACAGCAGCTCCGCGCCCGTGCCACCAATCAACAAGAAATGACCTGGCAGATCCAGAAGTTGCAAGAAACCCAACAGCAGCAGACAGAGCAAATCGCACAACTACAAACCCAACTTCAAGAAAAAGCCCAAGAGCTGCCAACCCCCCGCCCCGAACTACCAGAAGGGTTGACACTAGAGGTATTACGGGAAGAACTGCGATCTTTACAGCGACGCATCCAGGCCATGGAGCCAGTCAACATGCTGGCGATCGAGGAATATGATCGCACCATGGCTCGCCTCGAAGAACTGGTGCAAAAGCTTACTACCCTTGAAGATGAGCGCACGGAACTGCTGCTGAGAATTGAGAACTTCACGACGCTGCGGCGGAATTCTTTCCGAGAAGCCTTTGATGTCGTCAACGACAGTTTTCAGTCTATTTTTGCGGGGCTATCGGATGGGGACGGCTATCTGGAGTTAGAGGATCCTGAAGATCCGTTCCGAGGAGGGCTGAACTTGGTAGCTCATCCGAAGGGCAAGCAGGTACAGCGGTTGGCCTCTATGTCGGGGGGTGAAAAATCTCTTACAGCGCTCAGCTTTATTTTTGCGCTTCAACGCTATCGTCCTTCTCCCTTTTACGCTTTGGATGAAGTGGATAGTTTTTTAGATGGGGTAAATGTGGAGCGCTTAGCCAAAACTATTCGTCAGCAAACCGAGGGCGCTCAATTTATTGTGGTCAGCCACCGTCGCCCCATGATTGAGGCTGCAGACCGCACCATTGGCGTGACCCAGGCACGCGGCACTCATACCCAAGTGATTGGGATGCAGCTTCGACCTCCCGGCTAATTTTGACTCTCTATAGTTGATAAAGACCATACGCTTTGACAAAGACTCTATATTTAGCCAACCCTTACGGCTTTTCAAAACAGCAGCGATCCTTATTGTTGCCCCCAATTATTCAATCGTTACAGAAACTAGGAGTCCAGGTATGGGAGCCTTTTGAGCGCAATAATCAAATTGACCTTTCTCAAGCGGGGTGGGCTTATGAGGTTGCTCAAGCAGACTGTCAAGATGTTGTGGCTTGTGATGGCATATTTGCCATCGTCAATGGCACCCCGCCCGATGAAGGCGTAATGGTGGAATTAGGCATGGCGATCGCCCTCCACAAGGCCATCTTTTTGTTTCGAGATGACTTCCGTCGCTGCACTGACAGCGAAGAATACCCCCTGAACCTGATGGTTTTTGCAGGGCTTCCTCAAGACACATGGCAAGATTTCTTTTACACCTCCGTAGAAGAAATCAGCTCACCCCAAAAAGCGCTCTTTTCTTGGGCTGATGGTTAACTTTTCCTGGCTCTGACGCCTTCACGCGGCACCGCCGCCATCATCGGCTTTATCCAA
Organism: Acaryochloridaceae cyanobacterium VAR_48_metabat_390; assembly: GCA_031422435.1. Taxonomy (GTDB): domain Bacteria; phylum Cyanobacteriota; class Cyanobacteriia; order Thermosynechococcales; family Thermosynechococcaceae; genus JAAURS01. The sequence goes on from JANPLU010000020.1 coordinate 37,546, forward strand.
AACGCTCAGCACCGCCTTCGGTAAAAGCTTATCCTTGAACCAGACCAATGGAGCAGGCGTATCTCTAAAATCAACCCCCGCCTTTTCAAGGTTTAGTCGCTCCGAGATCGCAAGAATCAAATCGCTACGCCCAGCCTGACGCACCTGAGAAAACTTTTTCTTAAGGTACTCCGGTCGCCAATAGCCCACAATCTCTAACAGCGCCGTTCGCCCATCAGGATGTACCAAACGAAAATCTGGAATCACTACGCTTCCAGGAATTGGAATTAAATCCACTTCTCGCTCTAGCTGCCATTCCGTCTTCGTCTTTGCCCATCGCTCAGCAAAGCCTGCCTCAATGAGGCTATCAAACGCTTTGCCTGGTGGGTAGTGGCTCACCAATCCGCAATCGGTATCTAGAGTAAAGCGACGCAGATTAGTGGTGCCCGTATAGGAATCTTCTACTTTTAGGGTTGCGGTCAAACTCCACTTGGTGACGTGCAGCAGCGCAGGTAAAAGTTTCGCCAAGGCAAGGCCATAGCGGGTACTTGTCTGAAACAGGCTGGCAGGGCCATCAATGGTGAGGGTAAACCCGTGTTCCGCATCGCCCTCAATGTAGGTCATGAGGCCAAAGAGCTTCAGATACCGAAACAGCAGCTTATATTCTCCAGGATCGTTACGGTGGGCGTTGATTACAATATCGCTGGCACGATAAAATACGCCCTGCACTTGAGACAAGTTGTAGCGGTGCAGTAATGCTTCAGGGGTGGGTTCTTCAAACTGAGTCAGAATTTGATTTTCGTTGAGGTCAGCGTATAGCCCTTGAGTAAGCTGTATGGGCAAAATCTCTTGCCCTAATTCTTGGGTGAGCTGTTGCGCTAAGGTTTGTAGCGTTTGGGCTGCGCGCAATGGTGTAGGGGCTTGCTGAGCTGAGAGGCTAAACGCCCTCTGACGCAGTAGCTGCGGATCTAAAGGGCTGCGGGTTTCAAAGGTGCTGTAGTTTTGAGCTAATAGGTGGGCTAAACCACGCTTCGTTCGGTAGTCGGTATCTTCGCCCTCTAGCTCCAGTAGCTGACGGTTTACTTCGCCCCGTGTAGTGCCCTGGGCATCGCGGAAGAGCGTGATGAGTTCTGTGGCAATAACGCCATACCCTTGCTCTAATGGCAGTCGTTTGGGAATCAGCGTTTCGCCGCTATGGCGATGCATGAGAAGATCGCTTGGCAGCATGATTAAGCGTTTACCTGCTGCCGCACCCATTGCCGGAAGTCGATTTCTGCGGCAACTTCATCCAATAACGCCGCTTCAAGAAATTGGTATAGATCTGTTTTTTCAATGAGAGGAAAGGTGGGAGGGCGATCGCACTCTACATACGTCCCGTCTACTAACTGCAAAATCTTCCACACGCGACCGTTAAAGCGCCAAAACTCCTGCACGCCCATGCTGGCGTAGAGCGTGTTTTTATTGAGATCTGTGTTGGTAATGTCTACTTCTACAACCAAATCAGGTGCTGGATCGACGTTTAGGTTCACTTCGTGACTGGCAACCAAAGCGTAGTTTTGGATGTAGTACCCATTGTCTGGCTCAGCACTTTTGAGTAAATCTTCACGGTCTAACGTGGTCGATCCCATCGTCTTGACCTTCATACCTAGTTCCATAACAAGAATCAAGATAAATCGCTCAATCAGTCTTGCTGAGCGTTCGTGTCCTTCTAGGGGCATGGTAATTTCCAGCACTCCGTTGTCATAGGTGAAGCGGGCGCGGGTGCGCTCCGTTAGCAAACTTTGAATTTGTTTAAAGGCGTGCCAATCTAGATTGCGAAAGGTTAGACGCTTCTCACCGACAAGCTTGGGAGGGGACTCTATCAACATCTCAATCACCGCAATGACAGGAAGCATTTACTGTGTAGGCTTAATTATAAGAACATCGTGATTAAGTAAACTCTCTTTTGCCGAGCAACATGCTTCTAAATTTACCGCTAATGCCCCTTGGCATCGGCTTAATGACCTTGCACTGCATCATTGGGGTTATGGCGGCGATCGTCGCCCAGCAGCGTGGCTTAAGTTTTCGTCGCTGGATTTGGATTGGGTTGTTAGGCGGCACTATTGCTCTTATTGCAGCACTGCGAACTCCTTCTAAACCTTAATTTTTTAGGCTTGCACGGCGTAGCCCAAAATCAGCAAATCTTTTTGCGCCCCGTCCAGTACTGCAACCCCTGGTAAGCCGCCCCAACACTCAAAACCTTGCTTCTCAAAGAGCGCAAGGCTAGGGGTGTTATGCCCAAAAATAAAGGCCAGCAGTCGATTTACCTTGAGGTGCGGGGCATGGGCGATCGCCTCTTTCAGCAAATATGTCCCCAACCCAGACCGACGCACAGATTCCTCCACATACAGACTTAGCTCTGCTGTGTGGCAGTAGGCCGGACGACCATAAAAGCTGGAAAAACTGAGCCAGGCTATCACCTGAGCGTTGGCTTCAACCACCCATAACGGACGAGATTCCGGTGGATGGTCATAAAACCACTGAATTCGGCTTTCCACAGTAATGGGATCAAGGTCTGCCGTGACCTGCCGCGAGGAAACCGTCGCATTATAAATTTCAACAATGCGGGGGAGATCGGCAAAGGTGGCTAAACGGTGCGATCGAGACGATAAAACGCTGTGCATAACCGCTTGCAACCTTGACGAGTATTAGGTTTCCTCCCGATTATAGAAGTACTTTATCTTTTGGGTTAAACGCTACTCACCTTAGAAGCAGTCGCTTAATGGCAGACCTAAGATTACACCCTTCGACTTCGCTTAGAGCGCAATCTCAGACGGTACGACCTTTGCTACAAAGCGCCTTAATGAACCACTAAACCTTCAAAAAAAGTAAGCGGCCCAAATTCTAAATCATGAATCGTTAGCTCATCTTCATAAATGGTGAGTTTTCGAGGCTGGCATAGATGAGTGCGAACAGACACAATGTGTGCGCCTTCATCTATTAGATCTTCTAAGTACCCATCTTGAGCCGCAGTAGCAAGGGATGGATTTTCAAACGGGCCAAAGTAATAAATACAGCTTGGATGAGCGGTAAAAACCTCAACCCACCAGCTAAATCTTAGGGCAACATAGTTTGGGTCAATGGGGCAACTCATAATCATAACTCCTGAGATAAGGGAGAAGACGTTCAACGTCCGTCTGGTCTCGATCTCACTCCTCATCTACATTGGTCAACTACACACACGAGTGAACCAATGGGTTTCAACAGGTCTGAACTGCCGATTAATACTCCAGCCCAGCAACAGCTTTGCTTGTCTTTCTACCAAGCTACACAAAGAAAGTGAGGAAACGAGAAATGCAGCAAATGTTTTAAGACGACAGCCTCGAGCAGCGCTACCAATTCAACATCTGAGCAACATGATGGGCTAACTTAAGCGGGTCAAAAGGTTTAGCTAACACACCCGCAATATCTAGTTGGGCATATTCGTTTTGATAGGAAGACTGCATTTTTGCAGTGAGTAAAATTACTGAAATATCTTGAGTTTTAGGGTTTGCTCTAAGCTGGCGTAAAACTGTGAGTCCGTCTAAATCTGGCATCATCACATCTAGCAAAATCGCATCTGGCAGAAACGCTTCAGCATGGCGCAAACCCTCCGCCCCTGATGCCGCTGTGAGAACCTTCCATCTCCCCAGCTTTTGCAGACAGATTTTAATGACTGAAACCAGATTTTCTTCATCATCAATCAACAGAATTTGTTTAGAGGGCATTACGGCTGCTCCTCTTCGTCCGAAGGGATAGGAATGGTGAAGTAGAACGTACTTCCTTTCCCCACGACGCTCTCAACCCAGATTTGCCCCCCGTGCTGCTGGACGATCATTCGGCAAATTGACAACCCTAAGCCCGTTCCGCCTTCATTGCGCGAGTCAGTAACATCCACCTGCTGAAACCGCCCAAAAATAGTTTCGAGCTTATTTGCCGGAATCCCCCTGCCCTGGTCTTGGACTTGAAACACCACTTGTTGGGCTTGGACTGGCTGGGTTTGGACTGAGGCCGTCAGCGTTACGGTGCTGCAAGGGGGCGAAAACTTAATGGCGTTACTCAATAAATTGACGAGGGTTTGAATAATGCGATCTGGGGCTGCCCAGAGTTGAAATGAGAGAGGTAAACAGGAAAGGGTGATCTGATTTTCGTCAGCGAGGGGCTGCAATACTTCTATGGCCTGCTGCATTAGGGTGCTTGCACAACACCACTGCTTGTCTAAAATAACCTTGTGAGATTCAAGCCGCTCTAAATCGAGAATATCGCTGACGAGGCGCACCAGTCGCTCTGTCTCGATCGCCGCAATTTCTAGCATACGTTTGGCTGTATCGGGTTCATCTTTGAGTACATCCGAGGCAAGTAACCCCAGGGAACCACGGATGGAGGCCAACGGGGTTCGCAGTTCGTGGCTCACAATCGAAATAAACTCATTTTTCATCTGCTCAATCGCACGACTTTCGGTAATATCTTCAACCGTACCGACGTACCCCAGCAGTTCATGGGTCGTCGATAAAATGGGCGCAGCTTTCACTTGGCAAAGCCGGATGGTGCCATCTTTATGGATATGGCGCAGTTCTACAGAGCTTTCTTTTTGGGTTGCCATTATGACAGAGCGCTGGGGCAAAATTTTTTGAAGGTCTTCAGGGTGAATGAATGCCTGCCATCCATCTCCCAATGTCTCTTCAAAGGTCGCGCCCGTAATTTCTTGACAGCGGGGGTTAGTGTAAGTACATTTACCCGCAGCGTCGTTTCTAAAAATGCCGACTGGGGAGGATTCGCTGAGGGAGCGAAAGAGCGCTTCGCTTTGTCTGAGCAATTCCTGAGCTTGTCTACGGTCTTGTAGCTCTTGCTGAAGCTGCTGGTATAGCTCTGCCTGCTGAAGGGCGATCGCCATCTGATCCCCAATATGCTGGAGCAGTTCTGCCTCGTCTTGCTGCCACTGCCGATGGTAGGCGCAGGAATGCACAATCAAGAGTCCCCAGACAAAGGTTGAGCCATTTTTTCGATGCTGAATAATGGGCGCAACCATCTTCGACTTAACGTGAATTGACTGCATAAATTCGGTAAGACAAGCCGTCCATTCGTCTACTGCCACATCTTGTACAATTCGTGGGTTTCCCTGACAGTAGTAGTCGTAGCACGCTAGAGAGAAGAATTCATCGGGGAAGTGGATATCTGTAGTGGCCGGATAGTGTGGCAAGACAGATTCTTGAACCACCGCTCCTGTGCCGTCGGCGGTGAGCTGAAAAATTAAGGCTCGATCTGCCTGGAGCAGTTGGCGAACCTCATACACGGCAGTGGGCAAAATAGCACTGAGGTCTAAAGACTGACGAACCTTTTGCGTAATGCCTCGCAATAGCCGCTCACGGGCAACTTGACGCTGTAGCGCCTCTTTTGCGTGTTGACGATACATTAGCTCTTTTTGCAGGTTGCGATTGACCTGGGTTAATTCGGCAGTGCGAGATTGAACCCTAGACTCTAATTCTTGATTGAGCTGCTGTAGATCTGCTTCTGCCTGTTTGCGGTCGCTAATATCTTTCATAAAGCAATGATGCCCAGTCAACTGCTTTTGATCGTTATAGGCAGAAACCATGAACAACTGCTTATAAAAAATAGAGCCGTCTTTACGCACGCCTCGCGCCTCTACCTCAACCTTGCCACTGCTGATCATGACTCGATAAGCCGCTGTCAATTTTGGTAAATCTTCAGGATGAACAGTTGTACGCCAGTCCATCCCTATCATTTCGTTCGGCTGATATCCCGCCATCTGGGCATAGGCTTCGTTAACAGAAATGTATCGCCCTTGAGCATCTAGACGTGAGATTCCCTCCACTGCATTACTCAAGGCATCACTCAGTTCTCGCCGATTTTTTTCGGTGCGCCTGCGCTCCGCTAGCTCAATCTGCGCCACGTTCTTAAGCCAAGCCACTTCAGATCGCAGAGACTCGAGTTCTAGTTTGAGCTGCTGTTCTTTTTGGCTCATTGTTTTGTTTTAAGCGCTCAATAGGCTACAGAGACAGCGTAATCTTTGGGTTGAATCGTTGCGTCTGATGATGAGGGTTGATACACCTGCGGTTGAGACTGATAGTCTTGGAATTTTTGACCGTTTCTCTGCTGCGTTACAACCTGTTTGAGTGCTGCTACCCAATCACAAAGCTGCTGCGCTTCACGCTGATCGAGTAAGGTATTAGCTCGCAATAGCTGCTCAATATTCCGCGCCAGTTCGGAGCCTTCTGGCAACCCAAAAGTCCCTAGATTTCCGGCTAACCGATGGGCTTCTAACGTGGCAGTTTGAAGCAGCTCAGAGTCTAAGGTCATTGCGCCAGCCGCATAGGGCGCAGCGGACTCTGGGTGCGAAGCGATCGCCTGTATACAAATCTGGTCAAACAGTGCAAACGTTTTGCTGAAGGTTGCCTTGAGCTTTTGCCAGACCTTTTCAATGGCAGCCTCAACCTCTGCTTGCGCCTGCTGCTGAGAAGAAGAATGATGAATTTCTGCACTTTGTTCTAAGACTTTGGCGGGTTCTGAGTTGAGACGATAGCCTAGTCCATAGACCGTTTCTAAACAATCGGCGGTCATGCCAGCAGCCTTCAGTTTTTGGCGTAACCCCTTAATTTGGGTAGTAACAGCCTGCTCCCCTGGAACCTCATCAGCCTTCCAGACATTCTCTAGTAGGGCACTTCGGTTAAAAATTCTGCGCGGGTTTTTTAAAAACAGCGCTAGCAAACCATATTCTTTGGGTGTGAGGTGTATGGGTGCTTTATCGTAAATCACCTCGCAGGTATCAAGATCAATCTTTAGCTTTTCCCAAGTCAGTACCGTCTGGAGGGCTGACAGTCTACGGCGCTCATTTTCTTCAACGAATAGGATTTTCATGCTAGATAATCCCTAAGATACACAGAGCTTTATATCAAACAATGATGCTTGTCTGGCTGAGCTAAAGTACTTACCTTCAACTATAGGCCAGACCTCTAAAATGCAGATTTATAGTTGATATTTCTATATTTATGCTTCCCCCCACGACCTTTAAATGTGCGGACATAGTAAGCACTCTCTCGCCGAGGCAAGGGCACTCGCCGATTTAAAGGCATTGGTGCCACAATATTAGGGATAGCACGATGGCAAAAGCATGAATCTGACGTGGTTTGATAGCAACTCTTGGCTCATTGAAATGGCTGGGGCGCGGGTATTGCTCGATCCTTGGCTTGTGGGCGATTTGATGTTTGGCAATACGCCTTGGTTTTTTAAGGCGACCCACCGTCAACCGATTGCAATCCCTGACAACATCAGTTTTGTGCTTCTGTCTCAGGGTCTACCCGATCATGCCCATGTCGAAACGTTACGGCAGCTTGATCGATTAATTCCTGTGGTCGGTTCGCCCAATGCGGCAAAGGTTGCTCAATCTTTAGGGTTTGAGTCTGTTACGGCATTAGCGCATACCGAAACCTTTACATGGAATCAGGTTCTTGAAGTTCAGGCTTTTCCTGGTTCACTGGTGGGACCCAATTTGGTTGAAAATGCCTACCTCCTTACCGATCTTCAGACTACAACTAAGCTTTACTACGAACCTCACGGCAATCATTCGCCAACCCTTAAAGCCGCTGCTCCAGTCGATGTGGTCATTGCGCCGCTGGTGAATCTCAAACTGCCGCTCGTGGGCACTTTTATTCAGGGGGGCGATCGCGCGCTAGAGCTGATGCAGTGGCTTCAGCCCCAAGTGGTGTTGCCTACGACCGTTGAGGGCGATATTGAATATGAAGGGTTCTTAAACAAGCTGATTGCGGCAGAAGGGACGCTGGAGGACTTTGGCGATCGCCTCCATCAGATCCTTCCGACTGCTCAAGTGCTAGCGCCAAAACCCAACCAGCGTATCAGTATCCCTCTAAGCGCCAAGCCTTCAGTTCTTTCAACGACTTAAATTAGGTACGGCAGTCCTGTAAAATCTCCACAGAGAGGAGCGATTGCAGCCTAGAGCCATTTTGTGGCTTGAGGGTGATCGCAGAATTAGCAAGGACTGAAAACTGTGAACCTGGGCAAGTGGATTGGTCTAGTGGCACTTGGTGTATCGCTGTTTATTTTGTGGCAAATTCGACAGGTGATCCTGCTGGTCTTTGGGGCAGTAGTGTTGGCTTCTGCCATGAATGCACTTATTCGCCTGTTGACTGCCCGTATCAAAATAAAGCGCGGCTTAGCAATCCCCCTGGTGATCGGGCTGCTGTTGGGCATTTCTACGGTATTTGGGCTGCTCGTGATTCCGCCTTTTGTGGCACAGTCTCAGGAATTAGCAGCCCTTGTTCCTCAAAGCGTTGATCGGCTGGTATCGCTGTTTCATTGGGTCGAGAAACAGGTGCCGGGACAGACTTTAATTAATGGCAACCTGCTAGAAGATTTTAAGAAGCAGGCTACACCGTTAATGGGGTCGGTGCTAACTAATTTCTTTGCAATTTTTTCAAATTCTTTGGCGGCTGTGCTTAACATCCTGCTGGTGCTGATTCTAAGCATTATGTTTTTGCTAGAGTCTGATAAATATCGAGGGCTATTAATACGAATATTTCCTTCGTTTTATCGCCGCCGCGTGGATGAAGTTTTAAAGCTGTGTGAAACGGCTTTAGATAGCTGGATGGCGGGGACGTTGTTCAATATGTTTGTGATTGGACTGAGCAGCTTTATTGCGCTGCTGGTGCTTCAGGTGAGGCTACCGCTTGCCAACGCGCTGATTGCGGGTGTACTAGAAGCTATTCCTACCATCGGCCCTGCGTTTAGTGTGCTGCCGCCAATGGCGGTTGCCCTTTTAGACGCGCCTTGGAAGGCTGGAGCAGTTTTGGCGCTGTACTTTTTAATTCAGCAGCTAGAACAATATCTATTAGTGCCGACCGTGATGGCAAAACAGGTGTCTTTGCTGCCTGCGGTGACGCTACTCTCTCAAATTATTTTTGCGATCTTCTTTGGATTTTTAGGGCTATTGCTGGCTTTGCCCCTTGTTATTGTGGGTCAAATTTGGATTAAGGAAGTCTTAGTCAAAGACGTATTAGACCAATGGAATGAACCTTCTCAAAGGATCAGCTAAGAAATGAGAATACAATAATATTCAGGTTTTGTTGGGGCAGGTTTTGCCGATAAACCTAGGATTTTCCAGCGCGGTATCAGCTAAACCCGTCCTTACGGACTTCGTTAATCGGGTAGCCATTGCTCATCGAGCGTATCTTTGAGAAGAAATGGGCATTCGTGGGAGAAAATATCTAAGCCTGTCTCAGTCTTGGCCACAACGACCGACTTGCAATAGCAGCTTTCTAGGGAAGTTGGCAAATATTGCTTGAGGCTAGGATTGTCTTTGAGAAACTGAGCAATTTCAAGGTGTGAGTACCGAATAGAGCCAGCCCAATTGCCCTTTGGGGTTCCCTCTGCGGTGTATTGCCGTTCGCTAGTTTGATATTTCCACTTCAAGAGATGAGTCAGCAGCACCGTTAGGTATGAGGCGATCGCACTGCGCTGAGATTTGCCCAATGACTCAATCTCCTCAATTAAGTTGTCAAGGTCAAGCTCAGAAAATTTCTTCTCTTTTAGAAGTTCAATGGTTTGATCTAACTACTGAGAAAATCTGACTCATAAAGGGTAGACAGCATGTGCATCATTCTTGAAACCTATTATCAAGGTTTTTCTACATTGATTCAGGTGAAATATCTTGCCAGTTCTTAGCTATGGTAAATCGGCTAATATGTTTGACATTGGTGGTAGCAATCACAGTGCTGTGGCCTTGTTCAGAAATAGTCAGTGCCGTGGCTGCCAGAATAACATCCGCATCTAGGGCTGTATGGCCTGCTGTGGGTTGTCCCTGGTTGCGTACGTTTGCCCACAATTGAGCAGCTTTCAGCATAATTTGAGTTGTAATCGGTGCATAGCCAGTGATGGCTTGCAGCATATCAAGACGGTTAATGCCCTGCACCTTACCAGAGCGGATCAATTCGCGTCTCACTTCATAATCTGAAATTTCGGGAATAATGATTGAGGAATTAGAGCGAATTAGATCATCAAGCCAGGCTTTAATCTGTGGATTCTTTCGAGGATGAGTGATCATTCCTAGAGGACCAGCATCCAGCAATATCAGTCTACTCATTGAATAATTGTCTAGCTTCAACCGCATCTCGTTCTCGGTTGAGCGCTTCTTTTAATTCAGGCCATGCAGCCTCATCGTATCCAGACTCATCGTGCATCCATTCGTTAAGCATTGCGATCGCCCTATCCTTTTGCTCTGCCGTAAGCGGCTTTAGCAAAGATTTCTGATGATTGCTTGGTTTAATGGGTGTGGTTGTCATACTGCGCTATGTGTACCTTGTATTTCCATACAACACTTATCTTAGCTATTTTCTCAGCGCTCAATACGTTAAGCCATAGAGTAATGGAGCGGTGATCAAAAACTCTGGCGAAGGAAAAATATATTCATACATCTTGATGTTATTTCAGCGAAGCGTTAAGGGAACAATACTTACAAACACACCCAGTTACTGACATACAAGCAGAATACTGTCAGAAAGTGTTTATTTCAGAGCCATAAGGAGCATATAGTGCAAAATCATCCAAAAACAAGCTTTTGGGGCAATGTTCTTGATAATGTACAGGGCGCTGCCAATACAGCAGGAACATTTCTTGACCAGGTAAAAGGGAATTAGCAGTTTAAGGATCTAGCGAAACAACTTCAGGTCGAGCCTTTCCTATTTGCACTGGAAAAAGTGGATATACAGAGCGCTCAAAAACATGTTCAGAAAATTATGAGGAAGCATCCTGACTGGAATGCAGAAAAGGTTGCCGACCAGCTCATTCAAGAGAAAGCCATTCTTCTAGGCACTCAAGGGCTGGTATCTAGTCTTGTGCCAGGATTTGCGGCTGGATTGATGGCGATCGATTTGGCTTCTTCTATGGCTATGCAAGCAGAACTTGTGTACCAGATTGCCTATGCCCACGAAATGGATCTCAATGATCAGGCTCGAAAGGCTGAGGCCTTAACCATTTTTGGTCTTGCACTGGGTAGCGGTATGGCGCTCAAGTTTGGCGTAGGTTTTGCGGCTCGAAATATTCCGGTAGCAGGTGCATTGGTAGGTGCTGGTGGCAATGCCGTCATGACCTATGCGGTTGGTTTTGCTGCCTATAAGTATTACAACGCGATCGTATCAGGGAAAACTCAGGAACAAGCCCTTGAAGAAAGCCAGCAGGCAACGGAGCTGGTTCTTGAAGAAGCTTCCGTCCAAGAAAGCGCTCTAGATGGCATCTTGGCACACATGATTCTGGCGGGTCAGCCAGAATTGAGCATTGAGGATATTGAACGAAACTTAGCTCAGTTACCTGTTGAAGAGGCTTCGCGCACCAGCATTTCCAAGCATTTGAAATCGTTACGAGACTTCGATACGTTGCTGACGGAGCTACAACCAGAGTATGGTCTAGTTGCCTTAGCTCAGGCTGAACGTCTTGCGCGTTCGGATGCCCAAGTTAACCCTCAAGAACAAAAACTGCTGACTCAACTAGAGCAACGATTTCAGGAACAGGCTGAAATGCTAGATACTATGCTGCCTAGTAACTATATTTTGACCGATGAATTTAAGCAAACCATTCGAGGCGCACAATTTAGCCACGATGGTTCATATTTGTGTGCATGTAGTGATGATCGCAGCCTAAGAATCTGGAAAACCTATGACCAGTGCAAATCATTTCAATTGATCCATAACCTACAAGGCGTTCATAATGACGAAATTAAAGCACTCAGCATTAGCCTAAACGATGAACTCTTGGCTACAGCATCTAAAGACCGAGTACTTACTTTCTGGGATTACCGAAACGGCCAAAAGGTTAGGCAAGTTGAGAGTGGACACCAAACAGGAATTTATTCGCTTGCCTTTGGGCAGGATCAAATTCTAGCCAGTGGCAGCGAAGATGGTGAGATTAAACTGTGGAGCGTCAAGAGTGGAGCAGTGCGACGTTCGCTACTTGGGCATAAAAAGGGCGTATGGTGTCTTGACTTCAATTCTGCCGGAAATGTCTTAGCAAGTGGCTCAAACGACAACACAATTCGACTATGGAATCCATCTAATGGGGAAACTATACGGGAACTTAAAGGACACCAACATGGAGTGTATGCTTTAGCCTTCAGTACTGACGGACAAACTTTAGCTACAGGAAGCTGGGATCAAACCATAATTCTCTGGGATGTCGAAACTGGAGAAAAGCGTACTACCCTAAAGGGTCACAAGGCTGCTGTTTGGCAATTGGCTTTTACACCCGATCAAAAGTTTTTAGTGAGTGCATCAGATGACAATTCCATCGTTATTTGGGATCTTGCTACGGATAACGTTCGGATTCGTCTTGATGGTCATCGTAATGGGGTATATGCTCTTGCAGTCTCGCCCATCAGCTCTGCGATCGCTAGTGGCAGTTGGGACAGATCGTTACGAATCTGGAATGTTGACCTGAGCGAATAGCGCTTAATTAAAGTGAATGTGGACAAAAAGACTTTAATCTTCACATCTTGCAATCCAAAACCTAAATTTCTAGGTGCATTCTTAGTGTATTAGGGTTTCCAAGACTCATAAAACTTATTTACACCCAAACTTAGATTATTAAAGCTCTGTTACATTGACACTATGGTAAAAATTCCGGCGTAAGAATGTCTATTAGCGCATAGAGGCATTCAGTTGGAAATGTGTCTAGGGGTAGCCCTGTTTCAATAGATGCTAGTTCTCGCGCATCACCATAACATTCGCTCAATATTTCTTCTGGGTAAGATTGGAGGCTAGGGGACTTTTTAACCTGGCGTTTGATCCGCTGTCGATGTTCAACCATTGAAGCTCTCCAACTGTTGGTCTGCTTATGGGGCTGAAATTGCCACTTCAGCAGGTGCAGTACGATAACTTTGAGGTTGCTATAAAGGGCATCTCGCTCCCGTCTACTCAAGTCTTCAACCTCTTCAATTAGGTGTTCTAGATCTATTTCTGAAACACGACCGTCTTTGAGCATCTGAGCGGTTTTTTCTGCCCATTGTGCAAAATCTGTGTCATAAAGCGTAGTTGTGTAGGTCATGCCTCATCATCCCTTATTCGTTTTCGCTAGCTCAACGCTTTAGCCTGTTTCAGCTTCATATTTCCGCACCTAGTCGTCATGCTGCGATTCAGCGGCTGCGATCACTTTTCTCCCATCATGACCTAATGCTGAAGAGCGCCGTTGCCAAGATTGCCACTAAACTCCAAAACCAAGCTTCTTGACCATTGTTGCCCTGCTCAAGGGAATCAACCCACTTGTTTACAGATTTAGATAAATCTGCAATGCACTGATCGGTTCATTACAGATAGAACCTTAACTTGCATTTTGGTTCTGATTAATAATGCGGACAAAAGGACTTGAACCTTCACTTCGTGAGAAACTAGAACCTAAATCTAGCGCGTCTACCAATTCCGCCATGTCCGAAGGAATTTCACGATTTCTATCATAGCACCTTGTTAGCAGAAATTAAGTTTTTACCAAGTCACGCGAACGCCAATTTTCTCTAAAACCTTCGCCTTAACCCCTGGCACACGCTTTAGATCTTCGAGTGCGCTAAACGGCTGCTGCGATCGCGCATCTATGATTCGTTGAGCCAGCTTAGCCCCTACTCCCGGAAGGCTTTCAAGTTCTTTGCGAGAGGCCGTATTAAGGTTGATCCGCCCAGTGTTTGCGCTTGGGGTCGGAGATTGAGAAACCGAAGCTGTCCCGCAGGTTTGCTCCATCGTCTGCCAAGCGGAGCGAACCCTTTCAGGCAGACCTAAGCGGCTATTTGCCCAGAGCCTGTCATACTCGCGTTCGTAGTGGGCGGCAACGGTTGGGCTTTCAATCACTAGAAGGGTTTCGTCGTTATTGCGATCAGCAGCCTCTGTCCAGTTATGAGAACCCACAATGACGGTTGTTGCATCAACCACACCATACTTATGATGCAAAAGGTCGCCAGGGGGTAGTTTAGGAATGCCTACGGTTTGAATGGGGCGCGACCAAGGACGATTGTTAAGCTCAGTGCGACAAGGTTTCGGGATACTGTTTTGGTCAGAATTGTTGTCTTGTTGTGCTTCTGAAGAATCAGTTGAGTTTCGAGTACGCGTAGGAAGTGCTGCCCCCAACAAATCGAGGGCTTCGCTGTAGTACTGAAAAATAAACGATGGCTCAACTAGCACACGCACAGCAGCGCCCTTCTGGGCAGCAGTTTCGAGCTGATCGGCAATTTGCTGAGATGAGAAGACGAATAGTGCCAGGTCAATCTTTTTACGTCCCTGAGTCAAGGTTTTACCAATTAAGCCATTGGAGCTAAATTCCCAGGGCATCTCTGCGGGGGTGGGCGAAAACTTAACCTGCACCACGGCATCGCCGACGTTAATCGCTTGGGCAGGGCGGAAGGGTTTCTTGACTCCAAACAGGCTGTCTGCTTTTGCGCCAGGGCCATCACCCCAGAGAAGATTGAATTCTTCGGTGAAGAGATTGGCGATCGCCCCATTCTGTATCTGCACCAAAGAATTTGCATTGCCCAAACTCTGTTGAGGCGAAAAGTCGCCGTGCATATCAGACATGGTGAAGTTGGCAGAGGTCACAATTACCTGCTGACCGTCTACCACCACAAACTTATGGTGCATCAGCCCACTCCCTGCGGAGCCATCGGCAGTATCGTCAATCCACGGGATACCAGCTTTGGCAATAATCACCAGCGCATCATAGCTGTCGATTTCATTGGCGCTGAGCTGCCCATCACCGTCGCGGTCAATAAGCCGGATATTTTGGCGGTAGCGCTCTTGTTGGTGCGCGTCCATTTGCTGCACCTCAACGGCAGGGATGCTGCTCAACGGACGGCTATAGGTATTTTCAAGCACAAGGCGAACGCGGACTCCAGCCGCAACGCGATCGCCTAAAGCTTTGGCAATCAAAGGCGATCGCAGTTCTTGCACTGCCACATCTACACTCGTGCGCGCCTGCCCAATCTGATCGACGATAATCTGCTCTAAATTGTCTCCCAGTCGGGTTTGATTCCGGTAAGGCTCCTGGTAGCGGTTGAGGGGGTTGTGGTTGGTATAGACCTGAATGAAGGAATGTTGGGGGAGGGGCTGCGATCGCTGAGCATTAAGGCTGGGAGCTTGGCACCAGCGAAAAATCAGCGCTAGCACAAGCCCAATCCCCAGCAGAAACAACCCACGCTGCAATTTCTGAAGGAAGCGATGCCGATTCATGGGTCAATCGTAAGTCAGGACAAGGCGCTTAGCCGTTATCCTAACAGGTCTATATAAAAGCGAAAGAGATCTTAAAGGGCTAATTAATGCACTCAAACTGCTGAGTCTTTAAGCAAACTTCTCCATGATCAGGCACCCAGGCCAACCATTCATCAAAGGCAACTTGGCACAGTAGAAGCGCTTCATCAAAACAGAACGCAGAGGGCAACTGCCGCAGCCGAACCCAAGTATTGGCTTCAATTCTGGGGGCGCAGAGAATTTCTGTCGTGCGCTGATTAGCAGAAGAAGGCAAAGCAACTGCAAAACTCATAATTAGTCCTCAATTCTGTATCTAATTATACAAAATGTGCAATTCTCTTCGCATTGATTGTCTTAGAACGTTACCAACATGCACAAAAGTCTCAACGTTAAACTGCGATCGCCGCCATCCGCTCAAAATACTGAAATCCCTTGCCACTTATACTGGTAGAGAAGTAATGCATGGGTCTCTATGATTGCAACCGCACCAACTCGGCACTGGCAGCCTATTATCCAGAAGCTAGAGACTATCGTGGGTCGCAACGGCATTATCAGCAGCCGTGAAGAGCGCTCGGTTTACGAATGCGATGGGCTAGCCAGCTATCGAGAATTGCCGGGTCTGGTGGTGCTGCCTCAAACCACCGAGCAGGTGGTTGAGATTGTGAAAGTTTGCGATCGCCACAATATCCCCTTCGTCGCGCGAGGCTCTGGCACAGGGCTGTCGGGTGGTGCCATGCCGACAGAAGACTGTCTGCTCATTGTGACTGCCCGAATGAACTGCATTTTAGAAGTGGATTTTGAAAATCAGCGCGTTGTTGTACAGCCTGGAGTCATTAACGCATGGGTCACGCAGGCCGTCAGTGGCGAAGGGTTCTACTATGCCCCTGACCCTTCTAGCCAAATTATTTGCTCCATTGGCGGCAACATTGCCGAAAATTCTGGTGGGGTTCACTGCCTGAAATACGGCGTAACCACCAATCACGTCTTGGGTATGAAAATAGTGCTGCCCGATGGTGAACTGATTGAGGTGGGCAGCAAAATTGCCGAAACCCCTGGCTATGACTTAACTGGACTGTTTGTTGGCTCAGAGGGCACTCTTGGTATTGCCACAGAAATTACCCTCAATATTACGAAAACCCCTGAAGTGGTTGAGGTATTGCTGGCAGATTTCACCAGTGTAGAAGCAGCGGGAACCACGGTGGCTGACATTATTGCCGCAGGCATTATCCCCGCAGGCATGGAAATTATGGACAAACTCAGCATCAACGCAGTGGAGGACGTGGTAGCAACCAACTGCTACCCCAGAGATGCAGAAGCTATTCTGCTCATTGAGTTAGATGGGCTAGCTGTGGAAGTAGCGGCCTGTAGCGATCGCGTCCAGGGCATCTGCCTCAAAAATGGCGCTCGTGCTGTCACCGCAGCCAAAGATTCAGAGGAGCGCCTTAAGTTCTGGAAAGGTCGCAAAGCCGCCTTTGCAGCCGCCGGAAAGCTTAGCCCTAACTACTTTGTGCAAGATGGCGTGATTCCGCGTACAAAGTTAGTCTCCGTGCTTCAGGAGATTGAGGCTTTAAGCACAAAGTTTGGGTACGCCATTGCAAACGTGTTCCATGCGGGAGATGGCAACCTACACCCGCTAATTTTGTACGATGAATCGGTGCCAGGTGCCTTTGAAAAGGTAGAGGAACTGGGCGGCGAAATTTTGAGACTGTGCGTGAGAGCAGGGGGCAGCATTTCTGGCGAACACGGTATTGGAGCCGATAAGCGCTGCTACATGCCGGATATGTTTTCTGCAGCAGATTTAGAAACCATGCAGTGGGTACGCGCTGCCTTTAACCCTAAAGAACTCGCAAACCCAGGCAAAGTGTTTCCCACTCCACGCACCTGTGGAGAAGCCGCCCACGCGCACCATCACGAAACTATTGAGGGTATAGACCTCTTTTAGCTCGTGTTCACTCTCTAAATTTCCTACACACATTTTCCCTATCGGTTTACGTTTTAGCCAGGACGGCTGCTGCTGTTCACCTAAGCGATCGCACTCAGCTCTGGCCAGCGACCCATCGCACGACCAAACACAGACAGTTCTTTCATAAGCTGATCAAACTGATCTGGTGTAAGAGACTGCGGCCCATCGGACAATGCTTTGGAGGGATTGGGGTGAACTTCAATCATGAGGGAATCGGTTCCGGCGGCGATCGATGCCTTTGCCATAGACGGCACATAGCTAGACCACCCTGTCCCGTGGCTGGGGTCAATCATGATAGGCAGATGGGTGAGGGTTCGCAGGACAGGAATCACCGCGAGGTCAATGGTGTTACGGAGATACTGACGGTCAAAGGTGCGGATGCCCCGCTCACATAGAATGACGTTGGTGTTGCCCTCAGACATGACGTATTCTGCTGCCATCAGCCAGTCGTCAATGGTCGCTGCCATCCCACGCTTGAGCAGTACGGGCTTATCTTGGGCACCTACCCGCTTGAGGAGCGAAAAGTTTTGCATGTTGCGCGCACCCACCTGCACTACATCGGCGACTGCCGCAATTTTATCGAGGTCAGCCGCATCCATTACTTCGGTAATAATGCCCAGCCCAGAGGCTTCGCGGGCAGCGGCTAATAGCTCTAGCCCACTTTCGCCATGGCCTTGAAAATCGTAGGGAGACGTGCGTGGCTTGTAGGCTCCGCCTCTTAAAAACGAAGCGCCTGCTGCCTTTACTCGCAGCGCTGTTTCAATAATCATCGCTTCGTTTTCTACCGAGCAAGGACCAGCGACCACCACCAGCGGATGATGTTCGCCGATGGTAATGACCCCATTTGGGGTGGGCACTTTAACTTCACTGGCTTCGCCGTGGTGGAACTCACGGCTAACGCGCTTAAAGGGTTTTTCGACGCGCAATACTTTCTCAATCCAGGGGCTTGCATCTTGGATGGCATCTGGATCTAGAGATCGCGTTTCGCCAACTAGTCCAATGACCACCTTATGACTGCCCACAATCTTTTCTGGCGTAAACCCTCGGCTGATCATCTCTTGACAAAGGCGCTCAATCTCTTCAGTGGGGGCACCAGTTTTCATGGCTATGATCATTGAGTTCATCCTTTTGTAATTCGTCAGCGTCTCAAAGACACAAGTTTTGAAAGGTATCTGTATCCTATTTCTTATAATAGTGTTCTCATCTAAATCTGATGGGCAATTTCTGCTTAACTCAAATAAAACTGCCGTGCCTGCTTCTGCTACCACCGCCACTCTACCTACCATCAAATTCCTCAAACAGCCTACGTCTCAAGCCTGGATAGATCAGGCGATCGCCCATCTTGACATCATCTTGTTAGACCACTCCCACTGCGAACGTAAAGCGGTGGGGGTTGCCCTCAACCTGATGTTTCGTTACCCAGCTCACGCAAAACTGGTGCGGCAGCTTACGGCGATCGCCCAAGAAGAACTAGAGCATTTTGAATTAGTCAACCAATGGCTAGAACAGCGCAAGATTGCAATGGCGGCACTCCCCGCACCACCCTACGGCGCCAGTCTCAACGCTCACATCCGCCGAGCAGAACCAGACCGACTGATGGATACGCTGTTAGTTTCAGCACTCATTGAAGCCCGTAGCCACGAACGCTTAGGGTTATTGGCGCAGCACTGCCCTGATGCTGATCTGGCAAAGTTTTACCACGCGCTGATGGCTTCAGAAGCTAGACATTACGGCATTTACTGGGTGTTAGCCAATACCTACTGCAATCCGTCTGCCGTGATGATCCGCTTAGAAGCCCTTTCGGTACTTGAGAGCGACATTCTAGCCACCCTTCATCCTGAGCCACGGATTCATAGTTGATGCACAGCATTTTTAGGCACTACACCCTTCGAGACTGGGAACCCCGCGATCGCCACCCCGCTGCAACGGTCATTGCAGCCGTATTAGAAGAGTATGGGTTGGGCTGGGATCCTGAAGGCGCAGACCGAGACGTATTGGCAGTCGAAGCCTGCTATCTCGAAGCGGGAGGAGAATTTTGGGTGATTGAAAAAAGTGGGGAAATCGTGGGCACAGGCGCCTACTACCCCATTTCTCGAGGTAACAACGCCGTAGAAATTCGCAAGATGTATTTACTGCCGACATCGCGAGGGCAAGGCTTAGGACATTTTTTATTGCAGCAGCTAGAAGGGGCGATCGCCGCCCGTCACTACCGCGAAATCTGGATCGAAACCGCCTCCGTTTTAGCCGAAGCCGTTCAGCTCTACGAACGTAATGGCTATAGCCCAGCGACAGGGGTTGAAACTGCTCGATGCGATCGCGTTTACTGCAAAGTGCTACATAGCATTCCTGAGTAATGGTGGGTACCGCCCCAGGGAGCCAGAAGCTCAACCTACTGCTGCTAAATTTTGGCTGCCATAGTGCCCATCATGAGTTAATAAAGTGTCTTTGGCATAGTCTTTAGGAGTGAGATCACGAACGCTACACAGGGCAAGAAGTTTACTACATCACCTTGCCAGAGCGACTGTCAAACTATCACCGCCTTCGGGTTTTCTGCATTTTTTAGGTCAAGGTCAGGTTGTGAATGAGGCAGATGTGTCCTAGCGAGACACGTTTTATAGTGGAACAGAAGTTTCCTTTCTGGGACTGACCTCTTAAGAGAAGGAGAAAACGATTTTGATAACTCCTAGCCCTTTAAAATTCAATCTTTTGTGACTCAACTAAAACCGATATTGAAATCAAGCCCTGCCTCGCTAGGGGTTGTTTTTGCGATCGCCACGGCATTCTGCTTTGGGCTAAGTACGCCTCTCGCAAAATATTTCTTAAGTGAGGTTCAGCCCTGGACTTTAGCTGGATTGATGTATTTGGGTGGTGGGTTAGGTCTCATTCCAATCTATTTTGTACGGAACCGCATTCAACGTTCTACTGACTCTCTGAGACGAGAAGACTGGCCGATTTTACTGGGGTCAATGGTGGCAGGGGGCATGGCTGCTCCTATTTTGCTAATGACGGGTCTAGAGCATACTTCAGCTTCGGTGGCGTCCTTACTCTTAAACTTTGAGAGCGTTTTTACGGCGTTGGTGGCTTGGACTATCTTTAAAGAAGCTTGGCATTGGCAAGTGCTAGTCGGCATTCTGGTCATTACGACAGGCGGTATTCTCGTCTCCCATTCGGGTCAATCCTCCGTCGCTCTATCCTGGGGCGCACTGGCAATTTTAGGAACCTGCCTTGCTTGGGCGGTTGACAGTAACTTCACGGCACAAATATCCCATCGAGACCCCCTTGAGGTGGCAATCTTCAAAAGTGGCGGTGCGGGGTTGCTCAATACGGTGATCGCTTGGCTTATGGGGCAACCCTGGCCTCCAATGCCAGTTCTATGGCAGATCTTGGGTGCGGGGTTTGTGGGCTATGGCCTAACCTACTGCTCTTTTGTAATGGCTTTACGAAATATTGGCGCATCCCGGACGGGCGCTTTTTTTGCGTTGTCTCCTTTGGTAGGGGTGGCGATCGCCATTCTATTTTTAGAAGAGCCGCTGACGACCGCAATCGTTATTGCTGCGGGACTAATGACCATTGGAGCAACCCTATGTGCTTTAGCACCCGCACAGGGGTAGCTCAAAGTAGGGCGTCAATAGCTAGAGATAACGTAGACCATCCCTACGGTAAGGGCGTAGCGGACTCACTGCTGATCGCGATCTCAATAGGTGATCGCGGCCTTGTGCTCACGGCTGTTTGCCTCTATCGCAGAATCGCTAACATCTCCTGTCTTAAAGCCGCAGACAACCCGATACTATTAGAAAATCAGCAGCAGCTTGCCCATTCGTTGCATCGGAGAACAGCGTAGATGACGATTCAAACGGTTGCGACCCGTCCGTATTTAGACCAAAAGCCTGGTACCTCTGGGCTACGCAAACAGGTGTCTGTTTTTAAGCAGTCGCATTATCTCGAAAATTTTGTCCAGTCCATTTTTGACAGCATTGGTTCGATTGCAGGCCAGACCCTGGTTTTGGGCGGCGATGGACGCTACTTTAATCGTCAGGCTGTACAGGTTATTCTCAAAATGGCGGCAGCCAATGGCGTAGGCCGCATAAAGGTGGGCAAAGGCGGCATTCTTTCTACTCCAGCCGTCTCCTGCGTGATTCGTAAGTACAGCGCCCTAGGGGGCATTGTGCTGTCTGCCAGCCATAACCCTGGTGGTCCCAATGGCGACTTTGGCATTAAGTACAACATTAGTAACGGTGGGCCTGCCCCTGAAAAAATTACGGATGCCATTTTTGCCCGTAGCCAGGTGATTGACAGCTATTCAATTTTGTCGGCCTTGGATGTGGATTTAGATCGCCTCGGCGAAACTCAGCTCGGCACCATGACCGTTGAGGTAATTGACTCGGTGGCAGACTACCAGGCGCTGATGGAGTCGCTGTTTGACTTTGACCGAATTCATGGGCTTCTCACCAGCGGATCGTTTCGGATGTGTATGGACTCTATGCACGCTGTGACTGGGCCTTACGCCCACGGCATTTTTGAAACGCGCTTGGGTGCAGGCTTAGGCACCGTACAAAACGGTCAACCCCTAGAGGACTTTGGCGGCGGGCACCCTGACCCTAATCTGGTTTATGCCCATGATTTAGTGGAGCGGATGTTTGGCGTTGACCCCCTTGACTTTGGTGCGGCTTCTGACGGGGATGGCGATCGCAATATGATTCTCGGCAGCCGCTTTTTTGTCACCCCCAGCGACAGCTTGGCGGTGTTAGCTGCTAACGTTACCCTCGCACCAGGGTATAAAGATGGCATTGCAGGTATTGCACGCTCTATGCCCACCAGCGAAGCCCCCGATCGCGTGGCGGCAAAGTTGGGCATTGACTGCTACGAAACCCCCACAGGCTGGAAGTTTTTTGGCAACCTGATGGATGCAGGCAAAGTAACCCTCTGCGGCGAGGAAAGCTTTGGGACAGGGTCTAACCACATTCGTGAAAAAGATGGACTCTGGGCGGTGCTTTTTTGGCTCAATATTTTGGCAGTCAAGCAGCAGCCTGTCGAGCAGATCATGCGATCGCACTGGCAAACCTACGGACGCAACTACTACTCACGTCATGATTACGAAGGTGTGGAGAGCGATCGCGCCAACACCCTCATCACCCAAATCCGAAACGCGATGCCGACGCTGAAGGGCAAAAAGTTTGGCAGTCGTGAAGTGGCCTACAGTGACGACTTTAGCTACACCGATCCTATTGACGGCAGCATTAGCACCAAACAGGGCATCCGTATTGGCTTTACCGACGGGGCGCGGATTATCTACCGACTCTCTGGCACCGGAACCCAGGGCGCGACGCTCCGGCTATATGTCGAATCTTACGAAGCCGACGCCGCCAAGCACGGTCAAGATCCGCAGGTGGCACTAGGGGATTTGATTGCGATCGCCGATAACGTCGCTAGCATCCACACCCTCACAGGTATGGATAAACCTACCGTCATCACCTAATCCGCTCAACTAAGCGAGCCATGCGTGGCATTTGTAGGGGCAGGTTTCGTTAAAGCCATAGAGGTCACATCCCAAAAGCTTTTGCAAAGCCTGCCCTTCTTGTCTTATGACCAAGCACAAAGCGTAATAATTGTGACCTCTGGAGGACAGAAAAACCGTCCAGGTAGATGGGTTCCCAAGCCTCGATTCACATACAGCAAATTTTCGCCTACCCGATGTAGACCCTGCGCCCAGTCCCAGTTTTGAACCACCTTATCGCAGTTTTTGGTCAAAGGCTTCATCCATCGCCTGACAGACGGACTGCTGCGCTTTCGGATCTGTTTTAGACCCGTCACCATTGGTCCAAAGCCTGGTAGAACAACCTCTCCGCCGTGGGTATGTCCAGAGAGCTGAAGGTCAACACGCCACTGTTTCAATGGTTTGGCGCTGTCAGGGTTATGGGAAAGCACAATGCGCGGGGTTTGCTTGGGCACCTGATCCATCACAGGCTTCGGGTTAAAGCGCGGCGACCAGTAATCTCGTAAGCCGACGAGAGCAAGCCCCGCGCCAAAGGGGTAAATCGTCTCGTCCCACAGTACCCGAATGCCAACCTCGGTCATGGCGTGTGTGACCATTTTCTGTGAATGTGGCTGGCAGAGGTCGTGGTTGCCCAGAATTGCGTAGCAACCCCACTCACTTTTGAGCGCTTTAAGATGCTGGGCGAGGGGATAAATGGGGCGAGGGTCGTCTGTAACATAGTCGCCTGTCAAAAATATGGCATCTGGATGAGCTGCATTGGTAACGGCGATCGCCTCTTCCAAAAGCCGTTCCGAGAGCCGCACCCCATCAAAATGAAAATCTGAAAGCTGTACAACGGTAAGTCCGTCAAGTCCAGTCGGCAACCCTCGGATGGGAACCTTAACCCGCTCTACGCTCAGCGGCCCAGCGATTCGATCCATTAATTTCAGTTCTCCTGCCCAAGTGAGCAACGGCTGCGTCTTCATACAGCCCATAAAAGCTCTATTGAACTGGACAAAGGTTATGACAGCGTGAAGCGGCGTTTATGGATCGTCAGCTTTGAATGTTTTTATTAGTGTCAGTTTTGTTTGGATGTTGATCGGGTATACCGAAGTCCATCTTTCACATAGGCTACAATAGAGCATTACATATCTTGGAATTCTCAAACATGTCAATTTACGTTGGTAATCTCTCCTATGAGGTTACGCAAGAAGACCTCACCACTACTTTTGCTGAATACGGCTCCGTCAAAAGAGTCCAGCTCCCTACCGACCGCGAAACCGGTCGGCTACGTGGGTTCGCCTTTGTCGAAATGGGCAGCGACGCTGAAGAAGAAAAGGCGATCGCCGAACTCGACGGCGCTGAGTGGATGGGTCGCAGCCTGAAAGTCAATAAGGCTAAGCCCCGTGAAGATAACCGAGGCGGCGGCGGTGGCGGCGGCAGCTTTGGCGGCGGCGGTGGTGGCGGCCGACGATACTAAGCCCTAAGCTTTTGTAAAAAAGGGCGATCGCACTGTTTCAGTTAGTATCTGGCAGTGCGCTCGCTCTTTTTGTATCATCTTTTCCCGCAATCTATTGAAGAATGCACCTTGCACCTCAGCTCAATTTATCCAAGCTTCACAAAATGCCCTTAGAGCTTGGGATTTCATGCTGGCGACGCGGATCAATTTCAACTGCCATGCGAACCGATCTCGCAAACGCCTTAAACGTCGCTTCAATAATGTGGTGAGAGTTGATGCCGTCGAGCTGACGGATGTGAAGCGTCATCTGGCTGTGGTTCACAATCGCCACAAAAAACTCCCGCACCAACTGCGTATCATAGGTGCCCACCCGCTGCGTCGGGATCTCTAGCCCATAGCTCAGATGCGGACGACCCGAAAAATCGAGCGCCACCTGTACCAAAGACTCATCCAATGGCGCAACAAAGTGACCAAAGCGCTGAATGCCCTTGCGATCGCCCAATGCCCTTGCGATCGCCTGCCCTAGGGTAATGCCCACATCTTCATTGGTGTGATGGTCATCAATATGCACATCCCCCGTCGCCTGCACCGATAAATCCAGCAGTCCATGAGCCGTAATTTGATCCAGCATGTGATCTAAAAACGGAACACCCGTATGGTTATTTGCTTTCCCCGTGCCGTCTAGGTTGATCGACACCGAAACGTCGGTTTCATTGGTTGCACGACGCACCGAAGCAGTTCGACCAGACGCAACGGAAAAAGCAATGGGGTTCTCTTGGGTTTGCATGGTGTTGAGCAGCATAGTGACAATACTGGCTTTATTATCCTGCAAAAAAGACGGCGATCGCTTTGGCTCTAGAGAGAACGCTCAAACTGTCGCTCAAGATTGTGGGTTAAATAACTTAGAGAAGTGGAGAGAAGTTATCCACCTTGCACACCCTCATCTCCTAAACCCTTGTCCCGCAGCGGAAGGAGGATCAGACTTTTTCTCCCTCTCTCTGGGGAGAGGGTTGGGGTGAGGGGCAAACGTTGAGGTTATTTAATCCATAATCCTAAAGGTCTTTCAAATGTAGCCTTGGGTTATAGCTGCGACTTGCCGCTATTTTTTCATAACACTCACGCTCAAGAGTGCTGAGATCCTTCGGCGGCACAATCTGAATTTTGAGGATCTGATCGCCATGACCGCCCTTAGAAAGTGGCCAACCTTTACCGCGTAGCCGCAGCGACTGACCCGACTTAACCCCTGCCGGAATATTGACCTGTACGATCCCCGTGGGCGTGGGCACATCTATTTTGGTTCCCAGCACGGCTTCATCGGGTGCGATAGGCAACTCACATACAAGCTGATCGCCCTCAAACTTAAAGAAAGTATGGGGCTGTAGCTTCACATTTAAATAGAGATCGCCACGGGTTTGAGTCATCGGGTTAAGCTGCCCCTTCCCTCGTAGCCGAATGCGGCTTCCCGCCTTTGCCCCTGCCGGAATTCGCACGGTCAGATTTTCTTGAGTGCTCAGCAATAAACGCTTTTCAGTTCCCTTCAGGGCTTCAGCAAACGTGAGCGTAATTTCTGCTTCTGCATCGGCAGAGACATTTCTTGGGGGGAACCCGCCGCCAAACCCACCAAAGTTTTCAAACCCAAATCCGCCGCCGCCGCCACCAGGCATACCCGTGGTAGTGCGGTAGGATCTGGAGCCGCCGCCACCTCCTGCACCGCCGCTAAACCGTCCTAGCA
Organism: Acaryochloridaceae cyanobacterium VAR_48_metabat_390; assembly: GCA_031422435.1. GTDB lineage: Bacteria > Cyanobacteriota > Cyanobacteriia > Thermosynechococcales > Thermosynechococcaceae > JAAURS01. The sequence goes on from JANPLU010000020.1 coordinate 63,415, forward strand.
GCTCATTAATAAATTCATCAAAGTTACCGTACTGTCCAAAATCTGTATCAAAGCCGCCCGCGCCGCCTGGGAATCCACCGTCCATTTGCCGCCAGTATTGACCAAACTGATCGTATTTTTTGCGCTTATCGAGATCTGAGAGGACTTCGTAGGCTTCGTTAATTTCCTTAAACTTTGCTTCTGCAACCGTGTCATTGGGATGCAGGTCAGGGTGATACTGACGGGCTAGCTTGCGAAATGCTTTTTTAATATCAGACTCACTGGCCGACTTACCTACCCCAAGAATTTGGTAATAGTCCTTAAAATCTGTTGCTGGCATGGGTCGAATCTCCCTTGAAAGAAGTCGTTAGAACGGCAGTGAAAATAAGCATATGCGGGGTCGGAGTCTAGCGCTTTATTTAAGATAGCCCATAGAGAAAGCTCTGCACTTCTTATCACGGAAGGTGCAGAGCTACGTTGTTCATTGACCGTAAGGAAATATCAATGGGCTGAAGATTAGTTCAGCTCAACCTTAAAGGTCTTTTGCTTGTCACCTTCTGCTTTAGGCAAGGTTAGGGTTAAGATGCCGTCCTTATATTCAGCCTGGGTTTTGTCATTGACCACACGAGCCGAAAGCGGCACAATCCGCTGGAAGCGACCGTAGCGGAACTCAGAGCGAGTCACGCTGTTTTCCTCCGATTCAGTCTGGGACTTGCGCTCTCCGCTGATGGAGACAGATTTTGAAGAAACCTGAATATCCAGGTCTTTTGCGTCAAGTCCGGGCAGCTCTAGCTTGAGGTAAATTGCTTCTGGAGTTTCCTTAAGTTCAGCAGCTGGCATAAAGGCCAGATCATCAAATCCCCTTTGCTGCGCGGGCGTAAGGCTATCAAACAGGCGATTGACCTCCCGATGTAAGCCTTCAATCTCTGACAGTGGTGCCCAACGAACAAGTGCCATAGGTTTACCTCCTGTTTTATCTTTGTGAAATTACCCTATTTGTGGCATGTTTTTACTCTATCAATCTGCTTAAAAGACTCGGTTCGGTTTTGCGTAAAGGGTTCGGTGAAATAGCCGAACTTCGAGAAGTTGATCTATTATTTGCCCAGTGTGACCTTCAACCAACTCAGACAGTAGACCCCTTGCAGGGTCTGCTTCTGCCGCCGCTGCCGCTACCTGGACGGATTATGTTTGAAGTACGCCTCAAACACCTTGAGGGCAATGGGACCGCAGGTACTACCGCCACCCCCGCCAGAGTTTTCGGCAAAAGCTACCACGACAATCTCTGGCTTACTGAAAGGCGCAAACCCGCCAAACCAAGTATGAGATGGACGCGGTGGATCTTCGCCCGTACCACTTTTCCCTGCTACGGGCGGAATATTTGGCATATTGAGCGCAGTGCTGGTTCCGGCTTCTACTACGGCTCGCATTCCTGTGCGAATGGTATTGAGGGTCTGGGGCTTAAGGTTTAAAGACTGTCGCCAGCGATCGGCAGCAGCAGCATCAGATTTCAGCAGATGAGGCTTCACGCGGTAGCCGCCGTTTGCCGGAACTGCAAACACCACAGCCGTCTGAAGTGGACTTACCTGTACGGCTCCCTGCCCAATCGACATCATGACCGAATCCGCTGGGTTCCAATTTTCTTGCCAAACCTTTTTTTTCCAGTCTGGGGTTGGTAAAAAGCCTTCTGCTTCGCCACCAATTTCAATTCCGGTTTTTTGACCTAGCCCGAAGCGCTGAGACCAGTCCAGCAGCGTTTTAGAGCCAACGCCAACGCCCACCTGACCAAAAAAGGTGTTGCTACTCCACTGGAGCGCTGTTACAAATCCAATGGCTCCAAATCCAGCGCCGTTCCAGTCACCAACCCCATGAATGGAGGGATAGGTCATGAGTACAGTATCGGGAGGAAATTTTCCAGACTCCATGCCCGCCGTTGCTGTAATAATCTTAAAAGTGCTGGCGGGGGGAAACCCCTGAATAGCACGGTCTACAAACGGAAACGATCGCTTTTGTAGATCTTGCCACTGGGCTTCGGTCATATTTTTAGAAAACCAGTTGGGGTCAAAGGCCGGATGACTCACCATTGCCAGCACAGACCCATCTCTAGGATCCATTGCCACAATCGACCCGGAGCGATCGCCCAATGCCGCTTCCGCCGCCTTTTGCACATCTAAATCAAGGGTCAGCGTAATATCCTTGCCGGGTACCGTTGGTTTTTGACCCAAAATGCGAACAATCTGCCCTGCGCCGTCCACCTCAACCTGCTGACCGCCCCAGGTGCCCCGTAGCTCCTCTTCATAGGCCGCCTCAATACCCATTTTGCCAATCACATCGCCCAAACGATAGCCGCGATGCTTTTGCTTTTCGAGTTCTTCTCCGGTAATTTCGCCAATGTAGCCCAACGCCTGAGCTGCCAACTCTCCCGCAGGGTAAAATCGCGTCGCTTCGTTGTCTACCTCAACCCCCAACAGCTCACTGCGATGCTCTTGAATTGCCACAATTTGAGCATAGGAAATACCCCGCGCCACGCGGACTAAAGAGGGAGAATTAACCCCAGCTTTTTCAACCTTCTCTTTAATTTGCGAAGCCGGAATCTCTAAGAGTCTAGACAGCGTTTTCAAGACTTTCGGCCACTGCTCTTTTTTTTGAACCAGAGGCCACACAAATACGGAGTATGAGAGCTGACTACTGGCCAAAATCCGACCCTTACGGTCAAAAATTTTGCCCCGCTCTGGGCGTTTGGGAATGAGCTGGATTCGGTTTTCGTCTGCCAGCTCTCGATTGTACGGCCCTTGAACAATCTGCAAGAAAGCGAGTCGTGCGGGAATGAGTCCAAACAGCAGCAGGCTCACGAGGCCAATTAAAACAATGTTTCGGGGACTTTGCCCAACGGCCTGAGGAGAAGATCGATTTGGCGATCGCGGAATGCGTCGAGACTGAAGCAACGTCATTATTGAGGCCGACTAGGAATAATACGCTATACCCAACACTCTAATCTGACCGTTAGCCTATCGCCAAGTCATGGGTGCGGATCTCTATGTTTTGCCCCAAAACTTTTGCAACGCATCGCATGAGCTGATTTTACGGCGAGATGATAAGCTAGCGGCATTGTTAGCCCATATCGTTTTGTGTGGAGTGAACCCATCGCGTCATGGTAATGTCTTCAGAATCTTTGCCTTCTCTGCTGTCAACGCGATCGCCTCTGCAGAATAGCAGCAGCAGTCGCGGCTGCTCTGTACCCAAGTCAAATCGCCTGTTTGGAACAGACGGCATTCGCGGCAAAGCAGGTCAGCTGCTCACGCCTGCCCTTGCCATGCAGGTCGGTTTTTGGGCTGGAACTGTCTTGAAGCAGGAAACAGGACAGACTGGCACATTAATGATGGGTCAAGATTCTCGCTGCTCTAGCGATATGCTGGCAATGTCGCTCACCTCAGGTTTAACTGCCGCTGGCCTAGACGTTTGGAATATGGGCCTGTGCCCTACCCCTGCCGTGGCTTACCTCACCCACCACACCGAGGCATTGGGGGGTGTCATGATCTCTGCGAGCCATAACCCTCCAGAAGACAACGGCATTAAGTTTTTTGGGGCGGATGGGTCAAAACTTTCTCTCGAAATTCAGCAGATGATTGAAGACCATCTGCACTTTAGTGCTGCTGAACACATCAGCGGTGGCTCGGTCTGGGGGCATCACCATACCTGCCCTGATCTAGCTCAGGTCTATCTAGAGTCGCTTCAGAAGCCTTTTATCGGCACGCTGAACCTCCAAGGCATGAAGATTGTGTTGGATTTGGCCTGGGGTGCCGCAACACAACTTGCACCTAAGCTATTTGAGCGGATGGGGGCGAATGTTATTTGCCTCCATGAAAGGCCCGATGGCACTCGTATTAACGTGAACTGTGGCTCTACCCACCTAGACTCACTCAAGACTGCCGTAGCACTCCACGAAGCCGATTTAGGATTTGCCTTTGATGGAGACGCGGATCGCGTTTTAGCAATTGATAATACTGGTCGTACTGTAGATGGTGACTATATCCTGTACCTCTGGGGTCAGCATCTTAAGCAGGCGGGGCAGTTGCCTGACAGCAAAATTGTGGCGACCGTCATGTCCAATCTAGGATTTGAGCGCGCCTGGGAGAAACAGGGCGGGCAACTGATACGCGCGGATGTCGGCGATCAGTATGTCCATGCCGAAATGCTGAATCATAATGCCATGCTGGGGGGTGAGCAATCAGGACATATTTTATGCCGACACTACGGCATCGGGGGTGACGGGCTGCAAACGGCGCTCCACATTGCAGCCATTGTGAAGCAGTCGGGGGTGACGCTCCATGAACTTGTAGAGGGCAGCTTTGTGACCTATCCTCAGATTTTGAAAAACGTGCGGGTTGAAGATCGCGATCGCCGCTGTCATTGGCAGTCCTGTGAACCACTCCAGAACGCCATTTCCAAAGCTGAGGCTGCAATGGGCGATCAAGGCCGGATTTTGGTACGGGCTTCAGGCACCGAGCCGTTAATTCGCGTGATGGTGGAGGCCGCAGATTTTGATATGGTTCATCACTGGTGTGATTATCTGGTGGGTGTTGTAGACCAGCATTTAGTCCCGTAAAAGACTTTAACGAGCAGTAGTGAAGGTAAAACTGATTAGACTAGCGCTATAGATGCAGCGTCTAATAATGCAGGTTACAGTAGCATATTGCCCAACTGCTGTTCTAGAAGAGCAGTTGATGTTTTCGTCGCGGTTGCATTAAGCTTCAACAATCTCTATTTGACAAAACTCCAACGGATCGGCACAATAGAGATTGCTCAAGATTTGGGACTGTAGTTCAATTGGTTAGAGCACCGCCCTGTCACGGCGGAAGTTGCGGGTTCGAGCCCCGTCAGTCCCGTTAATAAATAAACTTTACGGTATTTTTTAACACGGTTTAACGTCAAGTTTGCCTGGTTTTACTAGGGACGTTAGAAGTTAGTCTCTCGGTGAAGTAGACCTGTTACTTACCGATGCAAAATCGACTGAAAATTCGATCTAACACCAATTCAGTTGCATCTTCTCCAGTGATTTCTCCCAAAATCTGTACAGTACCTCTAAGATCAATACTCCAAAAATCTAGCGGTAGCTGTTCTGCGATAGATTGCATAGTATGTTGCAAAGAAGCATTTGCACGGGTCAACGCCTCGGCTTGACGCTGATTAATGGCTAAATTTAGGTTAGCGGCCTGAATATTCCCCTGCCCAAGCATAGCGGTAATCGCACTTTCCAATCCCTCAATCCCTTGGCTCTGCGCCGCCGCTGTCATTACCACAACCTGAATCTCTTGAGGATACTCCACCTGATTTGGGCTGGCTAAATCTACCTTGTTAATGACTAAAATTAGCGTCTGTTCTCGCAATGTCTCGTAGAGTGCCTGATCTGCCGCAGTCCAGCCAGACGCGGCATCGACCGTGAGCAGCACTAAGTCTGCCTGTTGTGCAGTTCCCCGCGATCGCTCTACCCCTATCTTCTCAACGCGATCCTCTGTTTCCCGAATGCCTGCGGTGTCTAACACCTGCACCGGAATCCCTGCTACTACCAAGCTCGATTCCACTACGTCCCGTGTCGTGCCAGGCAGATCAGTGACAATGGCGCGATCGCATCGACTCCAGGCATTGAGCAGACTAGACTTGCCTACATTGGGTCGCCCCACAATCGCAACTTTAATTCCTGTTCTTAGCAATTCCCCGCGATCTGCTGTGGCAAGTAAACGCTCTACTTCTGCGGCAACGGCCTGAAGCTGCTGGGTAATTAACGGCTCATCTAACGGCGGCAGGTCTTCTTCAAAGTCAATGCGTGCCTCAATCTCAGCCAAAATATCCAGGCATTTCTGCCGCAGTTGCTGGATGGGATGCGCTAACTTACCTTGGATTCCCGCTAAGGCCGTCTGAGCTGCTTGGGGCGATCGCGCGCCCACCAAATCTGCAATCCCTTCTGCTTGGGTTAGATCTAACCGCCCATTTAAAAATGCCCGTAGGGTAAACTCCCCTGGTTGGGCAAGACGCGCTCCAGCATTTAGGCACGCTTGCAACACCTGCTGCACTGGAATCATCCCCCCATGACAGTGGAACTCCACTACGTCTTCTCGGGTAAACGAACGCGGAGCCAGCATGAGCAGCAGTAGCGCCTCGTCAATAAGCTGCTGGGTCTGTGGGTTGCGGATGTAGCCGTATAAAATTCGGTGGCTCTCCCATTGCTGCTGCCCAGGTGCCACAAACAACTGCTGGGCGATCGCCACTGCCTCGTCTCCAGACAGCCGCACAATGCCAATGCTGCCCTGTTGGGGGATGATGGCCGTAGCGATCGCCGCAATGGTTGTGCCTAAGCTCATGATGGGTTCAATCTCTGCTCAAAAAACCTTCAAAAACAAATGCTGCTGCTTCATAAAATAAGCAGCAGCAGCACATACAAACAAAATTATTTTAGAGTTTAAAATCAACTCACATACACATCAAACTAACGACTGCGCTTACGAGAGGCTTCTGCCTTACGCTTCTTTTGGAGGCTCGGCTTTTCATAACGCTCCCGACGCTTCACCTCTGACAAAATGCCAGCCTTCTGAATTTTCTTCTTAAACCGACGCAGTGCGGATTCGATTGACTCACTCTCGCCCAAACGAATTTCTGCCACGCTTTCACTCACCTCCCGAATGTCCGAAACGCTTTAAGCCCTTAATTACAAGCATAAACTAACTTCTCATTACCCCTTTCGCAGCTGAGGGCGAGGACGCGGTGCATCACTTCGTTGCACAGGCACAGCATCTGCTGCCGCTGTCTCTCGTTCCCCAAACACTTCTAGGTAAGCTAACTTGTCTTCCAATGAGGCTGCTGCTTCTAGTACCGTGCGAATCGCCTGTAGGGTTCGACCGCCTCGACCAAAAACACGCCCTTTGTCAGAAGCCGCAAATGCAATCCGCACTAAAACGCGCTGCCGCACCCCAGAAACCTCACAGTCCACCACCAACGATTCTGGAAACTCCAAAAATGGAGTGACCAAGAAACGCACCAACTCTATATAGTTGGGGGTGGCGGCGGCAGCGGGTGCAACAGATGGCGGCGACATGGCCTTAAGCTTTGGTGTAGGTCTTATTGCTTTCTAGAATGTTGTTCCTAACCAAAATGTCGCGGACGGTTTCTGAAGGCTGTGCCCCAACCGCAAGCCACTTGGTGATAGCCTCGACCTTAAGAGTGAGTTCGTCACTGATGGGGTTAAAGAAGCCTAGCTCTTCTAACGGACGACCATCTCGGCGATCGCGGCTGTTGATTGCCACAATCCGGTAGGAAACTGCCCGTTTTTTGCCAAATCGCTTAAGTCTAATCTTGATCATGCTGAGGAATGGTTTCTCCTAATTCGGTTCTAAGCCCTTCTCAAGGCTTTTATAAGTACAAAGCAGGCTTGATTGTTTGCCTACTCATTAAGACATTTTTTGCCCATCATTAAAGTGTACCAAAGCCTTTCTTCTTTTTCACCTTTTTTTGCTTAGCACCGCCCTGTCCGCCTGGGCCACCGCTACCCATCCCTGGGAAGGGTGAACCACCAGGCATTCCAGGAAACTGGCCTTGCCCCATCATCTGCATCATGGAGCGCATCCTCGAAAAGTCGCTAACGAGTTTATTTACATCTGGCTCTTTGTGTCCCGATCCTTTTGCAATCCGGCGACGACGACTGGGGGAGCTAGAGAGAAGGTCGGGGTTGCGGCGCTCTTCTAAAGTCATGGAGTTAATCATAGACTCCACTTTTTTTAGCTGCGCTTCACCTTGCTGAAGCTGATCGCCCGAAATTTTGTTCATCCCTGGAATCATCTTCATGATGCCGCCGAGGGAACCCATGTTTTTGAGCAGCTTTGTTTGCTTCAAGAAGTCGCTGTAGTCAAACTGCGCCTCTAAAATTTTGCGCTGCATCTTTTCGGCATCGGCTAAGTCAAACTCTTCTTGAGCTTTCTCAACCAGGGTCAGTACATCCCCCATGCCCAAAATCCGAGAGGCCATCCGGTCTGGGTAGAAGGGCTGAAGCGCCTCCACTTTTTCGCCCACGCCAATAAACTTAATGGGCTGTCCCGAAATTTTGCGAATAGACAGCGCCGCGCCCCCCCGCGTATCGCCATCCATTTTGGTGAGGATGGCTCCCGTAATGCCGATATCTTCATGGAAGGTGCGCGTTAGATTGGCGGCCTCTTGCCCCGTCATGGCATCCACCACCAGCAGCGTCTCATGGGGCTGAACGGCAGCTTTAATTTGAGCCAACTCCGCCATCATTTCAGGGTCAATTTGCAGCCGTCCGGCGGTATCAATAATGACGACATCGACTTTGAGGGCTTTGGCTTCAGCTAAACCCTGTTTCGCAATCTCAACGGGATTTACGTCAGTCCCAAGAGAAAAGACAGGGACGTTGATTTGCTTGCCAAGGGTAATGAGCTGATCGATCGCCGCCGGACGGTAAACATCAGTCGCTACCAGTAAGGCCGTGCGCTCTTCTTTGCGCAGGTGCAGCGCCAGCTTTGCCGCAGCGGTGGTTTTACCTGTCCCTTGCAAACCTGCCATTAAGACGACAGTGGGCGCAGTGTTGGCGTGAGCCAGGGGCACATTGGAGTCCCCCATGATGTCTACGAGGGCATCGTTAACAATTTTGATGAACTGCTGGTCAGGCCGCACTCCGCTGACGACTTCTGCGCCTAAGGCATTTACCCGCACGTCTTCGACAAAATCTTTGACGATCTGAAAGTTTACATCGGCTTCCAGGAGCGCCCGACGCACTTCTCGCAAGGCATCTTGAATGTTGCTTTCTGAAATTTTGTCTTGACCCTTAAGCTTTTTCCAGGCTGACTCAAGGCGGTCTGCAAGTGCTTCAAACATAGATTTTTGCGGCTGACTGTTGCGATCGTTTCGATGAGAAAAGGTAGCCGTAGACAGGGCTGTGGCTCTGGCACTAGCCTAGCGTACTTTAGACAACGATTTGCGGTTGCCCATTCATTCAATTCAAAACGCTAGAACGTCAACACTGTAATGAATTCCCGAATGTTGCTACATCCCTTTTCTGTGGAGTTACTGTATGAGTACAGCCTCGCCTATGTTGAATCGCGTATTGCCTGCGTAGCTATGGTAATTGTCCCCTAGGCTCTGCGAGGATTTTATACTTTCAAAGCGTTCTATGCCCTCCAAGTGCTACCCCCTTGAAAAAATGCCTTTCCTGATTTGGTGAGTCACAACCGTTTTATTGAGCTGATGCCCTTACGTTTGATGGATTTTTTGTATTTCCTCAATTCCTGTATGGGGGAAATAACAGGAGTTAGCTTTCAAGCTATTTTCTGGCGTCGAACTCACATGACATTAAGACCAAACGTTTCAAGGCTGCATGGCATAACGATTACTTCTCACGTATTCTTTCTGCTTGAGTATGCGTTCCTCTGCCTAAAATAAAAGGCTAGTAGCTCAACTTCAGCGCACTAGCAGGTACATCATCCCAAGACTCTACCGTTCGCAGACTAGCAACCCAGCCCTCTTTTCGCTGGGTATCGGTAAGGTTGCTCTCGAAGGAATCGTGACAGGCGATCGCATGTTGTTCACTCTGGCAGGCAATACAGGCGTAGAGTAACCCAGACGGATCGATTTGCTCATTTACCCAAATTTTGGTGATGCTCATTGTATCTTCCCTAAAATCAACGGCTTATAGAATACTCATCCAATGCAAAAAGAGGAAGCAAAAGCTTCCTCTGAGGCTCCTAACAGGTAGGATTTAGGGGTAAAAAATCACCGAAGTGGATTCTAGTAGGCTAGACCCATGCTTCGAGTGGTTTCAGCACCCAAATAAACCCGAATGCTGAGGAAGTCGGTGGGGCAAGCCGTTTCGCAACGTTTGCAGCCAACGCAGTCTTCAGTTCGAGGCGAGGAAGCAATTTGACCTGCCTTGCAGCCATCCCAAGGAACCATTTCAAGAACGTCCGTTGGGCAAGCCCGCACGCACTGCGTGCAGCCAATGCAGGTGTCATAGATTTTGACAGAGTGTGACATCGAATAAAAGCTCCAGTTATATAATCAAACGGCTCACCGTTGGATGCTTTTCAAAGGTGACCCCGACGGTCAAGAATGCTATAACGAAACTTAGTTTACAGCAGCGGTTTTACCCATCTGACAAATTTGCGACGAAACTTCAAAGAACGTAACTTTATGGGGCAGTAGAGCGCAGTTTTGCCCCTAGCTCTGCTTTAATACGGTTCAAAATGTAAGCCTGATCCATCGAAGCCAAAATCTCTCGAACAACAGCTCTAGGGCTATCAGGCCCCCAAGTTGCGCCATTGGCAACGTAATGCTTAGCGACTTGACCAATGCCGTAAGAAGAAATCCCCGCCACCCCTGCTTGAGCTGTGGCAACAGATAAATAGGGCAGCAGTGAAGCCCCGCCCGTCAGGGGAGCTGCAACGCCCATCAAGCCCTTGAGAGAACTAAGCCCCAAGGTTGTGAGCAGTTCTGCAATGCTGATACCGCCCATGGCGATCGCAATGTTGCGCAGTAGCCCCAGTGCCCCCTGCCGTGTCATGGGGATGCCGTACAGCGTAGAGAGGGTCACAATCATGGCAACGTCAATAGTGGCACTGCTGATCACGTCTAAAACGGTGATGGGGTTTAGGGCGATCGCCAGTGCCTTGGTCGTCACGCTTTGCCAGATGATGCGGTTGGCTTGGCGATCGCGGATTTCTAGCTTACGGGCTACGAGCTGTTCGTTAATGTCATCGGCATAGAGCAGCGTATTGAGCGCCACCAGCGCCTTGCCTTCGCGGTCTAAAATTTCTAGAATTTTGAGCTTGAGGTCATCAATTTGGGGTGCGCCTGTCACTAATTCAGCGCTCCAGCTTCCGTCTTTGTTCTGGATAGGCTGAGCCACTAATGGAGCCGCCGCCGCCATCACAATCTCGTTTGGCGAGAGCAGTTCCCGCACCCGCTCATCTCTAATCTTTTGATAGATCTCGAGACGGTCGGCTTCAGGGTACTGGTCAATTTTGTTAAACACCAGCAGCATGGGCTTACTGGCTTTGCGCAGCTCAGTCAGCGCGTTATACTCCACGCGGGTGATGTCGCCTGCCACCACAAACAAAATGAGGTCGGCCTGTTTTGCTACTTCCCGCGCCATTGCTTCGCGTGCCTGCCCTTCAATTTCGTCAATCCCTGGCGTGTCGATTAGCTCAATGCGAGACTTCCCCACCCCCGCCACAGAAATTCGCACCACGTTTGTCAATTCATCACTGGCTAGCTCAAGGCTCCAATTTGCCTGCTGAGTGGTGCGCGTAACGCCGTGGACTGGTCCTGTTTTAAACACAGTTTGACCCAGCAAAGCATTCAGCAAAGATGATTTACCGCGACTCACCATCCCAAAAACGGCAATATGGACGACCTGCTGCTCTAGTTTTTGCAGCATTGACTGAAGCTGCTGAATTTCGGTTTCTAGCCCCAATCGCTCTTGCTCGGTGAGGTCAATGCGCTCAACCAACTGGCTAAGTGCAAACTGAGCGTGTTGGTAGCTTAGGTCTGCCTGAATATCGTCAAATTCTTGAATGGTTTGGTCTAGCTCTGCTTCAAACCCATCTGAGTCAGCTCCAGCAGGAACGTTCTCTACCCAGTCGTCCCATTCCTTCCATTCGTTGATGTTTTGCGCTCTATGCTCATCAGCCGTCATTACAGCGGCTCCTTGTACCGTGGCTTCATGACTAGCGTAGCGGTTGTCTTTAAGTTCTGGCGATCGCCCTAAATCTGCGGGAGCTGATCGACTTCAAAGTATTGATAAAACTGGTCGGTGACTTGCAGGGTATAAGAACGCCCATTAGAAGACCGCCGCTTTTGGACAAAGCCCCGCTCGACGAGTTCTGGCACATGTTGATATACACCAGACCCGCGCAACTCAATCAGATCGGGTTGGGCAATGGGACCTTTGAGGGCGATCGCCGCCAGTGTCCTCAATATCCCCACGCCTAAGTCAGTGGGAATCAGCGTGGCGACTAGGGGCTGAAAGGCTTCTTTGAGCTGGAGACTATACCCTGCATCAGTTTCTGCAATTTCTAGGGCGCTGTCTCGCTGCACGTAGTCTTGCATAAGTTCGATAAGCGCTTCTTCGGTGGCATCGCGATCACATCCAGCGGTTTCTGCCAGCACATTAAGCGAGAGGGGCTGCGCTTTAACGTACAAAATTGCCTCTAGCTTTGCCGCAAGCCGAGGGGTAAACGAATCCGTTTCTGAAGTTGAACGCATAGCGATGAGTGAGATAAAAATGATGGCGGAACCGGATGCTAGTCATGTTACTATGTTTCTTCGGGCTGATAGATCCAGTTCTATTGAGTCCAAATCGCCTTGAAAAAGAATTTTGATGCTGCCAAGGCGCAGTAAATGCTGTAGTAAACGTTGAGGTCAACATGGCGAAGCGCCGCAACCTGAAGAAAGAAAAAGCACTCCGAAATCAAGCTTATGCGCGGAAGTTCCGCAAACGCTCGACGGGCGGTCGCTATGGTCGTCGATTCTACAATAATGATAATCGCGCTGAAGGCGGAGATGATCAGGATCAAGAAAAGCAAGATATTGGGACTGGCGCAGCAGAGTAGCCGCCGCCGCCTCATTAATCGGTGAAATCATAAAAGAGCGTCAATGCAGTTGGCGCTCTTTTGCTTTTGGTGGTGACTCCCTCTCCCGAACTTAGGCTAATTCATTACGGTCTGTAGCAATAGCCAGACGTTTAGCCCACCAATGACAATGGCAACCGACCAAGCAAGGCGCTTGAGCCACAGTGGGTTAACAAACTGACCCATCAAACGGCGATCGCTTGTAAACATCACCAAGGGAACTACTGCAAACGAAAGCTGTAGACTTAAAATAACCTGGCTAAACACGAGCAGCTTACCCGTACTTTGCTCGCCAAAAAAAATAACTGCAATCAGAGCAGGAACCATTGCAAGCAAGCGTGTCGCCAGCCGTCGAAGCCAAGGGGGCAATCGAATTTGTAAAAAGCCTTCCATGACAATTTGCCCTGCTAAAGTCGCCGTTAGCGTAGAGCTTTGTCCTGATGCCAGTAAGGCTAACCCAAAGATGGCGCTGGCAGCACTCACGCCCAACACAGGAGATAATAGCCTATAGGCATCCTGAATTTCTGCCACGTCTTGATAGCCAGAGAAATGGAAGGTGGCAGCTGCAACAATCAGAATCGCCGAATTAATGAACAGCGCAAACGATAGCGCAACGGTTGAATCAATCGTGCCGAACTTAATGGCTTCCCAACGCTTTTCCGTAGTGGGTTCCCAGGCACGCGTTTGCACAATGGAAGAATGCAAATAGAGGTTATGAGGCATTACGGTTGCGCCCAAAATGCCCATGGCAAGGTAAAGCATATCTGGGTTCTGAAGAATTTCAGATTTAGGCAGATAGCCCATCAAAATGCCACCCGCATCCGGTCGTGAGAACAAAATTTCTGCCCCAAAGCAAAGCCCGATGGTCGCCACCAGCATAATGACAAGGGCTTCGACATATCGAAAGCCCTTACTTTGCAAAAATAGTAGTACCAGTACGTCTAGGGCGGTAATACAAACCCCTGCAACCAGAGGCAAGCCGAACAAAAGCTGAAGGGCGATCGCACTCCCCAATAATTCGGCAAGGTCACAGGCGGCGATCGCAATTTCGCACAGTACCCACAGTACAAAGTTTACGCGGGGGCTAAACGAATCTCGACACATTTGAGCCAAATCTCGCCCCGTCGCCACACCGAGGCGCACACAAAGCGACTGGAGCAGAATTGCCATTAAGTTAGAGACTAAGATAACGCTGAGGAGTGCGTACCCGAATCTGGCTCCTCCCGCAATATCAGTTGCCCAGTTTCCTGGATCCATATATCCGACAGAAACCAAGTATCCTGGCCCGCCGTAAGCCAACATCTTGCGCCAAAACCCCTTACCCTTAGGGATAGAAATGGTGCGATGCACCTCGGGCAAGCTGGGTCTGTGAGGAGAAAATGCCATACTTTTCTGCTTTCATAATCCTTTCATAATTGATGTTAGCACTGTTTTTATGAATTATGAAGGTCATTAAAGGATCGTCAGAAGTAGGCATTTCTCGCAAAATAGTTGATTTGCCTGCTTTCGCTCTGCGGATCTGGAGGACTGATGCCCAGTGTGCCCTTAAACAGATCACAATAGAATAAGCCTTATTTTTAATCCGTCTCAGCATGGCTCAGTCTGACCCCAATCGAATTTTGCGCCTCTTGCCTCTGGTTATTGGCGGATTTGGCGGTACGCTGCTTTTTATCAATCGGCTCATGACCGCTGGCCTCACCAATTCTCAATCTCGATCTGATGCGCTGGGGGTTATTTTAAGCGCCATCCTCATTTTGACGGGGCTGCTCTGGCGACGGGTTCAGCCACGAATGCCTGAGTCTGTTGAGCTAATGGGCGCCCAAGGGTTTGAGCTAGAGCCTACGCTCCCTGAGGTTATCAAGGTGGAATTGGCGTGGGCTTCTCATAGTCTGCTAACCAATACCGTTACAAGGTCTGTTGTAGTCTGGTACAACGGCAAGATGCTGCTGCGTCGTGGCATATTGGGCATTGAGCCAGAGTTAAACCCTGGCCCTATTGTGAAGCGCGTATTAGAAACAGAAAAGCCCATTTACTTAGTTGCTCTTAAGCTTTACCCAGGTCGTATTGAATTCCCGTATCTGCCAGAGAATACTCAAGGTGTCATCTGCCAACCCCTCGGCAAACAGGGCGTGTTGGTCTTAGGCGCAAATGCACCGCGCAGCTATACCCAGCAAGATGAAGCTTGGGTGGCGGCGATCGCCGATAAGCTTGCCGCTACCCTCACACAACTCCAGCCCACAGCGCATTGATACGGTAGTTTAAGCAGACGGGGCTATTCTCAAAACCGCACCCTATTCTTTGCCTAAAGTAGGGGCTTACAGACCCCAAAAAAGTGACACTCAAAGAAGTGTCACCCAAACTTCAGCACACTCTTGTAGAGAAGATATCTTTTACTTAGTGAGGAGTGATTCAGATAAGAAGCGCTTGAGGTCGAAACACGGAAAGACTCTCAAGCGCTTTTTCTTTTGGATTTTTTGAACTTTTAAAGTGCCTGTGTAATGATTGAGGCTAAACGCTACGCTTGACCGCCCAAACGCTATTATGAGCCAGGAAGCCGTCATCATTACTCTGACCCAGCGCTACCCAACTAACGCGCAACAGGTTGTACAGGGGGTCGTGGCGCTCAGTGCAGAAGAACGACTGCGATCGCGCTATTTTTGCCAAACTGAAAACGGCATAGAACTAATGCTCAGCCAACCTCGTGGCACTGTTTTACACGAAGGCGACCTGCTAACGACAGAAGCAGCAGACTGGTGGGTGCGGGTGCAGGCAAAAGCAGAGCCTGTCTTAAAAGTGGAAGCATCATCATCCCTAGATTTGTTACGAGCAACCTATCACTTAGGGAATCGCCATGTACCCCTAGAGGTGACGGCGACCGCCCTTAAGCTTTCTCCAGACCCGGTACTCAAAGCAATGCTAGAGCATCTGGGCGCTACAGTAACAGAACGAGTAGAGCCGTTTTATCCAGAAACGGGTGCCTATCATCACGCCCATTAGTTGCCAGCACAACATTGTGAGCCAACTCAACCTATCTTCGCTTTCTTTACTAAGGCTGCTTCAGCTTGCCAGCTCAACGCTGCCTGTGGGAGCCTACAGCTATTCTGAAGGCTTAGAACTGCTCGTTGAATCCCAGTGCATCCCTACAGCAGCTTTGCTTCAAGACTGGATGACGCAAGAGATTCGCTATGGCTCCATTCGGGTAGAAGCAGGCATAATGCTTCGTGCCTACTACGCTGCCGTAGGTCAAGATAGCGTTTCACTTTTGAAATGGAATCACTGGTGGTCAGCAGCCCGTGAGACGGAAGAATTGCGGCTCCAAAGCTGGCAGATGGGGCGATCGCTCCTTCGGCTATTTCTAGATTTAGAAGACCCAGCGCAGACCGAAACCATAACCAAAACTTGGACTGCCCTACGAGAACTGTTTGGGCAAGAGTGTAACTTTGCGATCGCCTTTGGACTAGTCGCAGCCGCTTGGCAAATTGAACCCACGGCGGCACTGCTGGGTTATTTACAAAGCTGGGCAACTAATCTCGTTAGTGCAGGGGTTAAGCTCATTCCTTTGGGGCAAACCGCAGGGCAACAGCTTTTGCTGAACATTGAAGATGAAATTCAGGATGCAGCTCAGGTTATTTCACAGCTTTCTGATGAAGCACTAGAAAGCTGTGGCTGGGGGCTATCACTGGCAAGCATGGCTCATGAGACTTTGTATAGCAGACTATTCCGCAGCTAACCGACCTCCCCAATCCGCTTAAAAACAGACAAAGCCCCTCCATCAAGAGTAAAATCTTGCTGTAGCGCTGTTGTGTCTAAATGTCCATTGACCTGTTGCGATCGCTTGTTTGGACAGATTTTCGTCTGGCCGTATTGTTTGGTGTCCT
>JANPLU010000021.1:0-5665 GCA_031422435.1 Acaryochloridaceae cyanobacterium VAR_48_metabat_390
ACTCTCACGATCTTTGACAACGACCGCCAGGTTAAGGCTCAGGCTAGAAATATAGGGAAACGGATGGCCTGGATCGACGGCTAAGGGTGTGAGAACAGGGAACAGCTGCTCTAAAAAGTACGTTTGAAGCGATTCGACCTGCTGATCGCTGAGGTCGTCGTAGTCTAGGAGGCGAATGCCCGCCTGAGTAAGCTGAGTCTTGAGATCTTGGGCAAAATACTGGTGCTGGCGAATGACGGTGGGCTTTAGCTCGTTGTGGATTGCGTCAAGCTGTTCTTGAGGCGTCATGCCGTCAGGGGTGCGTTTGGTAACGTGGGCGGCAACCTGCTGCTTTAGCCCTGAAATGCGAACCATGAAATATTCATCTAGGTTGCTGCTAAAGATTGCCATAAATTTGAGGCGCTCTAGCAGTGGATTGCGCGGATCAAAGGCTTCATGAAGCACGCGTTCATTAAAGCGGAGCCAGCTCAGCTCTCGATTAAAATAGTACTGAGGGCTATAAAGGGATTCAGGAATGACGGGTTTGGAAGTAGTCTCTTGAGTCTCTGAAGTTTCCTCAAGGGGAATCAACGGCCTACCGTTTTGGCTTCCGTTAACCCGAGTGCGAACTTGATTAATCTCTTCTGGGGTGAGAGAGCTGGTAGCGGCTTTGGCAGATAACTGTAAACCCTGACAAAGCTGTAAGACTTCTTTAGAGCTTAGATTGAGTTCACTGGCGAGCTGGTAAACGCGAAGTTTAGAGTTTTTCATGAGCCAGGATGCGTCTCAGAAGGATGGCGGTAGCGAAGCAAACAGAATGAGGCGACACTTGTCCAACGTAGTGATGCTGTCATAGTTCAGCGTAAAACGGCAGTCGATTCAGGTTTTATCTTAGGGAACAAGCGGGCTCAATGCTGTGTTGGCAGAAACTTAGGGAATGGGGCATTATTGGATAGAATTGACTTTTTCTTTAGGTTAACGAATTTTTCTTCTCATCTGAAATTTTAGAGATTTTTGACTTGAGCTGTACTTGCGTCAAGCCACGCCGTTCAATTATTGCGTTATTTCATGGAAGATATGCTGTCTCAGCCAAAGTTTACCGCAGGAGTTTGCTATGACAAGCCCCATTGAAGTTGGCACGCCCCGCTCTCCAGGTGGGGCATCGGATGAAGTGTTAATTCAGAATTTTGTGGATAATTTTCTTCAGGGGCACACTGCGCTGATTTCCAATCAAAATTTAAGAACAGAGCCACTCTTTGACAGTGTGCAGCTACTCTCTCCAAAAGAAGGCCTTGTGGCAACTGCAAAGGTCAAGGACACTCCTATTAAAATGATTGTCCGGCATCGCTCCAGCTACTGGGAGTCTTTACACGGTTACCTAACCGCTCAGTCGTTTTATCCGATGCTCAAAGCGTCGCAGGAAGGGTGCTACGTCTATCGATTTTGTGAAGCGCCGGAAGGCTATAAGCTTCACTGCACAACGGCAAAAGAGTTGTGGAGAGCCTGCTGGGGACGCGGGTTTGGCGTACGCTCTGGGATTCCGCTCGACTTGCTAGTTTGGCGTCAAGGCCCTGCGGGAACAAAGGAAAATTGGTATTCTTTACGCGGCATGGACTGTGAGAATGCTCAGTTGATGATCAAAATGTTGGGGTGGACAGAGACGATAGAAGGCACTGATTTAGTTCTATGGACAAAAGAGGATCAAGATTCCAGTCGCAGTGCCCCAACGGCTGGCGTGAAGCCGAGTTTTCGCAGTTCTGTTAAATTTCGACAGTAGCAGCTGTCGTTGGAGTTTTAGCACCAAAAATTACGGACTGGGCACTGAAAGCAGTTGAGAGGCTTGGGGACTATATAGTCTTGCGTAGTTCCAGTAATTTTCTAGAACGGATTTGACATAACCTTGGGTTTCGTCAAAGGGGATGGTTTCAACAAACGCGTCGGCATCTTGGGTATTGAGGGTTTGCAGCCATTTCGCCACGCTGCCTGGACCTGCGTTGTAGCTGGCGATCGCCAGCATGGAGTTCCCCTGATAGGTCTGGTGGGTAGAGTTAAGATACCAGGTGCCCAAACGAATGTTGTCATTAGGGTTTTCGAGTCGGTAGGGTTTGAATTTAAGTTGAGACGCGACTTCTGCGGCGGTTTCAGGCATGAGCTGCATGAGTCCCGTTGCGCCTACTCCAGATTTAATGTCAGTTTCAAATCGAGATTCTTGGCGCATCAGAGCCAGTGCTAATACCGGATTGACGGTATAGGTGGCTGACCAGCGCTGAATTTCGCTCCAGTAGGGGACGGGATACAGTGCCTGCCAGTAGCGCGGATCTTGGCGCAGAGACGCAAGCAGCGCTATTTGGGGCTGCTGTTCGGGTTCGGTGAGGATGCGATCGCGCAGGTTTCCCAGCATAAACAGCCCATCGAGATACTCGCCTACCTCTAGGCGCACTAGTCCATCGGTCAACTGTTCTGAAATGGTTGGGGTTTGGCGGTTTTGAAACTCAAGCTGCCAAGTTTCCCAGGCGGCTTTGCCTTCCCCAAGCAGATAAAGCTCTCGCAGGGCAGGGGAACCCACGCTTAAAGGCAGTCTGCTTGTGGGGGTTTCAAGGGCGATCTGCTGACCCTGAATCGACTGAAAATCACCCACGGGTAGACCCGATAGCCCTGCTGCACGCCAGGTGTAGTAAGACTGGGGGTGCTGTTGCCAAAGCTGAGTAAACCACTGCTGGCGCTGCTGGGTTTTACCTAAGCGGTCTGCCCACTTACCGGACCAAAACAGCGCTTTTGGCGCAAGGTCACTGTTGGGGTTGGATTGAGCAAGGGCAGTTGCCCACTGCGTTGCAGTCTCTAACTGCTGGCTTTGCGCCGCTGTCCATGACCGCTGCCAGCGGAGTTGGGCAGCAGCTTCACTTTGACTGAATTGCTCTAAAAGCTGCGCTTCAGTAGCGGTCTGCTGGGCAGGGTTGAGTTTTACGAGGCGCGTAGCCTTACGGGCAAC
Source organism: Acaryochloridaceae cyanobacterium VAR_48_metabat_390 (assembly GCA_031422435.1). Lineage (GTDB taxonomy): Bacteria > Cyanobacteriota > Cyanobacteriia > Thermosynechococcales > Thermosynechococcaceae > JAAURS01. The sequence continues at coordinate 2,969 of JANPLU010000021.1, forward strand.
AGCATCCGCCCCATCCTCGGGTCGTTTGAGGCGCTGAGCTAGGGCGATCGCCTGATCCAGCGTGGCAACTGCCGAAGTCCCTTCACTCAAATCCGCCAGCCGAATTAGTGCCTTAGGGGTTTCGGGCGCTTGCGGAAACGCCGCAACCATCCGCTGATAGGCCGCAGTTGCAGCCGTTTTCTCATCCCCAAGCTGAAGGCCGCGACCCGCGCGGTAGGCGTTGCGAGAAGCTGAAGGGGCGCGACTGTAGGCGAGTCCAGCTTCTTTATACTTTTGCTTTTCCCAGTAGCCAAAGGCGATCGCCTGCCAATCTTGCGCCGTGAGCTGAGGCGCAAAGGACTGTGTGAGCCGATCAAGATAATTTTTATAGTCTTTTAGATGAAAGCCATACTGAGCTACCAGCATCAGCAGGGCGCGATCTTTAGGGTTTTGCTTGAGTCGCGTGACGGCAATTTCGACCGTGCGGGGATGGGCGGGGAGATTGGCGATCGCCTGATCCCAATACTGGGGCGTGGCTTTGCCAAGGCTGTAGTAGGCTTCCCCTGCGGCAGCGCTCTTAGGGAACTGCTGAATCATCTGCTGCCAGACCTTTGTGGCGGCGTCACTTTGGTTGGTTAGGGCGTAAGCTTGAGCACGGAGCGCCACAATCTGAGGGGCAAGTACTGCGTAGCGCGTTTCTAACCCATCAAGCCACCCCAGGGCTTCTTTGCCATTACCTTGACGCACCGCATCAGCCGCTAACACATAGCGAGATTGCTGTTGTTCAACAGATGTTCCTTGACGGGCAAGAGACTCTAACAAAGGGCGGCGCACTGCCGCAGTCTGAAAAGACTGGGTTAAAACACGGCTTGGCACTGCGGCAGTAGAGGGCACCGTAACGGCGGTTTCTTCAGGCGCATTGCTACTTTGCGGCCAAAACTTTGAGAGTGCAAATAATGAGCCGACGACCACAACCCCACCCAAGCCCATAGATAGCAGCAGTGGCGATGATCGCCGGATGGTAGAAACAATGGATTGACGCATGGGTTAATGGTTAAATTCGCTTCAGAACCTGACCGCAGCAGCAATAACGCTGCTCTCCGCATTTTAGACGACCCCACAGTGGGTAGTATAACTACCCTTTCAAGATGACTAAAGCAGTTCTGCACAAGAAACCGCCACTCTGACAGAATGGAGGATATGAAGATCTGTGAACACAGTGCTTATTCGAGGTCAAGGCAATCGTTTATGAAGATTCAAGCAGCAGCAGCCGCAAATACGCCAATACAGCAATGGTCTGGAGACTGCCTAGGCGTTGGTTTTTTTGAAGAGCAGGTGGAGCAGTCCGAGACGTTTACTGCGCTTAACTCGGCGTTAGATGGGCTTTTACAAGAGGTGATTACTGAGAGTGAATTTAAGGGCAAATCCGGTGAAATTACCTGGCTGAGATCGCCCTCTAGCGGCACCATCGCACGTAAGGTTGTCCTCGTGGGCTTGGGTAAACCAGAAAACTTTACGTTAGAAGGACTGCGACAGGGGGCAGCGGCGATCGCCCGTACTGCCCAAAAGCAAAAGGCAAAGTGCGTTGGCATTTCACTCCCGCTCTGGAACCAGGATGCGGCACTGTCCGCAGGGGCAATGATAGAAGGCGCGGTGCTTGCTTTACACCAAGACAACCGCTTTAAGTCAGAGACAGAAAATGGCTCAGGGCTACATGTTGAGCAGATTGACCTTTTGGGAGTAAACGCGCCAGCAGAAGCCATCACCCAATCACAGCAGATGTGTGAAGGAGTCATCCTCGCCCGTGAACTGGTCAATGCCCCTGCCAACGTCGTCACGCCCATGAGTTTGGCAGACACCGCTGCTGAGCTGTCGCAGTCCCTTGGCTTAACCTTAGAGGTTTTAGAGAAAGAAGCCTGTGAAGCGCTGGGGATGGGTGCCTTTCTAGGGGTTGCCCAAGCCTCTGAAATGCCGCCTAAGTTTATTCACATCACCTATAAACCATCGGGCACCCCCACGCGCAAACTGGCGATTATTGGCAAAGGCCTAACCTTTGATTCGGGTGGACTCAATATTAAGCCCACGGGCAGCGGCATCGAAACCATGAAGATGGACATGGCTGGCTCCGCTGCGGTGTTTGGTGCAGCAAAGGTGATTGGCCTACTGAAGCCTGACGCTGAAGTACACTTTATCGTCGCTGCCACTGAAAACATGATTAGCGGTCGCGCCATCCATCCCGGCGATGTTTTAACGGCTTCTAATGGCAAAACCATTGAGATTAACAACACCGATGCCGAAGGTCGTCTCACCTTAGCCGATGCGCTGGTGTTTGCCGAAAAGCTGGAAGTCGATGCGATCGTAGATTTAGCTACCTTGACAGGTGCCTGTATTGTGGCCTTAGGCAACGATATTGCAGGGGTCTGGAGTCCTCAAGATGAACTCGCCAATGCCTTGCTAAGCGCCTCTGAGCAGTCGGGGGAAAAAATGTGGCGGATGCCTCTAGAGGACAAGTACTTCGAGGGCATGAAGTCGATGATTGCCGACATGAAAAATACAGGCCCTCGTCCTGGTGGCTCCATTACGGCAGCACTGTTTCTAAAGCAGTTTGTCAAAGAAACGCCTTGGGCGCACTTAGACGTAGCAGGCCCCGTCTGGGTTGAAAAAGAAAGTGGCTATCACAACGCAGGAGCCACGGGCTTTGGCGTGCGAACGCTCGTG
>JANPLU010000022.1:0-17281 GCA_031422435.1 Acaryochloridaceae cyanobacterium VAR_48_metabat_390
TTCTCTCTATTCACGCAAGAGGTCTATTCAAAGCATCGCCCCCTAGCAAATATGTCCAACACCCTAACCGCCACCGAACTCAACGACCTACAAACCCTCCTGCAAACCTACCCACCCGTCCAAACCGCCCTCGACACCCTCACCCAACACAACGGTCAACTCGACATCAGCTTTGACCAACTCTGGGCACAATCCCAAAACAACCAAACCTACGATTGCACTAAATCCATCTGGAGTGTCACCCTCACCGTCCTGCGCCAAGAACTCTGTGGCGACGATAGCTTCCGCTCCAAAATCCTCGACTACAACAAAAAACCCGCCAGCGCCTCCGCCTTTACTGGGTTAATTGTCTACCTCACCGAGCATACCCACTTGCCGCTTAATCCAGCGATCGCAACCATTCTGCTGCTCTACATTCTAAAAGTGGGACTCAACATCTTCTGCGAATACACTGAACCCCAATCTAAGTAAAGTTGTACCCACGTACCCACCACCACCAGCAAATTTGTCTGCACGAGTGAAAGCCACGAAAGGCTAAGATTCAAGAAGGCTCCATCACTTCTAAGTATTTTTACTTTCTTGCCCCGCAGATTAAGAAATTCCTATGACCGCAACATTGACCGCTGCATCCGTACTTGAAGTCCTACGCCCTGTACAGGATCCAGAGCTTCAAAAAAGCCTAGTAGAACTGAACATGATTCGCAACGTTCAGATTCAGGACGGAAATGTTGCCTTTACCCTAGTGCTTACCACCCCAGCCTGCCCCCTACGCGAATTTATCGTAGAAGACTGCAAAAAAGCTATCCAAACTATTCCAGGGGTTCTGTCTATTGATGTAGAAGTGACCGCCGAAACCCCTCAGCAAAAGAGCCTCCCCGATCGCACTGGCATCGAAGGGGTTAAAAATATCATTGCGGTCTCCAGCGGCAAAGGCGGCGTGGGCAAAAGCACTGTCTCTGTAAATATCGCAGTCGCTCTCGCTCAATCTGGCGCATCCGTCGGCATGATTGATGCCGATATCTATGGCCCAAATGTCCCCACCATGCTGGGCTTAGAAAAAGCCATCATTGAAGTCCGTAAAGAAGCCCAAGGCGATGTACTAGAACCTGCCCAAGCCCACGGGGTAAAAATGGTGTCGATGGGGTTCTTAATTGATCGCGATCAGCCCGTGATCTGGCGCGGCCCCATGCTCAACGGCATTATTCGGCAGTTTTTATATCAGGTAGACTGGGGCGAATTAGATTATTTGGTGGTTGATTTGCCCCCTGGAACAGGCGATGCGCAGCTTACCTTAGCCCAAGCCGTCCCGATGGCAGGAGTTGTGATTGTCAGTACCCCTCAGGATGTGGCGATTTTAGATGCCCGTAAAGGCTTACGAATGTTTCAGCAGTTAGGTGTTAATGTCTTGGGCGTGGTCGAAAACATGAGCTACTTCATCCCGCCCGATCAGCCGGATAAGCAGTACGATATCTTTGGCTCCGGTGGCGGCGAAAAGCTGGCCTCTGAGCTGGGTGTGCCCCTGATTGGCTGTGTGCCCTTAGAGATTCCGGTGCGGCAGGGGGGCGATCGCGGTATACCCATCGTCATTTCTCAGCCAGAGTCTGCTTCTGCGAAGGCATTAACGGCGATCGCCCAAAAAGTTGCGGCGCAAGTCTCGGTAGCTGCGCTAACTTAGACTGAGCCTTGATTGAGCGCTCTGCCCCTAGGATACTTGAATGTTGATTCGCCGCTCACGCAAAACGCCCTTGTGGAGCCGCTGGCTTCAGCCCTGGAAAAAGCTAGACCCTTACCTGTTCTGGATTCCGATTTTGCTAACCCTCGTGGGCGGGCTGCTGATTCGCAGTACCGAACTGCACCAAGGTTGGACAGACTGGTCACAGCATTGGATTATCGGCGCAATTGGGGTGGCGATTGTTCTGATTACTTCACGAATTGACTACAAATATCTGCTATCGCTGCACTGGGTTGTCTATGGCATCACCTGTTTATCGCTGCTAGCGGTAAAGTTTGCCGGAACCAGCGCCCTGGGTGCTCAGCGCTGGATCACTATTGCCGGATTTAACGTCCAACCTTCAGAATTTGCAAAAGTAGGGGTTATTGTGTCTCTCGCAGCGCTGCTGAGCGCTTGGCCTGCGGCTTCGTTACCGTCTATTGTTCGCACACTCGCCATTACAGCCTTACCGTGGGGACTCGTCTTCTTGCAGCCCGACTTAGGAACCTCCTTGGTCTTTGGTGCTGTGACTTTAGCCATGCTCTACTGGGCTAATGCTCATGGCGGCTGGATTATTCTTATGCTGTCGCCCTTAGTATCCGCCATCCTTCTTAACCTTCCCGTGCCGCCCTTCACCTCTACAGTCCTTTGGCTCGTGTGGAGTGCGGCGATGGCAGCAACAGCAGGGTTAACGCTGCCCAAGCCGATCCTTAGCGCAACCCTGGCAGGCTTAGTCAACCTGAGTGCTGGTGCGATTGGACATGTTTTATGGGGTGTTCTGCAAGATTACCAGCGCGATCGCCTCATCCTTTTTCTCGACCCCGACAAAGACCCCCTCGGTGGCGGCTATCACCTCATTCAGTCGCGCATTGCCATTGGCGCAGGGCAGTTTTGGGGCAAAGGACTCAACCAAGGCACCCAAACTCAGCTCAATTTCATTCCAGAGCAGCACACTGACTTTATTTTTTCCGCCATTGGTGAAGAATTTGGGCTGTTTGGTAGCCTGCTTTTAATGATGGCGTTTTGGCTCATCTGCGTTCGCCTCATTAAAGTTGCCACCGCGTCTAATGACAGCTTTGGGTCGCTGTTATGCATTGGCGTTTTCGCGATGCTGATTTTTCAGGTGGTTATTAATATCGGCATGACCATTGGCCTTGCGCCGGTCACGGGCATTCCCTTACCGTGGTTGAGCTACGGACGCTCGGCGCTGTTGACTAACTTTTTGGCGATCGGCATCGCAGAATCTGTCGCAAACTATACCCAACCGCGCACCAGTCCCTATCCAACTGTAAGACGATAGGGGTGCGCGGCTACCCAGCGCTCCTGTAAACTAGATGCAGCCCTCATTTTTTAGGACTAACCGATGCAAACCCCTCTGCTTTTGCCTGGTTCAACCGTACGCGTTACCAATTCAAATGATACCTACTATCAATTTGAAGGACTGGTTCAGCGCATCACCGATGGTCGTGCCGCTGTCATTTTTGGAGGCGGAAACTGGACGAAGATCGTTACCTTCCGTCTAAAAGAGCTAGAAACCGTAGATCCACGTCAAAAGAAAGGGTAGCCCTTTAGATTTATACGAAGCCTCTGGTTAAATTGCTTTCATACATGGAACGAACTTTGCCAGAACGCTTAAACCTTTTCATGGACATTAAACAACGTAAAATCTTATGTAAGGTGGCTCAAATCTATAGGCTATGTTATGAAATATGTCTGATGGACAAAGGATCTGTTAGGTTTAAGGGGTGGTATTCAGATAAACTGTAGGACCACTCAATCCTCATTGATTACTACGCTCGACTATTGTTTATCTCTTAAATTCAACGCCTGTGCCTCCAATCAGCAAAAAAGCGCAACAAGATCTTCCTAACATCAACGAACGCATCCGGTTTCCACAAGTTCGGGTCGTTGACAGCACCGGCGAGCAGCTCGGTATTATGACACCTCGTGATGCAATGGTCATTGCGGATGAAAAGAATCTAGACCTTGTGCTGGTGAGCGATAAAGCCGATCCGCCCGTTTGCCGGATTATGGACTACGGCAAATATAAGTTTGAGCAAGAAAAAAAGGCGAGAGAAGCGCGCAAAAAGCAGCATACTGCTGATGTAAAAGAAGTAAAGATGCGCTATAAAATTGAGGAGCATGACTACCAGGTTCGGGTTAATCATGCCGAGCGCTTTATCAAGTCTGGCGATAAGGTAAAGGCCACGATTACGTTTCGGGGGCGAGAAATTCAGCACGCTCACCTTGCCGAAGCGCTCCTGAGCCGTATGGCCAATGACCTCAAAGAGATTTCTGAAGTACAGCAGTACCCTAAGCGGGAGGGAAGAAACATGATTATGTTTTTGTCCCCGAAGAAAGTGCCCTAGGGTCACGCATTTTATCCAGTTTTAAACGTGACATCTACAGATTCCCTGCATCAGTTGCTCAATGCCGTATCTTCTGGAGCGCTCAGTCCAGAAGATGCACTTGAGCAAATTAAGTATTTATCGACCTATGAGTCTGTTGAAGACTTCGCCAAAATAGATCATCAGCGTCAGGTACGCACAGGCTTCCCTGAGGTGATTTGGGGCATTGGCAAGACCCCTGAGCAAATTGTAGAAATTTTTCGAGCCATGATGCCGCACCAAACCTGCGTCATGGCGACCAGAATTGAGCCAGCGGTGTTTACGCAGCTTCAGGCACAGCTTCCTCAGCTTCAGTATTACGCTAAGGCAAAAATTTGTGCCCTTGGGCAGACGGTTGACACTATACCTAAATATCCTGGGCGGATTGGGCTAATTTCGGCAGGGACGGCTGATCTGCCCATTGCCGAAGAAGCGGCGGTGACGGCGGCTCTGTGTGGGTTTGCAGTGCACCGCCTCTGGGATGTAGGTGTGGCTGGCATTCACCGCCTGCTGCAAAACCGAGGGGCGATCGCCCAGGCAGACGTTCTTATCGTAGTAGCAGGCATGGAGGGTGCGCTTGCCAGCGTGGTGGCAGGCTTAGCCGATTGCCCCGTCATTGCCGTGCCTACCAGCATTGGCTATGGTGCGAGCTTCAACGGGTTAGCTCCGCTGCTGACTATGCTCAACTCCTGTGCCCCTGGAATCGGGGTAGTCAATATTGATAATGGCTTTGGAGCCGCAATCTTAGCAGGTCAAATCTTGAGAACTGCTGCCCGCGTTAAGGCTGTGGATAAATGATTAAGAAGTAAGGGTTAGGAATAGCGATCGCCGCTCACACCGCACCTCAGATTTAAGATAAGTATCTTTAAAAGGCTGCCACTGTGCTGGAAAGGACTGCTGTGACTGTCGTAGAATTTCTGCAATAGAAGGCACTTTAGCCCGCCACTGTGTGCCCAGCATTTTTTGTAAAAATGCTGCAAAGACCACGTCATCCTGCTGTTCACCTAATAGTTCTTGAATGGCTTTTAGCTCATCAACGTAGGTGAGTAGCTCTAAACCATAGAATCCGGTAAAAAACTCAGTTTGATAGCGTACCTGCTTCGTTAGCTTACGCAAATCGTGGAACATTATATTCATATTCACACCGTTCTTAGAGGCTTTAGACTCCCCTAGCCCTGAAGCCTCCACCAGCCAACTGGGATGCCTTAACCATTCATGGACTAATGGCATCAGTAAATCGGGTAAGGCTTCTGTCGTCTGCCATTGTGCGCCCAAAGTAAATTGAGGTATGTCGAACCATTCTTGACACTGACGGACGAGGCGCACATACCGAGACCCAGTCAAGGCTTTAGTGAGTCGTTTAAACTGTTTCTGTCGCAGGCGATCGAGTCGTTGAATAAGTAGGTAAAGCTGCGCCTGCTCTTCTAAATTAGAGGATAGCTGCATCTGAACGTGCTGAAGCCTGAGCTTTAAGACATCTAAATCTCGGACTGCCCCTAGCCGCTTTGTAAATAGGGCAACATCGTCATAAAGCGTGGGCTTGACTAAAATGAAGGGCTGAAATAATTGGAGTGCTGTGCGCAGCCGTCTTGTGGCGACTCGCATTTGGTGCAGCGGCTCTGGGTCAACGTCTGCCAAAACCTCCGATTCCCACTTTACAAACTTAGAAAACTGCTTTTCAAAAATTTTTAGGGCAAGACTGCCTATGGTAAAAGAGGCTCCGCCAGGAAGAAGCTGTGGTACTGAAACGAATGCTGGAGTCATTCTGCTTGAGCCTCCATAGTTTGAGTTGATGCATTCTTAAGGGGATCTTTATTTGAGTCTAACAGGTGCCCAACACACAAAAATGCTGTTGAGGATTAGCGTGCTCCTCACCCATTAGGGGGAGATTCATTGAAAATTTTCGGTACAGTAAAAACTGATCTTGAATTACTAAAGCTTTCTTAATCAACCTTTATGAGTACCCTACCTTCGTCTGAGGTCAACCCATCGGTCAATATTGGAGCGTTGCGGCGAGACTATTCTCACCAGACGCTCCTTGAGTCTAATGCTGAACCCAATCCTTTCCTTCAGTTTCAGCATTGGTTTACCCAGGCAATCAATGCTCAGGTCATTGAACCTAACGCCATGACGTTGGCAAGCATTACCGCTGAAGGTAAACCTGCGGCGCGTATTGTGCTGCTCAAAGACTTTGATGAGCGTGGATTTGTGTTTTACAGCAATTTCCAAAGCCGTAAGGGGCAAGAGCTGGCGCAAAACCCAGCGGCAGCTCTTGTGTTTTGGTGGGGAGAATTAGAGCGACAGGTCAGAATTGAAGGCGCGATTAGCCTTGTCTCTGAGGCTGAAGCAGATACCTACTTTCAGAGCCGCCCTCGAGGGAGCCAGTTGGGGGCTTGGGTGTCTCATCAAAGTCAGGTAATTGCAGGTCGCTCGGTGCTAGAAGATCGTCTGACGCAGTTAGAGCAAGATTATGAGAACGCAACCATTCCGCGACCTTGTCACTGGGGGGGGTATCGTCTAGCGCCCACCTACTTTGAATTTTGGCAGGGTCGCTCCAATCGCCTGCACGATCGGTTATGCTATCGGCACGTCACTTCTTCTAATGTTTGGCAAATTGAGCGCCTTGCTCCCTAATGCCTGGGGGTAACTGCCTATTTTAGTTCGGTCTTTAAGGATCGTCTAAGGGTGGGCATACTGGGGAGAGGCAATGTAAAAATGGATAAAGCGATTCATCGAGTGCAGCTATGGCTTTTAACCCCGACAACGCGCATTTCATCCTCAATGATGGTGATGAAGATCAAAGTAATTTTCTGATTAAGTATTTGCAGAATCAGCCGCCTGAGGTGCTAGCGCGGGTTGCAAAGTCTGTTAGCCCAGAAATTAAGCAAATTATTTCTCAGAATGTGCAGGGATTGGTGGGGGTACTGCCCTCTGAGGCATTTAATGTACAGGTTGTGACCGATAAAGACAACCTGGCGGGGCTGCTAGCTTCTGCCATGATGACGGGCTACTTTCTGCGCAACATGGAGCAGCGCATGGAGCTAGAAACCAGCGTATTTGGCGGCTCCTCTGACTCGACCCCCTAAGTTTTTTCTGCACGAGGCCACAGGTAAATACCGCCCGATATTAGGGTTAGACCGATGGCGATCGCATACACTCCAAGTGCCAAGGTATGACCACTATTTTGCAGCGGGGCGATTAGAAGGGCGATCGCCGCAATTTGGCTGACTGTTTTGGCCTTCCCCCATAGGTTTGCACCCGAAATTTGCGATTGCTGCACTCGCCAGCCAGCAATCGTTAGCTCTCGAAACAGAATTATAAAAACGCTCCACGCTGGAATTTCACGTAGCTCTATGAGGCACAGCAGAGGTGCAAACACTAAGAGCTTATCTACAAGCGGATCTAAGATTTTGCCTAGATCGGTAATTTGATTAAAGCGGCGCGCAACATAGCCATCGAGCCAATCGGTACCTGCTGCCAGCAGAAATGCCAGAAGGCAAATCCAGCGGGTATTGTCTGAAGGCATCAAGTTTTCTGTGCTAGAAAAGCGCAGGCCAAACAGCAGTAAAGGGACAGCGAGCAAGCGCGAGACGGTAATCCAACTGGCAAGGGTCATAACAAAAAAGCTTTGGGGTAGCTCTATTGTCGTCTTTGATGTCGCTGTTCTTCTAGTTTTCGAGTTCAACCTTTATGCAGTCCCCTTGATTTGAACGATACTCCGATGTTTTTAGACTACGGCTCGATTTATTTGGGCAACACAAAGTATGCTCTACAAATAGAGCCTCATTAATCATTGAATTATTCGCCTACTAAAAACATTCACTCCACTCAAAGAGTTCAGGGTATGCCGCAATCCATTGAACAGCTTGTATACACAAGTTTCTCGACGCTAGAAAGTAAGATGCTTGCTAGCACTAAGATGCCGCAATCAGTACAGCAGGTTTTTGAAGAAACTATTGTGCATCCATACTTGAACAGCCCAGCGTTTGATGGGCTGAAAATGAGTGCGGCTTACCTGCATCAGATCGAATCTAATGCTTTGCTGTTCGGCTGGCTATACTGCGATGAGGCCACCCAAGGCTCAGAAGAATTGATAGCGCGCTTCATTTGCTATTACTCAACCCAACTTCTGAATGGAGAGCAGTTAGAGCTAATCTTTAAATGCTTAGAAAAAGGGCCTGCAACCCCCTTGAATGGCTGGGCAACGCTTAATGCCCTAGGACCTGTGGTTCTTCCAGAGTCGGGAGACTATGAATCGACAAAACCCGGCGTTGTCATCCCTTCTGGGACTAGAGCAAAGACCCGTCTACTGCTTTATCAACAAAAATTGCTTCATTGCTTTATTCCGTCTGAAGCGTTGATAGATGACCTTCAATCCTTCGAAAGTTACACGGAATTCGTGGATTCTGATTCTGTCGTTGAGAAGCCCTCTCCTCTCGCGCCCACTTCAGCCGCCGCCCCAGTGGGTAAATATGCCTTGCTCATTGGTGTTAGCAATCAAAATTTAGGAATTCGGACATTACCGGGTGTCGAGCAGGATATTGACACGCTTCAAAAAGTTTTAGCCGATCCCCTAATCGGAAATTTTGCAGAAGTTTCTACTTTGCTCAATCCAGATAGCCCCGTGATGGCTGAGCGAATTGAAAGCTTTTTAACGCATTGCCCTAATGACAGTATGGCAATGATTTATTTTTCTGGATATGGAATTTTAGATCGGCAAGGAACGCTCTGTTTAAGTACAGGAAGCAGCCGAAGAAATGAACAGGGCAAAATTATTCGCTCTACCTTTGTCGCAACAGATTTTCTGGCGGCTATAATGCGAGACGGTTCTTCTAGACATAAGACTCTGATTCTGGATATCTGCTTTAGTACAGAAGACGTACATCAGGATGCAGCAATCCGTCAGCGAACTCTAGACCTAGCGAGACAGCAATTAGGCGGCTTAGGCCATACGATTTTAGTTTCTTCAAGAACCAAAGGTGATGTGGGGTCTCAAAAGGGATTTCGCCCTTCTGTGTATACCTTTTATTTAGTTGAAGGTCTTGCAACAGGAATCGCAGACAAGAATGGGGATGGCCTCATTACGTTAGAGGAACTACATACTTACGCAAAGCACAAAACAAAGCTGACAAGTCCAGCTTTGTCTCCATTTTTCTACGGAGAAATATCTGAAAAGCGCCAAGTCATTGCAATGGCACCAGTTAACAACCCTAAGCTCCGATATCGGCGAGAAGTTGAGCGTTTAGCTCAAAATGGCTCTATTTCCTTGGTTAATGAGTTAATGCTGAATGACATTCAGAAAATGCTCAATCTTTTGCCAGAGGATGCTGCAAAAATCAAGGTCGAAGTTCTTAAACCTTACAAAGACTATCAGCTTAAGCTCCGACAGTTTACTCTAAAATACTTAAATCATTTTTATCAAAGAAATCGAGATGGTGTCAATGTTAGCAGCGAAGTTTTAAGCTTGCAAAACTCTCTTGGTCTAACGGATCAGGTTACGTCAAAAATAAAAACAGAAATTTTATATCGGTTTAATGAAATTCAATTTTCAGACCCTACCTTAAGCTCTTTAATGACCGAAGGAGATGTTCAGGTCTGGCAAGTTCCCTTACGATTTCAGTTGATTCACTTGATTAGAAGCTCACTCAACCTATCTGTAGTTAAAGAATATATTGGTCGCATAGTGGCATCTTTTTCAAGAACGGGTTCTCGATATGAGATCTTTAGAAAAGCACAGGATTTAATCAAAAATCAGTCTGTACTCTTATCATCTACTAATGTTTTTGCTCAGATTTATGACTTAACCAATTTGCCACGGAGCACCCAGAAAAATTCTGGCTGGAGTTTGCGCTGGCGGATAGGTTCATTATTGCTGATAGTCGTTCTTGCTTTAGTTGGCTTTTACCTTATATCACTCGCACTACTAGACTCTCGACAAAAGCAAGAGCAGCAGAAGACTATTCAAGATCTAGAAAATTTTGTGCAGCAGCAAAAATACGATCAGTGCGAAGTATTGAGCCAATCGTTATCACAAAAATTAAGTCGCTTAGCGCTTATTGAGAGCCTAGTGGAGCAGTGTAAAGCGGGTCTACGTTGGCAAAAGGCAAATGTGCAGCCGATTTCAACGGCTTCAAGCGAGGTGCAGGCGATCGCTTTCCGTCCAGATAGCCAGCTCTTGGCTGGCGGCAGTGGTGATGGCAAAATTCGATTTTGGGATACTGAAAAACAAAGGCTAGTGCAGACGTTGAATGGGCACTCGAGCCGCGTTTGGAGCGTCGGGTTTAGCCAAAATGGAAAGTTTTTGTCTAGTGGAAGTAGTGACAAAACCGTTAATCTTTGGTCATTATCAACGAATAAACTCCTTTACTCATTCAAGGGCCATAACAATACAGTTTGGTCTACCACCTTTACCTCGGATGGACGCTGGCTTGCCAGTGGAAGCGAGGATGGGACTATCAAGCTTTGGAATGTCTCAAAAGGAACGCTAGGTCGAACAATTGATCCTAAAGCTGGGGCAATTCGAGCAATGGTGGCAGGGGTTGATGGAAAAACGTTGTACAGCGGCGGAGCTGATAAGGCCATTACGGCTTGGGATATTGATACGGGTAAGCCTAAATTTAAGTTTCAGACCTATAGCGATCGCGTCATTGCGCTAGCAATTAGTCAAGATGGAACAATGTTAGCCAGCGGGAGTAGAGACAAAACTATCACGATTTGGAATCTTAGTAACCAGACGCTGCTTCGCACCATTACTAAAAATGATGCAAGCGTTCAAAATCTGGCGTTTAGTTCTGATAATCGGACACTAGCGAGTAATATTGGCGGAACGATAGGGATCTGGGATATAAAAACGGGGCAGTTTATTTGGAAATTTTCGGATTTGTCTAGCAAGGTTACGGCGATGGATTTTGCTCGTAATGGGCAAACCTTGGCGATCGCCCGTCAAGATAAAGCGTTAAACCTTTTGCAGCCTGAACTGTCTCGCTAAGCGATATCTACTTAACCTCGACAATGTTAAAACGGACTATAAAATTTTATTGATTGATTTTTTGCTTTTATGAATGTCATGGTTATCCTAATTTTCTGGTTCAATCCCTAATGCTCTCAGTTGGGCGGCAAGTCTATCTGCCTGTGCCTGTGCTTGAGTAGCTTGATCTTGGGCTTGGGTGGCTAATTCAATTGGTGTAGGGATAAGCCGACCATTAGCCTCAAAATAGCGTAGCTGTTGGTTGTGAATACCTAAAAATAGGTTTAGGGTTTCACTCCAGCGCCATCCTTGGGCATTGGGCTGGATTTCTTCATACTGTCGCCCTACAATCCGAAACCCCTGAAATTCTAGAGTTTCTGGCGAAAACCAAAAGTATTCCGGCGTATGAAAGCGGTCTTGGTAGAGCATTTTTTTCAAGGCTCTATCCGTTGAAGCGGTTGAATCTGACAGCAGCTCAATGATGATATCGGGATATTGACCGTCTTCTTCCCAGACGACCCAGGATTTACGTGGTTTTCGCTCGGTTTGCTGCACTAAAAAGAAATCTGGCCCTCTAAAGTCCCGATTTTTGAGCTGTTGGTGACTAAAGTAAATAGTCAGATTTGCGCCAATGAAAAAGTCCTGGCGATCGCCCCACAGCCATTCCAAACACGCCACCAATAGCGCTAGTTGGGTATAGTGCAACGAACTTTCCATTTCCGGCTCATCACTTTCGAGCTGTGTCATATCTGGCATTAAATCTGCCAGTTGTGCTGCGGTCAGTGCCATCGTTTTAAGACTCCGAGCAACCTCATCTTTAGAATAACTGACTGAACTTGGAAACACATCAATATCCTTTGGCGGCTCCCTCTCCGCGTGGATCAGCGGCTCCTTCAAGAGTATTATCAGGGCTGACCACAATCAGATTGGCATTGCCCCACGGCGATCGCTCTTCCAAAACTTGCCCCCGTGCCTTCAGCGCATTGAGGGTAACGGCATTTAACCCACCTTTCTCAAATCGCAACTGATCGGGAAGCCACTGGTTATGAATTCGGGGGGCAGAAACGGCTTTTCCTGCGTCCATTTTATAGACCAAGCGATTGAGCAAAATCTGGAACACGGTGGTAATGATGGTGCTGCCACCTGGGGAACCTACAGCCAGCTTAAGTTTGCCGTTCTCAGTCACGATAGTGGGGGTCATGCTAGAGAGGGGGATTTTGCCAGGGGCGATCGCATTGGCCTGGTTTCCCACCAATCCAAAGGCGTTGGGGGTGTTGGGGGCGATCGCAAAATCATCCATTTCGTTGTTGAGTATAATTCCGGTGCCAGCCGCTACAACGCCAGCGCCAAACCCGAGGTTAATAGTAAACGTAAGGCTGACGGCATTCCGATCTTGATCTACGACCGTTAAGTGGCTGGTTTCTGTAGATTCTGTCTTGCTCAGAAATCGCTGAATCATCCCTAGAGAGGCGGCTTTCACCTGCGTTGCAGCGCGTGCTTGACCCATCGAAATTTGGCTACGGCGCAGAGTCGCATAGGCTGGGTTAATTAAGGCGGTGACGGGCACTTTCACAAAGCTAGGATCGCCAAGGTAGATCGCGCGATCTGCGTAGGCAATTTTCATGGCTTCGGTCATGAAGTGAAGCGCGTCAGGGCTATGCCAGGGTTGCTGACCTAAGTTTGCACTACTCCATAGATTCAAAAGCTGAATCAGATGCACCCCACCCGAAGAGGGTGGCGGCATAGAGCAGACCTGCATTTGCCTAAAAGCGCCACAGACGGGAATTCGCCAGGTTGGTTTGTAGGTTTGTAGATCTGCAAGAGTGATGAGTCCGCCGTGACGCTGCATATCTTGGGCGATCGCCGTAGCAATGCTTCCGGTATAAAACAGCCGAGGATCTTGGGCGACTGTCCGCAGCGTCCGCCCCAAATCTTTTTGAAATAGACGCGCTCCTGGCTTTAAAGGCTGTCCCTTTGGGGCAAAAATGGCGAGGGCTGCGGGGTTGGTTTTGAATACGTCGAGACGCTGTTGCGTGGCTTGGGAAAGGTGATCGCTCACCACAAACCCTTGCTCTGCCAACGCAATGGCAGGCCGCACCACTGCTGCCCACGGTAAGCGACCGTACTGCTGCTGAACTTCGGCTAATCCGGCGATCGTGCCTGGAACGCCCACGGCAAGATAGCCATCGGTACTGGCATTGGGGCGCACCTTGCCCTGAGCATCTAGATACATGGTTGCAGTGGCTTTGAGGGGCGCTTTCTCTCGAAAGTCGAGGGCTTTGATGGTGCCTGTGGAAGCCTGTCGAAACAGCAAAAACCCGCCGCCGCCGATACCCGCAGAAAATGGCTCCACGACGGAAATCGCTAAGGTGGTTGCGGTGGCAGCATCTACAGCATTGCCGCCCTGCTTAAGGATGGATAGCCCCACTTCGCTTGCCAACGGATGGGCAGATGTCACCATGCCCCGCTGACTCCGAACCGACGGCGCAGAAAGTCCCCAGGTTGGCGGTGCAGTGAGAACCGCAACAAAGCTAAACCCGACTAAGATGATTTGTCTATGCCAACGCTGCATTATGGTTTGCTCAAAATGGTTGTGCTGCCGTCTACAGTAGATCAGGCTATTGTTTGCGCTTAGAGAGGTTCTTTGTACTAATGTCTAACCCTGACCTTAACTTAGCGGATTATATTGACCACACTTTACTGAACCCAATGGCGACGGAAACGGCGATCGCCCAGCTTTGCGAGGAGGCTGACAAGTATCATTTTCCTACCGTATGTGTGTATCCGAGTCGCGTCAAACAGGCTGTTGAACTCCTTCACAATCGAAACCCTAGCGTCTGTACGGTCATTGGCTTCCCGACGGGTGCAACCACCACTGCGGTTAAGCTGTATGAGGCTCAAGAAGCGCTTGAAAATGGTGTGGCTGAGCTGGATGTGGTGATTAACCTAGGCTGGCTCAAGCAAGGCGACTTTGATGCGGTTCATCAAGAAATTGCCCAAATTTGCGCGCTTTCTGATGCGCCTGTTAAGGCGATTTTAGAAACTGCCGTGCTAACGGATGCCGAAAAGCGGATGGCGGCGAAGCTTTGCATGGAGGCTGGGGTTGAGTTTCTCAAAACCAGTACGGGCTGGCAGGGCGGCGCAACGGTTGAGGATGTAAGGCTTCTGAAGGAACTCACTCAAGATCGAATTGGTATTAAGGCTTCTGGTGGTATTCGGGCTGTGGAGCAGGCTTTATCACTGATTTTGGCGGGGGCAACGCGCCTAGGCACATCCCACGGAGTTTTGCTTGTGCAAATGCGAGAGGCTGAGGGCACGTAGCTACACCATGAGACCGTTATAAATTGCCGCCTATTTATGATCGCAGGGTATGGATCCAGGCACTGTTACTGAAGTTGAAGACGTTTGTGGGCGATCGCCCAGACGTTGAGCGATTAGAGGTAAACACTTGACTTCCGAGGGCCGGATATATTTGTAGTGCTGGGTGTAGAGAAGCAAGACCGCCACAGTTGGGCAGTTTGGGAAGAAGGGGGTAGGTGCCCGAATGTGGTGATTGAGCTACTTTCTAGTGCTACGGCAACGGTAAAAAAGACCTGTATCAAAATGTGTGGCGGGTGCCCAATTATTTCTGGTTTTATCCCTAGACGGTGGAGTTTGCAGGGTTTCATTTAGTGGATGGTCGGTATGAGGCATTAGCCCCTACTGATGCAGGATGGCTCTGAAGCGAACAGCTTCAGCTTTTTCTAGGCATCCATCACGAGCAACTGCGCTGGGTTAGTGCGTAAGGGCAGCTTATTCCGTTGCCAGAAGAGGCGGAGCGACAGGCGAAAGAGAAAGCGCAGCAGCGAGTAGAACACGTAGAGGCAGTGTTGAGATCGCAAGGGATAAATCCAGATAACATTGCATAAGCTTGGTTGGATGCAAATACCTGAATCCACCCCGACCTTTGGGCACCCCTCCGTCGGCATAGCCTCTCCGTAAGGAGTGGCGGGGATGTTTGGAGTCGTCAGTATTATTCTTTGTCCGTAGAAATACTGAACTTGAAAACCCGTGATATGAAATCTGAAAAGGCTGGGTAAGTTATTAATGGGAGCAAACAATACATCTCAAACCTAATACTTCAAACCAAGAGAGCAAGCACCATGAATTCTCAATTCAAAGCCAAGTTTCTTCAAAATCTCGTCAGCAAAAAGAAAGGTAACGAAGGTTTCACTCTTATTGAGCTTTTAGTTGTCATCATCATCGTTGGTGTGTTGGCCGCTATTGCACTGCCCAGCTTCTTGAACCAAATTGGTAAAGCCCGTGGTTCTGAAGCCAAGTCTACTCTGGGTACCGTTAACCGCGCCCAGCAATCTTACCGACTAGAGAACGGTACTTTTGGCCCTCTGACTAGCCTTGATGCAAAGATTACAACCAATTTTTTTGCAGTTGCTGTT
Organism: Acaryochloridaceae cyanobacterium VAR_48_metabat_390; assembly: GCA_031422435.1. Lineage (GTDB taxonomy): Bacteria > Cyanobacteriota > Cyanobacteriia > Thermosynechococcales > Thermosynechococcaceae > JAAURS01. Next base: position 15,502 of record JANPLU010000022.1, read on the forward strand.
AGCGCAGGCACTAACTCTGCTTTTGCATCAGGTTCACCAACTAGTGACGATTTGAAGTTTTATGGCGCACAAGTGCTTCAAACTGCTACCGACACTTTTCAGCAAGTTATTTGCGAAAGTAATGCTAACAAGGGTGCCTCTGCCACCCTTGCTGCAGCAACTCCTAGCGCCGCCAACGCATGTCCTAGCACTTCAAAAGCGATTCAATAACTGTCTAGGCCTAGAAAGTTCCTAATCCTAAAAAAGGAAGGGTTTTATAAAGTTAAAACCCTTCCTTTTTAACTAAATAGTGTTAAATCAAAAAATAGATTTAACTAGTACAGCTTGGCTAAAGTCTATCGACCACCTAGCATTTTAGAGGTCAGACACTATGCTTATGGTCGCCAATCAATAGTGCACGGATTTCCGCCAGGCAGTACTAGCTGGCTAGTTTTAATAAATGCTTTAAGCTTTGATCGCTATCAAAAAGTATGCTGGGAATACAGAGAATGGGGGATATTTCTTTCCAAAAAAAAGCTAAAAGTTCCTCAGTATGGAATATTAGAAAAAGAACGGAAGTAGGATACACGTTAATTGAACTATTGGTTGTTATCATCATAACAGGTGTTTTATCTGCAATAGCTCTACCTAGCTTTCTCAATCAAGCTGGAAAAGCAAGAGGAAGTGAAGCAAAATCTATCCTAGGCAGTGTTAACCGTGCTCAACAGGCCTATCGCTTTGAAAAAGGTTCGTTTGCGTCAGATATGAACGAACTGCAAGACTCTATCAAACTAGCATCAATTGGACAACACTATAATTACACCGTATCTGGAGCACAAAATACAGCTAGAGCTTCTGCTGAGCCTGTGAAAATAAACTTTAAGGTTTATGATTCTGGGATTGCAATGGGTACGGACGAGCGCTTTGCCCAGGTAATCTGTGAGAGTGTAGGCGTAAAGGGGTCTGTTAGTGATGCGGCAATAGCTCAACCTTTGTCTGGAACTTCTCCATCTGCTACTTGTGCAGATGGTAATATAGTGCGTTGAGGTCATGGAATTGTAATAATCTATGCAATGGCATCCCCAGATTGAGCAATATTTGATCGCAGAGCAGTATAACGAGGTCACGAATTTCTACGAGCACGCAATTGAAGAAAGTCCAGATAATGTTCTAAACTATTGGTACTTAGGGCTAGCCTATCTCATCTCTGAGCAAGAAGAGTTAGCTCAAACCACTTGGATGTTCGGAATTGTTCAAGCTCAAGAATCTGAGGAACAAGACTATGGCGAAGATCCTACTTTTGGTCTTAAAAATGTACTAATTGAAGAAATTAAGCGCCAGCGTCAATTTGGAAATACTAGAATTGCATGGGTAATTAGTCAGCATTTAAGAGAAATTGCTCCTACAGAAATAAAGAATCTCTTCGAGATTGTTGAGCTATCTATTGAGCTTGGATGTTTTGAACCAAAATTATTAAAAGAATTAAACGTATCGAAAATCATTTTAGATAATTCTCAAGACTTTGTTGATTATCAGCTTCTTCTAGAACTCTTGAGAAAAATTTTTGAGTATCCTTCTCAAGAAGCCATTGAACTCTGTAAGGTCTGTCTGGGTTTCATCAGCAGTAATACTAATAGTATTCCGCAACTATTAAATATTGCAGTTAGAGTAGGAGATTATCTTGATTTCCCGGAGTATGCCGCAGATTTGCTAGAGCTGTGTCTTGAAATCGAGCCTCATAATACTGAAATACTTAAGCATCTTTGCAATTTCTCTACTAATTCAGGCCGTTTTCAAAGGG
>JANPLU010000023.1:0-38297 GCA_031422435.1 Acaryochloridaceae cyanobacterium VAR_48_metabat_390
GAGGGTATAGAACGCTTTGAAGGTACGAAACCCTGAGCCATGAAAGGCAATGACGATGCTTGCTACTTCACTCAGGCTTAGTTTTGAACGATATTGTTTGGCTTCTCCGTCGTAGGGCAGTTTGTGTAATGCTTCTCCAACGTGGTTTAAGACCTGATAAAAGTCGTCGATGTCGCAGAAGATTTGGGTCAGGTCAAGGCGAGCTAGACTGTTATGCATGGCTGAGACTGCTTAAACATCAATACTTTGAGCTTAAGACCTCAGCCTTTCTTTTGAGTATTTTTGTCCGTCGAACTCACGTCTTTTTAAGAACGTTTAATTTTGATTCTCGTCCTTGCCCAAATTCCAACGCTCCACACCACCATCAGAGGCAACAGCCAATTCCCAAACCTGACGTAGAGGGTCTGAGTGCGGCGCCGCTCAATTTCTGCAATATGGGTAGCACCTTCATTCACCACAGACTTCCACATCGTTTGCCCATGCGGATCAATTACCGCCGAAAAACCCGTATTGGTGACGCGCACCAACCAGCGATCGCTCTCCACGGCGCGAATCACGTCTAGGGCGTGGTGCTGTGCCATCATGCGATCGCTGTAGGGGTCATTGTTGGCAATGCTGAGGATAAACTGCCCGCCCGCCGCTGCCTGAGCGCGAAATATTTCTGAAAATACTGAGTCATAGCAAATCCCAACAATGGCTTTACCATAGGGCGTCTCAAAACGCTGGTGAGAACTCCCTGGCACCATGCCCATTCGCATCGGTGAGAGCCGTCGCAGAATGGTCGCTAGCACTGATTCAAAGGGTAAATATTCTCCGAGGGGCACCAGCTTTACTTTGTTGTACTGGCTTAAAATCTCGCCCTCTGTGCCAAGACTCAAAAGACTTTGGGTATAGCTCTCCCCGTTGGGAACAAATGTCCCCACCCATAGCGGCACTTTTTCTTCTTTAACGGCCTTTAGGATGGGCTGCTCTCGACCAAAAGACTGCCCCCACAATAGCGGTAGTGCGCCCTCTGGCAACAGGACGGCGTCCACTTTTTGAGTCGTCAAGGCTTTGTAGCCTCGGCGATAGATATCAACGGATTGCTGAATCCCTGCTGGCGATAGCTTGAAGCGTGTGGGGATATTGCCCTGAACCATGCCGATGGAAAGACGCTCTGCTGGGCTGGTGATTAACGGCACCTGTGCTAAATGCCAGCCTAGTGCGTGGAGTGTAAGGGCTAGGGCGATCGCCACCCCAATCCCCTTCCCTTGTCGCCTTAACCAAGCCTCCGCCATAAAACCATTTACCAGCATTAAAGCCAACGTAATAGCGACAGGCCCTGTGAGTTGGCTCAAGTGCAGAATAGCAATGTTATGGGGGCTTTGGCTGTTGGCGAGATCTGTCCACCATAGAGGCGACAGGCTCCAGAGCCACTCTAGAAAACACCACAGCGTTGCGCCCATGATGACCCGAGAGAACAGACCCAGCGTAGGGCTGAGCCAATGGATGCCAAATGCCCAAATCATCGGCAGACAGGCACCCCACAGCGTCACTGCTCCCCAGGCGAACGTCGCAATCATTAAGCTTGCTGCCCAAGGGATGCCCAACCAAGTCAGTGGATGCAGCCCAAAAATCCAGAATAGCGCCGCGCCGTGGTACCCAATGCCCCAACATGCCCCCAAAAAAGCCGCTTGTTTACGGGTTAGAGCAGTAACGGTCAAGCCCCAGAGCGGGGCGATCGCCCCCCAGGCTATCCACCAGGTTGATGCAGGGGCAAGGCTTAGTCCTAGCAGCATCCCCACCACTGCTAAAAGCCCTCCTTTGACCCAAAGGTGCCGAGGTGGAAGAAGCTGAAGCGCAGATAGCATTCTCTGCTGAACTCCACTTTTAGGATGGAGGAAAGGAATTCGTTTCGGCGACTGTAAACGGATTTTCCACAAAGCTTTTGCCTGCCTTCAATGTATCGCGCTAACTAAATCATTGATTTGCATTGTATTCGCTCCTATAAACTGCTCATGAGAAAGCGGCGTAATTGCATCTAGATTGAGATTACGGCAGTCATCAAACAGCCTCAGAGAACGTCCCTCTCTCGCTTAACAGTGGCGCTTGTTTGTCCCATTGAGGTGGATTTTAATTCAGCAAAGTCTGTCAGCACGCCAAAAATGAGCCAGATCGCCATCGGTCGCAGATACATACAGGCACGGAACGTCCCTGTTGCTGTAATCGCTTCAGGGGTGCGGAACTGAAGGCCATTGTCATAGATCTGCTGAACCACCGTTTCTGTTAGCTTAAAGGCTTCATCGCCCATGCCCATCTGGAGCAAAAAGGCCGCTAAGCCAAAGTTAATGCCCGTCCACACCTCAAGGGGATGAGTGGCATCCGGCTTTTCGGGGATGCCGCCAGGGCGCAGGCCATTGGCAGCGCCCAAGGTACCGTTGTTAAAGCTTAAAAAGCAGGTTTCGTAAACGGTTGTCAGCGTACTGCGAGTACAGTCCTCTGGCACCACATCCGGTAGAGAGAGCAGCCGCGCATAAAACTGACCGCAGAGCTGATCTGCCATTACGACATCTGACCCGCTGCCGCTGTCGAGACGGTAATACTGACCATTCCAGAGAGTCGCTTGGTATAAGGGGCGAGATTGACCTAGCCAGGTTTTGTAGGTGGTCATCTCATTGTCTACCTGCATACCCGTAGACTGAAGGACTTTCGCAATGGCGATCGCCGCCTCAAGCGCCGCAATCCACAGCGCCCCACAGTAGGCACTAATGCCCTGAAGTCGCCAGTCATCAAAGGTCTGATCCGGTGCGCCAGAATTTTCGGGGATGCCGTCTCCGTCTTCATCAAAGGCTTTGAGATAGGCTAAAGCTGCTGTCACCGCAGGCCAGCACTCAGCCAAAAACTCCGTATCTTTACTGCCCGTGAGCAAGAAATTGCGGTAGACCAGCAGCACAAAGTCCGCAGGTAGATCTTTCCAAAGGTTGCAGTCTTGATAGCTGGTGTAGTTGGTTTTCTCCCACGGGTGTTCGTTGGGCGCACCTAAATCGTGGGGGGTCGCATTCAGGGCTTTGCGGAGCGCAAGGGGGCTTTCCACGCCAAGGGTATGGTAGTAGCCAATCACGCGGGTGCGATCGTCGGCGGTGGGGATGGCTCTGGCAAAGGCTCGCATGACAGATTTGTCTAGCTCAGGCCACAGCATAAACAGCGCAAAGGAGCCGTATAGCCGCACGTCTAAGCTCTCATACCAGCGGTAGTCTAAACACTCCAGTACTGCAAATTGACCGATGGGGTCGCGCTCATCACCAGCACTCCACAGCGCCCCGCCGCTGGTGAGATCGTACAGCTCGTTCATTAGTCCCATCTTGAAGCAGTCCGACAGGTCGGTACGGTCTAAAATCGGCTGCTGCCATGCCTGGATCTGGGTTTGCCAGTCTTGGTAGTGCTTGAGGCTGTGGCGCACCATTGACCAGGCGTTGTTGCCATTGCGTCCAAAAAAGTCGGTATAGCGACGGTAGTAGGGGATGCCTTCCGCAAATTCGGTAATGGGAAAATCCCAGGCCACGACAAAGGGGATCTGCTGAGACTCGCCAGGGGCTAGGGTGATGCGAACGGCGATCGCCGCCCCAATTTGTTCCCCCGCCACCGCAGGCGTTTCATTGCCAATGTCTGTAAGAGAACCATCTTGAGCAAAGGTAGACCAGAGTTCGCTGCCGTCGCCAGCAGGGTTCCAGCGACTGTGGTAGAAGACCTCTTGTTTGTAGGGGGAGGCAAAAGTGGCGATCGCCCACTGTCCTTCTCCTTCTGCGACGGGCTGCTCTATGGACTGAGGGGTATGCCCTAAAATGCAACCAAACCGACCATGATCTTCAATGACCTGATTGAAGTTCCCTGCGCTTTCGCCAATGCGAGGCTGATACTCATAGGCAGGGCTACCGTCGTCCCGCACTTCAACCACAGGGGATTTAAGGGCATTAGTAAACCAACCCACCATATTTTGCCAAGTCAGCAAAATGCTGAGGGTAATCGGTTCTGGGGTGGGGTTATAGAACGTCCAGGCGAAGACGGCGACGGGGTAGCTGGTGTCTTGATAGTTGTGGGGCAAAATGGGCGAAAACTGCTCACAGGTAATCTGTGCCTGAAACACGTTTTCGTAAACAAACCAGCTTCGCGGGTAGAGCGCGTGGTAAGTGCCACCTGTTTCTAATGGGTACCACTGCCAGCTTTTGAGGGTGCCATCAGCAGCGGGTTCAGTAGAGAGGGCATAGGCTTGGGGGGTAGCGTCCCCAACCTGTTCAAAAACGCTGAACTGACAGGCAGGCATGGTTTGAAACACATGTTCGCCGCCGTCAATGTGCCACAGGTTAAACTCCCCACGCGGGCTGCGCCCAAAGCAGCCAGCCCCAAAGCCACCCAGGGGTATTCCGTGCCAGGGGCCATCGTCTAGGTTGCTGGCGTAGCGGACGGTGTAGGGGTTGTCCCAGCCTTTACCAATCGGGCGATTCCAGGCGCAGGTGGGGATGTGGGGGGAAGGGTGCTGATTTGTCATTTCCCAATTTTAGGGGCTTTGTGGACTTTTATGAACCTACGCTTAAAAGGTTTTGGTTGCAAGAAAGTCTATCCATCTCCTTTATCTCCTCCCATACGTACGCAAGTCTTAAATTCTCTATTCAGCACAGGTTTTAACGACGAACCCCACATCATTCGATTCGTACAAACTCAAGGGTGAAGAGCGCCAATCTTAAGGAAAAAAGCGCAGAAACAAATAGCTGTCTTTGCGCTTCGTAGCTCACACATATGTTGAGCTTTTTAAATATTTAGGAGAGATGGATTTAGAGCGATCGCTCAATCACATTGTCAATTAGCCCATACTCCTTAGCCTCTTGAGCAGACATAAAGTAATCGCGATCCGTATCTCGCTCAATCTTTTCAACAGGCTGACCTGACCGCTCCGCCAAGATGTGGTTGAGAGAATCTCGGATCCGCAGAATTTCTCTCGCCTCAATATCAATATCTGACGCCTGCCGACGGCCTGTGCCACCCAACGGCTGGTGAATCATAATACGGGCATTCGGCAATGCTAATCGCTTACCCTTACTGCCAGACGCCAGCAAAAATGCACCCATCGAAGCCGCTAAGCCCACGCAAATGGTTACAACCTCAGACTTAATGTGCTGCATGGTGTCATAAATTGCCATGCCTGCCGTGACCGAGCCACCAGGAGAGTTGATATAGATATAAATGGGCTTTGTCGGGTCATCAGAATCTAGATAAAGCATTGCGGCAATAATTGAATTTGCCAGCGAGTCCGTTACCTCTTGACCCAGAAAAATAATGCGCTCTTGATTGAGGCGCGTATAGATATCGATCCAGCGCTCATAGGTGCTGCCAGGGAGACGATAGGGAACGCTGGGTACACCAATTGGCATGGCTGGAACTCCTTTAGGTTAGATATAAATCAATTGTGCTAATTAAATCAAGAGATGCCGCAAAAAGGCGGTTTGGCCGTTGTTTCGCCTTAAATAATGCCAGCGCCAGCCGCTAAAACAGGCGGTATAGCCGCGTCTTTGGAGCTATTGAGGACAATATCAATCAGGCCGTACTCTTTCGCCTCTTGGGGCGTCAGATAAAACATGCGATCCATATCCTTGGCAATTTTCTCAGCCGTTTGCCCCGTATTGCGAGCCAGAATATTGAGCATCGAAGTCTTGTTAACCATTACTTCTTTTGCCCGAATCTGAATATCTGTCGCTTGGCCTTGCGCACCCGAACGCGCTTGATTTAGCACAATAGTGGCATGGGGTAGACTTGCCCTAAAACCTTTTGCCCCACTCGATAAAATCATGGCGGCTGTACCCATCGCCTGCCCTAGGCAAATGGTATGAACAGGGGGCTTAATGTACTGGAGCGTATCGCAAATGGCAAAGGCTTCCGTTTCAAAACCCACGGCATCCCCGTCATACCAAGAGGTTCCGGTGGAGTTGATGTAAAACCGGATGGGTTTGTCGGGGTCATCAAACTGAAGGTAGAGCAGCTGAGCAATAATTAGCTCCGTGACATCCATGCCCACTCTGCGCTTCACGTCGTCAGAAGAAAACAGCGGTAGCCCAAGGTAAACAATTCGCTCTTTGAGCAAAAGAGAGGGAAGGTCGGGGGGTGGGGTTCTTCCAGAAAATGAGTCCCCGCCATAGGGGGCTTGAACAGCCTGAATTGGTGATTCCATGACGTGCGACTGCCTGAGATTGGTATTGCTGCTGACACTACTCTAGCAATTTTCTGGGTCGGATACTCTGGCACAATGGATATTAGAGTTGCTTTCAGTCGGGTTTCAGCCCTTGACGATAAATCGTAAGCAGTCGTTTAGGATTGTGAATTAAATAACTTAGAGGACTGGTCAAAGACCTTACACCTTGCATGCCCTCATCCCATAACCCTTTTCCCTAGAGAGAGAGGGAAAAAGTCTCATCTCCCGTCTCTCTAGGAAGAGGGTTGGGGTAAGGGCAAAATTTTAATCAATCGCGTTGAGATCCGTCATGGCATATTTTTGGTTTAAGGCGTTTCATATCATTGGCGTTGTTGTCTGGTTTGCGGGTCTCTTTTACCTCGTGCGGCTGTTTATTTACCACGTAGAGGCCAATGACGAGCCAGAACCTGCACAATCTATTCTTAAGAAGCAGTACGGACTGATGGAGAAGCGACTGCTCAATATCATTACCACCCCTGGGATGCTGGTGACGGTGGTTTGTGCGGTCGGGCTACTCGTGGGTCAGCCGGATTGGCTCAAGCAGGGTTGGCTCCATGCGAAGCTGGCCTTTGTGCTGCTGCTATTGGGTTATCACTACTACTGCACGCGACTGGTAAAGCAGCTTGAGGCCGGCACCTGCCGCTGGAGCGGTCAGCAGCTACGGGGGCTAAATGAAGCGCCGACGGTACTGCTGGTGGTAATTGTGCTGTTGGTGGTTTTTAAGGGTAACTTCCCGACAGACATTACGGTATGGGTCATCTTTGGGATGGTCGTGACGATGGTCGCAACCATTCAGCTTTATGCGCGGAAACGCAGACTAGATAAAGAAAAACTTCTGGCAGAAAGCGTGACTGAACCTTCGGCATAACCCCATGTTTCAAGCCACTCGACAACGTTTAGCCCTTTGGTATACCGCCGTGACAGCGGCTTTGCTGATTTTATTTGCCAGTGGGTTTTATTGGTACGTGCGCGAAACGCTGATTGAGCGGGTAGACGACACGCTTCATCATGTGGTGGAGGTGGTGGGGCGATCGCTCGTCTTAGAGCAAGCCCTTGGCGCTGACCGTCAACTGCACTATCAGGTCAACATAGATGCCAGCTTTCGCAACAACGCTGAGGCCGTAGACGATGACCGGATTGAGTTGGAGTGGTTTAGCCCTCACCGCGATCCGGTGTGGTCTACGCTTTCAGAACCGTTGGCTTTTCCCCTACACGTGCTTCAGAATGGCGAAACGGTTAGAATCCGGCCTGATTATGTGCTGCGACAGCTTACCCAGCGCCTAGAGTATCGCGGCGATATTCTGGGCTATTTGCGAGTCAGCCATCCTTGGTTTGAAGTCGCAAAGCCCACCCGCGAGCTGTTTGTCGATTTAGCGGCAGGGCTAACGGTCATGATTGGTTTTGTCGCAGCGGTCGGCTGGTTTTTATCTCGTCTTGCCATTCAGCCCCTGCAAGAGTCTTATCAGTATCTGCGGCAGTTTACCGCCGATGCCTCCCACGAACTGCGTAACCCGCTCGCGCTGATCCAGACAACGGTGCAGGTTGCCCTCAGTGACCCAGATATTACGCCCAAAGAACAGCGACAGCAGCTAGAGGTAGTAGAGCGTCTAACCCAGCGCCTAGGACACTTAGTCAACGACCTATTGTTTCTGGCGCGACAAGATAGCGGCATGATACAGCCACAGCTTCAGCCCTGCCCCTTAGATGCGCTGCTGATGGCGGTGGTAGAAGAGCAGTCCGCCACGGCAGCAGCCCAGAATATTCGGCTAACGCTAGACTTTGGCGAAGCTGAGCTGGAGCCAGAAAACGGCATTGAACCCTTTACGCTCCTGGGAGACTACGATCAGTTGGCGCGACTTTTTTCTAATTTAGTGAGCAATGGGTTACAGCACACTCCTGCTGGTGGATCGGTAGAGCTTAAGCTAGAACAGACAAACCGACAGCTCCAGGTTTTGATTAAAGATACAGGCACAGGCATCCCTGAACAGGCATTGCCCCATGTGTTTGAGCGGTTTTATCGGGTAGACCCTGCCCGTCCACGAACCAATGTACCAGCACCTGCGTCTAATTCAGGGACAGGTTTAGGGTTGGCGATCGCTAAGGCCATCTGCGAAACCCATCACGGTCAAATTCGCGTCGAAAGTAAGCTGGGACAGGGCACCACGTTTAGGGTTATTTTGCCGCAATTTGAATTTAAAGCATAAATTAAATGGATAGAAAATCGAAGGGAGCTAGCGATTGTATGCGTCAGTCTATTATTTCGCTATTGATGATTGGCGGCACCTTAAGCCTTAGCAGTTTGCCAGCCCCAGCCCAGGTCAATTCACCTAATCCTGTCGGGAATGGTGCTACCTCGGTAGGCTCTACGGATATTTACTTTATCAACCGCGCTAAAAATTTAGCGCGACAGGCTGCCATTACAGCCAATGGTGGCCTAGAGCGCTATCGTCCCGACCCAGCAATGTTTGGTCCTGCTATCCAAACCCAGTACACCCGAAACGGCGACGGCAGTATTACCTTTTCCTTTGGAGGGGGCGCTCCAGGTCTAACGACCCATAGCCTTGAAACCATCGCCACTGTTTCAACAAGTGGCTCGGTCAAACTAGACTACAACGGCCCCCTTCGCAATATTGGCGCTGGCTCCTTACCCATTACAAACCAGGTGCTTCCGGGTCAAAGTCCTGCCATTTCTCCCAGTTTTTCACCAGTCTTTCCCAAGTTACCCACTTCAAATTCAACAGCGATTACGCCAACGATGGTGCAAGGGAGGGTAAATGGAGCCGCACCCAGCGATCGCCCTTTGATGGGCTGGGTTGATGAAGATGCCTTTTTCTCAAAAGCGCGAAACTTAGCGCGACAGGCTGCCATCAAAGCCAATGGCGGGCTATCCCGCTATCGTCCAGAAACCGCGATGTTTGGTCCGTCTGCCCAAACCCCAGCCGTCAAAAATGCCAATGGCAGCATTACGTTTTCCTTTAAAGGCGGCGCACCTGGCACCCCTACACTAACCACAGAATCAGTAATAACGGTAAATCTAACGGGCAACGTCAACCTTGAATACAACGGCCCAGCTCGGTAGGGTACTTTCTCAACGTCAAACTTTAGAGCTGCCCAATCATCTTATGGGTTTGCGGGATGACGCGAACAGACGTAAGCTGCTGCTTAAGTTTCGCTTGCCAATCTAGCACTTGCTGCGGGGTAGGCGGCGTAGGTTGCCCTTTATCGGTCAAGGGCGTAACGGGCTGAAGAAAGAGAGGGATGTTAGGGTTTACCCGTGCCACCAGCGCAGCGGCTTGGTTAAGGTCGGCCTCCGTAGTGTCGCGGGACGTAATAAGCTTGCAAAATACGGTCACGCCTGGCTGATTGCAGAGCTTGAGAAACGCCTCATGCGCTTCCCAATGTGTTTCGCCGCTGACGCTCGGCAGTTTGAGATCCATACCCACCATATCCAGGTAAGGCAGCAATTTGTGCAGGTCATCCGGTCGATGCCCTCCGGTTTCGAGATAAACCGGAATCTGAACAGCAGTACGAAGCTGTCTCAAAAAATCAGCCAAGAAATCGGCATGGAGAAGCGGCTCTCCTCCCGTTAGGCTCAGGCTATCGTGCAGATTTACCACCGCCTGACGCTTCACCCAGGTGATGAGCTGCGAGATCTCCACCGGATTAGGATAAACCTCAAAGTCTCGCTGACCTGGCGTTACTTCGATTTTGCAGGTTGCCTGAGTGTGCCAGGTATGGGCGCTATCGCAAAAGCGGCATCGCAGATCGCATCCTCCAAACCGCACAAAAAGCTGACGAGTACCAACGTTTAGCCCCTCTCCCTGAATTGCAGAGAAAATCTCCACCAGTGCAGCCGTTGGGGTAGGAGCATCTTCGATAAATCCTGGATGCCGTGGAATTGCCACTTCCTTCTCTGTTATTAACTGCATAGCTCTTTTGACGCATAGGGCAACGGATCTCTAAGGCTAAGATCGGCAAAGGCCGCTAACCGCAGTTGACAAGAATCGCATACTCCACAAGCAACCGGTGGATTAACGCCGCCGCCATCGCTGTAGCAAGACCAGGTTTTAGCCCAGGGCACTCCTAAGTCATTTCCCTTCTGAATAATGTCCGTTTTGCGAAGATTCAGCAGCGGAGCCACAATTTCAATGGGGACACCTTCTCGGCCTTGACGAGTGCCTAACCGAAACGCTTCCTGAACAGCCGCAATAAAGTCAGGGCGGCAGTCTGGATAGCCGGAGTAGTCAAGCTGATTAACGCCAATATAAATGTATCCTGCGCCAATCGCTTCGGCGTAGGATAGGGCAAAGCTTAAAAAAATAGTGTTACGCGCCGGAACATAGGTGATGGGGATATCTGCTGACATGGCTGAGGGCGATCGCCCTACAGGCAAATCAACCTGCATATCTGTCAGCGCAGAGCCGCCCCACTGTCCCAAATTAAACGTCACCACCTGATGCTCTTTGACCGCCGCTGTCTGGGCGATCGCTGCCGCCGCATCCATTTCTTGGCGATGACGCTGACCATAGTCAAACGACAGGGCATAGCAGTCTAGTCCCTGAGCCACTGCCCCATACAAAACGGTAGAAGAGTCTAACCCTCCAGACAGTAGAACAATTGCCTTAGATGCCTCACGCTTTGTCACTTTGTCTATATGCCGCTTAGTTTTGGTAAGAGATTTTACATCTTGCACTCTCTCATCCCCCTAGCCCCCTCTCCCCAGGAAGAAGGGGAATTAGACTCTTGCTCCCTCTCCTTAGGGAGAGGGTTGGGGTGAGGGGCAAAAGTTAAGGTTATTCAAGCCATAATCATCAAGCTGTTCTTCATCGTAGCCTGTTCCTCATCACAACATAAATACTGGAACCTAAGCATCAAAATTCACTTCTTAAAGAGAGGATAATCCGCCAAAACCTCTATATATCTGACAGAATCGTAAGTCTCCATCGGATAAATCGCACGAATTGCGATAACTCGTGCTAGTATCCATCTGATCATTTAAACTTGGCAAAATCTTAAGGAAAATAGCCAAAACATTAACCGTCCTTTACGGTAGAGGGTTGTGAGGAGTGAGTAAACGCTTATCGCCGACTCCATTGGGAGCCTATTCATCGCGGGGTCAGCTCGATCCCATTCGGATTGGGGTCATCGGCGTCGGGAATATGGGTCAGCATCATGTTCGGGTTTTAAGTCTGCTCAAAGATGTTGAGCTGGTGGGCATCTCCGACACCAACATTGAGCGCGGAATCGAAACCGCAAGCCAGTACCGAGTTCGATTTTTTGAAGACTATCGAGATTTGCTGCCCAATGTAGATGCCGTCTGCGTTGCTGTCCCCACGCGCCTGCACTACGAAGTAGGGATGGCGTGCTTAGGTGCGGGCGTAGATGTCTTACTTGAAAAGCCGATCGCCGCCAGCATTGCCGAAGCAGAATCTTTGGTCAATTCAGCGGCAGAAGCCCAGTGCTTACTTCAGGTGGGTCATATTGAGCGGTTTAACCCTGCGTTTCAAGAGCTGACTCAGGTCTTGAAAGTCGAAAGCCTTCTTGCCATTGAAGCCCATCGTATGAGTCCCTACTCCAACCGCGCCAACGATGTATCAGTGGTGCTGGATTTAATGATCCATGACATTGATCTACTGCTGGAGCTAAACGACTCACCCGTCGTGAGACTTAACGCCTGTGGAAACCGCAGTGACGATTCTCCCTACCTAGATTACGTTACGGCAACCCTAGGCTTTGCCAATGGCGTTGTCGCGTCCTTAACCGCTAGTAAAGTCTGTCATCAAAAGCGCAGGCAAATTGTGGCGCACTGCAAACAGTCTCTAGTAGACGCTAACTTTTTAAGTAACGAAATTCATATCCATCGTTCAAATGTCATTCATCCTAGTGTTGCCGTTTCTAGTGGCTTTTACCGAAGTGACGGCATTACAGAACGGGTTGCAACCAAACGGGTTGAGCCACTCCACGCTGAACTCGAGCATTTTGTAAACTGCGTCCGTGGGGGGCAGCAGCCCTCCATCGGCGGGGAACAGGCGCTTAAGGCGCTCAAAATTGCTAGCCTCATTGAGCAAATGACGATGGATGGTCAGCTTTGGAGTACGGCTTTGTCAGGCTCCCCTGATGGAAAAATGCTTCCCTTGACGGCGATTTAGGCAATATGGGGCTAGATTAGAGGCAAGCCTATAAGTAAGCTTAAACATTCAAGTTTTATCCCAAAGGATCCATATTTATGTCATCGGATTTTGATCGCGGCATTATGAAGTTTAAAGGCGCGGATAATCCTCTGATTATTACGCTATCGGCAATGGTTATTTTGGGCGCCATTTTGACGCTAGTCTGGTGGTCGCTGCATTCTGCCTATGCGCTTCACTAGCATTTTGTAAATCTATGAAGCCAATCCAGCAAGGGCGTTTTCCTTTGCTGGATTTTTTAATGCGCAAAAAATTCAGCCCCCAACAGTTGTTAGGGGCTGAAAGTGTTCGTTTTGGTTATGTTTTGGGTGCGATCGCCGAACGACCTAACACCAATTCTCTAAGACGCAGCCTTTGCAGTGCTACGCTGCCGACGGGTTGGAGTAGGTGTACCACTGCCCGTTGTGACCACAGCAGCAGCAGACGAAACGATCGGAGACGGAATCGTTTTCACGGCGGATGTAGGGACAGTTACTCGAGTGGTGCGCCGTTCGGCTTGCTGAGGGTACTGCATCAAAAACAGCAGAGAGGCTCTGGTTTGTAGCTCACGGCGAAGCAAACCGTTTAGCTCACGCTCTAGATGAGTCTTTAAGCCTTCCCAATCAATATCAAGCTGACCGTCTTCTTCTTTGGTGGTGTACTGCTCCCAGCGGTTTCTCAGGGCTAGCTCAATGGCTTCTTTCACCCACGTTCTCCACTTATCGTGGTTCACGCTGGTGACAACCCCGCGTAAATGCACCTCTGGAGCCGTCAGCATTTCGCCATTAGCACCAATCACTGCCGCCACCGTCACCATTCCATCTTCCGCGAGGCGCTGCCGCTCTTGGAGGACGTTCGCCTGCACAATGCCTGCGGTATCCATCAGCTCAATGCCTGCGGGTACCTTGCCGCCAATCTTGATAGATTCTGGGGTCAGTTCAACCACATCGCCATTGTCAATAATAACCATGTTCTCTGCCGGAACGCCGACGCTCTGAGCAGTCTCAGAATGCTTGATCAGCATTCGGTGTTCACCATGCACGGGCAAAAAGAACTTAGGCTTCGTTAAGGCCAGCATCAGCTTCTGATCTTCTTGACAGCCGTGACCAGAGACGTGAATCCCTTTATCGCGACCGTAGACCACGTGGGCACCCTGAATCATGAGCTGGTCAATGGTGTTGACCACAGAAATGGTGTTACCTGGGATGGGGTTAGCTGAAAAGACCACCGTATCGCCTTGGCGAATTTGGATTTGGCGGTGTTCTTTACGCGCAATCCGAGACATCGCCGCCATTGGCTCACCTTGAGAACCCGTCGTAAGAATAATGACCTTGTGGTCGGGCAGGTTACGAATGGCCTGGAGGGGTTCAAAGAGGTTGTCGGGGCACTTGATGTAGCCCAGATTGCGAGCGTGAGCAATCACATTGAGCATAGAGCGACCCAGCACAGACACCACGCGGTTGTGCTTTTGAGCCAGTTCCAAAATCATGTTGATGCGGTGCACCGAAGAGGCAAAGGTTGTTACCAATAAGCGACCCTTCGCCTGACTGATAATGCGATCAAGGTTCGGGAACACAGAGCGCTCCGAAGGGGTAAACCCAGGCAGCTCTGAGTTAGTGGAGTCGCTAATAAGGCACAGAACGCCTTTCTCGCCATACTCTGCAAGGCGCTGGAGGTCAAAATACTCACCATCCACAGGGGTGTGGTCGATTTTGAAATCGCCTGTGTGAATCACCACGCCAACGGGGGTATGAATCGCCACCGTAAAGCTATCGGCGATCGAGTGGGTATTACGAATAAACTCTACAAAGAAGTGCTTGCCGTAGCGCACAATCTCACGAGGGCCAACGGTATGCAGCTTTGTCTTACCCGCTACGCCTGCTTCTTCTAGCTTGCCTTGCAGCAGCGCCATGGCAAGGCGAGGGCCATAAATGACCGGAATATTAAATTGCTTGAGGTGAAAGGCAATGCCGCCAATATGGTCTTCGTGACCGTGGGTAACAATCATGCCCTTAATTTTGTGCTGATTGTCGCGCAGATAGGTCATATCTGGCAGCACAATGTTTACGCCATGCATCCCGTCTGTTGGGAATGCAAGCCCTGCATCTAAAAGGATGATTTCATCTTCGTACTCGAATACACAGGTGTTTTTGCCAATTTCATGAAGCCCACCGAGGGGAATTACTTTGAGTGGGGATACAGCAGCAGCAGTCGTCATAGGTTTTTTGTCTCTTTTAATTAGATTAGTCATGTAATGGGGGTATTGGGTTGTAAAAAACTTTGCTTCGGTCATACCGTTGACCCTAGTAAAGGGCACAGTAAAACTGGGATATCGTGAATAGTCTGTGCTTACTTATGGATTTACAGAAGTGACAAATCTGTAAGTACCTGCTTAATATCGCGCTCTATATCCGCTGGCACATCTGGAAGTGGGAGCCGAGTGCTGCCTACTGCCCATCCCTGTAGCCGCAGCGCAGCTTTAAGAGGGATAGGGTTTGCCGTTGCAAACAGTGCCTTAAAGAGGGGTATAAGCTGGAGATGAATGCTGGTCGCTTCTTGAGGACGGCCTTCAAAGAAGTGTTTCACCATCTGCTGCATTAAGTCACCAACCAAATGGCTGGCAACGCTAACCACGCCAGACCCACCCACTGCGAGCATGGGCAGCGTGAGCGAATCATCGCCGCAGTAAATCTCAAAGGTTGAGGGCGTTAGGCGGCGAATTTGGCTGGCTTGGTCAAGGCTCCCGCTGGCTTCTTTAACCGCCACAATGTTCTGCAAATTTGCGAGACGTGCGACGGTCTCTGGCTGCAAATTTTGACCTGTGCGCCCAGGGACGTTGTAAAGCATGATGGGCAGGTCGGGCACGGCTGCGGCGATCGCCTTGAAATGCTCGTACAGTCCTTCTTGAGGCGGCTTATTGTAGTAGGGCACCACCAAGAGGGCACCGTCTAAACCTAAGGCCGCTGCCTTACGGGTTGCTTCAATCGCCTCATGGGTCGAATTAGAGCCTGTCCCCGCCAAAACCTTAGCACGTCCGGCTACTGCCTGCTTAATTACCTGAAAAAGCTGATATTCTTCATCCCAGGTAAGGGTAGGAGACTCACCTGTAGTGCCGCAAACGACAAGCCCGTCAGAGCCATGATCCACGAGGTAGCTTGCAAGCTTTGCTGCTACGTCGTAGTCAACGTCTCCCGTAAGGTTAAAGGGTGTGACCATTGCCGTCACAATTCGTCCAAAATGAGTCACAGGACTTGAACTCCAGATTGGGACAGGCAGAATAGCAAACTGTTTCGGATTTGAATTGAAACTCGAATCAAGCTTTACTCCACTCCTCAAGATAAATGATGTTCGTTATTTACCAACACACTCGTTGAACCGAAAGTTTAGGATTATTAAATTGCTGAAGCTCATTGAGCAATGATATTGAATGCCTTAGTCAAAGTCGAAAAGCCAAGTTTTCAAAGCATCCCAAACTTAATGAACAAGCTCTCGCTGATATGGTTTTAGCGCATTTTGCTCAATCAGCAACTCTGCAATTTGGACTGCATTTAGCGCTGCTCCCTTACGGATTTGATCGCCACTGAGCCATAGCTCTAGACCACAAGGATGCGATAAGTCCTGACGAATCCGTCCAACCAGCACATCATCTAGACCGCTTGCCTCCATCGGCATAGGGAAGTAGTTTTGACTCCAGTCTTCTACTAACTTAACCCCAGGTGCACTCCGCAAAAGCGCTCGTGCCGTTTCAACAGAAAATGGTTGGGCAAATTCTAGATTGAGGGATTCTGAATGCGCTCTTAGTACTGGAACCCTAACACACGTTGCACTGACTCGTAAATTAGGAAGACCCAAGATTTTTCGAGTTTCATAAACCATTTTTAACTCTTCCGCGCAATAGCCATTATCGCTCAAATCTGAGTTATGGGTGAACAAGTTAAACGCTAAAGGGTAAGGAAAACAGTCTGTTGGCGGCGTTTTTCCATCTAAGATGGCCTGAGTTTGAACCTTTAGCTCTTCCATTGCCCGCGCTCCAGCACCGCTGGCAGATTGATAGGTCGCAGCCACAATTCGCTGGATGGGCTGAACCTGGTGGAGCGGCCAAATCGCTACAGACATCAAAATTGTGGTGCAGTTGGGGTTAGCAATAATTCCTTGATGCTGTGTGGCGGCCTCAGGATTCACCTCTGGCACAACTAGAGGCACTAAAGGATCCATCCGAAAGGCGCTGGAGTTATCGACCACCACTGCACCAGCAGCGACGGCCTTTGGTGCCCAGAACTGTGAGACAGTTCCGCCAGCAGATGCCAGCACTAGGTCTATGCCCTTAAAGGCTTGCTCCGTCACTTCTTCAACTTGGATATCAGAACCCTTGAAGTTAATTTTTTGACCCGCTGAGCGGGCGGATGCCAACAGCTTGAGTTCAGACAATGGAAAATTTCGCGACTCTAAAATCTGAAGTAGCTCCGCCCCAACGGCACCTGTAGCCCCTAGAATGCCAACACGATATAACTGAGTCAATCCAATGGCCTCCGTAACAAATGATGTTATCTTCCTAAAGATTAAACGTTAGACAAGGACAGTAGGACTACCATTTTTTCAGGCATAGGAATGCATACTTTTGATACATGCAAGCAATAAAAGCTTTACTAAAAAACTTTGTGGCAACGTAAACATTGACTCAGTTCTATACTGAACCAATTTAGCCCTATGCTTTTTCGTACTGTGCCAGCTAAACCTCGTTTTGGAATTTAGCTCTTGGTGTACAGCGCTTCTCTCTGTTAAGTCCATTGTACACGCTTCTCAAGAGAGATAGAACAAGACGACTGAAAGATCTGGGTAAAGATCACGAAAGATTAAACTTGGAGGGATTGGGCTATCTAGCCTCAGGGTTTTAGATTAACCAACACCTAAATTACCTAGCCACTTCAGCCACAGCATCTTTATCATTGTCAGGAAGTTGATAAGTGGAAACGATTGCCATTTCCCAGGCCATCGGCAGAAAATAAGCCCTCGCATATCAACGTTACTGAAGTACCGCCTCAAACTGTCGTCGCAAAGCATCGGACGCAGGAGATGCCAAAATCCAAAGATTAGGAGAGATCAGCCCCTGAAAATAACCCTAGACAGTACAAAACTAAATTCCCCCAAACCACTCATAACCTAGATCTTCCCAGTAGCCTTTGGTAGGCATGAGCTGATCCACTAGGGTAATTTGCGTTACCCACTTGCTTTGCTTATAGCCCAACTTAATCGGAGAAGCCAAGCGTAAAGGTGCGCCGTTATCAACCGAAAGAGGCCGACCATTTCTTTGATAGGCTATCAGGGTTTGGGGGTGCAGCGACGAGGCTAAATCCCAGCTTTCATAATAGCCATCGGCAGACTTAAAGTAAACGTACCGAGCATTGGGCTTAGGTTTCGCCAGCAGTATCAAATCAGATAGCCGCACCCCGCCCCACTGCACAATCGCAGCCCAGCCCTCAACGCAGACGTGCTGAATCACCATAGAAGTGAGAGGCAGCGTTTGCAGGTCTGTCATGGATAGCTTCAGTGGACTGTTGACAGCGCCATTAATGGTGAGCTGAAACTTATTCGGGTCAATTTGTGGCGTTGCATCAAAGGTATTAATCAGCAGCTTTTCATCCGGCTCAATGGCGCTGACAGGGAACTCCGGCACGGGTTTATTGCTAAGCATCAAGGCATTGAGGCTGGCATTGAGCGGGTCAAAAACCTTCCCAATCGGTTCAGACAATAGGGTGGTGCCGCAACCGCCCAGCAGTAGACCCAGCCCAGAGAACCCAGCCCCCTGAAGCATTTGGCGACGAGACAACCGATTTTGTAGCTGTAGATAATTGGCAAGCTGCTGATCAAACACGGCCTGCACCTCTCAAAAACATAGAGTTCACTAAGCGAAGTCCACCCACCTTCAGCGCCAAAACCGAGTGAAGGAACGTGAACAGTAAAACGGTAGGGACGGTAATAAAATGAACCGTTCGCAGGATTTGCCAACTTCCGAATAAACCTGAGAGCCAAGCAAATTGAGCGGGTTTATACATCGCAAGGCCGCTAAAGATCGCCAATACCAGCACCGGAATAATGGCGGTATATACCAGCCGATGCCATGCGTAGTTTTTGCGCTTAACGTTGTGGCTGCTTTGCAGCGCCTTAATATCTTGGCTATCCACAAACCGACGGTTCCAACGGCGTGTGAGAACTATATATAGGCCATAGAGCAGCAGGTTAATGCAATAAAACCACATCACGGCAAAATGCCAGCTTCTGCCGCCCCCCAGCCAGCCCCCTAAGGTAAACGTGGACGGAAATGTCCAGCCGCCTCTTCCCCCAAAGACTGGATTGGCGTTATAAATTTGCAGTCCGCTGCTGAGCATCAAAAATAGGCTGACAATATTAATCCAGTGAAAGATTTTTGCCAGCAATGCCTGACTGGGCTGCGATCGCCCTTTTTTGCGCACAGAATTTGGTGTATCCATAGTGCCTATGTTAAAGCCCAAGCGTCGGGAAAAATGGTGCAAGCCAGAGCTGAATTTCGATATCCCAGCCGAAGAGCATGGCGATCACCGCCACAATAATCATGCCGCCACCAACCTTCTGCAACAGCACACTGTGAGGGCGCAGCCGTAGAAACGATTGACCCAAGCGGCGACCTCCGTAGGCGATCGCCAGCAGCGGGAAGGCCGCACCCACACCGTAGGCCAGCAATAGCCCAAAGGCTCCGGCAATTTGGCTGGTCGTTGCGGCGATTACTAAAATTGCGCCCAAAACAGGGCCAGCACAGGGCGTCCAGAGTAAGCCAAGCTGAGTCCCTAGCCAAAATTCCCCTGTTAAACCCACGCGCTTTGACTCGCCCCAATGAGCAATGGGTAAAGTGCTAAACAGTCGGTAGCTCCAAGCAGGAAACAGCGTGAGCAACCCTAAAATCAGCAGCGCCATTACAGCGAACATTCGTAACCCATTGGTCAAACCCGTGAGCCAGTTCGCCGTAATCCCTAATAGACTGCCCGCTACCGCAAAGCCCCCCACTAACCCTGCCACCAAAGCGACCGGACCAAGACGGTGGGATTGAAGCGATCGCCCTACCACAATCGGCAAAATGGGCAGCACACAGGGAGAAAGTACCGTCAAAATTCCGCCAGCAAATGCAAGCCCAATCGAAGGCGTAAGTGCTGCCATCGATCCCGCTACCCTAAAAGTCGACGAATGGTTTGCTCCGTGGCGTCATAAGCACCTTCTCCAGTATGGCTATAGCGCAATATGCCTTGGCGATCGGCAAGATAGAGGTTAGGCCAATACTGATTGCTGTAGGCACTCCAGGTTTTGAAAGCATTGTCTAACGGCACAGGGTAGGTAATCTGGTTCTTTTGTAAGGCGCGTTTAACGTTATTGGCGTCTCGCTCATAGCCAAATTCAGGGGTGTGTACCCCAATCACTTTTAATCCCTTTGCCGCATACTGTCGGTGCCAACGCACAATATAAGGCAGCGTTCGCTGACAGTTAATGCAGCTAAACGTCCAAAACTGCACCAGCACCACTTGGCCTTTGAGATTGGCGATCGTCAAGGGTGACGCATTCAGCCATTCACTAATGCCCTGAAACTCCGGCAGCGTTTTTTGCGGCAAGGCCGCAAGGGCTGAATCCATCGAAGCGGATGGTGGGCTCAAACGATTGACAGAAATAGTATCCTTTGAGCGTAGGCCATAAGCTGTCGCAGCGCCCGCGCCAGTTACGCCCAAGCCTAAATAGAGGAGCATTTTTCGCCTATTCAGCAGCGTTTTATTCATATTAAAAATATCTGTATAAGAAAAAGGCAGTAGATTTTTTAGGAGATGAAGTGGGGGGCGTGGAGGGCGATCGCTACGCATCCAAAGTCCGCATTCATCCCCTATCCCATTTCTAATCGCTACTGACCTTTCATCATAGAATCGTCTTTTTTCATCATAGAATCGCCTTTCATCATGGATCCATCTTTTTTCATCATGGAGTTGTGCTGCATCATCTTGGACGGCGTAAGCCTAGATGAATAGCAATACAGATTCACTTCATTGTTATGGCGATAACAGTGCTTTCCCTTCATCTGCGTTTGGCTCAGCGTATATCCAGGGGGCATAGTAGACCCAGCCAACGCCGCAGTACCAGAACTTAAAAGTCCAATACCGACAACAGATGCACCCATAAATGCACCAAGAATCGTTGATTTGAAGATGCGATGAGTCATGTTCATGGGAAAGGTCTTCCTTGCAACTACAACCCAATTCTAAAAACGCTTCCTTAAAACCAACGCGCAAAATCCTGAGGAAGAGATTAGAAAGCCCTGAGGAGAAGCCAATTATCAAATTGGGTATCAATAATCCTTCAGGCTAATTCCTTTGGTAGATTTCACTGATCACTATTCAATTGTGAGAGATTTTGATTAAGTTTTGTATGCTAAATTATCAAAATTCAGGGAATCCAGAGGGTTAAGTATTTTTACTCAATACTTAACCCTAAAAATTAGATCAGTTACCCAATATAGGCAATCCGAAGATTTCCTTCACGCTTTGCTTGATCCCCAATCTTTTAGCGTTCAATGTAAATGAATAATCCCTGAACGCTTATGTAAACTTTAACAACGAGTCGTTCATTTTCTAAAACCCTTTGCATATACTAAGAAAAATTGATTCAAGGCTAAGTTTCAAATTAACCCATTAAACCAACCCATTAAACCCAGCGGGAGGACTAAGCATGACATTAGCGCAAGTGCAAGAATTACCTAAAAATCAGGCTGTCAGAACGGTCAGAAGCTTCTTGATATGGACTTTCACTTTAACGGTATGTTGGCTGGTTGTCGGTTTTCCACTGGTTTTCTTAATTACGACCATCGGCTCTCTGTTTGCAATTTCCCTTCAGGCTATTTTGCCCACAAGTGCTGTTTTAGTCGTAGCAGGAGCTATTTTATCTATTAACGTTTTGGTAATCTTATTTGGCGCTGGGCTTCTAACCCTTAAAGGCATCCATCCCCATGAAGTGCAGTGGCTGCGCTGGCTCAATGGGCAAGCAAACCCCAGTCATGGATCCGTTTTTGCGTCTTGCCCTCTGACCTGTGAGCGTCCTTCTGTAGAGCGTCATTAAGTCTTTCAGTGGGTTTTGCAGCTTAACGTTGCTACGTCATAAAGCCTCAATCATTTTAAGCCCGGTTACGACCGGGTTTTTTCATGGCAAAATACGAGACAATTTAGGACGAGAACTTATAACCTGAGAACTCATGCGAGAAAACTCGCGCACCAACGCTATCCGTTCAGCCTGGAGCATTCATGGCAACCGTTCCCATTCGTATTGCAATTGTTTTGGGTACCCGTCCCGAAGCCATTAAGCTTGTGCCTGTCATCAAAGCATTTCAGGAGGCAGACTTTTGCAGTACCCAGGTTATTTTGACAGGGCAGCATCGAGAAATGGTGGCTCAGGTGATGGACTTTTTCCATCTAAAAGCGAACCACGACCTTGCCATCATGCAGCATGGTCAAACCTTAACTCAAATTACCTGTCGCAGCTTAGAAGGGTTAGAAGACTATTTCAAAACCAATCGTCCTGATTTGGTACTGGTTCAGGGAGACACCACGACAGCATTTTCTGCCGCCCTTGCGGCCTTCTACCAGCTCATTCCAGTGGGGCATGTTGAGGCAGGCTTACGCACGGACGATTTATTTAACCCTTATCCAGAAGAAGCAAACCGTCGCCTCATTTCTCAGATTGCCCAGCTTCACTTTGCGCCCACGTCTTTATCGGCAGAAAATGTCAGACATTCAGGGGTCAAAACCGGAATTCATCAAACGGGCAATACCGTCATTGACACCCTAATCATGGTGGCGGCAACCCATCCCCCATGCCCTATCCCTAATCTCAATTGGGATCAGTACCGCACCATCTTAGCTACCGTCCACCGCCGAGAAAACTGGGGACAGCCCCTTCAAAATATTGGACAAGGATTTCTCAATATCCTAGAGCAGTTCCCTGACACGGCATTGGTCTTACCTTTACATCGCAACCCTACCGTTCGGGAACCCCTAACGCAGCTACTGGGCAATCATCCCCGCGCCTTTTTAATTGAGCCATTAGACTATACCGATCTCGTCGGAGCCATCCAGCGCTGTCACCTACTAATGACAGATTCTGGCGGCCTTCAAGAAGAAGCGCCCAGTTTAGGCAAGCCCGTTCTGGTTTTACGAGATACCACCGAGCGTCCAGAAGCCGTCCATGCCGGAACTGCAAAGCTCATTGGTACAAATGCAGACGATATCTTTGCCGCTGCCGCTGAACTACTCACTAATTCTGCGCTCTACGACCAAATGGCAACAGCCATCAATCCTTTTGGGGACGGTCATGCTTCCGAGCGCATAGTAGACATTGTGCGCAGCTATTTTGAGGTTTAGCAGCGTCGAGATTCAGTTTTTGTTTTACGCGCCATTAATGCATTAAGTGCATCTTAATCATGCAGTATTAGGGTGCGAAGGTATCCATTAATACCAACTATTTTAGGGAATTGCTTTAACTTTACTTAAGATTTGAGCTAAACTGCAAGTCGTGTGCTTATCCCCTAACCCAATGGATTCTCAATTGTCTCTAGTGCTGAGCTAGGGTATGGTTTCACACTAGCGAAAACATTGGGACAGTCTAAAGTTAGAAATTTTTAGGTTGTAGAGTATCTATGGCTGCATCAGTTGTGAAATATGCGTTGGTAGGGGTTCTGACTCCACTCAGTTTTTACCGAGCGTGGTTAAAGAAGGGGCAAGGGTTATTTCAGGGCATGTATTTTTACATTCTGAACCAGACCTTCAATGACCCCAAGCTCGCCCACTGGATTTGTCGGCTTGTGCCTGCACAGTGCCCCTTTGAGAGAGACGTATGGGTCTTGGGTCGAGAATTTCATATCCCCGCACTTTGTAAACTCAATCCTTTTTACGAACAGTTGGCAGCACTCCGATTTAGTGCGTTGTCCTATTTATCTGAAGACTGTGGAGAAGATGTATTGCCCTACTGTCAGTAATTAAATCCTAATATCAGTAAATTGTCTCAGCGCCGCTCTAACCCTAGGGTATATTAAGGTGCTGACGCGGCGCTGGCGCGGCGTGACGGGTGCCTTGGCAGATCGCTCTCGTCATAAATTTCGCCAACCAGTTCTTCAATTACGTCTTCTAAGGTCACAAGCCCCACTGTGCCGCCATACTCATCCACAACAATGGCAAGGTGGAGCCTTTGCTGAAGCATTTCTTTGAGTAAATCTGCTACACGCTTTGTTTCAGGAATATAGACTGGAGCATCCATTGCGGCTGAAACTAGCTCGTTGCCATGAAACTTTAGGTACTGTACGGCTCGCTTCAGATGAATTACCCCTACAATTTCATCTTTTGACTCACCCTGTACGGGAAGACGGGAGTAGCCGCTATCAAGGCAAACGTCGATAACCTCTTGAATTGTAGCCTCGTGAGAAATCGTACACATTTCCGTCCGTGGTTTAACAACCTGTCGCGCGCTTAGGTTGTCTAACGCCAAGGCTTTGTTTAAAAGCTGATGCTTTTGAAGGTCAAGCTGACCTCTCCCCCCCAGAACCTCAATCATGAGTTCTAAGTCCTCGACCGACTCACTGGGAGCCACCATATTTCCCTGTAGAAAGCGAATCAGCCTGTGGGTAATCGCCTCAAACCCATAGATGATGGGAGCCAGCGCCACAGAAAGCCAATAGATTGGCCGCACCACCACTCGAAAGATGGGCATGGCATGATTGATGGCCAAAGATTTGGGCGTAATTTCGCCAAAGAGCAGCAGCAATACGGTAGAGACTCCAGTGGCAATTCCAACCCCTGCTCCGCCCAGCCATCCAAAAAAAAGGTTGCTGGTTAAAATTGCGGTGGCGTTATTGACTAAGGTGTTGCCAATCAAAAGGGTGGTAATAAATCGCGCGCGCTTTTCTAGCACGAGCCGGAACAAACCTTCGGGATCGCCCTCTTCTTTCATGAGCGATCGCAGCTTCAGATTATCCAGGGCGGTAATTGCCGTTTCTGAACCTGAAAATAAAGCGGACAGTAGAATGAGCATCGCCAAAATTGCGATATCAAACTTCAAGTCTCCTAACACTGATTCAGTGATGAGGAAACGCGGGGCATCAATCCACTGAAAAATCACGGAGAAAATATCGTGCGTAAGCAGGATTAAAAAGACTTATCCCAAATCATATCGCTTCTGCCCTAAGGCAGAAGCGAACAGGTTAGACTTTCTAGCTATTAGTAAGTTTCAACGTGCCAGCGGCCTGCTTTTTTGAGGGTGCGCTGGTAGTCAGACCAAACCACGCCGTTTTTACTGGCTGCCGATGCCATCCCTTCATCAATGCCGCCTTCCATACCTTTAAGTCCACAGATATACACATGGGTGTTGTCTTTTTGAACCAATTCCCAAAGCTGGTCGGCACTTTCTTGAATGCGGTGCTGAATATACATCTTGCCGCCCTGGGCATTTTGCTGCTCTCGGCTGATGGCATAGGACAAACGCAGATGATCGGGGAATTCAGCCTGAAGGGATTCTAGTTCTGCTTTGTAAAGCACGTTAGCCGTGTAGGCAACGCCAAAGAACAGCCACGCCAGACCCTTAAATTGATAATCTTGGTGGTTTTCTTTAAACATCCGCCAGATAAAGGCGCGGAAAGGGGCAATGCCAGTGCCCGTTGCCATCATAACGACGGTGGCGTTGGGATCGCTGGGCAGCAGCATTTCTTTGCCCACAGGCCCTGTAATTTTAACGGGGGCACCCACCGCTAAATCGGTTAGATAGGTTGAGCAGACCCCTTCCACCTTTTCACCCGTTTCGGGGTGTTTATACTCTAATTTTCGGACGCACAGAGAAACGGTTTTGTCATCTAAATGATCGCCGTGACGCGTAGAGGCAATGGAATACAGCCTGAGCTTGTGAGGCTTACCTTTGTCGTCGATCCCTTCAGGAATAATGCCGATGCTTTGACCCTCCAGGTAGCGTAAATCTCCTCCAGAGAGATCAAAGGTCAAATGTCTGACAGTACCTTCTCCGCCTTCACGCACCAGCTCTTCGTTAGAGACACATTTGCCCACAAATGGCTGATTGGGACGATAAAGATTGACCGGAATATCCGATTCTTTTTTAGCTTTAGGGGCAGCAGCCTCAGGGGTACTGGAGCCAGACGAAGAAACTGCTGTTTCTTCTGAGACCGGAAAAATATTCACGATTTTGCCTCCTGCTTTTGCAATTTGGAGCATGAACTGCCCCATGCGGTCATAGGGTACTGTAAAAAAAGTTGTGCCGCTTGACCGGAGGGGAGCCTGGTTTCCATTGGAGCTACTGTTGCGCAATCCCACCACTTCGTAACGATAGAGTCGACTTCCTGACAGGGAATTAGCAGATCCAGATGCACTGGGATTGAACATTGCGATTAAATCTCTCCGAAGCTAACGTGCGTTTTTCTTTTGTTTATTATTTTGCAATAAAAAGGCGCAGGGACGTTGATGTGCCCTAAGGGTGCGCTTCTAAACATCTTTAGGTTTCAAAGATGCGGCTGGCGCAAGGACGACAAAAATGCGCCATTTACAAATTGAGACTTATTTTATCGCGTTTTGCTGGACTGCTAGACTCTTGCCACTTCAGCGTAACGAAGGTTTGCGGTTTAGGACTGTTCTCTAATTGACGAAATTGGCTCAAACAAGCCTAGAAATGTAACGCTCTATTGCGACTTGGTTAAACTGTGTTGCAAGTTAGGCGCTAGAACAGGGGCAAGTGACTTTAGCCCAAATCCACCGTGTTAGGATGCAGGTCAACAATCGAGCTGTTTTTAATCAGAATTGGAGGGTCGCTTGGCATTACGGGTTGCTGTGGTCGGGTCAGGGCCAGCCGGTTCCTCTGCGGCTGAAACGCTTGCAAAAGCGGGTATTGAAACTTTTTTGTTTGAGCGCAAGCTAGACAACGCAAAACCTTGCGGCGGTGCCATTCCGCTGTGCATGGTAGAAGAATTTGATTTGCCGCCTCATATCATTGACCGTCAAGTGCGGAAGATGAAGATGATTTCACCCTCTAATGTTGAGGTCAATATTGGCGGAACGCTCAAAGATGGTGAATATATCGGCATGTGCCGCCGTGAGGTGCTGGATGGTTTCCTGCGCGATCGCGCGGTTGGCCTTGGGGTCAAGCTGATCAACGGCATTGTGAACAAGCTAGAGATTCCGAGCAGCAGCACGGCTCCCTATGTGCTGCACTATGCTGATTTCTCCAGCGGTAAGGCCGAAGGTGAAATGAAGTCTTTGCAGATAGATTTGGTGATTGGTGCCGATGGCGCAAATTCCCGCATTGCCAAAGAAATTGACGCAGGGGATTACAACTATGCGATCGCCTTCCAAGAGCGCATTCGTCTGCCAGACAAACAGATGGCCTACTACGAAGACTTAGCCGAAATGTACGTCGGTGACGATGTCTCAACCGACTTTTACGCCTGGGTCTTTCCCAAGTACGACCACGTTGCGGTAGGTACGGGCACCATGCAGGTGCACAAGGCCGATATCAAAAAGCTCCAGGCGGGGATCCGCGCCCGTGCGGCACATCGACTCCAGGGTGGAGAAATCATTAAGGTTGAAGCACATCCTATTCCTGAGCATCCTAGACCCCGCCGTGTGGTGGGTCGGGTGGCACTGGTGGGGGATGCCGCAGGCTACGTCACTAAGTCTTCTGGCGAAGGTATTTACTTCGCAGCCAAGTCTGGACGCATGTGTGCGGAGATGATTGTGGCACGCTCTGAAAATGGGGCAAAGGTTCCCACGGAAGCTGACTTGAAAGCTTACACCAAAAAGTGGGATAAGGAATACGGCATTACGTATTTTGTCCTCGACATTCTACAACGGGTGTTCTACCGCTCTGACGCGACGCGGGAAGCCTTTGTGGAGATGTGTGCTGACATTGATGTACAGCGCCTGACCTTTGATAGCTACCTGTACAAGACCGTCGTGCCTGCCAACCCGCTAACGCAGCTCAAGATTACGGCTAAGACGATTGGCAGCTTGCTGCGAGGCAATGCTTTAGCGCCTTAGTCTGGATTCTTCAAGAACACAAAATCCCTGCTGCTAGAAATAACGGCAGGGATTTCTATTGCTGATCTTCGTCGGTGAGCCATTCGTGATGAATAATCTGCCGAGGGGCGCTGGAGAGGGCGATCGCCCCTGCAAAAGAATCCCCCATGTCTAAATCCTGGAGCCAAATTCGCCGATCTTCAAGCTGTACCCAGTAGCTGCCAAGGCTAGCATGGGCGGGAACTTCAAAGACAGAGAGCTTTTCGTAGAGGCGATCGCCAAATAGCTTCACTAATGCCTCCTTCCGCGTCCAAATTTTAAAGAACGCCTGGGGCTGATCAAGTGGAGGAAGTTGATTAAAGACGAGCAATTCTTGGGGCGTACAGATGCGCTGAGCTAGGTCTAAATAGTTAATCAGAGGATTGAACCCTTCAAGATCAACGCCGACAGCCTGGTTAGTCGTAATGGCGTACAGTATTTTGCCTTGAGAGTGCGACACATTAAACTGAAGTAAATCTCCGCCAGTGTGTGGTGCTAAAGCAGGCTTACCATTCTTTGAATAAACAAACTCTAAACGGGCGGCATCTTGCTGAAGATAAGATCCCAGCAGCAACCGCAGCCGCGCCCGCGTTTCTAAAAACTGTCTTTTCGCTTTTGGTGCAATATAGCGCTGACATCTGGCGTGTTCATCGAGGCTAAGGAGAGATGAAAGAGAAAATGCCTGCTGCGGAATCTTGGCTTGCATCTGGGCGATCGCTGGGTCATGCTCTGGGCAAGTTGTGACTGACCATAAATGCAGCGTCCCTGTCTCAGGCATATCTAGCTTCAAGCGTAGCCCCTGTACGGCACAGTGCTTGAGTAAAGCTGGCGTAATGCTGGTTGACATTAGCAGAATGAATTAACCCAAAACAAAGATGCTCCTACACAGCCGAAGGCGGCTCTTAAAAAATCTTTTTAAGATGAATGCGGATTGCCTTGAGCCTTTGACTGTGAAACAAGTTTTGTATTGCAAGATTCCCAAACCTCATTCATGGCCTGAAGCGCTAAATCTCGTGGCAATTGACTTAGCGACTGCCCGTGGTGAAACTTTAGGCTAATAACAAGCTGTTTGTATAGTACCGATAAATGTTGGGAATCTTGAGGAATTGGAAAAGACGAAATATTGTTCATAAGCGTCGCTCTGAGCGTGATCTTAGAAACAATCACGCGGGGCATAAGCTTTAGAATGCCTGTAAGTGTGCAGATAGCCTACCGTAAATCTACGGATAGCTGACACGAAATCATAACTTCAGCAAAATTTATCATTATTATGATTCTGCTTAAAAATTGGGTTATGACGGTAAAAAAGCTTGATTGAGCCATAAAGAGCACTTAGGTTGACGGAGGACTGAGGCACTTTTGCAAAAAAGTGGCTTGGGGTGCATAGCCTAGATGAATGTACAGGGCATGGGCTGCAACACTATTGACTAATACATGGAGGCCAACCTGTTTATTACCCTGCCCAATCGCCCAGGCTTCAGCCTGCTGCATCAGCGCAGTGCCCAGTCCGCGCCTTCGATAGGCCGGACAAATGTACAGTAAAAAGATGTGCGTGTAGCGATCGCCACTCACCTGATCGATCGCATTGCCCAGCCACAAACAGCCTTGAGCCTCACCAGAGCGCGTGGGTAGCGTAGGTTCAATAAACCAGAACCCCGCTTGGTCTGACCAGAGCTGTTCAACGGTTTGATTCAGATGCTCAAGAGAGTCCATTGGACATAGCTCTTGATACGCCCGACGCATAAATTGCAGCAGCAGCGTTTGTTCAGAATGCCTCCCTGCCCAACAGCGATAATTCTGAGTCACGCGATCTGGAAGATTAGGCACGGGAGACCGATGAAGGAAGAACAACAGCCTGTTGCGACGGGGCATCTACCGCCTCAATGGGTGCAGGCTGAGCCATATCTGACGGCAAAAAGGCTCTAGCGGTGACAGCCAACAACGCCACCAAAAAAATTAAAACAATAAATAGAGGCGCAATGTATTGCCGAAAAAATGCCATGACGTTTTGCTGCAAGGGGACACTCCTTATCCTATCGCTGTCTCTTCCTTTAGCTCAGGAAAATGGTTTGTTAGCAATCTTTTTCTCAAACGATAGATTTTGGATTAAGTGCCTATCCTGCACACTGTCCAGAATGCCAGTAGTAAAAGATTATGATGAATAACACATCGGCAATCTGGAGGAATTAGCTAGGCTATGAGTATTGAGATTGGCCTTCCTGCCCCACGTTTCACCCTCAATAATGCCCAAGGTAAAGCAACGAGTTTGATAGATTTCCGAGGGCAGTGGGTCATTTTGTACTTCTACCCCAGAGACAATACGCCAGGCTGTATTAAAGAAGCCTGTGGATTTCGTGACCATCATGCAGCCTTTACGGCACAGAAATTTCAGGTTTTAGGGGTAAGCGCAGATCATGAAGCGTCTCACCAAAAGTTTATTCGCAAGTTTGATCTCCCCTTTATGCTGCTGTGTGACCCTGAAGGTACCGTGGCAAAAACCTACGACAGCTACGGGCCTAAGAAATTCATGGGTAAATCCTATGAAGGTGTATTTCGGCAAACCTTTATACTTGACCCTACCGGAAATATTGCTAAGATTTACCGCAAGGTAAAACCTGAAACCCACGCTAAAAAACTTTTAGCAGATATCTCTCTTCTCATTGATGCAGCGGCATGAACTTACAGCAGTGGTCTTTTATCCAGTCTGCCTTAAGACTAATCTTCCGGCATCCAATTTGCGGGGTCGTGATGGTTCCAGTACTAGCAGATGGTCGTATTGTACTGGTGCGTCGTCGGGATAACGGCTGCTGGAGCTTACCAGGCGGCATGATTGAGTGGGGAGAAGATATCCCTACTACCATTGCGCGGGAGCTTCAGGAAGAGACGGGGCTACAGGTCACACAAATTGGGCGATTGGTGGGGGTATATTCTGCCCCGAAGCGCGACCCTAGATTTCACTCTATCTGCACTACAGTTGAGGTGATGGTTGAGGGGTCACTTTACGTGAATGATACACAGGAGATTTTTGAGGTGCAGGCTTTTGAGCCGACGCAAATTCTGATGGATGAACTCGCTCATGACCACTGCCAGCAGCTTACCCATTACTGGCAAGGTGCAACCATCTT
Organism: Acaryochloridaceae cyanobacterium VAR_48_metabat_390; assembly: GCA_031422435.1. Lineage (GTDB taxonomy): Bacteria > Cyanobacteriota > Cyanobacteriia > Thermosynechococcales > Thermosynechococcaceae > JAAURS01. The sequence goes on from JANPLU010000023.1 coordinate 30,617, forward strand.
GGCCTAGTCGCAGTGGTTGAGTCATCTTGGCGGAACTTCTGCGGTGGATTAAGGTCAATACTAAATGTATATGAACAGATTCTGCTGTGAAATCTGAGCTTAAATTTATCAATCGTTGAAGCGGCATGTTTGGTGCCGTATGGAAAAAGTTTTAAGAAGGAGAACTATTTTTATGCTGAAACAGCACTTGCACGCTAGCGTTGCAGTTTTAACGGCCTTTAGTCTTGGGACTGGAGCCATGATTGTTCCCTTGATTGGGTTTGAGCGTCCGGCTGCCGCTGGGATCTTTGCTCAGCAAGGCAGCAGCGGTGCCCTGCAGCGCAGAACTATTTCGCAAAATACGTTAGGACGGATTCAAGAAGGAACCACCTTTGATGTGGTTGAGCCAGATGGCAAACGCATTATCGTAACGCCAGACGAAACGGCTTCGGTGACGCTGGTCACAAGGGATGCCGTGCGATCGCAGGCAGGCACGGTTTTGATTCCTAGACAGACTAGGATTGACGGTGAGTTTCGGCCTGAGGGAGATGGGACTCAGTTTGTGGCGCGTCGCATTATTTTTAGAGACGGAACTGAGCGAAATCTTGAGGCCCGCAGCAATGTGGTGAACTACCGCAGAAAAATTCAGAAAGGAACCAACACCGACGCGATCTGGCAAGGTGCTTTAGTGGGCGGTGGCGCATCTGTACTTATTTCTAGCATCGTCACCAGACCAGGTATTTTCAAGACCCTCGCGGGTGCTGGAGCAGGGGCTTTAGCTGGATATCTTTTATCCGGTCGAAAAAGAACTGAGGTAATTGTGGTGAGACCCGATGAACCACTGTCCCTAACCCTAGATTCAGATCTGGTAATCGGCAGCAGATACTAATTTAGTTGGAGATGCAAGTTCAATGAACTAAGGTTTGGATAAGTTCACTTTGAAAATTGAATTACCATAAGAGCAGTGAAGTCCAATGAGGGTTCTATGGTAATGACAGCAGCGCAGCCCGCTCAGGCCAGCAAACGGTTAACGACCCAAACCTTAGACTTTGCCCCCGATACTACGGTCATTCGATCGCTCGATTGGGATAGAGACCGCTTTGATATTGAGTTCGGCCTCCAGAATGGCACTACTTATAACTCTTTTGTTATACGCGGCGAAAAAACAGCGCTGGTCGACACCTCCCACGAAAAATTTCGTCAGCTTTACCTAGATGCCCTCACAGGCGTGATTGACCTCACCATGCTGGATTACCTGGTTGTGAGCCACACCGAACCGGATCACAGCGGGTTGGCGGCGGATATCTTGGAATTAGCGCCTCAGGTGGTGGTGGTGGCCTCAAAGGTTGCCATACAGTTTTTAGAAGACCTGGTGCATCAGCCTTTTGAACGGATTGTGGTTAAGAATGCCGACAAGTTAGACCTTGGTAACGGTCACGTTTTGGAGTTTGTGATGGCTCCTAATCTGCACTGGCCTGACACCATTTTTACCTACGATGCCAAGACCAGCATTCTCTACACCTGTGATGCGTTTGGGCTGCACTACTGCACTGAAGATATCTTTGATACCGATCTCAACGCCATTAACCCAGACTTTCGGTTTTACTATGAGTGCCTGATGGCACCCAATGCGCGCTCGGTTCTCTCTGCGATGAAGCGGATGGACGAACTGCCTGGGGTGGATCTGATTGCGACAGGCCACGGCCCACTGCTGTCTCATCACGTCAAGGTGCTGACCCAAAACTATCGAGAGTGGAGTCAGGCGAAAGCGAAGGCGGAGGCAACCGTGGCTGTGTTTTATGTTTCTGACTATGGCTACAGCGATCGCCTGTCTCAGTCTATTGCGCGAGGCATCACCAAAACTGAGGTTGCGGTGGAGATGATGGATCTTAAATCTGCTGAACCTCAGGAAGTAGGGGAACTTGCCAGTCGCGCCCAGGGCTTAGTGCTGTGTGCCCCTCCCAGTTCTGGCGCAGTAGGAACCGTGGCAAAGGCGGCGTTAGGAACGCTCTTAGCAGCAGTGAAGGCTAAGCAAACCATTGGGCTGTTTGAAGCCTATGGTGGAGATGATGAGCCGATCGATCCGCTAATTAATCAGTTCCGTGATTTGGGGCTGACCCTAGGGTTTGAGCCAATTCGCATTAAGTCAACGCCGACGGATTTAACCTATCAGCTTTGTGAGGAGGCTGGGACGGACTTAGGGCAGATCCTGATCCGCGATCGCAAAATTAAGGCCAAAAAGTCAATCAACAGCGACCTCGAAAAGGCGTTGGGTCGGCTTTCCGGTGGGCTGTACATTATTACGGCAAAGAAGGGGGATGTGACGGGGGCAATGTTGGCCTCTTGGGTAACTCAGGCCAGCTTTGAGCCATTAGGGTTTACGGTGGCGGTGGCAAAAGATCGGGCGATTGAGTCTTTGATGCAGGTGGGCGATCGCTTTGTCCTCAATACGCTAGAAGAAGGAAAGCACCTACCGCTTATGAAGCATTTTCTCAAGCGCTTCCCGCCAGGGGCCGATAGGTTTGCAGGTATTAAAACTCAGGTGGCGAGTAACGGCAGCCCCATTTTAACTGAGGCATTGGCCTATCTAGAGTGCGAGGTAGTGAGCCGCATGGAGTGTAGCGATCACTGGCTGGTTTATAGCCAAGTGAAAGCTGGGCGCGTGTCCAACGCTGAAGGGCTGACGGCGGTTCATCACCGGAAGGTAGGCAATTACTATTAGGCTGCCTATTTTGGGTTCTATATGCGTACGTTCATCCCTGAGGCCTTTTGTACTTCTTCCCATACGCTGAATTTTAACGACCACGAACTAAGGCAGAGCCAGCGGTGCCGCAATGCCATAGCCTTGAGCGTAGTCGATTCCCAATTCCTTGATGCGGTCTAGAATAGCGTCGTTTTCTACAAATTCTGCAATGAGCTTCATGCCCATCACATGCCCGATCTGCGTCATGGCTTGAACCATGGCATTATCGACGGGGTCGGTCACAATATTGCGAATGAAGCTGCCATCAATTTTGAGGTAATTTACGGGCAGGTTTTTCAGATAGCCAAAGGAGGACATGCCGCTGCCAAAGTCATCTAGGGCAAAACGGCAGCCCATCTGCTGAAGTTCACGAATAAACTGGCTGGCTTTAGTGAGATTAACAATCGCCAAGGTTTCGGTAATTTCAAAGCAGATCAGCTGGGGCGGAATGTTGTGCAGGGCAAACTGCTGGTACAAGAAATTAATAAACTGATCGTCATTAATGCTGTCACCTGAAAGGTTGATGGCGTATAGCGCACCAGGAGCATCCCCTTCCTGGTGGCACTGCCGCTGCCATACGTCTCGGTAGTGAGCGCCTTGGGTCTTAAATAGGGTCTTGATGACCCAGCGGTCAATCAAATGCATGAGGCTGTATCGCTCAGCAGCAGGGATAAAAGCCATCGGCGGCACCAGTTTACCCTCCTCATCCCGCAGCCGCAGTAAGACTTCATAATGTTCGACTTGAGATCCGGTTGCAACGTTGGCAATGGGCTGGTAATAGAGGCAAAAGCGATCTTCCTCTAGCGCCCGCTTCAGTCGAGAGATCCACTGAATGTCGCCACGCTGCTGAAGTACAGCCTGATCATTAGCTTGAAACAAATGAACCCGATTGCGCCCTTTATTTTTGGCGGCATAGCAGGCTGCATCTGCCACGCTCAGAAGGTCTGACACACTGATGCTCTGGGCATTAATTTCCGTTAGGCCAATACTTGCGCCAACGCTGAAGGTTTGCGTCTGCCAAACAAACCGGAAATCCTGAACGCATTCCCGTATCTGATTTGCAATGCGTAAAGACTGTTCTAGGGTGCATTCATTGAGCAGTACGCCAAATTCATCCCCGCCCAGCCGCGCTAAGGTATCACTCCGGCGCACCTGAGACTGCAAGATCCCTGAGAGCTGGCGAAGAAGTTCGTCACCACCGCTGTGACCACAGTTGTCGTTGATGCTTCTAAACTGATCGAGGTCTAGATAGCACAATGCGTGAATTTGACCGTGGGTCTGAGCCGTAGCGAGAGCCTGCGCCACGCGCTGCTCAAACTCACGTCGATTGACGAGGTGCGTTAAAGAGTCATGGCTGGCTTCCCAGGTGAGCTGCTGGGACAACCGCCGCGTTTGGGTAACATCCTGAAGTATCATCACCGCGCCAATTCTCTGACCACTGCGATCGCAAATGGGGGCAGCCGATTCTTTAATCGGAATCTCTCGACCATCTGCTGCAATCAAAACGGTATCTAAGCCTGCCGTGTGGCGTTCCTGAAGCGCTCTTTCTAAGGGATTTTCGACAACTTCACCCGTCGCTTCATTGAACATCTTGAAAACCTCAACAAAGGGTAAACCCAGGGTTTCAAGGGGGTGCCACCCCGTTAAATGTTCGGCAACAGAGTTAAAGTACTTAATGCAGCCCGCTGCATCTGTTGTAATCACTGCATCCCTAATAGACTCAAGGGTCACTTGAGCCAGCTCTTTCTCGGTAAATAAATCTTGCTCAAGCTTTTTCTGGGCGCTGACATCCCGCACCACTAACACCACCGCATCGGCTGAGAGAGGCGAAAAGTTGGTCGAGAAATCAATTCTCTCGCCCTCAATGTCTAGGCTGTACTCGCCCTGTATGGTTTGCTGTGTCTCTAGAGCCTGCCGAATATAGCCCAGAATCACATCGGCCTGCGCGGGGGGGAAGGTTTCATGAAGCGTTTTGCCCAGTATTTCTTCAATGGGTTTGTAGAGCTGTTGAGTGTTTGTAGAAACCAATCTTAAGCAGCGACCTTCAGCGTCCCGCACCAGTACCATATCGGTCATGGCGGCAAAAAGCGCCTGAAGTTCTGCTTCGCTCGTTTTGAGCGAGTCTTTTACCTGCTTTTGCTTGGTAATATCAGAGAACGAAGTAACCACTGCGTAGGGCAGCGGTTCGTTGGGAAAAAAGAGCGGCTGTGAATTAATCGATATCCAGGTGAGACGCTTATCTGGCTTACGGATGCCCATGATAACGTTGCGATAGGGTTCACCAGTGCGGAGTGTGACCACAGCCGGATGCTGTTCGCCCGGAAAAAGTGAACCGTCTTCATGGATAGCCTGCCATTGAGGATCAAGGGAAGAGCGTCCCATCATCTGCTCAGGGGAAAGACCTAAAATGGTCGCAGCGCTAGTGTTGCTGGCAAGAATGGTAGAGGATGCATCCTGTAGGGTGATGCCCTCAGACAATGCCTCAATGATGGAATGATAGCGTTCTTGACTGTCGCGTAAGGCCAGAAGCAGCTCATTTTTTGCCTCAAACTCTGAGGCAAGATTCAGCGAGGTTGCCAAAAATTCAGCAATGAGCTGGAGCGCCTGCACATCTTGGTCTGTGAAGGCGTGCGGGGTTGAAGCAGAAACCTTCAGCACACCTTGCCACCTTTCTGAGGTCTGAATGGGCACCACAATCATTGACTGAATGCCAATGCGACGACAGGCTTCGAGATCTACGTGCGGATCGGTGGCGACATCTGGACAATACAAAATTTCACCCGTTTTAAGACTTTGTCCAGACAAACTTTCATGAATTTTCAGCCGCTGTCCCACCGAGAGAGCAGCATTCCCGCTAGCGGATCGACGAATGAGTTCGTCACCATTAAGTATTTCAATGGCGGCTCCTTCCGCATGGGTGAGCTGCTGCGATCGTTCTACGATGAGTGCCATCGTCTCATCTAGGCTAGAACCTTTCAGCGCGATCTCTTGCTGAAGCTGAATAATTTCACTAAGGCACAGGGTATCTTTTCTCTGGTTCATCTCTCTAACGTTCCCTGAATTACGCCGAAATCTATGATGCCAATGGTGATCACAGTCAAAACTGAACTATCGTCGCTGTTTTGCGTTTACCTCTTAGATTTGAGACTGGATTAATTATCAGAGTTATGGTAGCAATAGCTCTTAAATTTCGCTTTCAGGAGGAATCTGCAAAAAACTATGTGGGTTTGTCTTTGGTGGTGCAGAGAACTCATAAAACCCTTTCAAACAAAGAATCATGAAAAATAGCAGTCTTTAGAAGATCACAATATTTGAACGAGGAGAGTGGGTTTCAGTCTCTATTTTGATCGTTCATTCTGTTTGTCATAAGAATCAAAAAGTTTTCTGCACCACTAAGCCCATTTAACTTGCGTTTCAGAAGATAAAATAGTTTTTATTTCTATTTTTTCGACCAATCTTGACCGGAGACTGCATGTTTAGAGGGACTAATGGGTGTGCCCAAATACTTAGAATAAACCTGAGTGAATTCTGCCCCCAAGAGCAAAATCTGTGCAGAATAAAAAATCCAAACTAAAACAATAATAATCGATCCAGCCGCACCATAAGCCGATCCAATACCACTATTCCCCAAATAAAGACCAATTAGGTATTTGCCAATATTAAATAATAGTGCTGTCACTCCCGCACCAATCCAGAGGTTACGCCACGGAACTTTTACATCTGGCAAAACCTTATAAATTGAAGCAAAAAGAAGGGTGACAACGAAAACGGAAAGTAAAAAGTCAAGTGATTGTCCTAAGAATTGAAAACCGGGCCATAAATTTCTAATAAATTGAGTCACAACAATTAGAACGGTTGAGAGAAGTGAGGAAACTAATAACAAGAAGCCAATCACTAAAACCATTGCTGAGGAAAGAAAGCGAGACTGGATAAATGTAACAAGATTTCGACCAGGTTTCGGTTTGACGTCCCAAATAATATTCAAGGCTTCTTGAAGTTGACCAAAAACACCAGAAGCGCCAAGTAGTAGCGTAATTACACCAAAGACAGTTGCAATAGTACCCCCAGAGTTAGGTTTTTGAGTATTTTGAAGCATTGCTTGAATGGTCGATGCACTGTCTTTACCGATTAAACCTTGAATTTGACCAATAATTTCTCCCCGAACAGCTTCTTCTCCAAAAAAGAAACCTGCAATAGAAATAGCAATAATTAACAAGGGTGCAATAGAAAAGACTGTATAGTAAGCCAACGACGCTGCCAAAAGCGGAACTCTGTCTTTCTGCCATTCCGCAAACGTTTCTTTTAGTAATCGCCCTGCTGTCCGTAAATTCATGGTTTTTGTATCTATAAAACAATTAAAGTTGTTTAAAATTAGAGATAACTCATTAATAGTAAATTTAGTCTATCTATCAAAAGTGATTTGACGACATACTAATCTTATAAATCTTGTAAACAATTCAAGCTTGTCATATTTCCTTTTTACATATTCAAAAAGCTTCTTGAAGATGCTAATATACCTTTTGATTTTTTGTCTATCTACTTTAAGGAAGAGAGTTATCTCTACACCTATTTTATCTTGGTGATACAGAAAATTCATGAAACCCTTATAAATAAAGAGTTGTGGAAAAGATAGCAATCTTTAGTAGATCTCAAGATTTGAACGCGGGCAGTGGGTTTCAGCCTTTATTTTAATCGTTTATTCTGTTTGCCATAAGACTCAAAAAAGTTTTCTGCACCACTAAGGAGTTCCTCTTGAATCTTGGATAATGAGTAAGCGTTTTAATCTCCTCTGAGGCTTACCCGTAGGTGAAACCAATACAATAGACCTCTTGCGTGAATAGAGAGAAGTCGGTAGAAGTGTGTCAAGGCTCAAGGAGGGAACAGCCATGACCTACGAGCAACTGAAACATCTCAGCCCCAGTGCGTTCAAACGTCGTTGCGGCGTGCGACGAGGCACCT
>JANPLU010000024.1:0-47429 GCA_031422435.1 Acaryochloridaceae cyanobacterium VAR_48_metabat_390
CAATCGCAAGCTTAAGATTTTTCGGATTCTGGCTGAACGCTATCGTAATCGGCGTAAGCGTTTCGGATTACGATTCAACTTGATTGCCGCGATTATCAATTTTGAACTTGCACTCTCTCCATGATTCACGCAAGAGGTCTACTAAACCTCTAGGCAAACAGAGCGCATAAAATAAAAGACAGAACTTACTCAGAGCAAAGCTGTGCAAGAAATAGCCGCCGCGCTAGATGCCTTAAAAATGGATGACTTCCAGTCGCGCTGGGATACTGCCAAACAGCTTGAAGATTGCGGTGAGGAGATTGTATCGCCCCTGCTAAATCTGCTTAAAGCATCCGAAACTGACCCTGAACTTCAGTGGTTTATTGCAAAAATTTTAGCTTCCTTACGGCATCCAGACGCGACTTTGGCGCTGGGTCAGCTTCTAGAACATTCAGAAGACGAAGATATCAGGCTCATAGCAGCACAAGGGCTAGCAGAGATGGGCACAGATGCTATTGTCCAACTTTCAGGCGCGTTGAAAGATCCTCTCCGGCAAATGACGGCACTACAGGCGCTCACGCAAATCCATCAGCCTGAAGTAGTGCCGCTGCTGCTAGAGGTGTCTCAAACAGGTTCCGCTGAAGCGCGATCGCTGGCCTTTGAGGCGCTAGATCAGTTTATAGACCCCCGCATTAGTCCCGTCTTGCTCGAGGGGCTAACGGATGTTAGCGCTGAAGTACGGAAAGCGGCGATCGCCAGCCTAGCCGTCCGTACCCAAGAAAATACGGCAATAGACCTCGTTGAGCATCTCATTCCTGCACTGAATGATGCTGACCTTAGCGTAGCGACCCAAGCGGCAAAAGCAATTGGGCGATTGGGGACAGATTTAGGGGCGATCACCCTAACCCAAAAATGCACTGAACCCAACTTAGATGTAACACTCCAGCAAACGTTAATTCAGGCGCTGGGTTGGATCGGTTCTGCGGCGGCTCTAGAGGGACTCATGGAAATCTGGCAAACGCTGGCTCAGCAAACGTCATTCCCAGAGCTGCTAATGCAGGAAATAATGAGCAGCGCTGCTCATTATTCAGAGGCTGCGGAGTGGCTGTTAGAGTTAGTGCGATCGCCCCTTCTGCAACAGTTACCCAAACTGAGAGCAAACGCAGTGCTAAGCATTGGTCGGGTCGGGTTGCCTGCGTTGCTGCCTCACCTGATAGAACGCCTCGAAGACCCAGACTACAGCGTGAGGCTTCATGTGGTGGCTGCCTTAAAGCAAATTGATTCAGAGTTGTCACATACCGCCATTGAGCAGCGTATAAGGGAGGAAAATATTACGCCTCCGTTGGCAGAAGGCTTGGAGATCGCCCTACGAGAGTGGTAGTGCTTCAACTTGAACCCATTAGAATAAGACAAGGTTCTCTGCAATTGCCGTTTTTCTATGACCACTCCAGCTTCGGTTGAATTTATTGATGCCTTTGATGTCATTGTCGTGGGCGCAGGTCATGCAGGCTGTGAAGCAGCTCTGGCAACCGCGCGGCTGGGCTGTAAAACGCTGTTGCTGACCTTGAACCTAGACAAAATTGCGTGGCAGCCTTGTAACCCCGCCGTAGGTGGCCCTGCCAAGTCTCAGCTCACCCATGAGGTTGACGCGCTAGGTGGCGAACTGGGCAAAATGGCCGATCGCACCTATCTGCAAAAGCGCTTGCTCAATAGCTCTCGAGGCCCAGCGGTATGGGCGCTACGGGCGCAGACCGATAAGCGTGAGTACGCAGCGGTCATGAAGAACATTGTAGAAAATCAGGAGAATCTGACCGTCCGTGAGGGGATGGTAACGGATTTGGTGTTGGGTGACAATGAAGAAGTGGTGGGGGTTCAAACCTACTTTGGTGTGGCTTTTGAGTGCAAAGCCGTTATTTTAACCACAGGCACGTTTTTAGGCGGTCGCATTTGGGTGGGTAATAAGTCGATGGCAGCGGGTCGCGCTGGGGAATTTGCCGCAGAAGAGCTGACGGCAACCCTAAACCGTTTGGGCTTTGAAACGGGGCGGTTAAAAACAGGCACCCCCGCACGAGTCGATAAGCGCTCGGTAGACTACAGCAAAATGGAAGAGCAGCCCGCAGATGGTGACGTGCGCTGGTTTAGCTTTGATCCTGAAGTGTGGGTCAAAAAAGAGCAGCTCCCCTGCTACATCACCCGCACCACTGCCCTCACTCATCAGCTCATTAGAGATAACCTGCACCTGTCGCCCGTGTACGGCGGTTGGGTAGATGCCAAAGGGCCGCGCTACTGCCCCAGTATCGAAGACAAAATCGTGCGCTTTGCCGATAAAGAAAGCCACCAGATTTTTATTGAGCCAGAAGGGCGAGAGATTCCAGAGCTGTATATCCAGGGGTTTTCAACGGGTCTGCCAGAGACACTGCAATTGCAAATGCTGCGATCGCTCCCTGGCCTAGAACACTGCGCCATGCTCCGCCCTGCCTATGCCGTGGAGTATGACTATATTCCGGCAACGCAGTGCTACCCCACCCTAATGACCAAAAAAATTGAGGGGCTATTTTGCGCAGGTCAAATTAACGGCACCACGGGCTACGAAGAAGCCGCAGCGCAAGGGCTAGTGGCAGGCATCAACGCCGCGCGCTTCGTAAACCATCAAGAAATGGTGGTGTTTTCCCGTGAACAGAGCTATCTAGGTACTCTAATGGACGATCTCTGCACCAAAGATCTCCGTGAACCTTACCGAATGCTGACGAGCCGCTCAGAGTATCGCCTAATTTTGCGCTCAGATAACGCCGATCAGCGCTTAACGCCCCTGGGTCGAGAGATTGGTCTCATTGACGATCGCCGTTGGGCATTGTTCATCCAAAAGCAATCCAACATCACCGCCGAAAAGGAACGGCTCCATTCCACGCGGCTGAAAGAGCAGGATAAAGTGGGAATGGCGATCGCCGCTGAAACCGAGCAGGCCATTAAAGGCTCAATTACCCTTGCAGATCTACTGCGTCGCCCTAGCATTCACTATGTCGATTTAGAGCGGTATGGGCTAGGCATCCCAAGTCTGGAAAACTGCGAGAAAGAGGGCGTAGAAATTGAAATTAAATATGCTGGCTACATCAAACGGCAAGAAAAACAGATCGAGTACACGAGCCGCCAAGAGCATCGTAAGCTGCCTTTTAACCTAGATTACGGAAGCATTCAAACCCTTTCAATGGAAGCCCGTGAAAAGCTCAATAAGGTTAAGCCCCTCACCATCGGTCAGGCCACCCGCATTGGGGGCGTTAACCCTGCGGACATCAACGCGCTGCTGTTTTATATAGAGACCTCTGCCCGCCTTGCAGCAAAGTCTTAATCAATCCTTGCTCTAACCCACAGGTCTAGAACACTATTTACTCAGAGACCCCTCAGCCTATTTTCAGCCTTGGCGTCTACTATTAACATGTCCACCCTTCAAAATCCTTGGCGCTATGGCTCTCCGTCGTCTTCTCTCCGTTCGATGGCTTCTTTTAGGTTTACCTGCCGTGGCACTTTTAGCAGTGCTAACGGGCGGGGTACCCTACAGCCTATCTAGTTCAAAAACAGCTCAAGTTCTCCCTAACTCCATTGCAGTTTTAACGCCCCCTCGAGGTAGCCAAACGATTGTTTTGGCAGGAGGATGCTTTTGGGGGATGGAAGGCGTTTTTGAACACCTCAAGGGAGTTTCTAACGTGGTATCTGGCTATGCGGGCGGTAGCGCCAAAGAAGCTACCTACGAACGGGTCGGGACTGGACAGACTGGACATGCAGAAGCGGTACAGGTCACTTACGATCCGTCACAGATTTCTTACGAACAACTGCTGAAGGTTTATTTTGCAGTGGCTCATGACCCTACGCAGCTCAATCGGCAAGGACCGGACTCTGGTACTCAATATCGGTCGGCTATCTTTTTGAGGGATGATTCGCAAAAGCAGGTGGCTCAAGCCTACATTAAGCAGATCAACAAGACAGGGGCGTTTAAGAGGGCGATCGCTACCCAGATTTCGCCCCTGACCCAGTTTTATGAAGCAGAAGAATACCATCAAAACTTTATTGCTCGAAACCCAAATTATCCTTACGTGGTAGTGCATGACCTACCCAAAATTAGGCAGCTTCAAAGCCAGTTCCCGGCGCTCTACAGGCCCTAGAGCCGAGGCTCAAGGTTAATTATGGGCGCACTACAAACAGGTTTCCGAGAAAAAAGAATCACAGCACACTAAACTAAGGAATATAGACCTTGATGCACACTGGTTAGAGAACACTGCAATAACTGAATGCTTTCTTTGTTAGAACAACAAACCGCGATCAACGATAAATTGTCTCAGCGCTTTATTGCACTGGATCCGAGCGGATATTTTATTATCTACATCGACACAGAAACTTCCCTAATTCACGCAAAGCACTTTACCAATGCCATCAATGAGAAAGGGTTGGCAGTGGATCCAAAAACAGGGGACCCGTTCCTCTGTGGCGTCAAAGTAGAACGCCATCCCACGGCTATTTTTCAGGCGCACACCGCGAAGGAACTCTGCATTCAAATCTTTGAAACACCAGAAGTTTCTTTGGTCACGAAGCTTGACCATGCCGCCTACCTAGGACGGGAATTTGTGCGAGCGGAGCTTGCCTTAGCGATGGGTCAAGGGTACGTTCAAGATTAAGGTGATTTTTCCTATCAGTGCAGGAGACTTGTTTTGACCCATTCATCGGTGGCGCGATCGCAGACTGCCACCCTCTCTTCTAAGCCTATTCAAATTGCCGTTGTGGGAGATGTCCACAGTCAGTGGGATGAGCGCGATGAGTCGGCGTTGATTTCCTTAGGGGTTGATTTAGCCCTATTTGTAGGCGACTTTGGTAACGAAGCCGTCGAGATTGTTGAGCAGGTAGCTGAAATGTCAATCCCTGTCGCAGTGGCGCTGGGGAATCATGACGCCTGGTATAGCGCCACGGTTTGGGGTCGTCAAAAGTGTCCCTACGACCGCCGCTATGAAGACCGAGTACAGCAGCAGATGGAGGCGTTGGGCATTGCCCATATTGGCTACAGTCAGCGAGATTTTCCGCAGATGCAGTTTGGGGTTGTGGGGGGGAGACCCTTTAGTTGGGGCGGCCCAGATTGGAAACATAGCGATTTTTACTCAGACCGCTTTGATGTACATTCCATGCAGGAGTCGTGTGATCGCATTGTGCAGGCGGCTCAGCAGTCGCGGTGCGAAACCCTCCTTTTTGTAAGTCACAACGGCCCGATGGGCTTAGGTGATCGCCCAGAAGACCCCTGTGGTCGAGACTGGATGCCCATTGGGGGCGACTACGGCGACCCCGATTTGCAGAAGGCGATCGCCACGGTTAAAGCAACAGGTAAGCGGGTAGCATTGGTGACGTTTGGGCACATGCACCATACCCTACGCCACACGCGACAGCAGCTCCGTAAACGAGTCCATGTGGGAGAAGATGGAACGGTATATCTCAACGCCGCCTGTGTGCCTAGAGTTTTAGAGAAAGACGGCATCAGCTATCGCAATTTTTCGCTGGTGAGTTTACTGGCAGGTCAAGTGACTCAAATTCAGTCGGTGTGGGCGTCTTGCGAAGGGGCGATCGCCGCCGAAGAACTGCTCTATACACAGCCACCCTGCCCGTCCTACCCCTAGAACCCTGACGAGATACTTCACCGCTGCACAATTTCACGGCACAATAGCGGAAGAGTAACCCTTGTGAGCAGCCGATATGTCTCGTGATGTGATTCAAACCCCTTTAGCACCAGCCCCCGTCGGCCCCTATAACCAAGCCATTCGCACCAGTGGCGTCATGGTGTTCTGCTCTGGACAAATTGCCCTCGACCCCACGACGGGCAAAATTGTAGGGCAGGGTGATGTAGCGCAGCAGACTGTACAGGTAATGCAGAACTTAGAGGCGGTTTTAAAAGCGGCGGGTGCAGGGTGGACAGACGTGGTCAAAACGACGGTCTTTTTAGCAGACATGAATGACTTTGCAACCGTCAATGAAATCTATTCCCGCTATTTTGATGAGGCTACCGCGCCTGCCCGTGCCTGTGTAGAGGTGGCACGCCTGCCGAAAGATGTGCAGGTAGAAGTGGACTGCATTGCAGTAGTGAGCTGACTTTATCCCTAAGTGTCAGCTTTAGCGTAAGGCCTGTGCTACCCAACGTTTATGGGAAATAGTGCCAATAATGTTCCCAAGCAACGACAAGAGACCTCCATACAGATTTCTTCAATTCAGCATCTTAAATCACTAATGTGGGAGGTCATCGACAGCTTTTTCCATTTTGCCATCAGGGTTCTGAGACTTTAACTTTGGCGATAGCCCAATCAAAAATTGGTTAATCGAGGTGCGGGTATTAAGACTAATACTGCTGAGGGGGTTGGGTAAAACGCGATCGCCAAAGCCAATAAAAATAAAGGCAATAAAGCCCAACGGCAAAGCCAGCTTTTTGAAATCCATGACGGCGTAAGTTCCCTACTAATGAACTGTAGCTGTTTCTAGCGGTTCAACTAACAGCTCTATGCCTAGGGTACCCACCCTCATGAATAGATAAGACGCGTTCAAACGCTATCGCACCGCCGCCGCTGCTTCAGGTCTTTGAGCTTGCTCTAGCTCCACTTTTGAAAGCGGCACGAGCTGCACCGCGCAGGCTTTCAATTCAGGCTGTTTTGAATCAGGACAGGCCGCCGAATGGGTCATCGCATTCGCTTCTGCGTCCTCCGCCCAGAGTTCACCCCAGTGCATGGGGACAAATACCGTACCAGGGGCAATTCCCTTGGTGATGGTGACGGGGAAACGGGCAGAGCCACGCCGCGATCGCACTTCCACCCATTCATGATCCTGCACTCCAATATGCCCCGCATCCTTAGGATGGATTTCAATGAACGGCTCTGGGTGCATCTTGCGAATCTTAGGAATGCGACCTGTGCGCGATTGGGTATGCCAATGACCATAAAGCCGCCCATTGGTCAGCACAAAAGGGTAGCTATCATCGGGGAGTTCTGCTAGCCCTCTCGAATGCACTGCTGCAAACCTAGCCCTTCCATCCGGCGTATAAAATTTCAGGTCGGTGTAGAGGCGTTTTGAAGATAGCGCCGTTTTGCCTTTTGGGTAAGGCCACTGAAGCGGCCCTTCTACCCGCAGTCGCTGATGGCTTAACCCCGACTGATCGCAAGGTCGATTCTGGGTGATTTGGGCAAATTCCGCATAAACGTCTGCCGCGCTGCTAAAGGCAAACTGCTTGGCAAAGCCAAGTCGCCGCCCCACATCCGCAAAAATTTCCCAGTCGGGTCGTGCTTCCCCAGGTGGGGAGCGAAACGCAGGGCAGAGCGTCACCCGCCGCTCGGAGTTGACCATAATGCCCGATTTTTCACTGAACTGAGCCGCAGGCAGCAGCACATGGGCATAGGCCGACATTTCAGTGGGAAAGTAGGCATCTTGATAGACCGTAAACGCAGACTTGCGAAAAGCCGCTTTAGTGCGCTCAATATCGGGCATACTCACCACGGGGTTGGTGGCTGCCACCCAGATCATCTGCACCTCACCAGACTCTAGCCCCGTAATCATATCCCAGGCTGTTTTGCCAGGTTTCGCCGCAATGCGTCCGGCAGGTAAGTCCCACACGGCCTCAACCTCGGCACGATGTTGAGGATTCATCACCGAGCGATATCCAGGCAGCAGATGCGACAACCCACCCGCTTCTCGACCGCCCATTGCATTGGGCTGACCCGTCAGAGAAAAAGGCCCTGCACCAGGTTTGCCAATCTGGCTCGTCATCAGATGCAGATTGATGATGGAGCGCACCTTAGCCGTGCCCTCTGAAGACTGATTAATGCCCATTGACCATAGCGAGAGAACCCGCTCAGATTCTCCCCACCAGACTGCCGCCTTTTTCAAGTCTGAAATGCTAATGCCGCAGCGCCGACTCACCACTTCTGGCGTGTAGTGCTGCACAACCTCTGCATAGGCAGCAAACCCACTCGTACACTCATCAATAAATTCAGGGTCAATTTTGCCGCGACTCATCAGAAAATGAGCGATGCCGTGGAGCAAATCAATGTCGGTGCCTGGGTTGATTGCCAAGTGCAGATCGGCTGCTTCAGCGGTTTGGGTGCGGCGGGGATCAACCACAATGAGCTTAATGGCACGGCTTGTTTTATGGTGCTTACGGAGTCGGTTAAATAAGATGGGGTGGCACTCGGCGGTATTGGTGCCAATTAAAAACGCGCAGTCGGTAAGGTCAAGATCTTCGTAGCAGCAGGGTGGGCCATCCGCGCCAAAGCTCTGGGTATAGCCTGCAACTGCTGAAGACATGCATAGGCGAGAGTTTGCGTCAAAATTATTGGTGCCCAAACAGCCTTTCATCAGCTTTTGGGCAATATAGTAGTCTTCAGTCTGGAACTGTCCAGAACCGTACATACAAATAGAATCAGCCCTTCCGGTTAATCGAAGAGTCTGCATTCTTGCGGTAATTTGATTCAATGCCTCATCCCAGCTTACCCGCTGAAATGGCTCGTTTAAAGAGCGCCGCATCATGGGGTAGCGGAGCCGATCTTTGTGGAGCGGTTCGGCAATGGTTGCGCCCTTCACACACACCATTCCCTGACTTGACGGATGGGTGCGATCGCCCCTAACCTGCCAAATTGGAACCCCTTCTGAATCTCGCGTCGTGGGTTTGCCAGCCTGAGCTGGGGGCAGCATTTCTAGGCCACAACCCACTCCGCAATAAGGGCACAAGGTTTTGGTAGTATCGCTCATTCCGCTTCCATCGTAATTAATCTGTATCTACCGCCGTTAGTCTGAGCGTACCTGTAAGGTACGGCAGAGGACGTACTCAGGGGGGGTAATGCTGAGGGTCGGACTTTTGTAGATTTCCAGCATGGATTCAGGGGGTGCTTCAAACATAAAGTTTTGAGCCGGAAACAAAATGTGTTCCCAGTCTCCTTCAGAGAGATGGCTCAGCCGTACTACCTGAATCCGCTTTGTTGCATTGACGTAGCAGCACAGAATCGGATCCGATAGAACCACAGGAGTATCTTGATTCAGATCTCCTGCTTGCTCAATTTCTGCGGTTAAATCATGGATGGTTTCTGCTGCAAATTCTTGCATCATCACCTCACCTGTTGATAGTACATGTATGCAAATTCCAGTTAAGCCTATTCTTGCTCTCGCAAGATAGCTGGGACTGTATTGTGCGCTACGACCGCGCTGTCGGGCTGATCGTAATCTTCAGCAAAAGATCCTTTCGGCTCTTTCAAGAAAAAAGCGCACAGGCTGGCACAAACAAGGGCTGAAATGCCCATGACCGCAAACAGCGTTTGGGCATTGGTGAGGCTAAAAATAGTCAGGAAAACAACACCGCCAAAATTGCCGTAAGCACCCACGTTGCCCGCAATTTGACCCGTAGCTTCTTTTTTGATTAGCGGCACAATGCCGTAGGTGGCACCACAGCCTGCTTGAGCAAAATAGGCGGCAAACATGGTTGCGGCGATCGCCAAGGGAATGGGCCAGCTTGGACGAATGCTGTAGGTCATCAAATAGCCGATGCCGATGCCAACGCTAATAAAGGTCATCGTCCATTTACGGGAGCCAAACTTATCAGAAATGAGTCCGCCACTGGGTCGAGACACGAGATTCATGAAGGGATAGGCCGCCGCAATCATGCCAGCGGCAACATGCTCGAGGCCAAAGGTTTTTTCAAAAAAGGTCGGCAGCATGGAGACAGCCGCTAGTTCTGAACCAAAGTTTGTGACGTAGGTTAGCTCTAGCAACGCCACCTGCCGGAACTGATAGCGTTCTGTGGGGCTGTAGATTTTTTGCCCTGTGAGCAGTTCTCGATTCACCTGCCAAGCCTCATAGGTTTGATAGGCGTATAGCCCTGCTAGTAAGACCCAAATAAAGATCATCTGAGCATCATTGAGGAAGTCGAGAGCTGGTCGTGCCAGTCGCCAAGCCAGTAGCCCAAGGGCAAAAATTAAGCCAAAGTTCATCACCAGCATGGCGTAGAAGCTTTTGACACTGGTGACTTCTAAGGCGCCGCTTTTTTTGGGCTTCTTGTAGGTTTTGCCAGGGGGTGTATCTTCAACCGTTTTGATGTAAATTGCGCCATAGATGGCGGCAACAATGCCAGTTAGGGCGATCGCAAAGCGCCAGTTAGACGCACCGCCTGACATAAAGCTTGCGCCAATCGCAAGAACTGGGAGGGCAAATTCTGCACCAAACGCGCCAAAGTTGCCCCAACCGCCGTAGACTCCTTCGGCAATACCAATCTCTTTAGGCGGAAACCACTCCGACACCATCCGAATGCCCACCACAAAGCCAGCGCCCACAATGCCCATGAGTAAACGACCCACCACAAGCTGGGTGAAACCCTGGGCGGTTGCCGTCACCGCACAAGGCACTACCGCAAACATCAAAATGAAGGCGTAGGTGCGTCTTGGTCCAAAGCGATCCAGCAGCATCCCAATAATGATGCGGGCTGGAATGGTGAGCGCCAAGTTGCAGATGGCTAGGGTTTTAATGTGTTCGGGGCTGATGCTTAGCTCTTTGCCAATGGTGGTGGCAAAGGGTGCAAAGTTAAACCAGCACACAAACGACAAGAAGAACGCAAACCAAGTGAGGTGAAGAACACGGTAGCGCCCGTTAAAAGAGAGTAAGCCTTTGAGCATGAGTAAAAAACGTTAGTGGTCTGAGACTGTGCCGCTGAACAAAAAGTCAAGGGCGTGGTTGCGCAGAGTGTAGTAGCGGGGATCTTCCATGAGCTGGGCGCGATCGCGCGGTCGAGAGAAGGGAACCTCCATGACCTCCCCAATTTTGGCGGCGGGGCCATTGGTCATCATCACGATGCGATCTGCCAGAAACAGGGCTTCATCAATATCGTGGGTAATCATGAGTACGGTAATTTTGTACTCACTCCAAATTTTGAGCAGCTCCTCTTGCAGCTCTTCTTTGGTAATGGCATCTAGCGCCCCAAAGGGTTCGTCTAAAATCAGCACCTGAGGGCGAATAGAAAGGGCACGGGCAATAGAAACCCGCTGTTTCATACCGCCAGAGAGCTGCCCTGGACGCTTATTGGCAGCTTCTTCTAGGCCGACTAGGGCAAGGTGCGATCGCACAATTTCGGTCTTTTCTTTTTTCGACTTTTCAGGGTAAACGGCATGTACACCCAGATAGATATTCTCAAATGCCGTCTTCCACGGCAGCAGCGCATAGTTTTGAAACACCACCATCCGGTCAGGCCCAGGACGGCTGATCATCTTGCCCTGAAGCCGCACTTCGCCACTAGTCGGCTTGCGGAACCCAGAGACCATATCTAACAGCGTTGACTTTCCGCAGCCAGAGTGACCAATGAGGCACACAAACTCACTTTCAAAAACCGTCAAGTCAATATTGTCTAAGACGGTATAAGGACCATTGGGTGTGGGGTACACCTTAGATGCCTGATCAATCACTAGAAAAGGTTCGCGCTGGGTTGGCTGCAAGGTGGCGTTAGAAGTTGTTAGGGTTTGCATTGGTCTATAAGTTCCCAAAAAAGTGGCGGCTATGCGACGGCTTTTACAGCTTTCTCTGGCACTTGGTCAATTAAAATTTCTTCAACGCGAACATCGCGGCAAATATTAAGGCTATTAAGGTATCCCATCGGGTCATCGGGGTTAAAGACCTTGCCATCAAAGAGCTGAAACGCGCTACGGTTCGGTTCGGTGTCGGGCAGACCCAGTTCCCGCGCGGCACGACCATAGAGATCGACCCGTCGCACACGCTCTAGAATTTCGATCCAGTTACGGGGAAAGGGCGTAATGCCCCAGCGCGCAAGCTGCGTTAAAATCCATAGCCCTTCGACACGTCCTGGGCAGTTAGACTGATCGACGTGAAAACGATTAAACTGCCAAAGATCTTCTGGGTCTTCCCCTGTCCCGCGTTCGTAGGGATCAATAAAGCCAGGTCTTGCATAGGCCGCAGATGCGCCAAGATATTCTGGCTTAGCCAGCAGGTTTAGAATTTCTTCACGGTTGCGCGGATTGTCGCAGTAGTCGCAGGCTTCGATTAGCGCTTTTACCAAGGCGTTGTGGGTTTCGGGATGCGCAGCCGTCCAGTCTTCTCGTACACCCAAAACTTTTTCGGGATGGGAAGGCCAAATCTCTAAGTCTGTGGCGATGACGTAGCCTAAGCCTTCCTGTACTGCTCTAGAATTCCAAGGCTCGCCGACGCAGTAGCCATCAATGTTGCCTGCGCTTAAGTTTGCGACCATTTGAGGCGGTGGAATCACCGTGAGGTCAACGTCTTGGTCAGGGTCAATTCCGGCAGAGGCTAACCAGTAGCGCAGCAGCAGGTTGTGCATGGAGGTGGGGTGAACCATCCCCAAGGTGTGCCGCTGGTCTGGCTTTTGGGCGAGGGCTGCTTTAAAGTCTGCTAGTGTTCGCACTCCCTGATCCCACAGCTTCTTGCTGAAGGTAATGGCGTTGCCGTTGCGCGATAATATCAGCGCCGTCACGATGGGCAATGGCTGGCTTTGCTCACCAGAGCCTAGGGTCATGGACAGCGGCATCCCCGCCACCATTTGGGCTGCGTCTAGACGGCGGCTGGCAACGCCTTCTGCGATCGCCTTCCAGCTCGGCTCTCGGCTGAGCGTCACTTCTTCTAAGCCATGTTTGGCAAACAGTCCTTTCTCTTTTGCCACCACCAACGGCGCACAGTCGGTTAGGGGCACAAAGCCAATATCGAGGTTGACCTTTTCTAGGCCATGACGGGCGATCGCCACAACCTGCTTGAGCTTCCGTTTCTTGTCTCGCTTCTGCTGATTAAGAAAGTAAACAATTTCGTTGCGGAGCGCATAGTAGCTAGGATGGTTGACGACTTCTAGGCGCTGACGAGGCCGAGGAATGGGAACGGGCAAAATTTGCCCAATGTGAGACTCTGGGCCGTTGGTGAGCATCACCACTCGGTCGGAAAGCAGCAGTGCCTCATCTACGTCGTGTGTCACCATCACGCAGGTGACTTGGCTCTCTTGGCAAATTTGCATAAGCTGCTGCTGAAGGTTGCCCCGCGTCAGAGCATCCAATGCACCAAAGGGTTCATCGAGCAGCAGTACCTGGGGGCGGATGGCTAAGGCACGGGCGATCGCCACCCGTTGTTTCATGCCGCCGGAAAGCTCCTTCGGTGTTTTGTCTGCGGCGTGGCGAAGCCCCACCAACTGAATGTTGTGCTCAATAATTCCTTTTCGCTCACCCTTGGGCAAATGACTCAAGACCTTATTGACCGACAGCGCAATATTTTGGCGTACCGTCAGCCAAGGCAGCAATGAGTAGTTTTGAAACACCATCATGCGATCAGGGCCAGGGCTAGAGGTCTGCCGACCATCTAAGATCACGCCGCCCACCGTTGCCTGATCGAGTCCAGCCATAATGTTGAGCAGTGTTGACTTACCACAGCCCGAATGACCAATGAGTGAAACAAATTCACCCTGTTTAATGGTCAAATCAATCCCTTTTAGAGCAATGTAGCTGCCGCCATCGCGTAGCGCAAAGACCTTATCAACGTGATCAACTTCTAAAAAAGCAGACATAGATCTAGACCCAACCGACCTAAAGTTAACTAAGACTCAGACGCAATCAAAGAACCAAGATATCCTACAAGGCGATCCAGACACAGACCAACAATACCCACACACAACACAGCTAGAATAATTTGACTCATGCTGTTGTCATTTCCTGCGTTATAGGCATCCCAGATATAAAATCCAATACCGCCAGCACCAGAGGCCAGCATCTCAGCCGCCACAATTGCCAACCACGCTAACCCAATCCCAATGCGCAACCCCGTAAAAATATAGGGCACCGTAGACGGAATCAAAATGCTGAACAAATATTCTCGACCAGACAACTGCAACACCTTTGCAACATTGTCATAATCTTTGGGGATTTGCTGAACCCCAACAGTCGTATTAATCACAATAGGCCAAATGGCAGTGATAAAAATTAAAAATAAAGCGGCAGGCTGACCATCTTGGAAAATTGCAAGTGCAATAGGCAACCATGCTAATGGCGGAATAGTTCGTAACACTTGAATGAGTGGATCAAAACCCCGTCGAAGAAAAGTATTTACGCCAATAACAAGGCCAACTGCTACCCCAACAACGGCAGCAAGAGCATAGCCAAGAGCTACTCGTTGGAGACTGATCCAAAGCTGTAATCCGATTCCCTCCTCAGCAAAAGGATTCAAGAGTAGCCCGAAAGACTGTATAGCTACCAACAAAGGGGCAGGCATCTTTGATTCTGGACTCATGCACAACACTTGCCAGATCAGCAGCACTGCGCCCGTACAAATAATAGGTGGGAAAACGAAGGGGCCAAACTTTTTGACTTGCATTGCAAAGGGTGACGGGGCAGCCAATGAGGGGTTTGCCATGATCTGAAGTGAGTCCTTAAATAATGAAAAAGAATAAGAATTTTAGAGTCTAGTCATGGATTTAAGGCTCAGTCAAAAATCCATGACTAGACTTATTGAGCCTTAAGCCTTTTTGATCTTGAGGCCTTTAAGGTAAGCCATCGGGTCAGCGGGATCGAATTTAACCCCGTCAAAGAATGTTTCTACCCCACGAGAATCACTCTTAGGAATAGCAGCCTCTTGACCAATCGCTTTAGCAGCTTCTTTCCAAAGGTCAGCACGGTTCACCTCTGCAACGAGTTTCTTAAGATCGGTATCGGCAGGGAGCTTGCCCCAGCGGATATTCTCGGTTAAGAACCAAGTGTCGTGGCTGGTGAAGGGGAAAGAAGCGTCATCTCGCCAGAACTTCATTAATAATGGGCTGTCTTTTAAGGTGCGCCCATTCCCTAAATCGAAGTTGCCCTTAGAACGCTCAATAATATCTTTCGCTGGCGCTTTAACATACTTATCAGCAGATAGAATTTGGCACATTTCCGCCTTATTCTCATCTTTGTCACACCATACTTGGGCTTCTAAAACTGCCATTAGCAGTGCTTTTGCGGCTTTAGGATGCTTGTCAACCCAATCTTTACGTAAGGACAGAGACTTTTCTGGGTGATCTTTCCACATTTCGCCAGTGGTGAGAGCGTTATAACCCAGTTTTTTAGTAACCAATCGCTGGTTCCAAGGTTCTCCTACACAAAAGGCATCCATTGACTTGGTTTCCATATTGGCAACCATCTGAGCGGGTGGAATCACGATGAGATCAACGTCTGTATCAGGATCAATGCCATTAGACGCAAGCCAGTATCGCATCCATAAATCATGAGTTCCGCCAGGGAAGGTCATTGCACACTGAAATTTCTTGCCCCCAGCTTTTTTTGCATCAATTTTTGCTTTAAGTGTTGGAGCTTTTGCATCAAGCTTTAAGTCGGCATACTCATTAGAAACTGATATACCCTGCCCATTAGTATTTAAGCGAGCCAAGATATACATTGGGATAGGCGATTTTGTAATCTTACCCGCCGTCATCAGGTAGGGCATGGGGGTTAGAATGTGTGCCCCGTCAATGCCGCCTTTGTCGCTGCCTAGCTCTAAGTTGTCGCGAGTGGTAGCCCAAGAGGTTTGTTTACCTACCTCTACATCTTTCATCCCATACTTTTCAAAGAAGCCTTTCTCTTTGGCAATCACCAGCGGCGCACAGTCGGTGAGGGCAATAAAGCCAAGTTTTGCTTTCGTGACTTCAGGAGCATCTCCACTTGCTGCGGTAGATGCGGTCGGGGAAGAACTTGATGTGGTGCTAGATTCTCCACAGCCGTGAGTTAACAGAGCTGTCGCAGTCGTTGCACCAGCGGCGATCAAAAATTTGCGTCTAGACAGGTTGGACATAGCTTAGAACTGAAACTCCTCTCCAAAAATTGTGTTGCTTTGCCCCATGCAGCGCAGATTACGCGCGTAGGCTCAAAAAAGTGTTGATTAACAGTCCACAACCACTTGGCCTACGGGTTGAGCAATACAGGCCAAAATATAGCCTGCGGCCTGTTCCTCAGCAGAAAGTGCTTGCGGATCCCCCCCATAGCGAACGGCTCCTGACACCAGCTTTTGCTTGCAGGTGCCACAAGACCCTGCGCGGCAGCTACTGTCAAGGTTTAGCCCTGCTTGCTCTGCGACTTCAAGGATGAAGTCGCCCTCGGTGCAGTCAATGGCCTTCCCTGATTGGGCAAAGGAAAGCGTCGCGGGTGGTGCTGCGACGGCGGGAGGCGAAACGATGTCTGCTTCTGTACCCGTCGGCTCTAGCACCACCCCAGCTTTAAGCTGCGCCCCAAAGTGCTGGATCAAAAGATCTCGCACTACGGGCTTGAGGTCTTCGCAGGGAATACTTTTCATGACGCAGGTGCCCAAGTGGGCATCTTTGCCAACCTTGCCCCCCATATAGATATCGACACCCTCTAGGGTTTTGCCGTTCTTGCGAACTTTAGTGCCCATAAAGCCGATATCTGCCACCTGCGGCTGTCCGCAGGAGTTGGGGCAGCCCGTCCAGTGCATTCGCACAGGCTGGGCAAGGGTGAGTTCTTGTTCGAGTTGATGCGTGAATTCGACGGCGCGGTTTTTGGTTTCGACGAGGGCGAAGTTACAGAACTGTGCGCCTGTGCAGGAGACGAGCGATCGCGATAGTAACGATGGCTCAACGGAGAATTTTTGCAGCGTCGGCTCTTGCAAAAATGCATCAATGCGAGAATCAGGGATATTGGGAATAATGACGTTTTGCTCAACAGTCAGGCGAATTTCGCTGCTGCCGTAAACTTCAGACAGCCGAGATAGCTCAAACATATCGTCGGCGTACAGTCGCCCGACGGGGACGTGTAGCCCTACATAATTGAGTCCTGGCTGCTTTTGGGCGTAGACCCCAATGTGGTCACGTTTCTCCCACATTATTTCGTCTTTGAGGGCTGCGGGTTGAAGGCTAAAGCCCAACTGCTGCTCAACGGCGGCCCGGAACCCGTCGAGGGTCATTTGATCAATCAGCCACATCAGCCGTGACTTTTGACGATTGGCGCGTGGGCCATTGTCTCTAAAAACTTCCAGAATGGCTTTACAGACTGCCACAACTTCGCTAGGCGATACCCAGGCATTAAGCGGAATGGCAGCTTCGCAGCGTTTGGGTGAGAAAAAGCCGCCCACGACAACGTTGAAGCCGAGTTGTTCGTCTTTGTAGGCAGGGACAAAGGCAATGTCGTTGATTTCGGCGTGGATGGAGTTGTCTCGGCATCCGGCGATCGCAATATTAAACTTGCGAGGCAGGTTGGTAAAGGCAGGGTTGCCTCTGCCGCTATCGGTAATCATGTCCTGGATTGCGACGGCTAACTCACGGGTGTCTATCAGCTCATCAGCATCAATGCCTGAAACCGGAGAACCCGTGACGTTTCGCACATTGTCCATGCCGGACTGAATGCTGGTGAGTCCAGCAGATTCAAGACGATTAAAGATATCGGGGATGTCTTCAATGCGGATGCCCCGTAGCTGTAGGTTCTGACGAGTGGTGATGTCTGCACAACCGTCAGAACCGTAGCGCTGCACAATGTCGGCGAGTGTCCGCATCTGAGTGCTGCTGATAATACCTTGAGGCAGCCTTAGCCGCATCATAAATTTGCCAGGAGTGACAGGTCTAAAAAAGATGCCCAGCCACTTGAGGCGATAGTCGCGGTCTAGCTCATCGATCGCTTCCCAGCCAATTTGGGCAAAATGATCAAGATCTTTAAGAACCGCTAGGCCGTCTTTCTCTGCCTTGAGGCGCTCAAATTTATTGAGTTTTTCAGTTGTTTCTACTGTAAGGCCAGTCAAGACAGTACCCTCTTAAAAATTTCAAACCACTACTCGGCTTTCAATTGAAGACGCCTGAATCGTCAGAAATTACGACGATGAGTAGCTGTGTTCTATGTTTTGTTAAGTTAAGGGCGATGGCTTACAGGATTCGTATCAGAAGCTACATAAACCGAAACACTTATGAAAAAGAAGGATTAATTCAATGCGTTTTCTGCATTAGTCTTGAGGTGAGACTCTCATACATTTATTGCAAAATAGGCAGATAAAGCTGCACCGAGGCGATCGCATAGGCATGAGAAAACGAGAGATTCTCAACTCGTCCCCATTGATTGATTAGCAGACCCACTTTGATGCGTTTGCATAAGAACGCGATCAAACTCAATATCCAGCAGTCGCTTCTGGACTAACGCTTGGTCTACCTCAGATGAGAGCGCTGCCATTGCCTCAGCGCGGCAAAGGGGTTTACGAGACGTATCAGCTTGGTGGCTTAAAACATCAGCAATGATAATGATGCGATCACCCCAATCCACCTCCTGCACCGTCTGGCACTCAGCCCAGCCACAGGTTTCAGGCAAAATCGGGATTCCGCTGACGGTTTTTTCAGTCAAAATTCCATCAAATTTGTCGACCTCGCGGGTTGAGCGTAGCCCAAACAAGGGCAGCCAGTCCTGCTGCCCTTCCGCCAATAAATTGACTACAAAACGCTGGCTTTTTTGGATCAGCACAAACGTAAAATTGCGGGGTGAAATTACAGCCACCACGCGCAAACGCTCTGGCACCAAAGCCCCCAACGTTACCCAGGTCGTAATTTGCCCACTTACCTGCCCACCGTGGGCTGCCGTAATAACATAAAGTTCAGGATTAGTAAGGTTAAAAATTGAGCTGCTCATGGGGCAATGCGCTGACGTTCAGACTGGATACCCTACTATGCCCTAAGCGTTAATGGCTGTCAGCCCATCCTGCAGAATGGGATTTTCTCAAGCAGATTAAAAAGCACAAAACATGGACAGATTAAAATCCGTCCATGTCGTTTAGATGTGAGCCTCAGTAGTACTGTATCCAATTCTTCATCTGACAAGAGATTGAGCCTTGATAGGCATCTTTTATCCGTCAGCGAGTCATTATCTCAGTTACATGAAATATATTGATGTGGATGATCAACAAAATATATCCATGCGAGACGCGCATTAACTGCCCCTGCCGGAGTAGTACTCGGCGTGGTCAACGAATAGAGATCATTGACTCCTTTTACATACCAATTGCTCCAAGATGTACTCCACTTAATTTTGTAGGCAATGATTTCACGATTGTAAAGGGTTCGATCAAGTTTGCGATTAAGTCCTCCATTAGCCCAATTCGTATTTGGATTCGCTGGCAGCGGTGCTGAGTCGCTCCCTGATTGACTACACACCTGCTGAGTTGCCGTATTGCCAATGTCAGCACTCACAAGCTGCGAAGATAATAAGATAGCTCCTATCGTTAAAATAAAACAGTTTGAAAGTTTCATGACTACCCCTTTTTAATAAATCGAAGAGATTAACAAAGGCCATAAACCATACCTAAAATAGAAACTCAACACTTTTGCATGTATGTTTATTGAGAGATTTAATATACATTCGAGAAATATTAAACCGCTAACTTAGAGTAGAACAGCAGCTTCTACAATCCCAAAGCTAGGCATAGTTGATTAATTCAGTAAATAGCGTTCCAAACTCCTGTTCCAGGTCTTGTAGCGCTTTATAGTTGGGTGAGAGACAGACTTCAATACCTACAACTAGGCATGACTTATGGGGTTAAACATCGCTGCATTATGTCTCTGCTCAAATCAAGTCTAGTGACTATTTCTTTAATATAGAGGCAAAATAATAATTTCTAAATTATGGCCATAAAACTTATTTTAAAATCAACACTTATACACAGCCTAAGATCATATTAGTTATCAATAAAGATTAAACGATGGCTGTAGTGTTGACGAATTCGTTCATCGGCATTTTGCGTAAGTCCTGTTTAACTTTATTTTTCGTACTGCGAGCTTTTTCTGCAGAATGTTCTGCATTAACGGGGGTAGAAGCTATTTCCCATGGTGTTTTAGCCTTTAAGCCACCGGAGTGGAAAAACGCCAGCAAAACGCTGCTGTATCTGGGGCTAATTCTAGGCTTAATGTTTATTGAGGTGACTTACTTAGCCCACGCTTTCCACATCATGCCCGAAGAAGGCCAAACCGTAGTGTCGCTACTAGGCCGACAAATTTTAGGACTCTTCTTGGCAAGAGACGGCTTTTTACCGCGTCAGCTTGCCTTTCTCGGCGAGCGATTAGTGTATTCCAACGGCATTATTATGCTGAGCCTATCGGCAGCAGTGTTGCTGATTGTATTTCAGGGCAACACAAACGCTGTGATTCCCCTGTATGCTGTGGTGGTATTTACGTCCTTTACGCTTTCCCAGGCCGGCATGGTGCGTCGCTGGCTAATTAATCGCACACAAGGATGGCAAGCAAGTGCCTTCTTAAATGGGCTAGGCGCGACCGTTACCGCAATTGTATTGGGCGTTATTATTGCTACTGAGTTTGTAGCGGGGGCTTGGCTCGTCGTCGTCGCAATTCCAGTGTTTGTCTATGGCTTTATGCGCATCTATCGCCACTATCGACTGGTGGCAAATCGCCTCAGCCTTCAAGACATTGCGCCTCGCAGCTACATGCCCCACATTTCGCCAGAGGTACCCACCCATCCGGCGGTCGTCATTGGGGGACAGCTTAATCAGGGCACCCTAGAAGCCTTAGACTATGCCCGCAATATTGCCGATGAGATTGTGGCAATTCACGTTGATCTCGGCACAACGGACCGCGAGAAACTTCAGATCCGCTGGCAGTCCTTTGCCAGCGGAATCCCCATTGTGATTGTGGATTCCCCCTTTCGAGAAATTGTGACCCCCATCGCCAACTTTGTCCGAGAGTTTGAGTCCAAGCATCCCGGCATGATAACAACGGTGATCATTCCAACTTTTGTGACTCGCAACTGGTGGGAGGGCTTACTGCACAACCAAACCGCGTTTTTCTTGGAGCGGGTGCTGCTGGCAAAGAAAAGCCGCGTGGTGACTCGCGTGCGCTATTACCTGTAGCTTCAGCACAATGAGACTTGAAAGTAACCTGGAGGACGCTTGAACCGATTTACTACGATAAAACGAATACTGTTCGGTCTGGTTGCAAGCGGCATCTTGCTAAGTCTGGCAACGTTTTCTGTAATGTCTCTGGCACCCGCGTCTCTCTATACTTACAAAAGACCGAGTTTCGACGGCACCGGAAAAGTCTATATGAGCCGAGAAATAGCTCAGGTCATGGGTTATCAAGGGTCTGAGTGGCTCGAACGCAAAGATCGCGCACAAGAAGAACAACCTGAGGTTCTGGTAGAGGCTTTAGGGCTTCGGCCAACGGACATTGTCGCCGACATTGGCGCGGGGACTGGCTACGTTAGCTTAAAAATTGCGTCCAAAGTGCCCCAAGGTAAGGTTTTGGCGATAGACGTGCAGCCAGAGATGATTAAAATGCTGGGCGATCGCATTTCTCAATCCGGCCTCACCAACATCACGCCCATTCTGGGTACAGAGCAAAACCCGAACATGTCCCCCAACAGCATCGACCTTGCCATTTTTGTCGATGCTTATCACGAACTTGCGTATCCTCGTGAAGTGATGACCGCTGTGGTGAAAGCTCTAAAGCCCAACGGCAGAATTGCCCTGGTTGAATACCGCGCTGAAGACCCTAAAGTATTCATCAAACCTCACCATAAAATGACTCAGGTTCAAGCGCGCAAAGAAATGGCTGGCGTTGGGCTGAAATGGCAAGAAACAAAGTCTGTTTTGCCTCAGCAGCATTTGA
Organism: Acaryochloridaceae cyanobacterium VAR_48_metabat_390; assembly: GCA_031422435.1. Taxonomy (GTDB): domain Bacteria; phylum Cyanobacteriota; class Cyanobacteriia; order Thermosynechococcales; family Thermosynechococcaceae; genus JAAURS01. The sequence continues at coordinate 21,602 of JANPLU010000024.1, forward strand.
TGTTTTTTACGCCTGCACCACCAGAAGCCACTATGGGAAAGTAAAGAGCTGGACTGCATAGAGGCGATCGCCAGATACCGCCACCCCAAACCCAAATCGACCATAGCGGCGATCTAGTAAATTTTGACGATGACCAGGGCTACCCATCCATTTCCGCTCAAAAAATGCCAGTCTCTCAAAACTCAGATTAGTCCCTATTAAAGACGAATCTCTGAGCACCAGCAGATTTTCAGCCGCGCCATTTCGTCCACCGACTGCCGCAAAACGATCCGATGGCGACCTACCCTCTGGCGAATAATGACTAAAATAGTTTCGTCGCAGCATATCCTCTGCATGCTTCTGAGCAGCCTTAGAGAGCAAAGAATCTGCTCTAAGCCTCGGTAGCCCATACCGCAAGCGGTCTTGATTGGTTAATTCAAGCGCCATTTGGCGGAGAGAATCAATTTGTCGAGGTTGATAGGCATAACGCTGACTCATCACTGAGTCAGCCCGTACGGACTTCACTAACAGAGATGACAAACCTCCAAAACCCAAAGTCCAGAAACATGCCAAAAACGCACCTGCCAAAGGCTTCAGAATTCTTGACATGGTATATCAATGAAAGGAACAAACTCTAGATTTCCTTAACAATTGACGGCGAAGAATGGCGTTTGTTTCTAAGTGGAAGAAAGTACTGATTAAGGCTAAATTTAGGGATCCTTGACAACAATATGCCTTTCTGAAGGCACATACACATTTACAAAGCAAAGCTTTTATATTCAGCGATTTAGTTAGGAAAATTCATATAAATTCTTAATTTGCATCGCTAATTTAACTTTTCTAACGCTGCGTACCAACTTCGAGACGCTGTGACAGCCCGACACTTACAATACTCTTAAAGTTTTTGCTATAAAACCTTTGCCTAGACCATTCAAAGGAGCATTTAGGAATAATGACGCAATCTACCTATAAGCAGGTTGTCCAGCCCTACAATGGCGATCCCTTCGTGGGGCACCTCGCCACCCCCATTTCAGCCTCTGATTTTACAAAAACCTTTATAGGCAACCTGCCAGCCTATCGCCCTGGGTTGTCTCCCCTTCTACGCGGATTAGAAATCGGAATGGCTCACGGCTATTTTCTAATTGGGCCTTGGTATACTTTTGGCCCCTTACGAGATTCTGAATCTGCTGCGCTAGGAGCGCTCATCTCTGTAGTTGCGCTGCTGATGATTGCCACCATGTGTTTATCTGCTTATGGACTAGTCTCCTTCCAAGGCGGACGTGCTGCCGTGGGCACAGGTGACTCAGCTCTAAATACCTCTGAAGGGTGGAGCCTTTTTACAGGAGGCTTTTTCTTTGGCGGTATGGGTGGCGCTGCGGTTGCGTACTTCCTTCTCGCAAACTTTAGCGTTCTAGACAACATTATGCGCGGCGGCTTTAATAATTAACGCTCATTAGCCTATAAAGCTTCAGTGCAAACCATCCCTTAAACTGCCACCCCTTAAATTGAAATAGGAGAACTTTATAATGACTGGCGATTACGCAGCTTCATTTCTACCTTGGATTCTTATTCCTGTTGTGACCTGGCTTTTGCCAGTTGTCGTCATGGGGCTTCTCTTTATTCACATTGAAAGTGACGCTTAGCCATTAAGCACCTGGGCTAGACAATTCGCTCACTTCCTTCTATTCATTAAAAACCTCTAGGACTGAACGTTTTATTCAGCTTCTAGGGGTTTTTAATTTTTTGAAGTACATACCCAAATAAAGCAGTCTGACGTATGCCCAGCGCAATAAAGGCATTCTCCGTTTTCACCTTTGTTAAAAGCTTGCCAAAATTCCGTCACACTAAACTGCCTTCCGGCGGCACAAGCAGCTTCCTCATAGTCTGGTAAGAGGTCAACGTGTCACCCCTAAAGCAATCTGAAAGGTGGAGCTTGAAGGGGTGAGAAGGTTGTCACGGCTGCAAGGCTAAGCCCAAGCGCAAACTCTCTCGCCAGAATCACAAGAAAAAGCCTCACTATATTAGTGAGGCTTTTTCTTGTGATTGACTCAGTTTCAGAGCTAAATCATCAGCCAAACTTGCTGGCTGTCGAGGCAATCAGGAATGCTGCGTAGGTCAAGACATAGCCGACGGTGAAGTGAGCTAGACCAACTACACGAGCCTGAACGATTGACAGTGCAACGGGCTTGTCCTTCCAGCGAACGAGGTTCGCTAAAGGAGTACGCTCGTGCGCCCAAACAAGGGTTTCAATCAGCTCTTGCCAGTAGCCTCTCCAGGAGATCAAGAACATGAAGCCTGTTGCCCACACAAGGTGACCAAACAAGAACATCCAAGCCCAGACCGAGAGATTGTTCATCCCAAAGGGGTTATAGCCATTGATAAGCTGAGAGGAGTTGAGCCACAGGTAATCTCGGAACCAACCCATTAGATAGGTGGAGCTTTCGTTAAACTGCGCCACGTTGCCTTGCCAAATACCGAGGTGTTTCCAGTGCCAGTAGAAGGTCACCCAACCTACGGTATTTAATGCCCAAAACAGAGACAGGTAGAAGGAATCCCAAGCAGAGATGTCGCAAGTACCGCCACGACCGGGGCCGTCGCAAGGGAAAGCATAGCCGAAGTCCTTTTTATCGGGCATCAGCTTAGAACCACGGGCATCCAACGCACCTTTGACCAAGATCAGGGTAGTGGTGTGAAGACCCAGGGCGATCGCATGGTGAACCAAGAAATCACCAGGTCCAATGGTCAAGAACAGGGAGTTTTTGCCGCTGTTAATCGCATCCAACCAGCCAGCCAGCCATACGTTTCCGTAATTCGGGAACGCGGTGTAAGCAACACTATCAGGATTTGAAAGCAGAGTATCAAAGCCATATAGCAGCTTACCGTGAGCAGCCTGAATCCATTGAGCAAACACTGGCTCAATGAGGATTTGCTTTTCAGGGGTACCAAAGGCAACTACAACGTCATTGTGGACGTAAAGGCCAAGGGTATGGAAGCCCAAGAACAGAGAAACCCAGCTCCGGTGAGAGATGATGGCTTCTTTGTGCTCTAGCACTCGTGCCAATACGTTGTCCTTATTGGCGACGGGGTCGTAGTCACGCACCAAGAAAATGGCACCGTGAGCAAACGCACCCACCATCAAGAAGATGGCAATGTACTGGTGATGGGTATATAGCGCAGCCTGCGTCGTATAGTCCTTCGCAATGAAGGCATAGGACGGCATGGAATACATGTGCTGAGCCACCAAGGAAGTGACTACGCCCAAGCTCGCCAGCGCCAGCGCGAGCTGGAAGTGGAGCGAATTGTTGATGGTGTCGTACAAACCTTTATGGCCTGCGCCCAGTCCACCAGCAGGAGGTCGGTGTGCATTCAAGATTTCCTTGATGCTGTGACCAATGCCGAACTGAGTGCGGTACATGTGACCCGCAACAATGAAGATAACGGCGATCGCCAAGTGGTGATGGGCAATATCCGTCAGCCACATCGCTTCTGTTTGAGGATGAAACCCACCCAAGAAGGTGAGAATTGCAGTCCCAGCGCCAGTAGAGGTGCCAAACAGATGACCCGCCGTATCAGGGTTTTGAGCGTAAACGCCCCAGTTGCCCGTAAAGAACGGCGTTAGACCTGCGGGATGCGGCGGCACGGAGAGGAAATTATCCCAACCCACATGCTGACCGCGTGACTCAGGAATTGCCACGTGAATCAAGTGACCAGCCCAAGCCAAGGAGCTAACCCCAAACAAACCAGCCAAGTGGTGGTTAAGGCGAGACTCAGCATTCTTAAACCAAGACAGGCTGGGGCGGAACTTAGGCTGAAGGTGAAGCCAGCCTGCAAACAGCATGACCGAAGCCAGAAGCAGCAGGGCAATAGCACCCTGATAAAGTTCTGCATTGCTGGTCATGCCGATGGTGTACCACCAGTGGTACACACCAGAGTAGGCAATGTTAACAGGGCCGTTTGCGCCACCCTGGGTAAAGGCGTCAACCGCTGCTTTGCCAAATTGAGGATCCCAAATTGCGTGAGCAATGGGACGAACGTTGAGCGGGTCTTTAATCCACTGCTCAAAGTTACCTTGCCAAGCAACGTGAAACAGGTTGCCGGAAGTCCAGAGAAAGATGATTGCGAGATGACCAAAGTGGGAGGCGAAAATCTTTTGGTAAAGATTTTCTTCCGTCATTCCGTCATGACTCTCAAAATCGTGAGCCGTTGCAATCCCGTACCAAATACGACGAGTCGTCGGGTCTTGGGCGAGATCCTGGCTAAATTTAGGAAATTTAGTTGCCATAGTTTAGTATTCTCCTCGCCCTACCCTACAGAAAGTATATGAGCATGGAAGAATGCCCAGGTGGTCGCAATACCTCCAAGAAGGTAGTGAGCAACCCCAACCGCACGGCCTTGAATAATACTCAAAGCGCGAGGCTGAATCGCAGGAGCAAGCTTTAGCTTGTTGTGTGCCCAAACGATAGACTCAATCAACTCTTGCCAGTAGCCACGACCACTAAACAAGAACATGAGGCTGAAGGCCCAAACAAAGTGAGCGCCCAAGAACATCAAGCCATAGGCCGACAGCGCCGAACCATAGGAGTTAATGACCTGAGAGGCTTGTGCCCAGAGGAAGTCTCTTAGCCAGCCGTTAATTGTAATTGCGCTTTGAGCGAAATTACCGCCAGTGATATGAGAGACAGAACCATCTGCGCCAACCGTACCCCAAACGTCAGACTGCATTTTCCAGCTAAAGTGGAAAATCACAATTGACAGAGAGTTATACATCCAGAACAGACCTAAGAAGACGTGATCCCAACCAGAAACCTGGCAGGTGCCGCCCCGTCCGGGACCATCGCAAGGGAAGCGGAAGCCCAAGTTAGCTTTGTCTGGAACCAGACGAGAGCTACGAGAGAACAGCACGCCTTTGAGCAGAATCAGTACCGTTACATGAATCGTGAAGGCATGGATATGGTGAACCATAAAGTCTGCCGTACCCAGCGCAATGGGCATCATCGCCACCTTACCGCCAACCGCAACAATGCCACCGCCAAACGCATGGCTTACAGTCGCCAAAGCATTGGGTGCAGTTGTACCAGGCGCTACAGTGTGCAGATTTTGAATCCACTGTGCAAACACGGGCTGAAGTTGAATACCCGTATCAGAGAACATGTCTTGGGGACGACCCAAAGCACGCATGGTGTCGTTATGGACGTAAAGACCAAAGCTATGGAAGCCGAGGAAAATACAGACCCAGTTGAGATGGGAAATAATTGCGTCACGATGGCGCAGAACGCGATCTAACAGGTTATTTTGATTGGTCGCAGGATCGTAATCGCGCACCATGAAAATAGCTGCGTGTGCGGCTGCACCCACAATTAAGAACCCGCCAATCCACATGTGGTGCGTAAACAGCCCAATTTGAGTCGGGTAGTCTGTCGCCAGATAGGGATAGGGAGGCATTGAGTACATGTGCTGAGCAACAATGATGCTCAGAGAACCCACCATGGCCAAGTTAATAGCCAACTGGGCATGCCAAGAAGTTGTTAGAACTTCGTATAAACCTTTATGGCCTTCGCCAGTAAAAGGACCTTTGTGCGCCTCTAAAATTTCTTTCATGCTGTGACCGATGCCCCAGTTGGTGCGGTACATGTGTCCAGCAACGATGAAAAGAACGGCTAGAGCCAAATGGTGGTGTGCCGTGTCAGACAGCCAAAGACCTCCGGTAACAGGGTTTAATCCACCCTTGAAGGTCAAAAAGTCTGCATAAGCACCCCAATTCAGCGTAAAGAAGGGGGTTAGTCCTTGAGCGAAGCTAGGGTACAACTCTGCCATAAATGCCTTGTCAAGCAAGAATTCATGGGGCAGAGGAATATCCTGGGGTGCAACGCCAGAATCTAAAAGTTTATTAATGGGCAAAGAGACGTGGATTTGGTGACCGGCCCAGCCTAAGCAGCCTAGACCCAACAAAACGCTTAAGTGATGATTCATCATCGACTCAACGTTCTGGAACCACTCTAGCTTTGGAGCGCGGACGTGGTAATGAAACCAGCCAGCAAACAACATCAGAGCAGCCATGACTAAGCCACCAATGGCTGTGCAGTAGAGCTGATAGGAGTTTGTAATGCCGGAAGCACGCCACATTTGGAACAGACCAGATGTGATTTGGATGCCGTGGAAGCCGCCGCCCACATCTGCATTTAAGATGCCTTGACCGACGATGGGCCAGACCACTTGGGCGCTGGGCTTAATCGCGGTGGGATTTCCCATCCAGGCTTCATAGTTTGAAAATTTAGCACCGTGGAAATACATCCCGCTCAGCCAGATGAACACAACGGCAAGGTGCCCGAAGTGAGCGCTGAAAATTTTGCGCGAGATGTCTTCTAAATCGCTGGTATGTGTATCGAAGTCATGAGCAAGAGCATGCAGGTTCCAAATCCATGTGGTGGTTTGGGGACCCTTAGCTAGGGTGCGGTCGAAGTGTCCTGGCTGTCCCCACTTCTCAAATGAGGTGGGAACGGGATTCTTATCGACAATCACTCTAGCTTTTGACTCTCGCTCCTTAGGGCTAATCGTCATTGAGACTCTCCTCTCTTTGAGCAAGCAAGGAACGGGGACTGTCTTCCATAATTCTGGCTACGATTGAAAAAGTCACTGATTTGAAGGAGAAGCGCTGGTTTACTTGTGCAAACTTTGACCGATGGTACAGTCAGCCTTAACCAAAGCACCTGAGACTCACCTCATCCAAATTTAGAGACCTTGAGCAAGCACCAGAACGACTGATTTTTCAATATTTGTCAGCCTTGGAAGAGTTCTCACTAGTGAATTATAGGTGTCCTAACGGGCATTTTAAGGCAATTAACAATAATTAAGGTGTCTCAAGCAAGCCTCTCCTGGCTGCATCAAAAGAAGCAATTGTGAAATTTACTTTAGGATTTATTTCAAAGCTTAATAATTCGCAATTATTAAGACTCTAGGACAACAGCTTTGGGTGAAACGGTCTGATGCTGAATGCTTTGTTTTAGTGAGCAAATAGGAGTAAAGGCCTTTCTTTGAAGGATGTTTGCTTTGTTAAGATGAAGTATCCGACACTGACTGTGGAGCACATCAAGATGAAGTGGGAAGCGCTTAACCTGGATTAGAGTGTTGAGTTTCGGGTACTACATTTTTATCTATGGAATGGATTGAAGATTACAAATTGTAATCATATTCAGCTTGAGGTCTCGACATTTTTTAAGCCTGTAAGGTGTGCGAAAGCTTTTCCGGTATAGTTCCCGTAGAGGTAAAGACACTACTGAACGAGTCAATAGAGACAATATATTGGGAGTCCTTCGTACAAGGAATCGCTATATTGAATCGCTTCTGAAGGGCATAAGAATTTTAAGTGCAGGAGTATGGCGAGCGTGATGAATAAGGGTTGGCGAGAAGTTAGCAAACGTATTGGGCGTGTTGCCGTCTATTCTGTAGTGTTTTTGATTTTACTGGGCTGTTCACAATCGCCCCTATCCTCCCGCTTAGACGAAGTGTCTAAAAGTTTGGTAGCACAGGCACAGCGCCCTGAGCTAGAGGAAGTTTCTGCACCAATGGTCTTTCAGCAGCTTGGGCGATCGCCCAAGCGACATGATCCCCAAGTCAAGATTGTCGGCATTAAACCTGATGCAACCCTTGAACAGAACACCGCCAGCATTCGGTTTGAGGTGGAAAATTTTTCAATATTTAAGGATCCCGATCTCGGATTAGGCCCTCATTTACAGGTTTTCCTAGACGATCAGCCCTACACAGAGGTGTACGACGCGAAGCAAAGCATTACGCTTGCAGATTTAAAGCCTGGAACCCATACGGTTCGAGCATTTGCAAGCTACCCTTGGCATGAAAGTTTTAAGGCTTCTAGCGCATTCGATCAGATCACGTTTAATGTATTTGCTCCAACACAAGCAAATCAACCCGATCCAGATCAACTTTTATTAACCTACGGTCAGCCCCAAGGTGATTACGGCGCTGAGCCAATCATGGTGGACTATCTTATTACGCCACCTCCATCTTCATCAAAAACGCAAGGCTCAACCCTGCCATTGGCTTCGGTGCCAAAGTCTAAGGTTCAGATTACGGTAAATGGGCAAAGCTTCATTACCGAAGAATCTCCTCCTATTTACTTAAAAGGATTCAAGTCTGGCGTCAACTGGGTTAAAGTAGCGCTGCTGAGTACCAACAGCAAAGTAGTTCCCAATACATTAAGTGAAGCAATTCAACTGGTGACGTTCAAGCCAGGCGGGAAAGATATCATCTCTCGATTGGTGCGAGGAGAAATCGACGCCCAGGATGCGGAGCAGATCATCAATCTTGAAACGAGTCAACGCCGCACGGCTCAAAAACTGGAGGCTTTATCTGCCCCCCAGATTGTCCCCGTCTCAACAGCGGTTGAGCCGAAACCAATTAATAAAGACAAAGAAGCCGAAATTTCTATTAAGCAGTCAGAAGACCGATTTGTAAAACCTACTGCCAATCTCAGCCCTGCCGAAACGACTGAACCAGAAGCCCCTGAAACCCAGGCTCCTGAGAAAATGGGTTTAAGATCAACTTCAGGAACGGATACTTCCCTTCAGTCTTTTGCCAAGCGATTTCGTCAGCCAGAAAGAGTATTGCCATCGCCATCGCCCAGGACGACAGCTCCTGTTCTAGATTTACATGAGACCGATAAGGTTGAGAGGAATGGCGATCGCCCCATCCCAGCGCAGCCAGCAGCATAGGATTTACTCATTAGGGGCATCTCCAATGACTACAACATTTTGAATTCGCAGACTAGGCCCTCCACATCCTACGGATAGCCCTACCTGTTCTGCTTTCCCGCACCCACCAGATTCATCCCAGCCAAAGTCATCGCCAATTGCGTCAATTTGGCTCAGCGTCTTAAACGCATTGCCCGAAAGCGTAACGTCTCTTACAGGCTCAGCTAGCTGTCCATTGCGAATCATCCAGGCTTCACCGGCAGAGAACGTAAACATTTCGCCGTTTGTCATGCCGCTGAGCCAATTTCGGGCATAAATACCTTCTTTGATGCCGTTAAATAAATCTTGAACTGGCGTATTGCCCCGCTCAATCCAGGTATTAGTCATGCGCACGATGGGGGGATAGTGGTAGTTGAGGCAGCGCGCATTACCGGTAGGCTGCTCCCCCAAGCGACCGGCCGTTTCACGAGAATGAAGCCGACCCACCAAAATTCCCGATTGAATTAAAGGCGTAATGGCTGCAGGGATACCTTCGTCGTCATAGTCATAGCTACCCCTGTGACCCGCAAGCGCCGCGCCGTCATAGATATTAAGTGAGGGAGATCCAAAAGGTTTACCCAGCGTCATGATCTCCATGAGTTCAGGGTTTTCATAGGTCATATCAGCCTCAGAAAGATGACCAAACGCCTCATGGACAAACAAACCCGTTAATACGGGATCAATTACGACAGGGTAAGTCCCCCCCTTGACCGTAGGCAAGTCTAAGGCGTTGACGGCTCTCGTTGCCGCCTGCTGCACCTGAAGCTCTAACCCTTCTAAATCTTCAAACCCTTTTCGAGACCCAGTAGTTTCTCGTCCGGTCTGGACACATTGGAACTGTCTAGCAGTTGCCGCAAACCGCATTTCCATGTCTACCCAGGTCTGCTCAATGGCAGTGTTTTCTGAGGTTACATACAAAACATTTTGGAGACTATCTAGGTACCGTACCGATACCGTCACGATATCGGGTGAGGTTTCCCGCAGAACAGTTGCATAGTGAGTGCAGAGGTCTTTTTTACGAGAGAGTAAAATATCTCGCGGGTTGGTACCTGCAAGCTGAAGTGGAATAGCCTTTTGAACTGGGGCAACCTCTACCAGCATGGTGGTTGAAGTACCAATCCACTTTGCAGCAGCGATCGCCTCTTCAATTCGCTCTGGCAGTGAATCAATGCCGTTAAAACTTGTAAATCCCCATCCCCCTCGGTGGCAGGCACGTACCTGACCACCAAGGGCAAATTCTTCACTCAGGGTTTCAACCTTTATCCCCCGAAGTAAAATCGTTGCGGCCTCAGACTGCTCTAGCCGAATGGCTAAAAAATCAACCTGATCTCGATAGCGATTCACTAAATCTATGGCGTAACTTTTGTAGGCTTCAAAAAACGGCTGCATTCGAGTTTGTCGGTAAACAGGATCATCCCTTCTCTACCCATACTCTAGTCGTGATTGACACCCATTAATGTACGCCAATTCCTAACACAGACAAAACAAACAGTGCAAGGCGCCATCAGAAATGCGCTACTGAACCCCAGCAGGCTTTTCATAACTAGGTGCATGAGCCTGAAGCAGAGAACTCATTTGAGAGAGAACATCTGGAGATTGTGCAGCAGGCGGTTGAATCGCCTGACGCTCTGGGAAGAAGTCGGGCTGATTGCGGTTGCGAGAAATTGCAGATTCCACCTGTTGAGCAATCAAATCCTTCAGCTCAGATTGAGCGCGCTTACGCTGATAGTTAGCACCTTCTTCTGTCGTTGCATAGAGCGGCGGTAGGCGATTGAGCGCATAGGCTGCAATATCACCCAGGTCAAGGGTGACGTTGCTTCGGCTCTCAATGTCTGAAACTCTTGTGATGGACTCTGTAAGCACCAGTTCTTCCATTACATTAATAAACTGCTTGCGGGGGACAGCTACGACCTGACCCGTCAACAAAGCCCCCATTAACTTATCTAATGCCTGATACTCACTCACCGATAGATCGGCGGCGTTATCGCAGATGCGACCCACTTCAGCTTCCATAGTGGGGGTGAGATACCCATTTCCTAGGGCTAATTCAACGATTTCTTGAATGGTCATGTTGCCGATCCCCTGCTGTCTCCAGACTGACTTGGTCTTATTTTGCCCAATTTAAAAGAAAAAACGAAATATCCTTCGGATGAATCTGTATCTAAAGCAGACTCTGTAAAAAATTCGTTTTAGATAGCCTGCCTAGCGTGTTATGCAGGCATGAATTCACACAACTCCTAAAAGACGTAGTTTTAGATTAAAACTACGTCGTCTCTAAACAATCAATAAGTCGGGTTTAGTGTAAACGAGTAGGCGTTCTTTGGTATTAATCCCCATACATCGCCAAATCTTTCAGCCTGCATTCTAAAAACTAAGTAAAGTGGTAAAAAGCATCACCATTTATTGTCGAAGCCACGACTAGGAATGCCTTGTGCAGGAAGACTTTCGACTGATTTTAGATTTAGTGACGGTTTTGGGCGCGGCAGCAGGCGGTGGCTTGCTAGCGGCGCTGCTGCGGCAGCCCGTTCTGCTGGGGTACTTGATTGGGGGTGCCACTGTTGGGCCTTCCGGTTTAGGACTCATTAAAGAAGTGGTGCAGGTAGAAACCTTGGCTCAGTTTGGGGTTGCATTTCTGCTGTTTGCGCTAGGCGTTAAATTTTCAATTAGTGAGCTGCGCAAGGTGCAGGGCATCAGTTTAGGGGGCGGTAGTCTCCAGATTGCGCTGACGATCGCCATTACGGCCTTAATCTCTACCGCAGTGGGCTGGGTGTCTTCGGTGCCCCAAGGCATTTTTCTAGGGGCTGTGCTGTCGCTGTCTTCAACTGCCGTGGTGCTGAAGTGCCTGGCAGAAAGCAATGAAACGGAAGCCCCTCATGCCCAGGTGATGCTGGGCATTTTGGTGGTGCAAGATTTAGCCGTGGGCTTAATGCTGGCAATTTTGCCCACGCTAGATCAGTCCCCAGATCAAATTGGCGTGGCAGTGGGGTGGGCACTCCTGAAGATTGCCATTATTTCAGGGGGGGCGATCGCCAGTGGCGTTTGGGTGCTGCCGCGTTTACTGCGGTTTTTAGCATGGACAGAAAGCCGAGAGCTATTTTTGCTAGGAGTTGTGGCGCTGTGTTTAGGGATTGCGCTACTGACGGAGCATTTTGGCCTTTCCATTGAAATGGGCGCGTTTTTAGCGGGTTTGATGATTTCGGAGGTAGAGTACGCCGATCAGACCCTAGCCTACGTAGAGCCGCTACGGGACATTTTTGCAACGCTGTTTTTTGCGGCGATCGGGATGCTGATTGACCCTGTGTTTTTGTGGGAGCATTGGGAGCTGATTTTGGGGCTAGTGGCGATCGTGATTGTGGGCAAGTTTTTGATTGTGACGCCCATTGTGCGGCTGTTTGGCTATTCCCTCAAAACGGCGCTAATTGCGGGCTTTGGTCTGGCTCAGATTGGGGAATTTTCCTTTGTCTTGGTGAGCAAAGGGCAAACCTTGGGGTTAATCTCTCAGAAGGTTTATCTGCTGGTGCTAGGCACTACGGCAGTGACGCTCGTGGTCACGCCCTTTGTATTTCAGGCGTTGCCCAAGGCGTTTGCCTGGGCTGAGCAAATCCCTAGATTTCAGCAGATGCTGCTCTCAACGCCTGTGGAACCAGAGCTAATTGGGGCAGATGTTGCGCTTCAGAACCACGTCATTGTGTGTGGATATGGACAAATTGGTCGCAGTATTGTGAAGGTGCTACAAAGCTACGATTACCCGCTAGTGGTAATTGAACAGGCAGAAAGCGTGATTCAGCAGTTGCGAGAAGAGAACATTCCCTATGTTTACGGGGATGCTGCGAGTACGCAAGTTTTAGAGAAGGCTCAGGTTTCTCAGGCCAGGGGTATGGCGGTGGTGCTGCCGAGCGCCATGAGTACGCGGCTGTGTCTCAAGCGATCGCTAGAATTTTCGCCCGATTTAGACATTGTGACTCGCGCCACCCAAGACAAAGACTTAGAGTTGCTATATCAGCTTGGCGCAACGGAAGTAGTGCAGCCAGAGTTTGAGGCGAGTCTGGAGTTGTCGTCTCATTTACTCAATCGCCTGGGTCTAGACAAAGCTGAAATTCAGACACAGCTCCAGGCCATTCGAGAAAGCCGATATACTGATTTTCGCACGGAGCGATCTTCGTTTGCGGTGCAGCGTGAGGTGCGCAGTGCTGCCCAAGAGCTGAACAATACCTGGTACACCTTGCCCGAAAATTCGCCTTTACTAGGCATGAGCATTGCCGAAACCGACTGTCGGCGGTTAACAGGCGTGGCGTTTATGGCCATCCGCCGCACGGGTGGCGAAGAACTCGATTACCCTGACCCCATGACAAAGCTGGAGGAAGGCGATCGCCTTTTACTGGTGGGCCAACCGGAAGAAATTAAGGCATTCAATGACCTGGCAGAAGGCGAAGTGGCAGAACCCATTGCCGATGCCTCTTGTCAGTGGGTGATGGTACAGGCCAACAGCCCAATTAAAGGACAACCGTTAGCTAACCTCAATGCCAATCAGCAGTATCGCGTGCAGGTTCAGTCTATTCGCCACAAAGGGGAGTTGATGCGCTTTCCCACGGGGGAGATGGTGCTGGTGGAGGGCGATCGCCTTTTACTGTGCGGCGCAGCTACAGATATGCCCGCTATTTCCAGCCTTATTCAAGGCTCACCACTTCCCCTTGAACTTCCCCGTTTATCAGATAGCGAAGACTGTTTGACCACCGCAGTAGAGAAATAGCGTTGCTTAACACCGAGTCTGCTTCACTATTGTTGCCAGAGACTTCACCCACACTAGATTCGGGCGATTTATGGTCTTGTCCACTGCTGTTGAGCAGCAATTTCATGGTGATCGCTCTTCAGAAGCCGTCCCTTTGCGCTGAAGAATTCCCGTAATGAGCGCGACCCCAAAGGCAATCAGAAGGGCGATTCCTAGCAACCAATAGCTTTGACGTTTTTCTAAAAGGTTTGCGCCTACAATCACCGCTGGGGTATGGGCGATGGGAATGCTAATGCAGAGCGCTGCAAAAAAACGAGGCCAAGACGTTTTCGTTAACCCGACACCATAACTGACAAAATCAAAAAAGCCTGTCATTAAAAAGGCCGTCAACATTGGGAAGTTTTGCTCTAAATGCTGCTGGCTTAAGCGATCTACTCGACTCATAAAGCGTTGTCCAATCAGCCTTTCGACCAATGACCGACCGTACCGCCGAGACAGATAAAAGCTGAGGCTACAAGATAAGAAATCTGCTAAGACAATGACCAGCAGCCCCTCCCTTAAGCCTAAAGTTAACCCTGAAGCAAAGGCAAAAGCAGTGCCTGGAATCACCGGAATGACCACGCTAATAAAGCGCAGCCCAAAGAATACTAGCGGAGCTGATACGCCGAGAGACTTTACCCTAACGCGCAGAGTTTCAACATCCAACCCATAGGTACGGATTAGCCAGATACCAATAGCTACCACGCCAGCCAAAGCAATAAACTGAGCGACCTTCCGCGCGGTTTTATCCATGCTTACTAACCTGTTTTTCAGTTCGTGAGTGAATTTAAGCTTAATCTAGCGAATTCAGATGATGGGAACGTCACGACGCTGCGAATTGATTTACCCTCATGCATCAGGTCAAATGCTTCATTAATGCGATCAAGGGGCATCGTGTGGGTGACTAAAGAATCAATATCAATTTTGCCGTCCATATACCAGTCCACAATTTTAGGCACATCCGTTCGGCCTTTAGCCCCGCCGAAGGCCGTCCCCTTCCATACGCGACCCGTCACCAACTGAAACGGACGAGTGCTGATTTCTTGGCCTGCCCCAGCCACACCTACAATCACGCTTACGCCCCAACCTTTGTGACAGCACTCTAATGCCTGACGCATTACGTTTACATTGCCGATGCACTCAAAGCTATAGTCTGCGCCACCCTTGGTTAAGTCCACTAGGTAGGGCACCAAATCCCCTTCAACTTCTTTGGGATTGACAAAGTGGGTCATGCCAAACTGTTCGGCAAGGGCTTTTTTAGCGGGGTTAAGATCTACACCCACAATCATATTGGCTCCCACCATCCGCGCCGCCTGTATGATGTTTAGCCCAATGCCGCCCAGCCCAAATACCACCACATTTGCCCCTGGTTCTACCTTGGCGGTGTGAATAACCGCACCAATGCCCGTAGTTACACCACAGCCAATTAAGCACACCTTGTCAAAGGGGGCATCCTCACGGATTTTAGCAACGGCGATTTCGGGTAAAACCGTATAGTTGGCAAAAGTAGAAGTGCCCATATAGTGATGCAGCATTTTGCCCCTATAGGAAAAACGGCTGGTGCCATCAGGCATTAATCCCTTGCCTTGGGTGCTTCGGATGGCCTGACACAGATTGGTTTTGCCACTTAGGCAATACTCACAGCAGCGACATTCTGGAGTGTAGAGCGGAATAACGTGATCGCCGACCTTAAGAGACTTTACCTCTGGCCCCACTTCAACCACGACCCCAGCGCCCTCATGCCCCAAAATCGTAGGGAACAAACCCTCTGGATCTGCCCCAGAGAGCGTGTAGGCATCGGTATGACAAACGCCTGTGGCCTTAATTTCAATCAGCACTTCCCCTGCCTGGGGGCCTTCGAGTTGAACCGTCTCGACCACAAGGAGCTGGCCTGCTTCTAGGGCGATCGCCGCTTTTACGTCCATGTCCAAAACTCCTGAGTGTGAGGTATCGGGGGCTATCAATCAGCAGTTTGCTACAAAATGCTTGGAGCTTCAACCGTAGGCCACAGCCGATGCAGTCGATTTTGCCAGGCTTCTAGGGTAGCAGCGCGAACTTCAGCGCTGGCATCTAGGTCGCCCATCACGCCTTCTTGATAAAACCGATCTAGGTTCTGAAGGGTCATTTCTAAGGTCATTTTCTGCTGTTTAGCGGCTTGGATAATGAGGACAACCTGATCGTCGGCAAATTTATCAAAACAGTCGTTAAGCCCACGCTCTTGGAGATTGGTGAGCTGGGCGATCGCCGCCACAAAGTCTTCTGAAGTCAGCGATGAGAGAGAATGCTGAAAAACCGCCCACAGCGCATCTTGGTGAACCCCGTAGCGCACCTCACCCGTGTCATCAAAGTTACGCTCTAGCAGCGCCTTCCAAAACGGTTCTGCTTCGGCGGCTGACGTAATCGGAATCATCATTCGGAGCCAGGACTGATCTTCAGAAAGTAGCACCAGCAGCCGATGCGTAGGCGTTTCGACCTGCCACAGTCCAGATTCAATGGACTGAATCCCTGACTCATACAAAGAGGCAAGCACTGGGTCAATTTCTGCGATTAACATGCAACACTACGCCCCCATAAAAAAGCGATTTATTTCAGCCCCCTGCTGATTTTAGAGCGTTTCGCTCGGTTTTTGTGGATGGGATGCCTTATTCCCAGGATTAACACTGAGATATCGCTAAAATGGTGATAACCGTTTCAGGCATTCATTTACGCTGGTTCAAAATCAGACACTGAACCATGCAATTTTCACCCACGCGACAGTATTTCTGCCAACTCCTTCATCCAGAAGCAGCCTTTAGCATCGCTGAGGCATCTCTGTACATTGCTTTAGAAGAGTATCCTGATTTAGAAATTCCGGTTTATCTTAAGCGGCTGGACACAATGGCAGAAGACGTGTCTCAACGGCTGCCTACCGAGCCTTATCCCCTTAAGATTCTTCAGGCCATTAACCAATACCTTTTTGAAGATCTTGGGTTTCGGGGCAACGCACAAGACTATTACGACCCTCGTAACAGCTTCTTAAATGAGGTGTTAGATCGGCGGATGGGCATTCCCATTACCCTTTCTTTGGTTTACCTTGAGATTGCTAATCGCATTGGGTTTCCGATGGTGGGCGTTAATTTTCCAGGACATTTTTTGATTCGACCAGAGCAAGAAGGCATGGATCTATGGGTAGATCCATTTGATCAGGGCGAAATTTTATTTCCCGAAGACTGCAAAAACCGCCTTGAAACCATCTATCAGCAGACCGTTGTGCTACGCCCTGAGTTTTTTAAGGTTATCTCACCCCAACAGTTTTTAGTGCGAATGCTGAACAACCTCAAGCACATCTACCTCAATCAAGGGAATTTACAAAAATGCCTAGCAGCCTCGGAGCGTATCTTGCTGATTGACTCTAAGGCTGACCTAGAGCGGCGCGATCGCGGGGTGTTGTACTATCAGTTAGGACGCTGGATTGAGGCTCGCCAAGACCTAGAAGACTATCTCAGGCAGCGCCCTCATGCTCAAGATCGACCCTTAATGCTTCAATTATTGGATCGCATTACTCAAAACCTATAGCTCAGATTAAAACTGAGGAGGATAATAATCCTGACCTCAGCTTGACGAAATCTGCGGCTTCAAAACTCTTTGCAAGACCACAATAATGGCAACGACCTACGAAATTCCAGTCAACGAAATCTCAAGCGGCTTCCATGCCCTATCCGATCCAATCCGAGTCAAGGTTTTGGAGCTACTTCAGCAGCAAGAACTCTGCGTGGGCGGACTCTGCGAAGTACTAGAAACCAATCAATCTAAGCTGTCTTTTCACCTCAAGGTGCTCAAAGAGGCCGAACTGGTCAATGCACGCCACGAAGGTCGCTGGATTTACTACAGCCTCAATATTGTGCAGTTTGTGCGTTTAGAGAAATATCTCTCAAACTATCGGCGCTTTAGTGAAATTTGCCCGACCGTGGTGTACCAAACGGCAAGCCACACCTAATCTATCCCTTAGATGAATTAATTAGTGCGCTGAGACAAAATTTACGGAATGGAATCTGGCGATTAAAATGACTGAGCTACTTTTGCCAAAGTGGGATGCTCTTAATTTACTGAGCTGGTAAAAGCTGACGCAGTGCATCTAAAAGCTGGTCAACAGGTTCTTTGCGGCTGTTAAAGCCCATCAGCCCCACTCGCCAAACTTTACCCGCCAGCTCACCCAAACCACCGCCAATCTCAATATTAAATTCATCTAAAAGCCTCCGAGATAGTAACTTACCATCCACACCATCAGGAATGCATACCGTAGTAAGCGTGGGCAGCCGGAATTCTCGAGCCACATGAAGATTCAGCCCCAAGTCTTCTAGCCCAGCCCAGAGATACTCTACATTTTGCTGATGTCGTTTCCAGCTATTTTCGATGCCTTCTTCCGCCAGCAGCCGTAAGGCTTCGCGCAGCGCATAGTACAGATTAACAGGGGCAGTATGGTGATAGACGCGCTCGCTTCCCCAGTATTTGCCCAGCAGATTCATGTCGAGGTACCAGTTCGCCACCTTGCCTTTACGCTGCTGGAGTTTTTGGATCGCGCGATCGCCTATCGTAAACGGCGAGGCTCCTGGCGAACAGCCCAGCCCTTTCTGACTACAGCTATAGGCAAGGTCAACTCCCCATTCGTCTAAAAAGATTGGCGCACCCCCCAAGCTAGTGACGGTATCTAAAAGCAATAGACAGTCAAATTCTCGACACAGATCGCCTACGCCAGTCATGGGTTGGCAGGCTCCTGTAGACGTTTCGGCGTGAACCAATGCCAAAATACGAGGGCGATGGGCTTCCATTGCGGCACGCAGTTCTGCCAGGGCAAAGACCTGTCCCCAAGGCTTTATAATCGTTTGGACATCGGCACCGTAGCGACCCGCCATATCCACTAAACGGTTGCCGAAGTAGCCTGCAACGCCAATTAATACTTTATCCCCTGGCTCAATAGAGTTGGCAATTGTGGCCTCCATTGCTGCTGTGCCCGTACCGCTGACGGCAATGGTTAGCGAGTTTTGAGTTTGCCAAACGTAGCGCAGTAACACCTGAATTTCATCCATCAGCCCTAGAAAAGCAGGGTCAAGGTGCCCAATCGGTGATCTACTCATGGCCTGAAGAACAGCGGGGTTTGCATTCGAGGGACCAGGGCCGAGCAGCAAGCGCTCAGGCAAAGACAAAGGCGCAAGGTTAGTAAATTGAGGGGGCATAATGGACAGAGTTTGCATCGTGGGCACCGCAGGAAAACCATTAGGAGATACTTTTGAGTTTATCGGGTTGGGGACACCTGCGGACTTTTGGTGTGGACTCTTAGTACGCCGTTGGGTGATCATTTTTCGCCCATAACGACCTGTGATTTGGACAAGCAGCGCAGCGAAGCCCATAGTAGGCTTTACGTTATGTCAGGAGTGACTACGTTTGTCCATCGCTAGGATATAGAAAAGCCGATGTCGACGTAGCGCCAACATCGGCTTTTCTATATTTTACAGGAAGCTACTTCAGCGCTTCAGCACCACCCACCACTTCAAGCAGCTCTTGAGTAATCGCGGCCTGACGTGCCTTGTTATAAGACAGCGTTAAAGCCGAAATCAAAGAGCTGGCATTGTCGCTGGCGTTATTCATTGCCGTCATCCGCGCTGCGAGTTCGCTCGCCGCAGATTCTTGCAGAGAGCGCAAGAGCTGGTTATTGAGATAAAGCGGCAGCAGGGCATCCAGAATATCCACCGGATTTTGCTCAAAAATCATATCTTGAGGCAAGTCCTGGAGTTTCTCCGTCGAAGCCTTCTCACGCTCAACCTTAAACTGTCCACCCCGCGTGGTGAGACGAAAAATTTCGTCGTCTGGGGTTTCTAATCCTTGAGGATCCAAGGGCAGCAGCGTTTGGATCACAGGACGAGAATTCACCAGCGAAACAAAGCGCGTGTAAATTAGCTCAACCCGATCCACGGTTTCTGACAGAAACAAAGATAGTAGCTCATCGGCAACGCCAGCCGCCTCAGGTGCTGTCGGCACCTGCTCTAAGCCAATATAGGTTTTAGAAATCGGCTGTTCCCGACGTTGGAAATACTGCGTTGCTTTACGTCCCACCAAGATGAGGGTGTACTCAATTCCCTCTTTCTTGAGATCGTTGATGCGCTCTTCGGCTCGACGGATGATGCTGGCGTTATAGCCGCCGCATAAACCGCGATCGCCCGTAACTACCAACAGACCAACTTTTTTGACCTGACGCTGCTTAAGGAGCGGCAGATCCGCTTCCTCAAACTTAAGACGCGCCTGAAGGCCATACAGAACCTGGGCTAAGCGATCTGCAAAAGGTCGCGTTGCCGTAACCTGCTCCTGAGCGCGACGGACTTTAGCCGCCGCCACCAGCCGCATGGCCTCTGTGATTTTTTTGGTATTTTTTACAGACTTAATGCGATCGCGGATGAATTTTAGATTTGCCATCGTAGATCCCCTATGCGGCTGCCGTAAAGGTCTTGGTGTACTCTGCGATCGCAGTTTTTAGAATCCCTTCAGCTTCGGGTGTGAGCGCCTTTGCTGCCCGCACGGTTTCACCGTAGGTAGGCTGACTGGTGTGCAGATAGGTTCGCAGACCCGCAACAAAGTCCGTTACCTGACTAACTTCAATTTCATCGAGGTAGCCATTGGTTCCAGCATAAATGACCGCAACCTGCTCTTCGACAGGGATTGGAGAATACTGAGGCTGCTTGAGAAGCTCCCGTAGACGTGCGCCCCGTGCCAGTTGGTTTTGAGTGGCTTTATCGAGGTCAGACGCAAATTGAGCAAATGCCTCAAGTTCAGCAAACTGAGCCAAGTCAAGCTTCAGCTTACCTGCGACCTGTTTCATGGCCTTAATCTGAGCGGCGGAACCCACCCGTGACACCGAGATACCTGCGTTGATGGCAGGGCGAAGACCAGAATTGAATAGGTCAGAAGACAAGAAGATTTGACCATCCGTAATCGAAATCACGTTGGTAGGGATGTATGCCGAAACGTCACCCGCTTGGGTTTCAACGATGGGTAGCGCAGTCATGCTGCCTTCACCCAGTTCAGGGCTAAGCTTTGCAGCACGCTCTAGCAGGCGAGAGTGTAAATAGAACACGTCGCCAGGGTATGCTTCACGACCAGGTGGACGGCGGAGGAGCAGAGACATTTGGCGATAAGCCTGAGCCTGCTTAGACAAATCGTCGTAGATGATGAGGGTGTGCTTGCCGGTATACATAAAGTATTCGGCGATCGATGCACCCGTATAAGGCGCAAGGTACTGAAGCGTTGCGGGGTCGTTGGCGTTAGCGGCGACGACTACTGTGTAGTCTAGTGCCCCGCGTTCTCGCAATACGTTGGCAATGTTGGCAACCGTAGAGGCTTTCTGCCCGATCGCCACATAAACGCAGATCACGCCTTGACCCTTCTGGTTCAAGATGGTGTCGATCGCCACAGAGGTTTTTCCAGTTTGGCGATCGCCAATGATTAGCTCTCGCTGACCCCGACCGATGGGCACCATGGAGTCAATTGCGGTAATCCCCGTCTGCATTGGCTCGTATACAGACTTCCGCTCAATGATGCCAGGGGCAGGAGATTCAATGAGGCGAAACTCTGAAGTGACGATTTCGCCTTTGCCATCGAGGGGACGCGCAAGGGCATCAACCACTCGACCAATCATTGCATCGCCCACAGGCACCTGAGCAATTTTGCCCGTAGCCTTGACAGTGCTGCCTTCTTGGAGTTCACGACCGTCACCCATCAACACCGCGCCCACGTTATCCTGCTCAAGGTTAAGGGCGATGCCGATGGTGCCGTCTTCAAATTCTAGAAGCTCACCGGACATGGCTTTTTCAAGCCCATAAATCCGAGCGATACCGTCACCGACTTGTAAAACAGTGCCAACGTTATCAACGTTGACATCCTGATTGTATTGCTCAATCTGCTGGCGGATAATTGTGCTAATTTCGTCCGGTCTAATACTTACCATGGGCTTGCTCTGAATCTGGGTTCTGGGTTAATCAAAGAAAAATTAAACTGCGCGATTTAAGCCTGGGCCATTTAAGACTTAGGCCGTCGCGCTGAGCAGCGAAATGCCAATGCGTCGGAGTTGACCCTTAATGCTCGCATCCAGCACTTGAGATCCGACTTTAATAATGACGCCGCCAATCAGTTCAGGGTCAATTTTGACCTCAAGCTCCACTTCTGAGGCGCTCGTCAAGGTTTTGACTTTTTGGATCACTGCATCTCGTTGGGCATCGTTAAGATCCAGCGTAGACGTAACCTCAGCCAAAACGGTATTTTTGATTTGGCGCAACAGCACCCGATACTGCTTGCAAATCGCTTCAAGTAGAAAAATGCGACGACGATCAATTACCAACAGCAAAAAATTGAGGAAATAGGCGTGAACCTTCCCCTCTAAGAGCTGCCGAAAGATTTGCTTTTTAGCATCCGCTTTCACAAAAGGGTTCGCCAAAACATCCTTTAGCTCTGGAGAGGATTCAATTACCTCCAGAAGCGAACGGGTATCGTCTCCAAAGGTGTCGATCAAGCCCTGATCTTGGGCGAGAGCCATTAGCGCCTCGGCGTAGGGTTCTACCATTCCAGCCGTAGCAGTATTCATGAGTTCACTCCCAGTAAGGCAATACTCCGGTCGATCAACTGGCGCTGAGCATTTTCGTTGTTGGTGAGCTGAGCCTGAAGTTCTCGCTCGACCTGTTTAAGAGACAGCTCCACAATGCGCTGACGCAGTTCGGCGATCGCCCGTTCTTGGCTAGAGTTGGTGTCTTGGGAGGCGCTGGCTTCAAGTCGCTGAATTTCTAAAACAGCCTGAGCCAAAATTTCTGCTTCGGTCTTCTTTGCCCCTTCTTGAGCAGTTGCTACAATCGTTTGTGCTTCCGCTTCTGCCTGAGCAATTTTCTGCTGCTGTTCTGTCTGGGTTTTGAGAGCCGTTTGCTTGCGCGTTTCAGACTCCTTAATTTCAGACTCAATGGCAGCGCGACGTTCGGAAAGAACTCTTCCTAAAAAGCCCTTGCCAAAATAAACCACCACGCCAATCACAATCGCCAAGTTGATGAGATTAGCTTCAAAAATATCGGTATTAATGCCAAAGCCGTGGTGCGCCTCAGCCGCTTCTTCTGGAACTTCTGCCATGCCCGATGCGATGGCTAGCCAGTAAAACATCCCCATGTTCATCTTCCGTAACTGTGGTGTTTGTGATTGCTAGGTGATTCTTAAAACGAGAGAGACGTGGCTCAATCGGTGACTGAGTGAACGCGCCTTAATGAGCGCCATTTAATGAGCTAACTCAGACCCAAGCAGCTTTTTAAGAATTTGTTGACTTAGAGCGCCAACTTCTTTCTCAAGCTGACCAAAGGCCGCCTGCTTTTCTTGCTCTAGCACCTGTTGAACACTCATCGTCTGCTCCTGTAAGCGGCGCTGAGCATCGGCAACTTGCGCTGCTGCCTGCTTTTGAGCCGCTTCCTGCGCTTCAGAAAGAATGGTCTGAGACTGGCGACGAGAAGACGAAAGCTTGTCTGCGTATTCTTGAGCAAGGCGCTTAGCCTTGTCTTGACGCTCGCGCGCTTCGGTATTGTTGCCATTGACGTATTCTTGACGCTCATTAAGCACTTTAGACAAAGGCTTAAAGAACACCGCATTGAGTACGGCAGTAAGCAATAAAAACTGAATTGCCATCATGGGCAATGTGGCATCAAAATCAAACATGCTTTTCTTTCTCCTATTGCAGTAAGCCTTTTGTAGAAGCTCAGAGCCTGTTGAGACTAATCGCTGCTACAAAAGGCCGACCTTGATTTACGCAAAAGGATTTGCGAAGAGTAGCACCAGTGCAATCACCAATCCGTAGATGGTGAGGGATTCCATGAACGCTAGGGTCAAGAGCAATGTACCCCGAATTTTGCCTTCAGCTTCAGGCTGACGGGCAATCCCTTCGACAGCACTTCCTGATGCATTACCTTGGCCGATACCAGGGCCGATTGCAGCGAGGCCAATAGCAAGGGCAGCAGCAATAACTGAAGCAGCAGCAACTAACGAATCCATGATGCTTTTCCTTTTTGCGAATTCAAGTACGAGAGACAGTTTGAAAGGATTAGATTAAACGCGGTCAGACCTTAACGCCTGAGGCTGAATCTAAATAAATTGAAAAGAACGGTCAGAACCAAGGCTCACTAAGTTTCTAGTGGGCTTCATGCTCTTCTTCGCCGTGCCCTTCGAGTGCCTCATGAATGTAGGCAGCAGCAAGGGTGGCAAACACCAGAGCCTGAATCGCGCTCGTAAATAATCCGAGCAGCATGACGGGCAAAGGCACAAAAAGCGGAACCAACAGAACCAAAACGCCTACCACCAGTTCGTCAGCGAGAATATTCCCGAACAGTCGGAAGCTGAGGGAGAGCGGCTTGGTAAAATCTTCTAGAATCGCAATGGGTAAGAGAACGGGCGTCGGTTGGACATACTTCGCAAAGTAGCCCAGCCCTTTCTTCTTAAAACCAGCATAAAAGTAGGCCAAGGAAACCAATAACGCCAACGCAACGGTTGTGTTGATGTCGTTGGTGGGCGCGGCGAGTTCACCTTCTGGCAACTCAAGCAGCTTCCACGGTACTAATGCGCCAGACCAATTTGAAACAAAGATAAATAAGAACAGCGTACCGACAAAGGGAACCCAAGGTCGGTATTCTTTTTCACCGATTTGATTTTTGGTCAAATCCCGCACAAATTCCAGCGCGTATTCCATGAGATTCTGAATACCGCTAGGAATTCTCTGGACGCTTCGAGTGGCAGCAAGGGATGCAATGAGCAACAACCCAATCACAATCCAGGAGGTAATAAATACCTGACCATGAACTTTTAGGTTGCCCAACTGCCAGTAAAGGTGGTGTCCTACTTCCAATTTTGCGATTGGAAGCCAAGAATGAAGTTCAAAAGAATTGAGCAGAAGGCTGCCATGGTGCATAGGTTGCACGACCTCACTGGAACTTTATGCAAAACGCCTCAAACTACGCGGTTTTTACTAAAGCCGTATAGTTTATTGAGGTTTGGCCACGGTTTTGAGCGTGTAGACGAGAATCGCAGCTTTATAGGTTAAAAACCCCAGAAAAATTGGCAAAACTTCAAGCTGTTCCCATTGGGTGGCAAACACCATAACCCCAATAAATACGGCTAGCTGGCTTTTTCCTACTTTCTGTTCCTGCGTTCCGAGTCGTTCAACGTTTCGTGCCAGCAATTTTAAGTAAACCACACCTGTGCAAGCCCCAACTAAATAATTTAGGGCGACTTTAAGAGAATAAAACCACCAGATTGGCCCGAAGGCGATCGCCATCAAAACAAGGGTCGTCACCAGCAGTTCTTGTTGGAGCTGATAGTACGAGTCCATGATGTGAGTGGACGACTCAGATTCAGTCGTTGCAGCTTCCGCTTCGGGAGGCTGCGGTTGAATCGGCAAGTTGGCTGGGTTCACAGGTCGGCTGCTTAAGGTGCTAAATGGCAGGCCACCGCTAATAATATCACGCAGGGGTAACAATACTTAATGGGATTTTTAGGTGCTGAGGGTGTTTGGTGACAGTAATAAAAGCTGCTGATCTAGGAGCGATCGCACCTCCACAACTGACATCGAATGCTCAACCATTAACTCAGCGACAGAACGGTGAGGTTCTTGAACATTGGCTTCGCAGGCGCTCAGAAATTCGTGTTCGGTTTCGCTGAGATTGATGATTTGATAGTCGCTATTAAACAGGCAGCGGTTAGGCCATCCGTCGAGGCACGGGTTGAGTTCAGGGAGTGCCGCCAGAAGTGCGTCATCTTTAGACCAATCGGCGCGGGGGAGGGGCGATCGCCCCAGAAAAAACTCATAGTGCGTGATGGACTCTGGATCCAGTAGCTCAATGAGGCGATAGCGCTCCCATTCGTCGAGATGGGCGGCACGTTCTAGTAGGTCTGGGTTGCTGCCCACTAAGCGATCTAGCTGCCACGTCGTTGGGTTTGAAAAGCCTAAAAACTCTAGCCCTGAAGCCTGGATTAGCTCCCGTAGCGTGGGAATGGTGTAGTCAATTTCTTGAGGATGGACATACATATCGGCAAAGCACTCATCTCGATGGTTTTCCATCGACCAGCGTTCGGTTTCGCGCTTTTTGAGGCGGTTATGGTCTGGCAGTGCCGCAAAAAGTTGACGACCGACGCTCACGCCGTTGCTATAGTCGCCGCGTTGGTTGCCTTGGAGAAGGGCGATCGCCTCCTGCATCAGACTAATTTCCCAGCGACCTAACGCGCCGTAGACAAAAATATGAAAGATACCGCCAGGTGCCAGCTTTTTGGCTAAAGCCTGGATTCCGCCAATGGG
>JANPLU010000025.1:0-9424 GCA_031422435.1 Acaryochloridaceae cyanobacterium VAR_48_metabat_390
TCGCGCAAGCAAGATGAAAAGCGGCGCTATCGACTTGAGTTTCAAATTCACACGTTTGTCTATGCGACCGAGTGATGATTCTAAATCCTATGCTGGAAAGGGTTTTAGGCTTTCAGATTAATCTTTTGTCAGTCAACCAGGGCAGTTGGTTCATCCAAGATTAACAGCTCCGTTTGATCAATACGAGCCATTGCTCTGGCGATCGCAATTCGCTGCCACTGCCCACCAGATAAATCTGTTCCGCCGTCAAAGAGTTTGGTGAGTAAGGTATCTATACCCTCATGCTGCTGGTCAAAAAATCTGAACAGTTTAACCTTTATTAGCAGATTTTTTATAAAAATTTCATCATTTATTTTTGCAGGGTTTGCCCAGCCAATATTTTCTCTAACAGAAGCAGGAAAACGAGCAAAATCTTGAAACACAGCAGCCATCTTAGAGCGAAGCTCGTCAATAGGTAAAGAGCAGATATCTTGTCCATTCCATATAATTTGACCGGACTGTGGATCATAAAATCGACAGATTAGCTTCGCCAGAGTTGATTTACCTGAACCATTTTCTCCAACAATTACAACTAATTGACCTGGATTTATCTCAAGGCTTAAATTTTTAATTGCCCTGTGAGTGGAGCCAAGATAAGAGAAATTAATATCTTTAATATGAAGTCCATTTTTATTCTCTATGTATTGATTCAACTGATTAAAGTTATCACTTAATATAGGCTTTAAATCTAGAAATTGAAAAATAGGTCTCATGCTTAAAATATTTGAGAGGAGCTGATTAAGAGAACCTATTGAGCGGTTAAGTCCGCTACGGACTTGTAATATTAAGCCACTGAATAAAACTAAATCTCCAATTGTGTAGCTACGACTCATTACACCGGAAACAATTACAAAATAGGGGATAGCAAGCCCCAATCCTTCAAAGGATGAACTAATAAATGACAGAAAACCGCCTTTTAATCGTAGGCGATACATTTTCTCATAGGTTGTTTTATACAGTTCGATCCATTTTTCTAAAATAATGGGCTGAATTGATAAAACTCGAACTTCTTTAGCGAAGATGTCAGACATTAAAATATTGTAGTAAGTATCTAGTTGCCGAATTGCATCGGCCTGAGTTTCTTCGATACTCCAACTAAGAACTCGATACTTTGGCTCTATAATCAATGACGGAACTGATGTTAATATAATTATTATTGGGATCCACCATCCAATAATGGTAGAAACAAATACTGCTGGGAAAAAATCTAGTAAACCACTTAAAGTACCCAACAGAATAAACGTGAACTCATTAAGGTTGCGAATACCTCTCTCTGCAAGCTTCAGCAGATTGAGCATTTCTGAAGATTCAAAAATCAAAATATCTTTAAATTCAGATACTTTGCTCATCAAGGAATGCTTTACGTGTTCTTGAACTTTATCTTCTATATTCGGAAAAAATATATTTATGAAGGGGTTTAATGCATTTATAAATACAGTTATGATTATCATAATCGATAGAAGCCAATAAACTTTATTGACCCCACCTGTATTTAAAATGCTAGTGTCAGAACCAATTATTTTTGTTAAGTCATCAACAATGTATTTGGTCAATAGAAGCGTCAGGGTTGGAGAAAATCCTGAGACAAAGAAAACTGCTGCTGAAAATGATATTTCAAAAGGGGCTGCATTAAAAATGAGCCTAATCGTTCTCAGCAAAGTCTTGAAATAGCTTATGTTTTTGATGTTTTTCATCATAAAAAGCTTGGCTCATGGTCGCTCTTCAAAAAACTCATCATCCCACTCTGGGTCTGTCAGGGGGCGAGTGGGCGGTCGAATGACGCGATAGTCTGCGTCTACCACGCGATCGCTCTCCGGTTCCTTTTTATCTCGACGCGGATAGCTCGCTTCGTCTTCTTCTGTTTCAAACAAATTACTCCAGCGCGATCGCTGTGACGGCTCAGCGTCTTCATAATCTTGGGGCGATCGATCCTGCCAATCTTGACTAGTAGGCTGATACCAATCCGAAGCACCCGAAGCAGAACGATTCGCCCGTTTTGTTGTTTTCTGTTTGGGGCGACGGAGTTTGGTCTTGGAGCGCTTCAGCCAAGGGAATGTTGGCGATCTCAGCGCAGGTGCACCCCGCAACACATACTGCAAAACCACGCCAATCAACAGCCCTAGAAATGTTGCAGCCACAATCGACCAGCCGATAGAAATGGGTTGAGTGGGCACCCCTAAAATTGTGATCGCAATGGGCACCGAGTTTTGCACTAGAAGGACAATTCCCACACCTAGCAATAGCAGCAGCAGCACAACTCTAATGATTAAAGCCATGACCCACTCTCCTGGCTTGTTGAACCATCGCCATTTTGATTTATCCCAAAGCCTGTGTAGAAAGGGCTTCCCATAACGCCACCAAAACCGTATTTGAAAACAAAAAACCTTCAGGATCGCTGAGCCGTAGCGTCTCCTCCGGCTTCAGTATCACCCATCCTTTCTCTTCATAGGGTTGTAAAGCTTCGCACATAGGCGCTACCCAGTGAGTGCCAAAGCGCTGCGCTAAGTCTTTTAGATTAACCCCTTGGGTGCGCCGAAGCCCCACCATAAACGTTTCAAAGAGGTGATCTTCTATAGAAAGAATAGCCTTCTCAAGCGCTCCGCCTTGCTCAACATAGGTATCTAACCACTGTCGATAGGTTTCTCTAGTGCGGGGGCGACTAAAGCGCTGTCCTTTGACATAGCTGGCAGCACCCATCCCAAACCCGTAATAGGATGCATTACGCCAGTACGTCATATTGTGACGGCATTCAAACCCTGACTGGGCATAGTTAGAGATTTCGTAGTGCCCATACCCCGCTGCCTGAAGGGTTTGGGATGCCACTCGATACATTTTTGCCGTCAAATCATCGGTCGGCAACAGCCCTTCCCCTGGCTCAAACCGCTTGCCAAAAACGGTTCCAGGTTCCAAGACAAGGTCGTAGGCCGAGAGATGTTGGGGGGAGAGGGCGATCGCCGCCGCCAACGACGCTTCCCAATTCGCTAAAGTTTGGTTCGGCAACCCAGAAATCAAATCTAGACTCAGGTTGGTATACCCCGCCTGCCGCAATAAATCGACCGCCTCATAAATATCCTTTACGCGATGGGTGCGTCCGCAGTCACTCAGCAGTTCATCCTGGAATGCCTGAGAACCCAAGCTCACGCGATTTACCCCCGCTTGGCGATAGCCCTCCGCTTGCGTCAGGGTAAAAGTCCCTGGATCCATCTCCATCGAAATTTCAGGCGATTCCGCTAGGCCAAAGTGCTGTGTCAGCGTTTCTATTAATTGATTCACCTGATCGGCT
The DNA here is from genome assembly GCA_031422435.1 of Acaryochloridaceae cyanobacterium VAR_48_metabat_390. Classification (GTDB taxonomy): domain Bacteria; phylum Cyanobacteriota; class Cyanobacteriia; order Thermosynechococcales; family Thermosynechococcaceae; genus JAAURS01. The sequence continues at coordinate 3,323 of JANPLU010000025.1, forward strand.
GCAAGGAGTGATGGAGTGCCGCCGCCAAAAAAAATGGTTTTGAGGGGCATCCCTTGCGTTGGCGTAGTGCAAATTTCTTGGCACAGCCAGCTCACATACTGCTGAATACTGAGAGAGGTTTCACCTCGGAGGCGATCACCTACCACAGACACCGGAAAATCGCAGTAAAAGCACCGCCGCCGACAAAACGGAATATGAACATACGCTGCGGTCGGTACATCCCAATTTTCAGAAAAGGAGAATTGAGCGTCAATTTCTGAGAAAGTAACGACCATAAGTATTAATGCTGTGACAATTCTTATTCACTAGTACGGTATTCCCTGCACTAAGTGTCTGAAACCAAGAACGTATAATAGATGGCATGATTTCTACCGCTAATTTAACCCCGCTCACCTGCAAAGGAATTCAATCTTTGCGTCAGGGCATCACTCCACCTCAGAGCGCACCCAGCAATGATTGACGCCATCATTATCCTGACTCTTATTCTAGTTGGCGCAACGGTCGGATACCAAAGCGTCGAACTACTTCCGTTTGATATCTTGGCGCAGGTTGCCAACATTGAGGGGCTGCGCTGGGTCACGCTGGGGTTTGGCAGCCTCATCGGCGTAGGGGTTGGACTCGTCGTACAAACCGCCTATCGCCGTCTGGAGCGTGGGGTCAAAAAGCTTCCAACCGATGTTTTAATCAGCCGAGCAGTGGGCTTGGTGCTGGGGCTTGTTATTGCAAATCTCATGCTGGCACCTATTTTTTTACTGCCAATCCCCTCAGAGCTGTCGTTTCTCAAGCCCATTACCGCGCTCTTTGGCAGCTTAATTTTTTCTTACTCTGGCCTTTCTTTAGCCGATACCCACGGACGCACTCTACTAAGGCTGATTAACCCAAACTCTTTAGAAACGGCGCTCTTAGCGGAGGGTACCCTTAAGCCAGCCCCTGCCAAAATTTTAGACACAAGCTGCATTATTGACGGTCGAGTGCAGGAGTTAATCGACACAGGCTTTTTAGAAGGACAGATTCTGGTGCCGCAGTTTGTGCTTCAAGAACTTCAGAAAATTGCTGATTCTTCCAATGACCAAAAACGCACCCGAGGGCGTCGAGGGTTAGACATCCTCAATCGTCTTCAAGAAAACCATCCGCAGCGCATGGTCATCAATCCTGCTGACTATGAAGATGTTGCCACCGTAGATGCAAAGTTGGTGCGTTTGGCGCAAGACATTAACGGTAGCCTAATCACTACAGACTACAACCTTAATAAGGTGGCAAGCCTTCAAAAGGTTCAGGTACTGAACGTTAACGATCTGGCTCAGTCTCTCCGACCTGTCTACTTACCAGGAGATAGCCTAGAACTCAAGATTCTCAAAGAAGGCAAAGAACCCGATCAGGGTGTGGGGTATCTTACAGACGGCACCATGGTTGTGGTGGAAGAAGGCGGCAGCTACATTGGGGATGAATTGCCTGTTGTTGTCACCAGTGCGCTCCAAACCTCCGCAGGCCGCATGATTTTTGCTCGACCTAGGCAGTCTGCACCAGCCTAGCGCTTGAATTTCATCGCTCAACTGATATAGTTATAAGGGGGATCTTCACCAAAAGATTCTTTTAATATGCTCCTGTAGCTCAGTTGGTAGAGCGCTTCACTCGTAATGAAGAAGTCGTGTGTTCGAGTCACATCAGGAGCTTTGGTTGGGGAACCATACACAGTAAGGCTTTTGGGAGTTCTAAACAACTTCTGAAGGTCGCTTTTGCTGTCAATAAGACAACAAGTCTAGGCCGTTAAGGGTTGTTTAGGGCGTTAAACTTACCCCGAAAATTACCCCGCTATGTCAGCAGTCACAATTGAAAATCACGATGGACGGTACAGGCTCCGATGGCTATACCAAGGTAAGCGCTACACGATGAGCTGTGGGGTACCTGCTACCCCAACCGGAAAGGCGATCGCCAAACAGAAAGCCGCACAAATCGAGCTGGATATCAGCGCTGGATACTTTGACCCCACGCTGTTGAAATATAAGCCCAGGACGCTAGGGAAGACAGCAACCGAAATCAGCGCTGCAGAACTGTTTGAGCGGTTCAGCCGATTTCAGCTCAAAGAAAAAGGGCTGTCTTTTAGTTCTGAAGGTCGCTACCTTTGCATTCAGAACTATTTGTCTGCACGGCTGGATATGCCAGCTCATCAAATCAACGACCACACCGCTAGAAATTTTGCAGCCTATTTGAGCGAACGGGTCAGCAGTAACACTGCAAAAACCTATCTGTGTCTCATTACAGCCGCTTGGAATTGGGGAAAGGGACGCTATTACGTTGCAGAGCCAAACCCTTGGGCAGGTCTGGCAGCGAAGATAAAGCCCCAACCATCGCAGCGGGTTAAACCCTTTACGGCGGCTGAAGTTAAAGCCATCATTGGAGCCTTCCGCAGCTCCACACCCTACCAGCACTATGCTGACTTTGTGGTCTTCCTGTTTGGGGTTGGGTGCCGTTTTGGTGAAGCGGCTGGATTGAAATGGGGGCACGTTGCCGATGACTTCCAGACCGTCTGGATAGGGGAGAGCGTGAGCCGTGGACATCGCAAGGGGACTAAGACAGGAAAGGCGCGAACGGTGATTCTTAGCCCAACGGTGACGAATATGTTGTGCGATCGCCACGCTGCCCTAAAGCCTAAACCCGATGATTTAGCGTTCTTTAGTCCCAAAGGTTCAGCCATTGACGACCAAAATTTTAGAACTCGGGCATGGAAGGCCATTCTTGAACAATGCCATATCGAATACCGAAAACCTTACGCCGTCCGTCACAGCGCCATCTCTCATGCCCTAGCCAATGGTGCGAACCCGATGGATTTAGCTGAACAGACCGGACATGATAAGCGGGTGTTGCTGAATGTTTACGCCCATGCGATCGCCAAACAATCCTTATTTGTGGAGTTTTGAGAAATGAGTGATGAAATTCGGTCTTCTGACTGGGATAACCCCAATTTTCTAATTGGAGATTGTGATAAAAATGATTTTTACACTCAAGAAAAGGTCGCAAATATTCAATCTCAAATAAACGATTCAGAAAAGCATTGGTGGTTAGATTTTCAGTTTTCTGGTGAGCGAATATTAGTCATTAAGCAAAAACCTGGAGAGTCCCCCCCATTTATTATTCACCGCTTTGATAACGAAAAGACTAAGTGGATCTTAAGTCCTGATGCTTCTACTTGGCGGCTTATACCTGATTCTCCAGTATTAACTCCCAAAGAGAAACCAAAGAATTGGAAAATGCGCGACTTTATTCGAGAGATAGGGCACTTTCCCCCTAGATGGGATGCGTCCTTGAAAGATATAGATTATGAGAGCGTTGTATCTGGACACTATTCGATTTTATCTCTCCTTCTAAACTTTCAGAATCTAAAAAACTCCCCACAAAAAGATAAATTTCATCAGCTTATCTATCATGAAGGGCTGATTTTACTAAAACCTTTTTGGGATTTATCAAACGCTAGATTAGAATTTGCTAGACAAATATACTCATATTCGCCATTGGCTCAACGGGCAAGTAGCAAAGATCATCTGTGGTTTTTTCTTGAATATTCAGATTGTCTGCAAAAGCTTTTGCCTCACGCTAAACCACCTAGCAAAGACCTACATAGAACTTCAATTACCGATTTTATTCGTCAGGTAAACAAAAAATTAACGAAAGCTCAAAAAGGCGATTACGTTGAATTAGTGACTTTAGAAAGGTTGGCAGAAGGAGGGTACGATTGGCGACCGTATATTAACGAGCTGCTTCTTAACGAAGCTATAAGGCTTGTAGGGGAAGTCGATGATGACTTAGCACACGATTTAACCCACCACACTCGCCGATACCTTAAAGCCTGGTCAGACTACAACAAAGTTGTAGGACACAAAGAACCCTACAAAATATTAGCTCCCGATATTGCTGATATTCCTAAACCAAAGAAGACCTTGGGTAGGCCAGTCGGTAGCCGTAACAAAAAAAGTTAAGAAATATTAAATAGTCGCTTTTTCTCGGAACTCGGGAAAGCGGGCTTTTAAAGGCAGGCGATATTGTTTTTAACCCAACGGCTTTACCAGACCCCCAACCAACAAAGAGCCGATAGCCCCAAGTTTTGCCGACCAAGGCTACCGACCCCAACACACCTCAATCCTATAAGGAGAATTTTCAGTGCCTAAAAATTTTACTCGTGAATTCCCGTTTATCGGTAGCGATCGCTTAGAGCAGTATCTCGATATTAGAAAATCCCAGCGGCTAGAGCTGAGAGCCAAACTGCCCACGCCGCTCTACTGGTATCAGTTTCCAGGCGGTCGAAAGATTTTTTGGAACTGGGTTCTGGTTAGAGACTACCTGCTGCACGGCGGCGACACTCCAGAACACCAGCGGCTAATAGAAGAGTATCTAGAGTCGCTAGAACCCGCTAGAACAGCAAAAACCCCCAAAACCAGAGCAGCGGCTTAGGGGTTAGCAGTGAAAAAATTAATTAATTCTTACGCAATTATAGACCCTGCTCTATATTGGCTCAACACACCCTACTCAGACGTTTATTTGTCCGACGGTGTTGAACCCTCACTAAACCCCAAGAAACCCCGACGCTGCTGTGCTTCAGCCTGTTTCAACGAACCGATCCTGTTCGATTTCGAGAATTTAGGTTGCTGCACTGCTCACCTCTCTGAGGAGGCAATCGCAGCATGACCACCGTTGTACACCAGTTTTTAGCAGCAATCGGTCACACAGAAAGCGTTTGGGTTCGGGCTTTACCTCCAAAAAACATCCCGTTAGACGAGGCACTATCGCGCGGGTTGGCGTTCACTGACGAGGCAGGTAAAACAGTCCTCCTGCCTATATCGGGAGGCTTAAACCTTGCAGACAATGCGTTCACGCGAGTCAAATCCAGCGGCAAAAAAGAGCGTCTAGCTGATGGATGGGGATATCTCCAAACGCTAAACAAACAGGGTTATGGGATTTATTTTCTCCCACACCACGGCGGGCTAAAATCCGACCAAATCAAAAAGGCTTCAGTCTTATTCCATGAGTCCGACTGCCTATCGTTTGATGCCCAACAGGCAACCGTGAACCGGATTACAAAGGAGTTTGGGGAACCGTGTGCCGTAGTCAAAACTCGAAAGAGCTTGCATTGTTATTGGCGATGTTCAGAGGCAATTCCCCGCGACTTAATTGCTACATACCAGAGACGATGGCTCCAATACTCCGAGTGCGATGACATATCACTGAGCGATTTGGGTCAGCTCATGCGGTGGCCGACGTTTGATCATCTCAGTTGGAATGCCGAAACCAGGGAACTAGAGCGGGTTAAGTGTGAACTGGTTCATCTATCGTCTGCTGCTTACTCTTTAGCCCAGTTTGAGGCGGCTCTACCCCCGCTTGACATTGAGCGGGGGGCTAAAGAGTCCTTAGTCGTTTGTCAGAAGGAAACCACAGCAGACGATATCAAGGTGTATGCCAAATTTCTTGACGGGTTTAAGGTCAATGGTCGCAAAGGTTGGATCACGGCAAAATGCCCAGCCCATAACGGTGACTCAGAGGATAGTTTGCATGTTGACCATGACAGCGGCGGCTTCATTTGTCACGCTGGGTGTAGCCCTAGTGCTGTCTATCAGGCCGCTAAGTCTGTGGCGATCGCCCGTGGGCATCGTTTACCAACCTCAGATGATAGCGGCGTAGAGTCTGAAGTCAGAAACATTATGGCAATGGGAGAAGTTGCCAGACCTCAACTGTTTGGTGACGAGATTCTAACCCCCATTCGATATGTTGCAGATCGGCTAAACCTGCCCCATGAGGCTTATATTTCAACGCTACTACCGATTGCAGCATCTCAACTTAGAACAGGAACCTTGCTAGAACTAAACCCAGCAACAGGGTTTATCGTGTCCCCTGTTATGTGGGTAGGTATTGTGGGCGAAAGCGGTTCTAAAAAATCACCTATCCTTAGAGCGATTAACCATCCTTTAGATAATCTGCAATCCGAATCAGAGCTTGAGTATCAGGCCAAACTAGAGCAGCATGAAACCGAGCTAGAGGACTGGAGTGGTAAAGAGAAGGGGCATAGAGGAGCCAAACCGAAACCGCCATGTCCTCGTGAGCATTATCTCGCTG